>NTHE01000018.1 GCA_002551355.1 Streptomyces sp. man185 | reverse complement strand
CGAGACGTCAGACATCTCGATCAACAGCCCGGGGGCCTCGTCCGTTGCGCCCCACGGCCCATCACCCGATCGGTGGCCAACTCGAAGAAGCTCACTGTTGATCGTGCGCTCGTCTGGGTAATTTTCTTCACGGAATCCAATCCATTCGATCGGATTCAGTTGTCCGGAAACGTGGCAACCTGCAGCTCAACCTCGGAGTTCGAGCTCACAGTCGACATCGACGATCCCCGGCTCTGATCTCTGGACGGCTTGTTCCAGGAACGGGTGACGACCCCGGTCAGGGCGAGCCCTGGAGGTATACGCGGATCCGGGTCACCGCGGACGTCACGGCCGAAAAGGTGATGGAGCGGTTCTCGCTGGTCACCGAAACCTGCTGCCGGCCGGTGTCGGTCACGACGACACCCACCGTGCGGTCGTGCCTGTCCGGAGACTCCGCCGCGATGCCCGTGATGCGCAGCTTGTCCACGCCGGTGAACACGACGAAGAACCGCACCGTGTTGTACCGCTTCCCCTCCCACTCCGCCCTGGGGTGGTCCGGTAGCCGCGGGGTCTCGAAGCCGAGGGTGACCGAGGTCTCCCGTTCGTCCACGTGCACGTAGTACAGCGGGCAGGAGGAGAGGTGCGGCTGCGTCTCGTAGAGCGCCGCCAGCTCGGGCCAGAGGGGAAGGTCCATCTCAGAGGTGCTCATAGAAGGTGTTCACATGGGTCTCGGGGACGGTGGGGAAGAGCTTGCGTCCCAGGATGCTGGTGAACTGGTGCGGACCGGCGTCCTCGCCGTCCGGACCCAGGGTGAAGACGCTCAGACGCCCAGCCAGTACATCCGCGTGGGAGGTGTACGCCAGGTCGAGCTTCGGCGTCGCCACCCGTACGGCCAGCCGGTGCCGGGGCAGTGGCGTGAGCGCGACGTCGGCCGTCACCGGCGGACGCCACCCCGTCATCTCGAAGTCCTCCACGTGCGAGAACGCGAGGTGGCACTGCATGGTGTCACCCGGTCCCCGGTCCCAGCGGTCCGGAAACCGGCGAAGGTCCAGGCGCAGCGTGACCACCGACCCCCAGGCGTCGAGGTGCACCGAGCGCAGTCGGACTCCCGACAGCTCGGGAACCTCGTCGTAGTACGGTGCGAAGACATCCCGGTTGGGGACGAGATCAGTCCAGGTCATGGCAGTAATGCTCCTCCGCGCCTCCGATCTGTCCATTCCGGGTCACGAGGCGTCCGTCAGGTTTCCCCACCCTGTCGTACGCGTAGCGCTCGGTCCGACCCGCGGTGCGCACAGCCGAAGGGCTTCTGCCACTGGTCACTCCGCTTTCCGCAGCAACTCGGTTGCGACGGGTCGCAGGAGCAGTCGCCCCCGCGGAGGGGCGCACCACCAGAACGACGTTGGCTCCTGCGGTTCGGCGCCCTTCGGCGACACGCCTGATGAGAGAACCGTCCGTGCGGCTCCCCACCGGAATATGTCCGCGCCGACGGCGACGTTGTCGGGCACGATTCCCATCACCGGCGGGAACGACGTCGACCCGTCTGGATCGGCTGTGTTCACCGCGTCCCGGCAGCCAGACACGGTACCGCCGAAGGCCGATGGAGCCGAGAAGCCTAGGGGCGGGAGGCCGGGCTACGGGCTCCGGGGACCGCACCTGACCGCCGTGAGGCACGCGGCAAGCGTGCGGCTGGGTGCACAGGTGGGTCGGGCTCGATGCCGAGAGGAGCACCACCCCGCCCACGTGTGACCCAGAGCACATGGATAAGGGCGATCAGTCAGATCCTCGTCGTCGGTCATATGGGCGACACCGTCGTCACGAGGAAGGCAGGCCATGACCGACACGTTCACCCCACCTCGCCCTGTGCATTTCGTCGCCTCCGTTCAGCGACCGGTGCGGTGGCTGGTGGCCGGTGGTGTGGTGGCCGGTCCGCTGTTCCAGGTGCGAGCCCAGGGCCTCAAGCGCGACGGATTTCACTTCACCCGGAAGGCAATCAGCCAAGTTGCCCTCGGTGCGCGGTGACAGCTCTGCTGGCCGCCGCTCCGGCCGACCACTGGTCGCCTGCACGCTGCCGCTTCTCGCAGGAAGCAGCGACACCACCAAGATGATGACGATACGAAACGGAGCCTCCATGAATGACGCCGTGAAGGGCCCTGCCAGCTATTTCCCGTCCATCGAGAAGAAGTACGGCCGTCCGATCGCCGAGTGGAAGGACCTCATCCGCTCTTCTCCGCTGACCAAGCACATGGAGCTGGTCAACTGGCTCAAGTCCGAGCACGAACTCGGCCACGGGCATGCCAACGCCCTTGTCGCCCATACCCTCGCGGAGGACAGCGGCAAGTGATCAGGCCGGGACGCCGAGGCCGGCTGCATCGCTCAGGGACCCCGGCAGGCCGAACAGAGCAAGAAGGAGAATGGCGTCGCGAAACGCCGTGATGCTCGCGGTGCGGTAGCAGGACAACTCGACGACCTGGAGCACCCAGGGCTCGTAGCCGGCCCCCGTCCGTACGGGGCCGGCACTGGCCGAAGGCGGAGGTCGGGGTGGTCTCGAGGCGCCGTAGCTCACTCCGGTTGTCCACTCTGCTGACCCGCACGGATGGGGCAGGATCGGAGATGGCGGCCGAGGGGGCCTTACGGCCAGGCCGAGCAGTCGTCCAGGGAGATCTCCGCCACGGCCGCGTCCGTAATAGCCTCCGGGTCCGGGATGTAGGGGCGGACGTCGGGAAGTGGGGTGCAGAAGGTGACGTTCGAGGTGAGCAAAGCCTCCTCGGCGTCGGCGAAGGAGAGGGAGACGTACGCCGTCACCCGGGTGTCACGGAACTCCCCCTGGGCCTTCCGGAGGCAGGCGCTGACGTACGCCAGGCACCTTCGGACGAGGAGGGGCGTGCGCTCGTGCGGTGCGGCCGGGAGGTCGTGGTCGGTCATTCCCCTCCCGTTGATCGTTGTCTCCTCGGCAAGCCGGTCGATGTAGACGCCGGGCGTCTCCGGACGGAGATCGGTCAGCACGCGCCCACCGGCGGCGGTGACGGACCACCCGCGCTCCACGACCTCACGGAACATGGGGGGAATGTCCCGATCGCTCAGGTCGGTAACATCTGTCGTCCGCAGGATCTCCCGCATCCCAGGATTACTTCGCATGTCTATTCCTCGCCGAGTGAGGCGAGCCCCTTTCTGATCATCGAGATGAAGCCCGGACTGCTCCAGTGTCGAGGGCTTCCTCCGGCCCCGGGCTCGTCTGGGGCGAGCCGGTCCCCACCGCCCTGCCCCCCCCGGTGACAGGCAGAGGGATCGCCTACCCGTACGCCCGCCTGCTCCTCCTGCTGCCCGTTCTCGGCGACGCCGACCTGCCGGCCCAGGCCACCGCGATCGTCGCCTGTGCCCGTGCCATCGTGGGCTCTTCGCCTGACGCCGCGGCCACCCTTGCCGAGACTTTGTTCGATCATCCGTTCTGGCGCGGTGAGAAGTGGTAATCGACTCCCCCCGGTGGCACTTGCCGACCACACCAGTCGCGCGCTGCTCTGCAGTGGCTCCGACAGCCCCCGCGGCATCCGCTTCGGTCTCCCGCCACAAGCCAGGACGCCCAACCTCGCCGGGGCCCTCGGTACTGCTGGCTGAGGGCGGCTCCTGGCACGCCCACCGAACACGTCCTGTCTGGTCGCAGGAGTGTTCCGGCACGGACCCGCACGGCGGGCGAGAATTGGACTGAACAATGAGAGAGCCACAAGTCAGTGACGGCTCTCTCATGGGAGTGGGTGACGAGAATCGAACTCGCCCTCCGAGCTTGGGAATCAGCGGTGCTTGAGTCTTCGGAAGGGCTCTGACCTGCTCTTTCCTGCGAGGAAGCTGGGGTTGCCACGGTCTCTGAGGCTGTATCTGACCGCTGTTGTCCGCGCTGCTGGGCACGGATGGGGCACGAGGGCGGCGACACAGCGGACTCTGCCAGGGGTGTGTTCGGGGGGTGGGCCGGCGGGTCAGAGAGGGATGGCGCGGACCTGCTTGCCGCAGAGTTTGGTCATGTCGTCGCTGCTGGGAGCCGACCTGGTGATCGGGGCCAACACCATCGTGGAAGCTGACCACAGGCCGCCGGGGCGAGGGCGACACGAAGTCGACCGCCGGACGCCGAACCGTCTTCCTGCCGGCCTTCTTGTACATCGAGGTGAAACGGCACCTGGACTGGTACGCGGAGAAGGAGCCCAACGGCCGTCTGTTCGTCGGCGAGCGGGGCGCACCATTCCGGCGGTCCACCTTCGGCCGCAAGTGGCGCAGGGCCCGCGCCAAGGTGGGCCTGCCGGAGGACTTCCGCTTCTACGACCTCCGCCATACCGGCCACACCTTGTCCACCCAGTCGGGCGCCACGCTCAAGGACACGATGGTCCGCGCCGGCCAGTCCTCGGAGAAGGCTGAGCTGATTTACCAGCACTCCGACGACGAACGTCAGCAGGAGGTCGCTGACGGCATCGACTTGAGGGTTCGTGCAGTCAGGAGGGCAACTAGCCAAGCGTCGTCCGCTGCTTTGGAAGTCTGAAGTCGGATGGCCGGGGCGTCGTCGCTACACGCCCCGGCCATCCGGTGTTCTTCGGCTAGGGCCTTCCGGCTGTTGAAGGGTTTCGGCTCGGTGCCCCTGAAGCCGATACGGGGCCTCATCAGGATGTTCGCGCAGCCGTGCGTGCCGCCACGCAGCATCGAAGGTCAGCGGGGCCCGGCTTCGCCGTATCGCCGTGCAAGCGTGCCAGCTGGTACGAGGGGACAGGAGCACGCGGACTATGGTCAGCCGGATCTCTTTCCCCCGGCTCACGCCGGTCGCTCTGAGTTCCGCTGGCCCGGTTCCATTGGGAGTTGTTCGGCGAGTTCCTTTTGTCCGTACTCCAGGAACAGCACGTGCAGGGTGCGTAGAAGGTCGCCTGCGTCCTTGTCGGTCAGTTTGCCTACAAAGGTGTGCAGGAGCTAGGCGACGGCGACCCACTGCGCTTTTGGGTGCCACTGCTGGACATCCCGCACGATCTGATCGGCATCGACGCCTGGCGGCAGGTAGCCGTGGTGCGCAGTCTGCTCCAGCAACAGGTATAGGCGTGCCGTGGCCGGGGTACGCAGAATCTCGTCCTGCATGAACCGGACACGTGCTGCGGTTTGGCGGCGTGCGAGTTCTTCCAGTGTCTCTTCACGCTTGAGTTGAGCGATGCGCTGGGCGGTGGCGTGAGTGTGATCGTCGACGTGGAGGGTGACCTGCGCTCTCAGGATCTCAATGCCTTCGGTGCACCATGGCAGGAGGCGTCTGAGGTCGTGGTTGATGTCCTGTTCCGTAGCTTCCCAGCGCAAAACGCTGCGCTGGGAAGCGAGACTCTCCGCGATATGCCGTACCGCCCGTCCGGCATCTTCGTAGGCAGTAGTGCTGCCCGGCCCGCCTTCCTGCCGGCGCCACTCGACTCGGATGGTGGCGTCGAATGTGAGGCCGGGTTCGTTGCTGTCGAGGAGGTCGCGGAATTCTCGCACCCAGTTGGCCTGTGCGGTGCCCGCGCTGCGCGAGGAGTCTTTGCGTATCAGCGGGCTCACGTGGTCTCCGTGGAACGGCCGACGACACGGGGGTGGTACTTGGCGACGGCCCGGCTCCGATCATGGGCGAGGAGGTCGGCCAGTTCGTGTCGCAGTCGTACGCGTGTGGCGTCGGCGTGCGGTGCCGGGTAGGGCTGCCAGGCGTACAACAGGTCGTTCAGGCGGTTGCGGAGCCTGCGGGCAAGGTCCGGGTCTGGTGCGTCCAGGGCCTCTCTGAGGACGCTGAACACGAGGGGGCTCAGGTTCGGACGCTGGTGGGCGGCGTCCATCCAAAGGCGGAGCGCTTCTGCGGGCACCGTGTCGTCGTCAGTGGGTGTCAACAACGTCTGCCAGCCGACGGCCAGGTCTTTCAGCGCGGGCTGGAACTCGTCCTCCTCGCTACCTTCCTGGAGTAGCACCGGCTCGGGGTCGGCCTCACCCTCTCGGCCCGCCGTCAGAGTGGCCAAGGCCGCAAAGGAACGGCAGCCTGAGGCAAGACGGTTGGCATCAGAAGCGCACCAGTCGATGATTGAGTTGAACAGGGCTTTGCGAGCAGTCGGGTTAGACCAGATGGCGCGGACCGCGGAATGCAGCGACTTTTGTACCCCGGAGTCCTCCGAGCCTGCCGCGTATCCAAGGCGCAGCAGCGCCTTGGTGGTGTAGAGGCGACCAAACTCGCCAGCGCACACATCGACAGCCAACCTGGGCAGTGCTGCGTCCTCCCTGTTCTTGGACCAGCGCAGCAACAGCTCGTGGATGAAACGCCCCATGGTCGGATGAAGGGAGGCAGCCGAGATCAGCTCGGTGGCTGCTTTCCACAGGACCGGGTCCCCATGCCAGGCTGAGATGATTTTTTCAAGGGGATCTGGCTTCCTATGACGGGTGGCCCAGCGCACAGCGAAGGTGCCGACCCTGTTCGCCAAGAGGAGCCGGTCGTCCGTCGTGAACGATTCCAGGAACTCGTTGGTCTTTTTCTTCTTGGTCGTTGGCGCCTCGGCCATCCACGCCAGGAAAGTCTTCCGTACCGCTGGTCGGTCGATCCAGAAGTAGCTCAGGACGGCGTCGTCCCATCCTGGTCGGCCGAAATCGAGCGTGTCATTCGCCGGATCGAGTTCGGCATCGATCTCATCCACCAGCTCAACGACGCCTGGCGAGACCTGTCCTTTTAGCGACAGCGGTGTCTTGAAGTGGCCGCAGAGATCGGCCGCCTTCACGTACACATGCGCGACAGTCGCGCTCCGGAACAGTGCGGCGACCAGAAGGAAGTTCCGCTGGAAGTCGGTCCTTCCCGGCTTCTTGTGCCACTTGAGTAATTCCTCGCGCCAGTCGGTGCGTGCCTCGACAACACTCAGCACCCTGGCATTGAAGCCGTCCGGGTCTGCTTCGACCTGTTCCTGGGTTACGGACTCCTTGGTCCAGTGGATTTGCTTGGTCTGCTCGGACTTGAGGATGAGGCCGACGGTGTGGAGAACGTCGGAGGGTGGCTGCCCGGCTAACAGTTCCAGAATGCGTCCGTCGGTGAGCCAGCGCGTGGTGTCAAGTTCGGGAGCCTCGGCCGAGAGCCAGGTGCGGGCCACCTTCACGGGGTCTGGCTTGCCCAGTTGGGGGACGACCCCTTCCGGGGCACCCCCTCGGATCCGCTGCCACTGCTCCGGTGTGGTCAGCACGATCAGTCGTGAGGAGCGGTTCTTCAACGTCTGCTGGATGTCGTGGAGCAGCGCCCCGAAGTCGCTGCTGACCGCCACGGTCTCGTCCTCGTCGGCCGGGAGATCCAGTAGATAGCCGGCGTTCTGCTCACGAGGGAGAAGCCGCAGGGGAAACCGTGCGGTGCCGCCGAAGCTCAAGGGTCCTACTCTGGCCCCGGTACGAAGGTGCAGATCAGCCAGGAGGGCGTGGGCGGTGAACGTCCGGCCCGCACCAGGCTCCCGGGGCAGGACCAACACCGCGCCCGGCTCCTCAAGTGCTCTATATGCCGTCCGGTAACCGACCGGCTCGGCGAACACCGCGCGGACGGTCTCCAGGTAGCGGCGGGGCAGCTCCGAGTGCTCCAACAACTGTCCCAGGACCGCCGTGAGCTTCACCGCCGTCATCTCACCGAAGTTGAACAGGGCCTCCTGCCGCAGTTCGGCGACCGCAGCCCGCAGCATCCGCTGAGCCTCACGTACGCCGGGATCATCGTCATGGCTGGCTGGGCCTGTACCGCTAGCAAAGCCGTTCGCTCCAGACCCGACAGAACCGTTCCGACCATCATCGGAGCGGTGGTCCCCACGTCCGTCCCGCAACTGTGGGTCGGTTGGCGTGCCGCCGTCAGCATCCTCCTGCCTGGCCCGCTCAACCCGGGGACCTTCCTTACCGAAGTCGTCGTAGCCATTTCCGCTCCGAAAGGTTCCGCCGAGTGGATTCTCGGGCGCAGGAAATCCCATGCTTGCTCTCCCCCTTGCTGGTCTTGCGGTCTGTGACTTTTGCTTGTGCGGCGAGGCGTTAAGGACGCAACTCACATAAGTTCGTCAATCTCGACGCTGATCATTTCCCCGCCGGGATGGACAACCTCAGCGGTGTGGACGATGTCGGCGTTCGCGCTGCTGGATACCCGTCGAGCCTTCAACGCACGCGAGACACCGCGGACGTCTCGGGCCCTGTTGACGATGCGCATGCCGCTTGCAGGCCGCTGCGCTTCGCCTGCGAAGGTGATGTGACGTCCGTACACGTCCTCAAGGAGGGCCCGAAGCCGACCCAAGGTGCGGCGCAGTCGTTCATCCTGCCCCTCGGCCAGGTGCCCGTTCTCGGCGTACAGCCCGAGCGCCTCCACCAACGTCTCCAGCCGTTCCGTTCGCTCGTCGGTCACCTCGGCCGGGTCGAAGTCCAGCGCGTTGCCAGGGTCCCCGACCACCACGTCTGGTACTTCCTCCACTTCCTCCGGCGGGAGCGGAGCGCCCGTATCCCTTCGCTGTGCACGGCGGTCGAGGACTACCTCGGCACGGTGGAGGAGGAACCCGATGGTCTGAGGGAGAGCCGAGGCGGCCAGTGCGGGAAACGCCAATGCATCACTCATTGCAACCCCCGTGTTTACCTGTCGCGCGCGAATGGCGCGATGCGCGGGAATTTAACCGGATGATGCGGTGAGCATGGGTAGTAAAGTTCGCTATTGATCAAAAGATAGCGTCAAGGGGGCGTTCGGTTTGTAATTCGACATTTTCTGTGCTGTAAGTTGCGGCTTCGGTCGTTGCTTGTGCGTCCAACGCTTTGCTCTTGGGTGGTTACTCCGGTCCGGGAGAGTCGGGCTGGGGGTGCCGCCCGAGCGGACCCGCCCTTGTTGGTGTGTGGGGTGCTGCGGGGGCGCGGCGACGGGGCCTCTCCCTGCGGCTGGCGCCTGCTCCCTCGCGGAGGGGAGCCTGCCCCAGCGGACTGGCGCGAATGTCGCGAGGTGTGCTCTGGGTGGCCTTTCCGTGGCGCATTCGCGCGACTTAGGGCACGCGGAGGGCACGCGGAGGGCACGCCGCACCGCAAGAGGTCTAGACAACAAAGAAGCCCCGGGCCGCTGGCCTGGGGCTTTCGTAGGTACTGCGTGGAGCGGGTGACGAGAATCGAACTCGCGCTCTGAGCTTGGGAAGCTCATGTTCTACCATTAAACTACACCCGCGAAGCATGCCGATCACCGGCGATGCATCGTCCCACACTCTACCCCATGTCAGGCCCCCGGCGGACGCGCCGCGGGGCCTTCGCGCTTTGTGTCCCCGGGAGGCGGGGAGGGTGGATGGGGGTGTGATGCGCGGGAGTTGGGGGCGTAGCGTGGGTGGTCGGAGTGCCGCGTGGAGTCGCGTCCTGTTCATCCCCTAATGTGGCTTTCTCGTCCATATGTGGTTGGGGAAGGGACTTGATGGAGTCGATGGAGCGCACCGTCGTCCGCTGTGCCGAAGGGCACGTTTTCGCTACCTCGTCGTTCCCGATGCAGCTGCTCGGGGCCGACAGGATCGGGCCGGGGCGGTTGATCCGGTGCCCCCGGTGTGCCCGGTTGCGGCAGGCCGTTCCGGTGGCGTTCGAGAAGCGGTAGCCGCAGGCAGGCGGTAGCCGCAGGGATGCAGTGGCCGCGGGCAAGTGGTGGCCGCAGGCAGGCGGTAGCCGCAGGGATGCAGTGGCCGCGGGCAAGTGGTGGCCGCAGGCAGGCGGTAGCCGTAGGGAAGCGGAAGCCGCGGGCAAGTGGTGTGCCGCGAGGAAGCGGTAGCCGGGCAGGCAAGCAGTGGTCACGGTGAGGCACAAGGCAGGCGCGCGGGTGGTCCGGTTGGGGCGGGCTCGCGCGTTCTGCGTATCCTCGGGACGTGCTTCTCTCAGACAAGGACATCCGGGCCGAGATCGACGCCGGCCGAGTCCGTATTGATCCGTACGACCCTTCGATGGTGCAGCCGTCGAGCATCGACGTGCGGCTGGACCGCTACTTCCGGGTGTTCGAGAACCACCGGTACCCCCACATCGACCCGGCGGTCGAACAGCCCGACCTGACTCGCACCGTCGAGCCGGAGGGCGACGAGGCGTTCATCCTGCACCCCGGGGAGTTCGTGCTGGCGTCCACGTACGAGGTGATCTCGCTCCCCGACGACCTGGCCTCGCGGCTGGAGGGCAAGAGTTCGCTCGGGCGGCTCGGTCTGGTGACGCACTCGACGGCCGGGTTCATCGACCCCGGGTTCTCCGGGCACGTGACCCTGGAGCTGTCGAACCTCGCGACGCTGCCCATAAAGCTCTGGCCGGGAATGAAGATCGGGCAGCTGTGCCTGTTCAAGCTCAGCTCGTCCTCCGAGTTCCCGTACGGCTCCGAGCGGTACGAGTCGCGGTACCAGGGGCAGCGGGGGCCGACGGCCTCGCGGTCGTTCCAGAACTTCCATCGGACCCAGGTGTGATCAATCATGGCTAGTGACGTGCGGGAAAACCTCACCTACGAGGGCTTCGGACGGGCGGTGCGCGAGCTGGCGCAGGCCGTCGCCGACGACGGGTACGAGCCCGATGTGGTGCTGAGCATCGCCCGCGGTGGGGTCTTCGTCGCCGGCGGACTCGCCTACGCGCTCGACTGCAAGAACATCCATCTGGTGAACGTGGAGTTCTACACCGGGGTCGGGACCACGCTGGAGATGCCCGTCATGCTGGCGCCCGTGCCCAACGCGATCGACTTCTCCGACAAGAAGGTTCTGATCGCGGACGACGTCGCCGACACCGGCAAGACGCTCAAGCTCGTCCACGACTTCTGCGTCGACCATGTCGCCGAGGTCCGCAGCGCCGTCATCTACGAGAAGTCCCACTCCCTCGTGAAGTGCGAGTACGTGTGGAAGAAGACCGACCAGTGGATCAACTTCCCGTGGAGTGTGGAGAAGCCCGTCGTGCGGCGGGACGGGCAGGTTCTCGACGCTTAGGCAGGCGCGCGTGAAAGGCCCCGGAGTGCGTTTCTTCCGCGCTCCGGGGCCTTCTCGTGCGGTCTCTCAGATCGTGCCCAGCTTGATGATCGACAGCAGCGCGATCAGCTGGATCGCCGACGCTCCCAGCGCCTTCGGCCACGGCAGGTCGTGCGACTTGCTGACCATCGACGTGAACAGCGCACCGGCCGCCAGCCAGGTCAGCCAGCCCACGATCTGGACCAGGGAGTTCTCGCCGCCCAGGAAGAGGGCGAAGAGCAGGCGCGGGGCGTCGGTCATCGACATGATCAGCATCGACAGGCCCACCGTCGGCTGCCACGAGCCCGTGCCGCCGAGCTGGCGGGCCAGGGTGTGGGTCACCGCGCCGAGGACCAGGCCGCCGATGACGAAGCCGACGCCGGTGAACAGGACGTACGGGATGGCCGTCGAGATCGTCGCGTTGATCGCTTCTTCGCGCGCCTGGTCGAAGCCGAACAGCGCGAGCAGGCCGTAGAGGAACGTGACGACCAGCGCCGGGCCCCAGACCGGGTAGTCCCGCATCTGCCAGAACGTCGGACCCGGCCGCACCACGATGCCGCTCAGCAGCTCCTTCCAGCGCAGGCGCGGGCCCGTCGGCTGGGCGGGGGCGGAACCGGCGCGGTAGGTGTTGCCGTCGCCGTAGGGGTCCTCGTCGACGCGGAAGGCCTGCGTGTGGCCCGGGTTGTTGGCGTACGGGTCGTGGGGCGCGGGGTCCGCGTACGGGTCGCCGAAGTACTCCGGTTCGCCGTGGCCCCCGCCCTGGCCGTGATGGCCGCCCTGGCCGTGTCCGCCCTGCCCGTGGCCGCCCTGGCCGTGCGGGGCGTAGCCGCCGGTGTTGTACGGGGCGCCCTGCGGGGGCCCGTACGGCGGTGGTGCCGCGCCGTTGCCGGGGCCTCCTGCCGTCGGCCACGGCTGAGAACCGTACGGCGGCTGTGGTGCCTGCCCTCCGTACGGCTGCTGCCGCTGCTGCTGCGGTTGTTGCGGGGTGCGGTTGTCCCGGCCGCGTCCGATCCTGAATCCAGCCACCCGTCGAACGTACCTGGTCCCCGGGGGCCGGGAGTGGGGGCCGGGGGAACCCGGCCCCCATTGCTGCCGAGCTGTGACATCCCCTAGGGGCCGCAGCCCGGGCTCCCGGAGGGGGAGTTCAGGGGAGGAACAGCGCCGTGGAGAAGGTGACGGGGGGCTCCTTCGTGCTATCCGCCGGGTAGAGCGCGATCAGGTCCTGCCGCTCGCCCCGGTACGTCCGGACCACCGTGTCCGGCTTCTTGTCGCCGTCGTAGTCGCCGTGGTCCAGGAGGGCGGTGCGGGTGGCGCCTGTCGTCTTCAGCGGTGCGCCGGGGAGTTCCTCCGCCGCGAACGCGTACGTGCTGCCCGGACCCGCCGGGCCCTTCGCGGAGCCGAGGAGGAGGGTGCCCCGGCCCGCCTGTCCGGGGGCGCGCGGGCGGGCGGCGGCGACGAGGTCGTCGTAACCGTCCCGGTCGGCGTCGGCCCGGGGCTCGGGGGCGTAGAGGTACGGTCCGCCGTCGGGCAGCAGGTCCGCGCTGCGCGGGGCTCCGGCGCGGGTGAAGGGGCCGTGCAGGAAGGTGACCTGGCCCGCGCTGGCGGTGACCGCGAGGTCGGCCCTGCCGTCGCCGTCGAAGTCGCCGCAGACCGGCTGCTCGGGCCACTCGTTGCCGAACCTGGCCTCCTGCGGGATGCGTACGGTGACCGCCTTGCCGGTGAGGCCGGCCGGGGAGCCGAAGAGGATCTGGAGGGGTACCGGCGGGGCGCCGATGCCGTTGTACGGGGGGTCGGTGGAGACGATCAGGTCGGTGAAACCGTCCCGGTCCAGGTCGCAGGCCGACTCGGCGTCGAACGCGGCGGGCAGGGTGTCGCCGGACTTCGCCGCGTTCGCCCGGGCGCTCAGCAGTTGCCGGGCGGCCGGGTCCAGGGGGCGGTCGCGGTCGCCGGAGCCGTACACGATGCCGATGCCCGCGTCGTCGCCGCGGCTGTCCTCGGGGGCCTTCACCAGGTCGTCGACGACCAGGTCGCGGTGGCCGTCGCCGTTGAAGTCGTACGGGACGCGGCTGCCGGTGCCGCGGGGTACGGGGACGCGCGCCGTGTCCGCGCGGGTCTGGGCCTGCGCCCGGGCTTCCGGTGGGGTGTCGCCGTTCTTGCCGTCGGACGCGGAGGAGGACGACGGCCCGTCGGCGGCCGAGGGGCTCCCGCAGCCGGTGAGGACGAGCAGCAGGCCGGCGCAGCCCGCGGCGAGGGCAGCCGTCGCCCTGGTGGTGACCGCTGCCTTCGGGTGCGTGATGCGTGGGCGCACGGGGCCTCGTTCGTCGTTCGTTCGTTGTTCGCCGGCGTCTGCCGAAGGGGTGGTTCGGCGTGGTTCCCGACCCGCTGCGGGTCTTCTCCGGGGCACATGATGCTCCAGATACGTCGTCGCGTACATGTCCGAGTTCACATGCGGTGGTCGTCACGCCCCGGGCTGCACGGGACGGGAGGGGCGGGAGGTGACGCGACGACCCGCGCACGGAAAAGCGGCCGGTCCTGCCCCCGAGGCAGGTCCGGCCGCTCATCGCGCTGATGCTTACGTCACTGTGCCGGTTCCGGCTCCGGTGCGTCCGCCTGCTCCGGCTCGCCGGTCGGGTCGATGGGCGCCTTCACCGACTCCAGGAGGAGCTGCGAGACGTCCACCACCTGGATGGACTCCTTGGCCTGGCCGTCGTTCTTCTTGCCGTTGACCGAGTCGGTCAGCATGACGAGGCAGAACGGGCAGGCGGTGGAGACGATGTCCGGGTTGAGGGCGAGGGCTTCGTCGACGCGCTCGTTGTTGACCCGCTTGCCGATCCGCTCCTCCATCCACATCCGGGCGCCACCGGCGCCACAGCAGAAGCCGCGCTCCTTGTGGCGGTGCATCTCCTCGTTCCGCAGACCCGGGACCTTCGCGATGATCTCGCGCGGCGGGGTGTAGATCTTGTTGTGACGGCCCAGGTAGCACGGGTCGTGGTACGTGATCAGGCCCTCGACCGGGGTGACCGGGATCAGCTTGCCCTCGTCGATGAGGTGCTGGAGCAGCTGCGTGTGGTGGATGACCTCGTACTCGCCGCCGAGCTGCGGGTACTCGTTCGCGATCGTGTTGAAGCAGTGCGGGCAGGTCGCGACGATCTTCTTCGACGACTTGGGCTTCTTCGTCGTCGTGTCTTCGTCGTCCTCGCCGTATGCCATGTTCAGCATGGCCACGTTCTCCTGGCCGAGCTGCTGGAAGAGCGGCTCGTTGCCCAGGCGGCGGGCGGAGTCACCCGTGCACTTCTCGTCGCCGCCCATGATCGCGAACTTGACGCCCGCGATGTGCAGCAGCTCGGCGAAGGCCTTGGTGGTCTTCTTGGCCCGGTCCTCCAGGGCGCCCGCGCAGCCGACCCAGTACAGGTAGTCGACCTCGGTGAGGTCCTCGACCTCCTTCCCGACGATCGGGACCTCGAAGTCGACTTCCTTGGTCCACTCGACGCGCGCCTTCTTGGCCAGCCCCCAGGGGTTGCCCTTCTTCTCCAGGTTCTTGAGCATCGTGCCCGCCTCGGACGGGAACGCGGACTCGATCATCACCTGGTAGCGGCGCATGTCGACGATGTGGTCGATGTGCTCGATGTCGACCGGGCACTGCTCGACGCAGGCGCCGCAGGTGGTGCAGGACCACAGGACGTCCGGGTCGATGACGCCGTTCTCCTCGGCGGTGCCGATCAGCGGGCGCTCGGCCTCGGCGAGGGCGGCCGCGGGAACGTCCTTGAGCTGCTCCTCGGTGGCCTTCTCCTCGCCCTCCATGGTCTTGCCGCCGCCGGCGAGCAGGTACGGCGCCTTGGCGTGCGCGTGGTCGCGCAACGACATGATCAGGAGCTTCGGGGAGAGGGGCTTGCCGGTGTTCCACGCGGGGCACTGCGACTGGCAGCGGCCGCACTCGGTGCAGGTGGAGAAGTCGAGGATGCCCTTCCAGGAGAACTGCTCGACCTGGGAGACGCCGAAGGTGTCGTCATCGCCCGGGTCCTCGAAGTCGATCTCCTTGCCGCCCGAGGTCATCGGCTGGAGCGCGCCGAGCGCGACATCGCCGTCGGCGTTCCGCTTGAACCAGATGTTCGGGAAGCCGAGGAAGCGGTGCCAGGCAACGCCCATGTTCGTGTTCAGCCCGACCGTGATCGCCCAGATCATCGTCGTACCGAGCTTGATCATCGCGGCCAGGTAGACCAGGTTCTGCAGCGTCTCGACGCTCAGTCCCTCGAAGGCCAGGACCAGGGGGTACGAGGCGAAGTACGCGGGCCCGTAGCCGTCCACGTGGTGCAGCGCGCCCTCCAGGCCGCGGAGCACCATGATCGCGGCGCCGATGATCAGGATGATCGCCTCGACGAAGTACGCCTGGCCCATCTTCGAGCCTGTGAACCGCGACTTGCGGCCGGCCCGCGAGGGCAGGTTCAGCTGACGGATCGCGATCAGGACGAGGATGCCGAGGGTCGTGCCGAGCGCGATGAACTCGATGTAGACCTCGTACGGCAGGAAGGTGCCGATGTAGGGAAGCACCCAGTCGGCCTTGAACAGCTGGCCGTACGCCGTGACGATCGTCAGGCCCAGGGTCAGGAAGCCGACCGCGACGAACCAGTGGGCGACGCCCACGATTCCCCAGCGGTTCATGCGGGTATGGCCGACGAACTCCTTGATCAAGGTGATCGTCCGCTGCTTGGGGTCGTCGGTGCGGCTGCCTGCCGGTACCGCCTGTCCGAGACGGACGAAGCGGTAAATCTGCGCGACGGCTCGGGCGACGAGCGCAACGCCGACCACCGTCAGCACCAGCGACACGATGATCGCGGCGAGTTGCATGAGTAGGGCTCCTCGGGCCTGCGAGAGCGGGATCCAGTTGACTACTGCCCACTACTACTAAGCAGTAACTTAATTAGTCTGTGCTGACACTATCCACTTAGTCCACCCCGCAGCAGCCGGGCGGGCGGTGATCTGTGTCGCTCAGGTGTGCCTTGGTTCGGCGCGCCCTCGGGAGCGCCGTACGCAGGTGGGCGCGTACGGCTTCCGTCAGAATCGCCAGGTCGAGCACCACTCCATGGTGCTCTGCGTAGTGCTGGTCCAGCAGAGCGGGGTCGTCCCACGGCATGCCGGAGCGGGCGCGTACCTGCGCCAGACCGGTCAGGCCCGGGCGCAGTTCCTGCCGCCACTGCCGCGCGCCGGGCCCGGTGGCCCGTGGGTCGCCCGGGGCCAGAGGGGCGGGGCCGACCAGGGACAGGTCGCCCCGTACGACGTGGGGGAGCCGGGAGAGCAGGTCCAGGCGGAAGTGTCGCGTGCGCAGGGTGCGCAGTTCGAAGACCCGGCCGCCCAGGCCGGTCCGGGGTCGGCGGTCCCAGGCGCCGCCCGGGGTGCGCCTCGCGGTCAGGGCGAGGGCCGCGACGGCGACGGCGGGGGCGGTCAGGAGCAGCAGGGCGGTGCCGAGGGTCAGGTCGAGGACCCGTTCGGCCGGTGTGCGCGGAACGAAGCGGTCCGCCAGGTGCCCGGCCCGGTCGGTGAGCCCGGCCAGGCGGGCGGCGGGGCGGGAGGGGAAGTGGCCCCTGGCCGTGCCTGTCACGGTCCTGTGCGGGTACGGGGCCGGGTGCGGATGCCGCGGGTGCGGGTACGCGTGCGGGCCGGGCGATTCCGTCGCGTACGGCTCCGGGTCACGCGGCTCCGTCGCGTACGGCTCCGGGGCGCGCGGCTCCGAGCGGGGCTGGGGTGGCTGCGCTGACTGGGGTGGCTGGGCCTTCAGGGTCTTGAGGGCCTTCGGTGTCTTCTGGTGCGTCTTCTTCTGGTGCGTCTTCTGTGTCTTCTGGATTTTCTGCCGTACGCGCCGCTTCCTCGCGTTCTGCATCGCGCCCGCCCGGGGTTCGAGGTTCGATGGGTGACGATCCACGCTGAAACCTGCCGGTCGGTGACGGTTGCAGTCGTCTCGCGGCAATTTGTGACAGAACGATCCCATGGTGGGACCGTGGGGCGGGTGGTGTGCGAGGGGTGTGGCGTGCGCTGGTGCGGTGGTGTGGCGGTCGTACCAGCGCAGATGTGGTCCGCATAAGCACTTAAGTTGAGCGTGGCCGACTCAGGTCTGTTGACTCATGGGTCGGCGTCATGCATTCTTGAGCCAGATCCACTCAAGTAGTCAGTTGTTGGAGGAATTGAAATGGCACGTGCGGTCGGCATCGACCTGGGCACGACTAACTCCGTCGTCAGCGTTCTCGAAGGCGGCGAGCCCACCGTCATCACCAACGCCGAAGGCGCCAGGACCACGCCGTCCGTCGTCGCCTTCGCCAAGAACGGCGAGGTGCTCGTCGGCGAGGTCGCGAAGCGCCAGGCGGTCACCAACGTCGACAGGACCATCCGCTCCGTCAAGCGCCACATGGGCACTGACTGGAAGATCGACCTGGACGGCAAGAGCTTCAACCCGCAGCAGATGAGCGCCTTCATCCTGCAGAAGCTGAAGCGCGACGCCGAGTCCTACCTGGGCGAGAAGGTGACCGACGCGGTCATCACCGTCCCGGCGTACTTCAACGACTCCGAGCGTCAGGCGACCAAGGAGGCCGGTGAGATCGCGGGCCTCAACGTCCTGCGCATCGTCAACGAGCCGACCGCCGCCGCCCTGGCGTACGGCCTCGACAAGGACGACCAGACGATCCTCGTCTTCGACCTCGGTGGCGGCACCTTCGACGTGTCCCTCCTGGAGATCGGCGACGGCGTCGTCGAGGTGAAGGCCACCAACGGTGACAACCACCTCGGTGGTGACGACTGGGACCAGCGCGTCGTCGACTACCTGGTGAAGCAGTTCGCCAACGGGCACGGCGTGGACCTGTCCAAGGACAAGATGGCTCTCCAGCGTCTCCGCGAGGCCGCGGAGAAGGCGAAGATCGAGCTCTCGTCCTCGACCGAGACCACGATCAACCTGCCCTACATCACGGCGTCCGCCGAGGGCCCGCTGCACCTGGACGAGAAGCTCACGCGCTCGCAGTTCCAGCAGCTGACCTCGGACCTCCTGGACCGCTGCAAGACCCCGTTCCACAACGTCATCAAGGACGCGGGCATCCAGCTCTCCGAGATCGACCACGTCGTTCTCGTCGGTGGCTCCACCCGTATGCCGGCCGTCGCCGAGCTCGTCAAGGAGCTGACCGGTGGCCAGGACGCCAACAAGGGTGTGAACCCGGACGAGGTCGTCGCCATCGGCGCCTCGCTCCAGGCCGGTGTCCTCAAGGGCGAGGTCAAGGACGTCCTGCTCCTCGACGTCACCCCGCTGTCCCTCGGCATCGAGACCAAGGGAGGGATCATGACCAAGCTCATCGAGCGCAACACCACGATCCCGACCAAGCGTTCCGAGATCTTCACGACGGCCGAGGACAACCAGCCGTCCGTGCAGATCCAGGTCTACCAGGGCGAGCGCGAGATCGCGGCGTACAACAAGAAGCTCGGGATGTTCGAGCTGACCGGTCTGCCGCCGGCCCCGCGCGGTGTGCCGCAGATCGAGGTCGCCTTCGACATCGACGCCAACGGCATCATGCACGTCGCCGCCAAGGACCTCGGCACCGGCAAGGAGCAGAAGATGACCGTCACCGGCGGCTCCTCGCTGCCGAAGGACGAGGTCAACCGGATGCGCGAAGAGGCCGAGAAGTACGCGGAGGAGGACCACGCCCGCCGCGAGGCCGCCGAGTCGCGCAACCAGGGCGAGCAGCTCGTCTACCAGACGGAGAAGTTCCTCAAGGACAACGAGGACAAGGTCCCCGCCGACGTCAAGACGGAGGTGGAGACCGCGGTCGAGGAGCTGAAGGAGAAGCTCAAGGGCGAGGACTCCGCCGAGATCCGTACGGCCACCGAGAAGGTCGCGGCCGTCTCCCAGAAGCTGGGCCAGGCGATGTACGCCAACGCCCAGGCCGAGGGTGCGACCCCGGGCGCCGAGGCCCCGGGCGACGGTCAGGCCAAGGCCGATGACGATGTCGTCGACGCCGAGATCGTGGACGACGAGAAGGACACCAAGGGCGGTGCGGCGTGACCGAGGAGACTCCGGGCTTCGAGGAGAAGCCCGACGTCCCCTCCGGCGCCACCCCTGATGACGCCGAGCCGAAGGCTGCCGACCCCTCCGAGGAGGAGGCGGCGGCCCCGGCCGGGGACACCGATGCGACCGTCGGTCTGACCGCACAGCTGGACCAGGTACGCACCGCGCTCGGCGAGCGCACCGCGGACCTCCAGCGGCTCCAGGCCGAGTACCAGAACTACCGCCGCCGCGTCGAGCGGGACCGGGTCACGGTCAAGGAGATCGCCGTCGCGAACCTCCTGTCCGAGCTGCTGCCCGTCCTCGACGACGTCGGCCGCGCGCGGGAACACGGCGAGCTGGTCGGCGGCTTCAAGTCGGTGGCCGAATCGCTGGAGACCACCGTCGCGAAGCTGGGCCTCCAGCAGTTCGGCAAGGAGGGCGAGCCCTTCGACCCGACGATCCACGAGGCCCTGATGCACAGCTACGCGCCGGACGTCACCGAGACGACCTGCGTGGCGATCCTGCAGCCGGGGTATCGCATCGGCGAGCGCACCATCCGCCCCGCGCGGGTGGCCGTCGCCGAGCCGCAGCCGGGCGCCACGCCCGCCGCGGCCAAGGAAGAGAAGACAGACGACGAGGAGAGCGGTGGCACCGAGGAGGTCTGACGTCGACCCGTCTGATCACCGCGGTGCACACCGACCGGCCCGGCGGCCGGCCCACGGGCCGGCCGCTCGGCCGATCGTCCGGAAGGAGGGACGTCGATGAGCACGAAGGACTTCGTCGAGAAGGACTACTACAAGGTCCTCGGCGTCCCCAAGGACGCCACCGACGCCGAGGTCAAGAAGGCGTACCGGAAGCTCGCCCGCGAGTTCCACCCGGACGCCAACAAGAACGACGCCAAGGCGGAGGAGCGCTTCAAGGAGATCTCCGAGGCGAACGACGTCCTCGGTGACCCCAAGAAGCGCAAGGAGTACGACGAGGCGCGCGCTCTCTTCGGCAACGGCGGCTTCCGTGCCGGTCCCGGTGGTGCGGGCGGCAACTTCAACTTCGACCTGGGCGACCTCTTCGGCGGGGGCGCCCCGGGCGGCGGGCAGGGCGGCGCGGGCGGCGGCTTCGGCGGCGGGGGCGGTCTCGGCGACGTCTTCGGCGGGCTGTTCAACCGCGGCGGCGCGGGCACCCGCGTCCAGCCGAAGCGCGGCCAGGACATCGAGTCCGAGGTGACGCTCAGCTTCACCGAGGCGGTCGACGGGGCCACGGTCCCGCTGCGGATGTCCAGCCAGGCGCCCTGCAAGGCGTGTTCCGGCACCGGCGACAAGAACGGCACCCCCCGGGTCTGCCCGACCTGCGTCGGCACCGGCCAGGTATCGCGCGGCACCGGCGGCGGCTTCTCGCTCACCGACCCCTGCGTGGACTGCAAGGGCCGGGGCCTCATCGCCCAGGACCCCTGTGACGTCTGCAAGGGCAGCGGCCGGGCGAAGTCGGCGCGCACCATGCAGGTGAGGATCCCGGCGGGCGTCTCCGACGGCCAGCGGATCCGGCTGCGCGGCAAGGGCGGCGCGGGCGAACGCGGCGGTCCGGCCGGTGATCTGTACGTCGTCGTCCACGTCGACGCCCACCCGGTCTTCGGCCGCAAGGGCGACAACCTCACGGTCACCGTGCCCGTCACGTATCCCGAGGCGACGCTCGGCGGCGACGTCAAGGTCCCCACCCTCGGCGGACCCCCGGTCACCCTGAAGCTCCCCGCCGGCACCCCCAACGGGCGTACGATGCGCGCCCGGGGCAAGGGCGCGGTGCGCAAGGACGGCACCCGCGGCGACCTGTTGGTCACCGTGGAGGTCGCGGTCCCCAGGGACCTGGGCCAGGAGGCCAGGGACGCCCTGGAGGCCTACCGGAAGGCGACCGCGGACGAGGACCCGCGGGCGGAACTGTTCCAGGCCGCGAAGGGAGCTTGAGATGGACGGCCGTCGACGCAATCCGTACCAGCTGACCGATGAGACACCGGTGTACGTGATCTCGATCGCGGCCCAGCTCTCGGGCCTGCACCCGCAGACGCTGCGCCAGTACGACCGTCTCGGCCTGGTCTCCCCGGACCGTACGGCCGGGCGCGGCCGGCGCTACTCGGCCCGCGACATCGAGCTGCTGCGCACCGTGCAGCAGCTGTCGCAGGACGAGGGCATCAACCTCGCGGGCATCAAGCGGATCATCGAGCTGGAGAACCAGGTGACCGCGCTCCAGCAGCGTGTCGCCGAGCTCTCGGCGGCGGTGGACGGCGCGGCGGTCGCCATGCAGCAGCGCGAGGCCCAGGTGCACGCCTCGTACCGCCGGGACCTGGTGCCGTACCAGGACGTGCAGCAGACCAGTGCGCTGGTGGTCTGGCGGCCGAAGCCGAAGCGGCCGACGGAGTAGGACCTGGCTGCCCCACACGCAGGGGGCCGGAGAGCGTTCGCCCGCTCTCCGGCCCCCTGCGTGTGTCCAGGTCGTCGGGCCCTACGGCAGGAGCTCGCTGATCGCGTCGACCGCCATCATCCACATGGGCTGGCCGCCGGTGCCGAACGCGGCGGCCAGGGCGTAGCCGATCGCCGCGTCGAGCGGTTCGACGGCGGCCCCGTCCCGCCACTCGGCGATCACCCGCCGGTCGCCGTCCGAGGAGAAGTCCCCGATGTGCTTGCCGTCGCGGGTCAGCCGGCTGCTCGGGATCGAGTCGGGCACGAGGCGGTAGGACGTATCCGCGCAGCCGACGTCGACCCGGTAGGAGCGCCGGCGGAGCTTCCCCTTCCCGGGCGCGATCGTCGCGTCCCGGCCGTCCACGGTGAGCGTGAGCCGGTGGGGGTCGCGGGTGCCGATGACGATGTGGTCGTCGACCTCGGCGCCGGGGGCGCGGGTGAGGACGACGCGGGGGATTCTCTCGCCGCTCACGACGAGCATCTCGCCCTGCTTGCCCACGAGTTCGACCAGGATCTCCCCGTGGTGGTCGTCCTCGACGGTGGCGGGTATGGGGGTGGTGTCGGTCATCCGGGCTTCGTGGTCCTTCGGTCGCGCGGGAAGAGTGCGCCAGGTCGGTCAGGACTGGCGTACGGAATTCTCGCAGGTGAAGCGGCAGTTGAGGAGTTCACCGCTTGCTGCCGGCTCAGGCGTCGTCGCGGTCCGCCTCGGAGATGCCCGAGCGGACGAGGAGCGCGCCGAGGCGGGTGCGGCCGGTGGCGCCGAGGGTCTGCATGAGTTTGGCGATGCGGGCGCGGCAGGTGCGGACGCTGATGCCATCTTGCGGGCGACGTCGTCGTCGACGTGGCCCTCGGTGCGGAGGCGGGCGATGCTGAGTTGCACGGCGGTGACGGGGGTGTCCGGGGCGGTGGTGGGGAGCTGTTGTCTGTACGGGGTGGCCTGGGCCCACAGGACTTCGTAGACCTGGACCAGGTAGCGGACGAGGGCCGGGTGGCGGATCTCCAGGGCCGCGGTGCGGTCGGGAGTGGCGGGGACGTAGGCGACCGTCCGGTCGAAGACGATCAGCCGGTCGATGGTCTGCTCCGTGGTGCGGACTTCCAGGTGGCCGGGCGGGAGCTCGCTCAAGTACGCCGCGAATCCCGGGCTGTAGCGCACGGGGTGCTGGTAGAGGTGGCGCATGCGGCCGCCGGCCGTGATGACGGCCCGTGCGTTCTCCAGGACCTGCCCGAGGTTGTCGGTCAGGCGGTTGCCGCCCGGCTGTGCGGTGAGCACTTCCTCCCGCGCCACGGTGGAGGCGTTCCGCAGCGATTCGGCGATCAGGCTCCGGCCTTCGAGGACGGTGATGGCGAGGTTCGGGTCGTCGCTCGCCACCTCTGCCAGAGGGGCGAGTGAGCTGCTCAGAGCGGCGGTGAGACGGATGCGTTCGTCGATCTCGCGGGTGAGGGGGGCCGGCAGGTGTGCCAGCGCCGCTGACGGGGGCACGGGTCGCATCCGCGCGTCGTCGAGCGGGTCGGGGTGGAGCAGTGCCATCTCGATGAGGCAGGGGGCCGGCAGGGTCTCGGCGCGGGCGATGCGGCCGTTGCGGAGAGCCCTCTCGTAGGGCCGGACGGCGGTTGGACACAGTTTTGTGCGGCCGTGTCCCGGCCAGGGTTGGGCGACGAGTGGGGGGAGCGGTGGCTGGTGGGGGCTTCAGGAGTTCTGGTCCAGGATTCCTGAACGCGCGATCAGATAGCCGAGTTGGGCACGGCTGCTGCTGCCCAGGGCGGCGGAGAGCTTGGCCACGTGGGCGCGGCAGGTCCGGACGTTCATGCCGAGTCGGCGGGCGATGGAATCGTCGACGTGCCCCTCGACGAGAAGTTGGGCGATGGAACGCTGAACGCCGCTGATTCCCTGTGGCATCGGGTCGTACTTGACCTCTTCGAGGAGTGGCGCCGCACGGGTCCAGAGCTGTTCGAAGACCTTCACGAGATATTCGACGAGGCCGGGGTGTCGCAGTTCGAGGGCGACCTGGCGGTCGTCCTGGGCGGGGATGAAGGCGACCGTGCGGTCGAAGACGATCAGGCGCTCTATGAGCTCTTCGAGCGTCCGGATCTCCACGTTGTCGTTGGCTATCCGCTCGGCGTAGGCCAGGGTGCTGGGGCTGTGGCGCACCGTGTGCTGGTAGAGGGTGCGGATGCGTACTCCGCGGTGGACGACGGACAGTCCGCGCTCCAGCGACTTGCTGAGCTGGTCCTCGTTCCGTCCGCCGCCCGGCTGGACGGTGAGCACCTCGGCCCGGCATTCCGTGGTCGCGAGGTCGAGGGCCGCGTTGATCCGGTTGACGCCCTCCAGCACGGTGATGGCATGCGTCATGGGCGGACCCTGGGCGCTGATGTCCATAAAGGGCTCGAAGGACTCGGTCAGTTCCACCGAATGCCGTCGGCGTTCCTGGATCTCGCGTTCTATGGGGTGCAGGTGCTGGGCCAGCGCCGCTGACGGAGGTACCGGCCGGAGCCAGCCCGGGTCGTCCGGGTCCGGATGGAGCAGTGCGAATTCCATCAGGCACGGAGCGGGTTCCAGTTCGGATCGGGCGATGCGGCCGGACCGGAGTGCGGTGGCGTAAAGACGTCCCCCTGCTTCGCATAGTTCGGTGATCCCGTGAGGATGTGTCGTTTTTATGTGGCTTGTGGTCATTTCTCCACCCCCCAGGTTCCTGAACATTCAGGAACATGATGCATCGACCCAGTGGTGTTCGTGTGCCCAGGTGGGACATCGTCTTAGGTGCGGGGGAGAAGAATCCACAAGTGAGGACGAAGCCGACTATGTACAAGCGAATGCTTCGCTCGGCGCTTGCCGCCTCGTTCGTCGCGGCCCTTGGACTCGGGCTGACGGGCGTCGGCGTCATGGGCGGCAGCGGCGAGCAGAAGGCTGTTCAGGCTGCAGCACCCAGTGACATCGGCTGGGTCGCGCCCGCCGCGGTCCCGGGTGACATCGGCTGGGTCGCGCCCGCCGCGGTCCCAGGGGATATCGGCTGGGTCGCGCCGGCCCGCACGGTCGCATGACCACCCCGCCGGACGACCGCACCTTCCGGCGCGAGATGGCAACCGCCTATCGCTCAGGGTGGCATTTCATCGATCTGCTCACGGCCCTCCCCCGCCGTGGCGACTCGTTGATGGTCACCCTGTTCGGAGAGCCGATCGTCGTGGTGCTGGAAGAGGACGAGGACGTCCGCGCCTATCGCTGTCTCCGCCGGCCCCGCGGTGCGCCGCAGCCGGTCCGCTGTGCCGTCAGGTACGGCATGATCTTCGTCAACCTCGATCAGCGGGACCACGAGCTGTTCGACGCAGAACCCCTTTCCGCCACCCCCCGCAGTGCCTGAGCGATTCCCCCGTCGTCACCCATCGCTCCGGCGCTTCCCCCACACAGCGGCGCCACCGTGACCTGAACACGGTGGCGCCGTTGTGCTGTCCCCGTCCGGGAGGGCGGCGGGCGGAGCGTGGTCAGGCCTTGCCGAGCGCCCGGTCGAGGGTGATCTCGATGACGACCCGGGTCGGGTTGATCCGGGGCGCGCGGCCGTAGCGCTCCTCGTGGCGCGCCTCCGCGTCCTTCACGGTCTCCGGCTCCGTGCGGATGACCGCGCGGCCCTCCAGGGTCGCCCAGCGGGCCCGGTCGATCTGGCAGACGGCCACGCGTGCCCCGTCGGGGCCGGCCGCCCGGATGTGGGCGACCTTGCGGCTGCCCCCGTCGGTGATCACGCGCGCCACGCCGGCCTCCGGGTCGTACGTCACGCAGACCGGCACCACGTGCGGCGTGCCGTCCGGGCGGGGGGTCGTCAGGGTGGACAGGTGGCTCTCGCGCCAGAACGCGAGGTACTCGGGTGCGGGGTTGCGTACGTCTGCCTGGGCCATGGGGGCAGCCTAGGCCGATGCGGCAGGTGCGTGTGGTGAGCCGATGCCGCACCGGGGCCGGTATGCGTGCATCCATCGCCTTGAGTGGAGTAGACTCAACTTTGTTTCGTCGAGTAGGTCAAAGCGATGACTCACCGCTGCGAGGAGGAGTAACCACACGTGGACGCCGAGCTGACCAACAAGAGCCGGGACGCCATCAACGCGGCCACCAGCAGGGCCGTGAAGGACGGGCACCCCGACCTCACTCCGGGACATCTGCTCCTCGCGCTCCTGGCGGGTGAAGGCCGACAAGCAAGCGCGAACATCATCGACCTCCTCGCCGCCGTCGAGGCCGACCAGGCGCTGGTGCGCGGCGAGACCGAGCGGCTGCTCGGGACCCTGCCCAGCGTCACCGGGTCCACCGTCGCCCCGCCACAGCCCAACCGTGAGCTGCTCGCCGTCATCCAGGACGCCGCGCAGCGGGCCGAGGACCTCGGCGACGACTACATCTCCACCGAGCACCTGCTCATCGGCATCGCCGCGAAGGGCGGCCGCGCCGGTGAGATCCTCGACGGGCAGGGCGCCAGTGCCAAGAAGCTGCTGGCCGCATTCGAGACGAGCAGGGGAGGGCGCCGGGTGACCACACCCGACCCGGAGGGCCAGTACAAGGCCCTGGAGAAGTTCGGCACCGACTTCACGGCCGCCGCGCGCGAGGGCAAGCTGGACCCGGTCATCGGCCGCGACCAGGAGATCCGCCGCGTCGTGCAGGTGCTGTCGCGCCGGACGAAGAACAACCCCGTCCTCATCGGTGAGCCCGGCGTCGGGAAGACCGCCGTCGTCGAAGGGCTCGCCCAGCGCATCGTCAAGGGCGACGTCCCCGAGAGCCTCAAGGACAAGCGGCTCGTGTCGCTGGACCTCGGGGCGATGGTCGCGGGAGCGAAGTACCGCGGCGAGTTCGAGGAGCGCCTGAAGACCGTCCTCTCCGAGATCAAGGAGAGCGACGGCCGGATCATCACGTTCATCGACGAACTGCACACGGTCGTCGGCGCGGGCGCCGGCGGCGACTCCGCCATGGACGCGGGCAACATGCTCAAGCCGATGCTGGCCCGCGGCGAGCTGCGCATGGTCGGCGCGACGACGCTCGACGAGTACCGCGAGCGCATCGAGAAGGACCCCGCCCTGGAGCGCCGCTTCCAGCAGGTGCTGGTCGCCGAGCCGTCCGTCGAGGACACCATCGCGATCCTGCGCGGCCTCAAGGGCCGTTACGAGGCCCACCACAAGGTGCAGATCGCGGACTCGGCGCTGGTCGCCGCCGCCACCCTCTCCGACCGCTACATCACCTCCCGCTTCCTCCCCGACAAGGCCATCGACCTGGTCGACGAGGCCGCGTCGCGGCTGCGGATGGAGATCGACTCATCGCCCCTGGAGATCGACGAACTCCAGCGTTCCGTCGACCGGTTGCGCATGGAGGAGCTGGCCCTCAAGAACGAGTCCGATCCCGCCTCCAAGCAGCGTCTGGAGAAGCTGCGCCGCGACCTCGCCGACAAGGAGGAGGAGCTGCGCGGCCTCAACGCCCGCTGGGAGAAGGAGAAGCAGGGCCTCAACCGGGTCGGTGAGCTGAAGGAGCGCCTCGACGAGCTGCGCGGACAGGCCGAACGAGCCCAGCGTGACGGCGACTTCGACGCCGCCTCCAAGCTGTTGTACGGGGAGATCCCCGGCCTGGAGCGGGAGTTGGAGGAGGCCGCCGAGGCCGAGCAGGAGGCCTCGAAGGACAAGGACACCATGGTCAAGGAGGAGGTCGGGCCGGACGACATCGCGGACGTCGTCGGCGCCTGGACCGGCATCCCGGCCGGGCGGCTGCTGGAGGGCGAGACCCAGAAGCTGCTGCGGATGGAGTCCGAGCTGGGCAAGCGGCTGATCGGGCAGAGCGAGGCGGTACAGGCCGTCTCCGACGCCGTACGCCGCACCAGGGCGGGGATCGCCGACCCGGACCGGCCCACCGGCTCGTTCCTCTTCCTCGGTCCCACCGGCGTCGGCAAGACCGAGCTGGCCAAGGCGCTCGCGGACTTCCTGTTCGACGACGAGCGGGCCATGATCCGCATCGACATGAGCGAGTACGGCGAGAAGCACAGCGTCGCCCGTCTCGTCGGCGCCCCGCCCGGTTACGTCGGGTACGAGGAGGGCGGCCAGCTCACCGAGGCCGTCCGCCGCCGCCCGTACAGCGTGGTCCTCCTGGACGAGGTCGAGAAGGCCCACCCCGAGGTCTTCGACATCCTGCTCCAGGTCCTCGACGACGGCCGGCTCACCGACGGCCAGGGCCGCACGGTCGACTTCCGCAACACCATCCTCGTGCTCACCTCCAACCTCGGCTCCCAGTTCCTGATGGACCCCCTGGTCAAGCCCGAGGTGAAGAAGCAGCAGGTGCTGGACGTGGTGCGGGCCTCGTTCAAGCCGGAGTTCATCAACCGGCTGGACGACCTGGTCGTCTTCTCCGCCCTCTCCGGCGACGAGCTGGCCCACATCGCCGGGCTCCAGATCGACCGGCTGGCGGCCCGCCTGGCCGACCGGCGGCTCACCCTGGACGTCACGCCCGAGGCGCTGGCCTGGCTCGCCGAGGAGGGCAACGATCCGGCGTACGGGGCGCGGCCGCTGCGCCGGCTCATCCAGACGGCGATCGGCGACCGGCTCGCCAAGGAGATCCTGTCCGGTGAGGTCCGCGACGGTGACACCGTACGGGTGGACCGGGCCGAGGACGGGCTGATCGTCGGCCCCGCCTCCTGAGGAACCGGCCCCCGGCCCCCTTCCGCACCCGCCGCGTGTCAGCTTGTGGCGGATAGGGGCCGTGCGGGCTTGCCATGCCCCGCCCGCCATGGGAGAGGATGGCCGCAACCGCACGAAGGGAAATAACGGTGAGCATCGATCCGTCCTCGATTCCTAATTTCGGGGGCCAGCCCGAACCGCAGGCGGCAGGACCGGAGGGCCCCGTCGTCCCTGACCAGGACCTCGTCAAGCAGCTTCTCGACCAGATGGAGCTGAAGTACGTCGTCGACGACGAGGGCGACCTCGCGGCGCCGTGGGAAGAGTTCCGGACGTACTTCATGTTCCGGGGCGAGGACGAGCAGCAGGTCTTCTCGGTCCGTACGTTCTACGACCGCCCGCACGCGCTCGACCAGCGTCCCGTCCTGCTGGACGCCATCGACGACTGGAACCGCCGCACTCTGTGGCCCAAGGTCTACACCCACGCCCACGAGGGCGAGGAGGGCGAGGCGGGTTCCGTCCGGCTGATCGGTGAGGCGCAGATGCTCATCGGCACCGGCGTCAGCCTGGAGCACTTCGTCTCCTCGACGGTGAGCTGGGTGCGCGCCTCGATCGAGTTCGACAAGTGGCTCGTCGAGCGCCTCGGCATCCAGCCCGCCGAGGGCAAGACGGAGGACGGCGAGGAGCCCGCGGGCGCCTAGTCCCCCAGCGATGGGCACGGCCCGGGAGACGGTCGTCACGACCGTCTCCCGGGCCGCTTCCGTGCCCGGCCGTCCTCACCCCAGCCGCGCCAGCCGTTCCACCGCCTCCTCCAGCACCTCGTCCTTCTTGCAGAACGTGAACCGGACCTGGCTCCGGCCCGCCTCCGGGTCGTCGTAGAAGACCGAGTTCGGCACCGCCGCCACCCCGCAGCGCTCCGGCAGCGCGCGGCAGAAGGCGTACGCGTCCTCGCCGCCGAACGGGGAGATGTCGGTGGTGATGAAGTAGGTCCCCTCCGGCTCGTACACCTGGAAGCCCGCGGCGCGCAGGCCCTTCGCCAGCAGGTCCCGCTTGCGGTGCATGTCCGCGCGGAAGCCGGTGAAGAACGCGTCCGGCAGGGCCAGCGCCTCGGCGATCGCGTACTGGAACGGTCCCCCGCTCACGAAGGTCAGATACTGCTTCGCCGCGCGCACGGCCGCCACCAGCACCGCGTCCCCCGTGACCCAGCCGATCTTCCACCCCGTGTACGAGAACGTCTTCCCCGACGAGGAGATGGACACCGTGCGCTCGCGCATCGCGGGGAGCGCGGCGATCGGGTGATGCGCCCCCGTGAAGACGAGGTGCTCGTACACCTCGTCGGTGACCACCAGCAGATCGTGCTCCACCGCGAGGGCCGCGATCCCGGCCAGCTCGTCGGGGGTGAGCACCGTGCCGGTCGGGTTGTGCGGGGTGTTCAGGAGCAGCAGGCGGGTGCGCGGGGTGATCAGGGTGCGCAGTTCGTCGAGGTCCGGCCGGAAGTGAGGGGCGCGCAGGGTGAGCGGTACGCGTTTCGCGCCCGCCATGGCGATGCAGGCGGCGTAAGAGTCGTAGTACGGCTCGAACGCGATGACCTCGTCGTCCGGTTCGAGGAGGGCGAGCAGGGAGGCGGCGATCGCCTCGGTGGCCCCGGTGGTCACCAGGACCTCCGTGTCCGGGGACCAGGTCAGGCCGTAGAAGCGCTCCTGGTGGGCGGCGACGGCGTTGCGCAGTTCCGGGACGCCGGGGCCCGGTGGGTACTGGTTGCCGTGGCCGGCGCGCAGCGCCCGGACCGCCGCCTCCCGGATCTCCTCGGGGCCGTCGGTGTCGGGGAAGCCCTGGCCGAGGTTGATGGAGCCGGTCTGCTGGGCCAGCGCGGACATCTCGGCGAAGATCGTCGTGCCGAACGCGGCGAGGCGGCGGTTGAGCGGCCCCCGCCCCTGCGCCGGGTTTCCCTGGGTCGGTCGTCCCTGTGTCATGGGCGCCATCCTGGGCCGAAGCTCTGGAGTTGCTCAAGTCCGCTTTGGCGCGCGAGGGCCTTGGGAATCCCCCTCTCACACAACAACGGGGAAGCGACGGGGGACCTCGCTTCGGGGGAAAGAAAGGCGGGTGAGGGCCATGAGCGTCTTCATCGTGGTACTGATCGCAGCCGTCGTCGGAGGGCTGCTGATCGTCCTGCGGGCCACGCGCAGCGGGCGCGGCTCGTCGTCGCGCTCCGGACGCCGGGGGTCGGCGAGCGGAGCCTCGGCGGGCGGCGCCGGTGGCGCCTGGTGGGCGGGTGGCACCGACTCCGGCTCGTCCTGTGGCAGCGGCGGCTCCGGCGGCCACTCGGGCGGCCACTCCTGCGGCGGCGGCTCGTCGTGCGGCGGCGGCGGTGGCTGCGGGGGCGGGGGCAGCTGACCGGGCCGAAGCCCCGGGGGCGCTCAAGTCCGCTTCGGCGCGCGGGGGCTCTGCGGAGCCCCTGTCACACAACAACGGGGAAGCGACGGGGGACCTCGCTTCGGGGGAAGAAAGGCGGGTGAGGGTATGGAGATCGTCTTCTCGGTGCTGCTGCTGGGGGTGCCGGTGGTGGCCGCCGTGTGGCTGCTGTGGCGGATGGTGCGTGATGGCAGCCGGGATGCGGGCGGTGGAGGCACGCGTTCTTCCGGTGGGAGCCGACGCCCCGGTGGGAGCGGACAGTCCGGTGGGAGCCGACGCTCCGGTGGGGGCCGAAGCTCCGGGGGGCACTCGTGCGGTGGTGGGGGAGGCGGCTGTGGCGGGGGAGGCGGTGATTGACCCAGCCGTCGAGGGTCACCGACAGTGACGTGAGACCCGGCGCCCGGAGGGTGAACTCCCTCCGGGCGCCTTTTCGTTGAGCGACGCGGACGTTTTCGGTTGAACAGTTGAACCGTGGGGCCCCCGAGGGGATGGAAACCACGGCAAGTTGGGCGAAAACACTGTGAGTGCGGCGTACTTCGTGATTCCCTCGTCGAAGAGAACATTCAGCCCTCGGACCCCAGTTGGACCAGATCGGGCGCTCCCCACCTCCCACAAGCAGTCACCGGGGGGCGTTCTGCTGTCCATGTGTCCATGTGTGTTTGCGGAGCCCACCCATGCTCACCACCCTCCAGACGGCCTATTCCGATACCCGCGCCGCCGACCTGGCCTGGATGCTGGGGCGGGAGCCGCTGCCCGCCCTGGCGGTCCTCGACCTCCGGCTCGACGGCGCCGAACTCCAGTTGAGGCTGCTCGGCGCCTCCCACCAGGTCCTCCTCCAGGAGGACCGCGGGGTCTGCTCCGAGACCGTGGCCTGTATGCCCGGGAGCAGTACCCCCCTGCCCCTCGGCGTCTCGAAGCGGCTCGGGGACTGGGAGTACGAGTTCGCGGCGCGCGTCGAGACCCTGACCCAGGGGCAGTTCGCGGGGCGGGCGCAGGAGTTGCTCGCGCTCGTGAGCGACCACCCGCACGGCCTCGCGGGCACCTTCCCCGGCTCCCCGTACGCCTTCACCGCGATGCTCGCCCAGCGCACCGAGGGCCAGGTGCGGTGGCGCACCTGGCACGCGTACCCGCAGGAGGGGCAGTTGGTGGTGACCCGGACCCGGGTGGGGGTGCGGATTCCCGCGCCCGCGGGCTGAGTGGCAGGGCCACTTACACCCGTGTGGGTGACAAGGTGCGACGGTGCCGTGACGTAGCGTTCGCAGCATGATCGACCAGCAGATGTCGCTGCGAGGGGGCGCGGCGCGGCTTCCCGTACGGCCGAGGACCGGCCGCATCCTCGTGCTGGCCGCGGTCTTCATCTGCGCCGCCTGCGGTCTCGTCTACGAGCTGGAACTGGTCGCGCTCGCCTCGTATCTGATCGGCGATTCGGTCACCCAGGCCTCCGTCGTGCTCTCCGTGATGGTGTTCGCGATGGGCATCGGGTCGCTCCTCGCGAAACGTTTGCGCTGCCATGCCGCCGTCGGTTTCGGGATGATCGAGGCGGCTCTCGCGCTGGTCGGCGGCTCCTCGGCGCTGGTGCTCTACGCCTCGTTCGCCTGGCTCGGCGATTCGCAGTACGCCCTGGTCGGGTTCTCGCTGGCGATCGGGGTGCTGATCGGCGCGGAGATCCCGCTGCTGATGACGCTGATCCAGCGCGTCGACCGGCAGGACGCGGGCGGGGCCGTCGCCGACCTCTTCGCCGCCGACTACGTGGGCGCGCTGGTCGGCGGGCTGGCGTTCCCCTTTCTGCTGCTGCCGATGCTGGGGCAGCTGACCGGTGCGCTGTTCACCGGCGCGGTCAACGCGGCGGCGGGCGGCGCGCTGGTCCTGTGGGTGTTCCGGCGCGACCTCAGTTCCCGTTCCCGCCGGCTCCTCGTCCTGGTCAACGTCTCGGTGATCGCGGTCCTGGCCACCGCCACGGTCCTGGTCGACGACTTCGAGCGGGCGGCGCGGCGGGCGGTGTACGGGGACCAGGTGCGGGTCGCCGTGCAGACCGGGGTGCAGGAGGTCGTGGTGACCGGCGCCGACCGCGATTCCCTCGGCCTCTATCTGGACGGCCGGTTGCGGGTCAGCGCCCGCGACGAGTACCGCTACCACGAGGCGCTGGTGCACCCCGCGATGAACGGGCCCCGCGACCGGGTGCTCATCCTGGGCGGCGGCGACGGCCTCGCCGCCCGCGAGGTGCTGCGCTACGAGGACGTCCGCGCGGTCACCGTCGTCGAGCTGGACCCCGCCGTCACCCGACTGGCCCGCACCGACCCCGCCCTCTCCGAGCTGAACGGCCATGCCCTCCGCGACCCCCGTCTCACGGTGGTCGGAGCGGATGCGTTCCCCTGGCTCCGGGCCGACCGGGGCCGGTACGACGTGGTGATCTCCGACCTCCCGGACCCGGGCATCACCGCCAGTACGAAGCTGTACTCCGCCGAGTTCTACGGGCTGGTCGCGGAGGCCCTGGCCCCGGACGGGCGGCTCGTGGTGCACGCCGGGCCGCTGGGCGCCCGGCCGCAGACCTTCTGGACCGTGGATGCCTCGGTGCGCGCGGGCGGCCTCGCGACCCGTCCGTACCGCGTCACCGGCCGGTACGCGGGCTTCGCCGCGAGCCCGGACCGGGGCGGCGGCGAAGGCAGGGAGCGGGAGGACTGGGGCTTCCTCCTCGCCGGACCGGGCGCAGCCCCGCAGCCCGCACTGGCCGCCGAGGGGCCGGTACCGCGGTCGCTGGGGGCCCGGGAGCTGCGCGAGGGGGCGCGGGCCGCGGCCGAAGCCCGGCTGCCGGGGCTGATCCCGTCGACGCTGATCCATCCGCGGTACTGGGAAGACGTGTGAGCGGGGAGAGGGCGGTGCCCAGGTGCGCCCTCCGGGTGGCCGGTCGGGTGGGTCCTCGGGCTTTCCGGGGGTGGAAGCGCTGACGTCCGGGCCGTGGCCGATTAGGCTCGGTTTTCATGGAGCATGAGGTGTTCGTTCCGGTTCCCGTCCCGACCCTGCTGCGCACGCTGGGTGATCCCGCCCGGGTCGCCCGCTGCGTCCCCGGCCTCCAGCGGGACGCCGACGCGTCGGCGTCGCCCCTGGCGGGCCGGCTGAAGCTGCGAGCGGGCGGCCACACCATCACGTACCGGGGCGAGCTGCGGCTCACCGGTCCGGAGGGCGGCGGCGGTCGGGACGGGCAGCGCTTCTCGGTGACGGGGAACGGCGTGGAGGTCCGGGGCGCCGGTGCGGTCGAGCTGGCCCTGGCCATCGGCCTCGCGGAGGCGGACGGCGGGACGACGCTCACCTACAGCGGTACGGCCGACGGGGACGGCCGGCTCGTCGAGCTGGAGGAGGACGCGGTGCTCGCCGCCGCCCACCGGCTCCTGGACCGCTTCACCCAGCAGCTGGTGACGGAGTCGCTGGCGGTACGGGACGCGGCGGAGGGCGCCGGCGCGGGCGGCGCCGAGGACGACGCGGTGGTCGCGGAAGGGCTTGCGGGCGACGAGGACGAAGAGCCTTCTCCTGAGGCCGGTGCCAGTGCCGAGGCCGATACCGATGACGGTGCCGGTGACGGTGTGGGCGACGACGACTCCGGGTCCGTGTTCGACTCGCCGGTTCCGCCGCCCGCGCTCGACCCCGTCGCCGGGGTGGAGTTCACCGTTCCGGACGAACCGCCCGCCGAGGCCGCGCACGCCCGCCGCACCATGATCGGACGCAGCGCCGAGGAGGTCGACCACGCGCCTCCGCGCGGCCGCTACGCCCCCGTGCCCTCCCCGGAGGCGGGCGGTGCGAGCACCACCCTGCGGTGGGTCGCCCCCGCCGCCGCGCTCGCGCTCGCCTCCGCCGTGGTGCTGGGCCGGGCTCTGCGACGCCGGAGGTAGCACGAGCCGGAGGCCGCGGAAGCCGGAGGTTGCGGAGGCCGGGGGCGGGGGCGGGCCAGTAGGGTCGTCGGGTGAGCAGGAGCGAAGAGAACGTCAGGCTGACCGTCGGCGAAGCCGAGTTGACCGTCGACCCCGTGCACGGCTGCCGCATCAGCAGCCTGCGGATCGGGTCCACCGAACTGCTCCGCCAGGGCGAGCGGTACGGCTGCTTCCCGATGGTGCCCTGGTGCGGGCGTACCGGGTACGGGCAGTTCCGCAATGGCGGCGAGCTCCACGAGCTGCCGCTGAACTCCCCGCCGCACGCCATCCACGGCACCGGCCGGGACAGCTCCTGGTACACCGCCCACACGGCTGTCGACCTGGCCGAGGGCCGGGCGGCCTTCTACTACGACCTCGCCGAGCCCTGGCCGTACGAGGGCCGGGTGACGCAGACCTTCGAGCTGACCGAGGACACGCTGACGCTCGGCCTCGCCGTCGAGACGTACGGCGACTCCTTCCCGGCCCAGGCGGGCTGGCACCCCTGGTTCCACCGCACCCTCGACGGCCGGGCCGTCGAACTGTCCTTCGATGCCGCCTGGCAGGAGGAGCGGGGTGAGGACCATCTGCCGACCGGCAACCGCATCGACCCGCGGCCCGGCCCGTGGGACGACTGCTTCGGCATGCCCGACGGCGTAGACGTGCAGCTCACCTGGCCTGAGCGGCTGGAGCTGACGGTGAAGAGCCGGAGCGAGTGGGTGGTGATCTACGACGAGCAGGACGAGGCCGTCTGCGTGGAGCCGCAGTCCGGGCCGCCGAACGGTCTGAACACCGCACCCCGGCTGGTGACCCCGATCGACCCGCTGGAGATGACCGCGACCTGGAGCTGGGCGCGGCTCTGAGGCGGTGCCCGGCAGTGGGCCCGTGCGGCACCGCTTACCCTCGTGGACATGACTGACGTACGCGCTGACCTGCTCCAGCAGATCAAGGACAAGGCCGTGGTGCACGGCAAGGTGACCCTCTCCTCGGGGCTGGAAGCCGACTGGTACATCGACCTGCGCCGGATCACGCTGGACGGCAAGGCCGCGCCGCTGGTCGGGCAGGTCATGCTCGACGCCACCGCCGAGCTGGACTACGACTGCGTCGGCGGGCTGACGCTCGGCGCCGACCCGGTCGCCACCTCGATGCTGCACGCCTCCGCCGCCCGCGGTGAGAGCCTGGACGCCTTCGTCGTCCGCAAGGCGCAGAAGGCGCACGGGATGCAGCGCCGGATCGAGGGCACGGACGTGAAGGGCCGTCGCTGCCTGGTCGTCGAGGACACCTCGACGACGGGCGGTTCGCCGCTGACCGCCGTCGAGGCGGTGCGCGAGGCGGGAGGCGAGGTCGTCGCCGTCGCCGTGATCGTCGAGCGCGGGGCCGCCCCGGCCATCGCCGAGGCCGGTCTGCCGTACGTCCACGTCTACTCGGTGGCCGACCTCGACCTGGGCTGAGCCCGTGGCGGACCCGGTTTCACGTGAAACCGGGTCCGCCGGGTGGAGCCGGAGGGCGAGTCTGGGAAGATGGGGGCGACGATGACGTCGCCCCCAGGTCAGGGACTTAAAGCCTGCACACCCGCACATCCCAAGGAGCGGTCAGATGCCCATCGCAACCCCCGAGGCTTACGCCGAGATGCTCGACCGGGCAAAGGCGGGCAAGTTCGCCTACCCGGCCATCAACGTGACCTCGTCCCAGACCCTGCACGCCGCCCTGCGCGGCTTCGCGGAGGCCGAGAGCGACGGCATCGTCCAGATCTCCACCGGCGGTGCGGAGTTCCTGGGCGGCCAGCACAACAAGGACATGGTCACGGGCGCGGTCGCCCTGGCCGAGTTCGCGCACATCGTCGCGGCGAAGTACGACGTCACCATCGCGCTGCACACCGACCACTGCCCCAAGGACAAGCTGGACGGTTACGTACGTCCGCTGCTCGACATCTCCGCCGAGCGCGTCGCCAAGGGTCTGAACCCGCTGTTCCAGTCCCACATGTGGGACGGCTCGGCCGAGACCCTCGCCGACAACCTGGCCATCGGCCAGGAGCTGCTGGCCAAGGCCGCCGCCGCCAAGATCATTCTTGAGGTCGAGATCACCCCGACCGGCGGTGAGGAGGACGGCGTCACGCACGAGATCAACGACGAGCTGTACACGACCGTCGACGACGCGCTGCGCACCGCCGAGGCGCTCGGCCTGGGCGAGAAGGGCCGCTACCTGCTGGCCGCCTCCTTCGGCAACGTCCACGGCGTCTACAAGCCGGGCAACGTCGTGCTCCGCCCCGAGCTGCTGAAGGACCTCCAGGCGGGCGTCTCCGAGAAGTACGGCAAGCCGGCCGGCAGCCAGCCGTTCGACTTCGTCTTCCACGGCGGCTCGGGCTCCACCGCCGAGGAGATCGCCACCGCGCTGGAGAACGGCGTCGTGAAGATGAACCTCGACACCGACACCCAGTACGCCTTCACCCGCCCGGTCGTGGACCACATGTTCCGCAACTACGACGGTGTCCTGAAGGTCGACGGCGAGGTCGGCAACAAGAAGACCTACGACCCCCGCACCTGGGGCAAGGCCGCCGAGGCCGGCATGGCCGCGCGCGTCACCGAGGCCTGCGCGAACCTGCGCTCCACGGGTACGAAGCTGAAGTAGTAGCCGCCCGTAGTCACGGACGTGCGGTGTCGGGCCCGGTCCTCCTTTCGGGGGGCCGGGCCCGTTGCCGTGCGGGGAGTGAAAAGAAAGAGAAAGAGGACTGTTGTGGGTGCGCCCTACGATTTCGATACCGCCATCGACCGCCGGGGCACCTGGTCCGTCCAGTGGGACGGGGTCGCCGACCGTTTCGGGGTCGACAGCCTGCTGCCGTTCACCATCTCCGACATGGACTTCGCCACCGCCCCCGAGGTGCTGGCCGCGCTCCGGGCCCGCCTGGAGCACGGAGTCCTCGGTTACACCACCTGGCAGCAGGACGACTTCCGCTCGGCGGTGGCCCACTGGTACTCCACCCGGTACGGCGCCGAGATCGACACCGGGCAGCTGGTCTACGGCCCGTCCGTGCTCAGCCAGCTCTCCCAGCTGCTCCAGATGTGGACGGGGGAGGGGGACGGCGTCGTCGTCCACACCCCTGTGTACGACGGTTTCCGCAAGGCCGTCACCGGGCTCGGGCGGGAGCTGCGCGGGGTGCCGGTGGGGGACGAGGAGGCGTTGGAGCGGGAGCTGTCGCGGCGCGATGCGAAGGTGCTGGTGCTGTGCTCGCCGCACAACCCGACGGGCCGGGTGTGGACGGCCGACGAGCTGGCCCGCACGGCGGCTCTTGCCGAGCGGTACGGGGTCGCGGTGATCAGCGACGAGATCCACGCGGACTTCGTGCACGAGGGCGGTGTGGGGCGCGTCCATGTGCCGTGGACGCGGGTGGCGGGGGCCGGGGGCGGTCGCTGGGCGCTCATCACCTCCGGGTCGAAGGCGTTCAACTTTCCGGCGTTGACCGGGTCCTACGGGCTCATCGGGGATGCGGGCGACCGGGCGGAGTTCCTGCGGCGGATGGAGACGGCGGAAGGGCTGGCGTCTCCCGCCGTCCTGTCGCTGACCGCGCACATCGCGGCGTACCGGGACGGGGCCGCGTGGCTGGACGCGGTACGGGCGTATGTGGCGGGGAACCTGGCGTACGTCGCGGAGAGGCTGTCCGTCGCCCTTCCGGAGCTGGGGTGGGAGCCGCCGCAGGCCGGGTACCTGGCGTGGATCGACCTGCGGGGGGCGGGGGTGGACGAGGCCGCCCTGCAGCGGGTGCTGGTGGAGCGGGAGAAGGTGGCGATCATGGGGGGTTCCGTCTACGGGGCGCCCGGGTTCGTTCGGCTGAACGTGGGGTGCCCCCGGGAGAAGGTCGTGCGGGGGGTGGAGGCGCTGGTGCGGGGGGTGGAGGCCGTCACATCCAGCCCCTCCGGCGTTTGAGGAGCGGGGGTACGGGGGCAGCGCCCCCGTGACGGGGCCACGGGAGTGCGGGGGCGGGCACGCGGGGGGAAGCTGACCCCATGGCTGCTGCCTCCGCTCCCGGAGAGATTCGGGTCGCCTCGCCCGTAGGGCGTTGGATCGTTCTGACCACCGTGCTCGGCTCCAGCATGGCGATGCTCGACTCCACGGTCGTCAATGTGGCCCTGCCCCGCATCGGTGAGGACCTCGGCACCGACCTCGCCGCCCTCCAGTGGACCGTCAACGCCTACATGCTCACGCTCGCCGGGCTGATCCTCCTCGGCGGGGCGCTCGGGGACCGGTACGGCCGGCGGCGGGTGTTCGTCGTCGGGGTGATGTGGTTCGCGGCGGCCTCCCTGCTCTGCGGGATCGCGCCGAACGCGGGCGTGCTCATCGCCGCCCGGGCCCTGCAGGGGGTTGGCGGCGCGCTTCTCACACCCGGGTCGCTCGCGCTCATCCAGGCCAGTTTTCATCCGGACGACCGGGCCCGGGCCGTGGGGCTCTGGTCCGGGTTCGGCGGGGTCGGGGCCGCCGTGGGGCCGTTCGTGGGCGGGTGGCTCGTCGACGGGCCCGGATGGCGGTGGGTGTTCCTGCTCAATCTGCCGCTCGCCGCGATCTGCGTGCCCGTCGCGCTGCGCCACGTACCGGAGTCGCGGGATCCGGCGGCGCACGGCCGGTTCGACGTGCTGGGGGCCGTCCTCGGGGCGCTGGCGCTCGCCGGCGTGACGTACGCGCTGATCGAGGCGCCGGGGCGGGGTGCCTCGCCGGTGGTGATCGGGGCGGCCGTCGGCGGGCTGCTGCTGGGGGCCGCGTTCGTGGCGGTGGAGCGGCGGCGGCCGGACCCCATGCTGCCGCCGGCGATCTTCCGTTCCCGGCTCTTCACCTCGGTCAACCTGGTGACCTTCTGCGTCTACGCGGCCCTCGGCGGCTTCTTCTTCCTCTCCGCGATCCAGCTCCAGGTGGTGGCCGGGTACTCGGCGCTCGGGGCCGGCACCGCGCTGCTGCCCACCACCGTGCTGATGCTGCTCTTCTCCGCCTCGGCCGGTGAGCTGGGGCGGCGGATCGGGCCGAGAATCCCCCTCACCGTGGGGCCGCTGCTGGCCGCCGCCGGGATGCTCCTGATGCTGCGCGTGGGTCCCGGCACCCCGTCCGTCGGCTCGTACGTCAGTGAGGTGCTGCCCGCCGTGCTGGTGCTCGGCGCCGGGCTCGTCGTGGTCGTCGCCCCGCTCACCGCGACCGTCCTGGCGGCCGTGGACGCCGGGCGGGCCGGTCTTGCCAGCGGCATCAACAACGCCGCCGCCCGGGCCGCCGGGCTCATCGCGGTGGCCGCCCTGCCGCTGCTCGCCGGGATGGGGCCGGAGGCGTACCGGGACGCGGGCGAGTTCGCCGCGACCTTCCGGCGGGCGATGCCGATGTGCGCGGGGCTGCTGGTCGCCGGTGCGGTCCTCGCCTGGTGGACGGTGCGCACCCCGGCCGCCACCGCCGCCGTCCGGAGCGGGCGGCCCGAGTGCGCGGTGCACTGCGGGGTCGTCGCCCCGCCGCTGGAGCCGGAGCGGCGGGAGGTGTGACCGCCGCCCGGGGCGCGGTGCCGCCGGGGCGTGACGGCAGGCACACTTGAGGCATGTCCATCCACGAGAACCTGCTCGGGGGCCCCGCCCCGACCCACCTCCCCGACGACCCCGAGCCGCGCGAGCTGCTCGCCGCCGGCACCCCGCCCGCCGAGGTCGCCGCGAAGTACCCCACCTCCTCGCTCGCCTGGGCGCAGCTCGCCGACGAGGCGTTCGAGGGCGGCCGGGTCGTCGAGTCGTACGCGTACGCCCGTACCGGCTACCACCGCGGCCTCGACTCCCTGCGCCGGGCCGGCTGGAAGGGCCACGGCCCCGTCCCGTTCGAGCACGAGCCGAACCGCGGCTTCCTGCGCGCCCTGCACGCCCTGGCGCGGGCCGCCGGCGCGATCGGGGAGACCGAGGAGCACGAGCGCTGCTCGACGTTCCTGCGGGACTCCTCGCCGACCGCCGCCGACATCCTCAGCTGAACCCGGGCACGTACGCCTGAGCCGCTCCCCGCCCAAGCACGTCGAGCGGGGAGCGGCTTAGTATGCGAGCAGGGGACCGGAGCTCCATCACCTCACGGAAGGGGCGGACCGCTACCCGGAAGCTCGTGTCGAGGAGACAGCGATGTCGACCAACCACCCCGACCCCGAAGCCACCGGTGCGGACACCCCGCATCTGGACTTCGCGGGCACGACTCCGTACGAGGACTACGTCCAGGCGGATGTCCTGACCCACCTCCAGCACCTGCGCTCGGACGATCCCGGCGAGATGGTCTTCCTGGTCACCACCCAGGTCATGGAGCTGTGGTTCACGGTCATCGTCCATGAGTGGGAGACCGCCACCCGCGCCCTGCGCGAGGACCGCATACCCGTCGCGCGCGACGCCCTGAAGCGTTCGCTGCGCGAGCTGGAGGCGCTCAACGAGTCCTGGCGGCCGCTGGCCGGGCTCACCCCCGCCCAGTTCAACTCCTACCGGGGGTCCCTCGGCGAGGGCTCCGGGTTCCAGTCCGCGATGTACCGGCGGATGGAGTTCCTGCTCGGCGACAAGTCGGCCTCCATGCTGGTGCCGCACCGGGGCGCGCCCCGCGTCCACGCCGAGCTGGAGAAGGCGCTCGGCGAGCCCAGCCTGTACGACGAGACCCTCGCCCTGCTGGCCCGGCGCGGGTACGCCATCCCCGAGGCCGTCACCACCCGGGACCTCACCCAGCGGTACGAGCCCTCGCCCGAGGTCGAGGCCGTGTGGGCGCAGATCTATGCCTCCGACGACCAGAACGACGAGCTGGTCCGCCTCGGCGAGCTGCTCACCGACGTCGGCGAACTCGTCTGGCGATGGCGCAACGACCACCTCGTCGCGACCCGGCGCGCGATGGGCTCCAAGACCGGCACCGGCGGCTCCGCCGGGGTGGCCTGGCTGGAGAAGCGCGCCACGAAGAACGTGTTCCCCGAGCTGTGGACGGCGCGCAGCCATGTCTGAGACCTCCCGTGACAGCCTCCGTGAGCGGGCGCTCGTCCTCGACGCCGCCGACCCGCTGGCCGCGCGGCGCAAGCTGTTCGCCCTCGACGACGACGGCGTCTACCTCGACGGCAACTCGCTCGGCGCGCTGCCCGTCCACGTCCCCGCCCGGGTGCAGGACGTCCTCACCCGCCAGTGGGGCGAGCTGCGCATCCGGTCCTGGGACGAGAGCGGCTGGTGGACCGCACCGGAGCGGATCGGCGACCGGATCGCCCCGCTCGTCGGGGCCGCCGCCGGGCAGATCGTCGTCGGTGACTCGACCAGCGTGAACGTCTTCAAGGCCGTCGTCGCCGCCGCCCGGATCGCGGGCGAGGGACGCGACGAGATCCTGGTTGACGCGACGACCTTTCCCACGGACGGGTACATCGCGGCGTCCGCCGCCCGGCTCACCGGCCACCGGATCGTGCCCGTCGCGCCCGCCGACGTCCCGGCCGCGCTCGGTCCGCGTACCGCAGCGGTGCTGCTCAACCACGTCGACTACCGCTCCGGCCGGCTGCACGACCTGCCCGGACTGACCGCCGCCGTGCACGCGGCGGGGGCGGTCGCCGTGTGGGACCTCTGCCACAGCGCCGGCGCGCTGCCCGTCGGGCTCGACGAGCACGGGGTGGACCTGGCGGTCGGCTGCACCTACAAGTACCTGAACGGCGGCCCCGGTTCGCCCGCGTACCTGTACGTCGCCGAGCGCCATCAGGCCGCCTTCGACTCGCCGCTGCCGGGCTGGAACTCGCACGCCGACCCGTTCGGCATGACCCCCGACTACGCCCCGGCGGACGGGTCCGTACGGGGCCGGGTCGGCACCCCCGACATCGTCTCCATGCTGACGCTGGAAGCGGCGCTCGACGTGTGGGACGGGGTGTCGGTGGACGTCGTGCGGGCCAAGTCCCTCGCGCTGACGGACTTCTTCCTGGAGTGCGTCGAGGCGTACGCCCCGGCGGGCCGGGTCGCCTCCGTCACCCCGGCGGCGCACGCCGAACGCGGCAGCCAGGCCGCCCTGCGCTGCGACGACGCCGAGCCCGTGATGCGCCGGCTGATCGAGCGGGGCGTCGTCGGCGATCTGCGGCGGCCGGACGTGCTGCGCTTCGGCTTCACCCCGCTGTACGTGGGATTCGCCGACGCGGAACGAGCGGCTCGGGTGCTCGCCGAGGTGCTCGCCGAGACGCCCGCCGGATAACCGGCTGCCTGACAGTTCGTCAACAGGGGTTCGGCCGGGCGGGGGCGGTGCCGAGTGCTGGTACCGTCCCCGCAGGTCAACCCAGTTGGGACAGAGCACAGGCACAGGCCACGGGCATAGGACGGTTGAGCAGCATGTCGGATTCCCCGGGTTCCCCGGATTCTGCCGCGCGTGATCGGGACGCGGCCGAGAGCGCGTCGGCCTTCGCGCATCCCGTCGTCGCCCCCGACCGGACCGCCGCCTACGGGGACCACCCCGACCAGGTCGTCGACTTCTACGCCCCGCGCGACGGCCGCACCGGCGCCCCGCTCGTCGTCCTCCTGCACGGCGGCGCCTGGCGGGCCCCGTACGACCGGGCCCATGTCTCCCCGCTCGCGGACTTCCTGGCCCGCCGGGGCTTCGCCGTGGCGAGCGTGGAGTACCGGCGCGGCGGCGACGGCATTCCGCAGCAGCGCGACGGAGAGGAGAGCGCCCCGCCGGCCGGTGCGGACCCGGTCGCGGGGCGCTGGCCGGAGACCTTCGACGACGTGGCCGCGGCCCTGGACGCGATGCCCGTGCTGGCCGCCCGTGAGCTGCCGGGGGCCGATGTCCGGCGGATCGTGGTCACCGGGCACTCGGCGGGCGGGCACCTCGCCCTCTGGGCGGCGGCACGGCACGTCCTGCCCGAGGGGTCGCCGTGGCGGCTGCCCGCCCCGCCGCCGCTGCGCGGCGTCGTCGCCCTGGCCCCGATCGCGGACTTCGCGGCGGCGGTGGAGCTGGGGGTCTGCGGCGGTGCGGTCGCTCAACTCCTGGGCGGAGAAGCCGATTTCCAGGAGCGGGCGGCGCACGCCGACCCCGGGGTGCTGCTGCCGACCGGGATCGCCACCGCGATCGTGCAGGGCGTCGAGGACATCGTCGTCCCGCAGGCCGTCTCCGAGGCCTACGTCGATGCGGCGGCCAAGTCCGGCGAGACGGTCGGGCTGACGCTGCTCGGCGGCGTCGGACACTTCCCGCTCATCGATCCGGCCGCCGACGCCTGCGCGGTCGTGGCCGAGGAGATCACCCAGCTCGCCTGGTGAATCTCCTGCCGGGCGGGCTCTGATTGCGGACCGGACCTGTCCGCAAGGGTCTCTACGTTGGTCGTGTTGCCGCTCAGAGGGAGCCGGAACCGACGAAGGAGAAACCCTATGACGACCCTGGTGACCGGAGCCACGGGAACGGTCGGCCGCCGCGTGGTGGAGCAGCTGCTGGAGCGCGGTGAGCACGTGCGGGCCCTGACCCGCGACCCGGCGCGGGCGGAGCTGCCCGCCGGGGTCGACGTCGTCCGGGGCGACCTCACGGACCCGGCGTCGCTGGAGCCCGCGCTCGAAGGGGTGACCGGGCTCCACCTCATCACCTTCGGCGGGGGGCTCTTCGCCCCGCTGGAGACGGGGGAGGAGATCCTCGCCCTGGCCCGGAAGGCGGGCGTGCGCCGGGTGACCGTCCTCCACGGGGGCGGGGAGACCCCGATGGAGACGGCGGTGCGCGCGAGCGGGCTGGCCTGGACGGTCGTCATGCCGGTGGAGTTCATGGCGAACGCTCTGGAATGGGCCCCCGGCATCACGGCCGAGGGCGTGGTGCGCGAGCCGTTCGTGGACCGGCTGAGCGCGATGGTCCACGAGGCGGACATCGGGGCGGTGGCGGCCACCGCGCTCACCGAGGACGGTCACGGCGGCCAGGTGTACCTGATCACCGGCCCGCAGGCGCTGACCGTCCGCGACAAGACCGCGGCCATCGGCGCGGCGCGCGGCGCGGACGTCGAGCTGGTCGAGCTCACCGAGGAGCAGGCGCTGGAGAGCTGGCGGGGGCAGGGCATGCCGGAGGACGTGATCGTGTTCCTGATCGACGTCTACCGGGACACCCCGCCCGAGGGCCGGACCGTGATCGACACCGTCCAGAAGGTCACGGGGCGTCCGGCGCGGACGTTCGCGCAGTGGGCCGAGGAGCACGCGGAGCACTTCCGCGCGGGGGCCTGACGGGGTCCTGCGCGCGGCGCGGTGGAGGCGGGTAGTCCTTGAGGCGGATGCCCCGGAATCCGTAGCGATGCTGACGACCCGCCGTCCGCCGCCGCCTACCGTGGAAGCGTGACCGAGACCCAGACAAAGACCAGTAGCCCGGAGTTCCGGGCGGCCGCAGGGGCGATAGACGGCCTGCGGGAGGACCTCCTGCGCAACGTGTTCGCCTACCGGCCCCTGCCGCCGCTGAACCCCGACGGACGGCTGGTCCGCCGGCTGCCGGAGGGGATGCGCAGGGCCGTCGTCTGGACCCCGCACGCCCTGGTGCTGTTCGCCGCGTTCCTCGTGATGATGGCCGGCTTCGCCGAGTGGGAGTTCCGCCTGCTGATGGGTCTGGTCCCCGCGATCGCGGTGGCGATGACCCTCGTCAGGCCGGTCGCCGCGTTCTGGGCCGCGATGCTGGCGGCCGTCTTCTGCGGGGTCCTGGGCAGCGAGGGGCTGTGGGGGCCGAGCGCCTTCGGGGCGCAGGTGGTGGTGTTGGTGGTCGTGGCCGCCCGGACCCGGCCCCGCACGGCCGCCTGGATGTGGCTGCTGACCCTGCTGTTCGGGGTGCTGCTGGAGGGCGGCGACCCGTCCGTCACCGCGCCCCTGGCGACGCTCTCCGCCTTCGCGCTGCTCGTCGTCGCCGTGGTCCAGATCCGGCGCGACGCCGAGCGCGAGGTCACCGTGCAGCGCACCGTCACCGCCGTCGAGCGCGACCGGCGCACCCTGCTGGAGGAGCGCACCACCATCGCCCGGGAGCTGCACGACGTGGTGGCCCACCACATGTCGGTCGTCGCGATCCAGGCCGAGGCCGCCCCCTACCGGGTCGAGAACCCGCCGCCCGAGCTGGAGCAGGCCTTCGTCACCATCCGGGAGAACGCGGTGGCCGCCCTCACCGAGCTGCGCCGCGTCCTCGGGGTCGTACGGGCGGAGGACTACGAGGCCCCGGACGCCCCGCAGCCCACCCTCGCCGCGCTCGACGGGCTCCTGGACAACGTCCGCGAGACGGGCCTGGAGACGGAGAAGGTGATCACCGGGGCAGTCCGCGAGCTGCCGCAGGGCGTCGAGCTGTCGGCGTACCGGATCGTCCAGGAGGCCCTGAGCAACAGCCTGCGGCACGCGCCGGGCTCCTCCGCCCGGGTCGAGCTCGGCTACGTCCTCGGCGGGCTCGGCCTGCGCGTGGTCAACGGGCCCCCGCGCGGCCTGGTCAAGCCCTCGCCCGGGGCCGGGCACGGGATCACCGGGATGCGCGAGCGGGTCGCGATGCTGAACGGCGAGATGACGGCCGGGGCGACGGCGGACGGCGGGTACGAGATCGCCGTCTTCCTCCCCGTCCCGCTGTCGGAGCTGCCGGAACAGCCGGAGCAGCAGCCGGAGGCACGGGACGCGACCGGCGGCGTCGCGGCCAACACGGACGCGGCGGGCAACGCCGACACCGTCGTCTTCGAACGGGACGGCCGCGCATGAGCGACACCGACATCCGGGTCCTGATCGTCGACGACCAGATGATGGTCCGCGAGGGCTTCTCCGTCCTGCTCAACGCGATGCCGGGGATCACCGTCGTGGGCGAGGCGGTGGACGGCCGCCAGGCGCTCGCCCAGGTCACCGCCCTGCGCCCGGACGTCGTCCTGATGGACATCCGCATGCCGGAGATGAACGGCATCGAGGCGACCCGCGAGATCGTCGCGCGGGACGCCGAGGCGAGGGTCCTGGTGCTGACGACCTTCGACCTCGACGAGTACGTCTACCAGGCGCTGCGGGCCGGGGCCTCCGGCTTCCTCCTCAAGGACGCCTCCGCCCGGCAGCTCGCCGACGGGGTACGGGTGGTGGCCTCGGGCGAGGCGCTGCTCGCCCCGACGGTGACCCGGCGGCTGATCACCGAGTTCTCCAAGCTCGCGGAGACCCCGCGGCCGCCCGCCCTGGCCCGGATCGGCGACCTCACGGAGCGCGAGACGGAGGTGCTCGTCCTGATCGCGCAGGGGCTCTCCAACGCGGAGATCGCCTCGCACCTGATCGTCGCCGAGTCCACGATCAAGACGCACGTCAGCCGCATCCTGGTGAAGCTCGGGCTGCGCGACCGGACCCAGGCGGCGGTGTTCGCGTACGAGGCGCGGCTGGTCACCCCGGGGTAGCCGGACATGTGCGGGGGCCTTGCGGCGAGCGTGAGCGCGGGCACGGGTCCCGGCGGCCCCGGGTACCGGGCCCCCTTGCGGCGGGCGCGGGCGCGGGTAGCGTCGGGTCATGCACGTGTCCTTCGATCCCTGGTCGCCCGCGTTCGTCGCCGATCCCTACCCCGCCTACACCGCGCTGCGCGCCGCCGGCCGGGCGCACTGGTTCGAGCCGACGGGGCAGTGGCTGATCCCGCACCACTCCGACGTATCGGCCCTGCTGCGCGACCGGCGTCTCGGCCGGACGTATCTGCACCGCTTCAGCCACGAGGAGTTCGGCCGGACCCCGCCGCCGCCCGAGCACGAGCCGTTCACCACGCTCAACGGGCAGGGCATCCTCGATCTGGAGGCCCCCGACCATCCGCGGATCCGGCGGCTGATCTCCAAGGCGTTCACCCCGCGTACGGTCGAGAACCTCGCCCCGACGGTGGGGCGGCTGGCGGCCGAGCTGGTCGACGCGTTCGTCGCGAAGGGCGGCGGGGACCTGCTGGCCGAGGTCGCGGAGCCGCTGCCGGTCGCGGTCATCGCGGAGATGCTGGGCGTCCCGGAGGCGGACCGGTCCCTGTTGCGGCCCTGGTCGGCGGCGATCTGCGGGATGTTCGAGCTGAACCCGCCGGAGGAGACGGCGGCCGCCGCCGTCCGGGCCTCCGTCGACTTCTCCGCGTATCTGCGCGGGCTGATCGCCGAGCGCCGCACCGACCCCGGCGAGGACCTGATCTCGGCGCTCATCGCCGCCCACGACGAGGGCGAGCGGCTGACCGAGCAGGAGATGATCTCGACCTGCGTGCTGCTGCTGAACGCGGGCCACGAGGCGACGGTGAACACCACCGTGAACGGCTGGCGCACGCTGTTCCACCACCCGGAGCAACTGGCCGCCCTGCGCGCCGATCCCGCGCTGCTGCCCACCGCGATCGAGGAGCTGCTGCGCTACGACACCCCGTTGCAGATGTTCGAGCGCTGGGTGCTGGACGACATCGAGATCGACGGCCAGGTGATCGGGCGGGGCGCGGAGGTGGCGCTGCTGTTCGGCTCGGCCAACCGGGACCCGGAGCGGTTCGCGCGGCCGGACGTCCTGGACCTGTCCCGTACGGACAACCCGCACATCACCTTCGGCGCGGGCATCCACTTCTGCCTGGGCGCCCCGCTGGCCCGGCTGGAGCTGGCCGCGTCCTTCGGGGAGCTGCTGCGGAAGGCGCCCGCGCTGCGGATGACGGCGGAGCCCGCATGGCACCCGGGTTATGTGATCCGGGGGCTGACGGAGCTGCGGGCGGAGGTGTGAGCGGGGCGGGGCGGGCTCAGCAGGGGTCGGAACACTCCGGCCTCGGCGGGCCGGCCAGCGCGTCGAGGGCGTAACCGATCGAGGCGAGTGCCGCGACGGCGGCGGCCAGGCCGAGGGCCCGTAGCCAGCGGCCCCGGACCGCGGTGAAGACGGTCAGGGCCGTCGCGATTCCGCCGAGGACCATGAGCGGCAGGCCGTACCGAACCACGTCCCACTCGGTCGCCCCCTCGAAGCCGCCGAGGAGCCCGTCCTTGCCGTACGGGGCCCAGAGAGCGATGCCCGCGAGCGCTCCGGCGAAGGCGGTCAGGCAGCCGGCCGTTCCGACGACGGCTTCGCGGCGCGGGTTCTCGGTCTCCATGCTCCGAGGGACGCGGCGGGGTGCGGGCCCGGTTCCGGGCAACTCAGCCCCTTCGGCGATTGAGGAGCGGGGTCCGGGGCGGAGCCCCCGCACTACGTCAGCGGGTACGACCTTCGGCCGGACGCCTCGTCGATCTCGTCGTGCGCCTTGGTCAGCAGCTTCATCGCCAGTTCGTTCAGCGCCCTGGCTCCCGCGATCTCCTCGCCGACCCGCTGCTGGTCGGCGTCCGAGGGATGGCGGCTGGCGTAGCCGTGGGCGCGTACCTCTGTTCCGTCGGAGAGGCGGACGAGCGCCGCCGCGCGGGTGCGGTGGGTGTCCTCCTCGAATTCGAGGTCGATGTGCCATCCGACAGCGATCCTGGTCATGACGAACACCTCCGGGACGTTCCGGGCGTCTTCTACCAGCGTGCGCCCGCTGCCCCGTCCGCGCTCGCCGGGCCCGGCAGCATCAGCCCCCAGGCGCCCGCCCGGACCGTCCAGGTCCTCGTGCGCACCGGCCCCCCGGTCTGTATGTCCGCCCGGTAGCGGAAGTCCGCGCCGGAGACCGTGACGGCCTTGGCCTCCGCCGTCACCTCCTCGCCGGACCCGGTGCGGACGACGACGTCGGCCAGGCCCCCGCCGCCCTGGGAGGTCACCGAGAGGTCCCGTACCGGCGTGTCCAGGTCGCTCAGCAGCACCCCGTCCGCCTCGATGCGCAGGCGGTGCGTGCCCGGGTTCGTGGTGGCGGCGACCGGGGCCGGGCGGACCAGGGACGTCACCAGTGAGCGGCAGGTGTCCCAGACGGCAGTGACGCCCGCGTGCGGGCCACCCGCCCCGGGCGGCGGGGCCGGGGCGGGGATGCGCAGGCGGCCGAGGACGACGCCGTCGCTGTCGTCGACCAGGAGGTCCAGGCGGCGCACCGTACCGTCCAGCGCGGTCCGGGCGGCCGCCACCGCGCCCCGGGGGACGCCGAGGGCGTGGGCTACTTCCAGGGCGTGCGCCGCGCCGACCGGGATCAGGGAGAGGACGCCGTCGGCCAGCTCCCGTTCGCGGTGCAGCTGGGCCACCGCGCGCAGCAGAGCGTGGTCGTCGCCGACCACCACGGGCCTGCGGGAGCCCCGCCGGGACAGGGCCCGGGCGAACTCCTCGGGGGTGTCCGGAAGGCAGATCTTGGCGTGTGCGCCGGCGCTCAGCACGTCCTTGGCGATACGGACGGACTCGCCGTCGGTCCGGCGGGCGACCGGGTCGATGACCACCAGGAGCTGGTCGTCGCCGTCGCCGGGGGGCTCTGCAGCCGACACCTCGGTCCTTCCTCGGGTAGCATCTTGGTGCAAGAGCCCCTTGCGCTATTGCGCCAGGGGCTTCGTCTATTCCGGGGCACCCGGTTCGACGGCTCAGGCTTTGCCGTACATCGTCGTGCGGCAGGTACGACCTTTACGTACGCCCCCTGACCTTGGACATGCCCCGCCCGGAAGGGGTGTACGCCTGTGCCCGCACTTGTGCTGCTCGGTGCTCAGTGGGGTGACGAGGGCAAGGGGAAGGCCACCGATCTCCTCGGTGGATCCGTGGACTATGTGGTGCGTTACCAAGGCGGCAACAACGCCGGTCACACGGTCGTCGTCGGCGACCAGAAGTACGCACTGCATCTCCTCCCCTCCGGAATCCTGTCGCCGGGTTGTACCCCGGTCATCGGGAACGGTGTCGTGGTCGACCCGGCGGTCCTGCTCTCCGAGCTGAGCGGTCTGAACGAGCGAGGCGTCGACACGTCCAAGCTTCTGATCAGCGGCAACGCTCATTTGATCACTCCGTACAACGTCACGCTCGACAAGGTGACCGAGCGCTTCCTCGGGAAGCGCAAGATCGGCACGACGGGCCGGGGCATCGGTCCGACGTACGCCGACAAGATCAACCGGGTGGGGATCCGCGTCCAGGACCTCTACGACGAGTCGATCCTGGAGCAGAAGGTCGAGGCGGCCCTGGAGCAGAAGAACCAGCTCCTGGCCAAGGTCTTTAACCGTCGCGCGATCGAGGCCGGCAAGGTCGTCGAGGACATGCTCCAGTACGCGGAGCAGATCAAGCCGTTCGTCGCCGACACGACCCTGATCCTGAACGATGCCATCGACGAGGGCAAGGTCGTCCTCTTCGAGGGCGGCCAGGGCACGCTGCTCGACGTCGACCACGGCACGTATCCCTTCGTCACCTCGTCGAACCCGACGGCGGGCGGCGCCTGCACCGGCGCCGGCGTCGGCCCGACGAAGATCAGCCGCGTCATCGGCATCCTCAAGGCCTATACGACGCGGGTCGGGGCCGGTCCGTTCCCGACCGAGCTGCACGACGAGGACGGCGAGGCGCTGCGGCGCATCGGCGGCGAGCGCGGTGTCACCACCGGCCGTGACCGCCGCTGCGGCTGGTTCGACGCCCCGATCGCGCGGTACGCGACCCGGGTCAACGGCCTGACCGACTTCTTCCTCACCAAGCTGGACGTCCTCACCGGCTGGGAGCAGATCCCGGTCTGCGTGGCGTACGAGATCGACGGCAAGCGCGTCGAGGAACTCCCGTACAACCAGACCGACTTCCACCACGCGAAGCCGATCTACGAGAACCTGCCGGGCTGGTCCGAGGACATCACCAAGGCCCAGACCTTCGACGACCTGCCGAAGAACGCGAAGGCGTACGTGAAGGCTCTGGAGGAGATGTCGGGCGCCCCGATCTCCGCGATCGGCGTCGGCCCCGGCCGGACCGAGACGATCCAGATCAACTCGTTCCTGTAGGCGGAACGGCATCACGGCATGCGCGGGGCCCCGGATCCTCTTCGATCCGGGGCCCCGCGGGCCGTTCTACGCCTGGTGCACAGTGGCCGCCGGAGGGCTCCAGCGGCCGGTGCGGGCGGGCCCGGACGGGACGCCGTACTCCTTCTTGAGCTGCTCGGGGATCGCGTAGTGCATCACGCGCCCCCGGGTCAGGGAGGACAGCTCCAGCACGCTGGTGAGGTGGCCGATCCGGTCCAGGGCCCAGGCGCCGAGCGGGGAGCGGTCCTCGATGGTCTCCAGGACGCCGAGGAGGTGCGGGACGGCCCTGGCCACGGTGTCCCACGGGGTGCGGGGCACCTCCAGCCAGTCTGCGCAGGTGTCGCCGACGAGGTGGCGGATGAGGGCGGAGACGATCGGGTCGAAGAAGGTGCCGGGGACGACCTCCTCGTAGAGGTCGATGAGCTGCCGGGTCAGCAGCGCGCCCTCCGGGGACGGGCCCATGTGCCGGATCATGTAGAGGTCGAGGAACTCGCGCGCTTCGGCCAGGGTCCGGGGCACGGCTTCCTGGTCGACGCCGAGCATGGCGCCCACCACCCGCCAGGCGTAGTAGTAGGCGTCCGCGCCCTCCTCGGACATATGGATGCCGAGCCGGTGGAGGCTGTCCAGGACCAGCATGGAGAAGAACATCTGCCCGCCGATCATGTCCTCCTGGCAGATCGGCACCCCCGCGCCCGCCTCGTCCCAGGCGCCCTCGCGCCGCAGGTGGTGGCGGATGGAGGCGTGCAGGAGGCGGACCTTCTGCGCCGCCGGGATGAAACGGCTTCCGGCTTCGAAGGCGTCGGGCCGCATCAGGTAGACGGTGAACTGGCCGGTCTCCGCCATCCGCTTGGACGGGTAGCTCAGCCCGTGCGTCGCCGACAGCAGCTTCGCCACGTGCGGGACGACGTAACAGGCGGGCATGGAGGCGAAGGAGAGAGCGGTGGAGATGTGCACGTTGTTGTCGATGAAGAACAGCCGGGCCTTCTCCATCTCGCCCCAGTCCACCCAGGACGGCGGCACGGCGGTGGTGTTCAGGTACTCCCGGGCCACCTCGGGCAGGCCGTCGGGGAGCGGGGCTCCGGCGGTGGAGACGTACCGCATGAGGGTGTTGAACGTGCCGACCTCCCCGCGCTCGAAGAGGGTGGCGACCGTGGCGTCGGCGAGTTCGTCGCCGCTCTGCCGCAGGGCGTCCAGGGACGTCCGGGTGTAGGTCGGTGCCGGTCCGGGGGCCGCTGCCTGGGTCATGGTGGTGGTGCTCCTTGCGTCGTGGCTTCCGTGGCTTCCGTCGTTCCCGCGGCGCCCGTGGCTTCGTCGGGGTGGCCTCAGGAACGGCGTACGGCCGCCGAGTGCGCCAGGCCGGTGAGCGCGATGGCGGCGGGGCCGGGCAGGTCCAGCCCGTCGAGCGCACGCAGCGCCTCCTCGACCCGGGCGGTGATCATGTCCTCGATGCGGTCGGGGGCCTTCAGGCGGCGCATCACCTCACGTACGGAGTCCGCGGCGTCGGAGGCCGGGAGGTCGGTTTCCGGCGCCAGCAGGGTGCGCAGGTGCGCGCGGTCCTCCTCCCCGGCCAGCCGCCAGGTCTCCGCGAGCAGGGTGGTCGGCCGGTGGCCGCGTACGTCGTCCGAGCCGTCCTTGCCGGTGAGCTCCGGGTCCCCGAACAGGCCGAGCAGGTCGTCCCGCAGCTGGAACGCCTCGCCCAGCGGCAGCCCGTACGCGGAGCAGCCCTCGCGCAGCCGCTCACCGGCCCCGCCCAGGAGCGCGCCGATCATGAGGGGTTGCTCGACGGTGTACTTGGCGGTCTTGTAGCGGACGACCTTGAGCGAGGTCGCCGTGTCGGGGGCGGGTGCCCCGGTGTGGAGGATCTCCAGGCACTCGCCCGCGACCAGCTCCCGCGCGAGTGCGGCCCACAGCGGGCGGGCCCGGGAGAGGTAGGCCGCGGGCAGGCCGCTGGTGACGAAGAGCTGCCCGGCCATCGACATCAGCAGGTCCCCGGCGAGCATGGCCAGCGACCGGGCGGCCAGGGCGGGTTCGGGGTGGTGCTCCACCGAGCCCCGCAGGGCCAGGTGGGCGGTCGGCCGCCCGTGCCGCAGCGGGCTCTCGTCGATCAGGTCGTCGTGGACGACGGCCGCCGCGTGCACCAGCTCCATGGAGGCCGCGGCCCGCACCAGGGCGTCGCTGTCGGGCTGTCCGGCCGCACGCCAGCCCCAGTAGCAGAACGCCGCCCGCAGCCGTTTGCCCTCCGCCACCGCCGTCTCCACCGCGTCGGCCACCGGGCCCAGCGAGGCGTCGATCGCGGTGAGGTGATCGGCCTCCCCGGCGGCGAAGCGGCGCAGCACCTGGTCCACCCGGGCCTTGAACGCGCCGGGCTCCCATCGCTCAGACACCGGCCCCGGCCCCGTCGGTGTCACCGGACCGCTGGGCGATCACATGCCGGGCGAGCACCTCCAGATGGGCCGGTGGCACGGTCGTGTACCGGTCGAGCGCGAGGCGGCCGCGCGCGATCAGGTCCTCTTCGGCCTCCGCCGCCACTTCGGCCGTGTCGGAACGCCGGAGCAGCCCTCGTACGGAGGTGAGAGCGGCCCCCGCCGTGGTCACCGCCAGGTCCGCGAGGCCCGCCGCCAGCAGCACCGCATGCTCGTCCAGCCCGCCCCTGCGTGTGTCCGTCCGTCGTTCCACGTCATCCCCCAGCCGCTGTGTGTCCGGAGCCGCAGTGCGGCCGGGCGGCGACGAGCTCGCTCGTGCCGCGCTGCCGAGTCTTGCCGGAGGGTGCGTCCCGGCGGCGGGGAAACTCACCAACGAGTGACCGGCGGCTTCCAAACCTGCGGCCGGCCGCGCAGGCCGCGTCCCGCATGCTGGACGCGGCCCCCATGTTTTACCTTCGGCGCCAACGCCTCCTCACGGCGTGATCCGGACGGACTTCCTCCGGAATCAGGGCAGTTGAGGGGCCTGCTGGCATCGTTGTCGCGGGCGGCGGCGAGCCGGTGCGGAGGGACGGGCATATTCACCAAGGATGGTCTAGACCTTGACAGGTCCAGACCATCCTCGCTTGAGTGTCGGGCACCCCCCACAGCGGCGCACGGCCGGACTGCGCGCCGCGTCCAAGGAGTGTGATCACGTGATTCGACGTGTCATGGCCCTGCTGGTCGCGCTGGGCGCGATCGTCGCGGCTCTCGTCGTCCTCCCCGCCGCGACCGCGCAGGCCGCCACCTGTGCCACGGCCTGGAACTCCTCCGCCGTCTACACGAACGGCGGCGCGGTCTCCTACAACGGCCGCAACTACACCGCCAAGTGGTGGACGCAGAACGAGCGCCCCGGCACGTCGGACGTGTGGGCCGACAAGGGGGCCTGCGGTACCGGCGGGGGCGGTGAGGACCCGGGCCAGAGCAACGGCTTCGTCGTCAGCGAGGCCCAGTTCAACCAGATGTTCCCGAACCGGAACCCCTTCTACACCTACCAGGGCCTGACCGACGCCCTGTCCGCCTACCCGGCCTTCGCCAACACCGGAAGCGACGAGGTCAAGAAGCGCGAGGCCGCCGCCTTCCTGGCCAACGTCAGCCACGAGACCGGCGGGCTGGTGTACATCAAGGAAGTCAACGAGGCGAACTACCCGCACTACTGCGACGCGAGCCAGCCCTACGGCTGCCCGGCCGGCCAGTCCGCGTACTACGGCAAGGGCCCGATCCAGCTGAGCTGGAACTTCAACTACAAGGCCGCCGGTGACGCGCTCGGCATCGACCTGCTGAACAACCCCTACCTGGTCGAGCAGAACGCCGCCATCGCCTGGAAGACCGGCCTCTGGTACTGGAACACCCAGACCGGCCCCGGCACGATGACGGCCCACAACGCCATCGTGAACAACGCCGGCTTCGGCGAGACGATCCGCTCGATCAACGGCTCGATCGAGTGCAACGGCGGCAACCCGGCGCAGGTCCAGAGCCGGATCGACAAGTTCACCGCCTTCACCCAGGTACTCGGCACCACCACCGGCTCGAACCTGAGCTGCTGACCCCCGGTCCTCACGAGGACCCGTGAGCCCCACCCGAGCGGGGGGTGCGTCCGGCGGAAGCCGGAGCGCACCCCCCCGCTTCGGCGTCCGGCGCCCGGTCGGCAGGATGGACGGCCGGGCCCTCCCGTCCCGAAGCCCGCCCTGTGACGCGGGCCACGGGAACCGGCCCGGGGGTGCGGAGAGGTACAGGGCGTGGAACACATCGAAGCGCGCGAGCGCATCCGGGCCGGTGACCGGGCGGCCTTCGCGGACCTCTACGACCGGTACGCCGCCACCGTCCACCGGCACGCCGCCCGGCTCACCGGGGACCTCTCGACCGCCGAGGACGTGATGTCGGAGACCTTCCTCACCGCCTGGCGCACCCGGGAACAGGTCGATCCGGAGGGCGGTTCGCTGGGGCCCTGGCTCCTCGGCATCGCCACCAACAAGGCCCGCAACCACCGGCGCGGCGTCGGCCGCAGGCTCGCGTTCCTGGCCCGGCAGCCGAAGCCGAAGGAGACCGAGGACTTCGCGGAGGCCTCGGCCGAACGGCTGGACCACCGGCGGGAGCTGGCGGCCGTACGCGCGGTGCTCGACCGGCTCCGGCAGCCCGAGCGGGAGGTCCTGGCGCTCTGCGTCTGGGCCGGGCTCGACTACGCGCAGACCGCGGACGCGCTCGGCGTGCCCGTGGGCACCGTACGCTCCCGGCTCTCCCGGGCCCGGAAGCGGCTGCGCGCCCTGGCGGACGAGCGCCTGGCGGAGGAACGACGGGACCGCGACACCGGCCGGGAACCCGGCAGGGGCCGCGGAGAGGTAGGAGGCAGGGCGGCAGTCGTCGCCCTGCCGAGCGAGAGGGGATCGCGATGACGGGCACCGACAACGGCCGCGAAGCGTACGCCGCCGAGCGCGCCGAACTGGCGCGGCTGCTGCCGCCGGCCCCCGGGACCGACCTCCCGCCGGGCCGTCACGAGCACCACAGGGAACGCCTGATGAACCTGATCGACGACGACACCGCCCGCGCCCGGGAACGGGCCGGGGGCCGGGGCCGGGAGCGCGCGGAGAGCCCCGCCCGGCCGCGCCTGCTGCGGCCCTCCTTCCTGGCGCCCGTCACCGCGCTGGCCCTGGCCGGGGCGCTGGTCGTGGGCTACTCCGCGCAGAGCGGCGCCCCGCGGGGCGCCGGGGACGCCCGGTCGGTGTCCCAGGTGCTCCACCGCATCTCGGACGCCGCGGGGAAGGGCGAGGCCCTGCCGGTCCGCGACGACCAGTTCGGCTACGTGCGCAGCACGGGCCGGGACGTCGACCTGACGAGCGGCACGCTGGTGGTCGGCCCGCTGAAGGAGTCGGAGTCCTGGTTCTCGCAGAAGCCCGGCCCGCAGAAGAAGCTCGGCCTGTCCCGCACGGACGGGGAGACCCTGCCCATCAACGCCGAGCTGGGCGACAGCGAGGGCACCCGGCCGGGCCTCTTCCGGCCCACCTACCGCTGGCTGGCCACCCTGCCGACCGATCCGCGGCAGCTGCTGGGCTATCTCACCGAGCTGACCCCGAAGTTCGAGGAGGAGGACCACGACCACGCCGTCTTCATGTCGATCGGGGGCCTGATCGGCGACCCGCTCCTCCCGCCCGACACCGCCGCCGCGCTCTTCGAGGCCGTCGCCCTCATCCCCGGCGTCACCGAGGCCCCCGACGCGGTGGACGCGCTGGGCCGCACGGGTGTGGGCATCGCCCGCGAGGACGCCCGGTCCGCCACGCACACGGAGTGGGTCTTCGACCGGGACGGGCTGACCTACCTGGGCTCGCGCAGCTATCTGACGAAGGACACCGCGTACGGGAAGAAGGGCGACCTGCTCGGTGACAGCGCCGTGATCGAGACGGCGGTGGTCGACGAGGCGGGTGTCCGACCGAAGGGCTGACACCCGCGCGGCGGGGGCGGACGGGGGCGGCGGGGGCGGACGGGGGCGGGCCTGGTGCATCACGCCAACTGCGGCTTCACCGACATCAGCAGATGCCGGTGGGTGCCCGTGCCCGCTCCCTCCGGACCCGCCCCCTCCGTGACCGTCTGCTCAGGGCCCGCCGCGTCCGTGATCATCGCGCGCTGCCCGGCCCCCAGCAGCAGGAGCCGCAGGGACGGCCTCGCGAAGGAGGCCAGAGCGTCCGCCAGATACATGGGGTTGAAGGCCACCGTCAGCTCCTCGGCCCCCTCCAGATCGGCCGGCAGCCGCTGGGACGCCACATCGTCCTCGTAACCCGCCCGGAGGGTCACAGAGGCGTCGGCGCGCGAGAAGGTCATCTGCACCGGGCTGTCCCCGTCGGCGACGACGGAGACCCGCTTGACGGCCTCCGTCAGCCGGGCCCGGTCCACCACCGCGACGGCCGGGTCCTCCATCGCGAACAGCTTCTCGTGGCGCGGCAGCCGGCCCTCCAGGAGCCGTACGGTGGTCCGCCTCCCCGCGTGCTCGAAGCCCGCCGAACCGGCGTCCAGGGCGACGCTCACCAGCCCGGAGCGGCTCAACGAGCGGGCGATCTCGGTGAGCCGGCGGGCGGAGACGATGACGTCGGCGCTCTCGCCGGCGGAGGTCGCCTTCCACGGGAGGGTCCGGACGGCGAAGCGATACCGGTCGGTCGCGGCGAGCGTCATCGTGTCGCCGTCGAGCCCCAGCCGGATGCCGGTGAGCACGGGCAGCGTCTCTTCCCGCCCCGCGGCCACCGCCACATCGGCCACCGCCGCCGCGAACTGCTCCGCGTCCACCGCGCCCCGCACCCGCGGGAGCGGGGGCAGCGCCGGGTAGTCGTCCAGCGGCAGCACGGTGAGGCCGAACCGGGCCCCGTCGCCCGACACCGTGAACCGCGAGCCCTCCACCGCGCACTCCACGGGGCCCTCGGGCAGCACCTTGCAGATGTCCAGCAGCCGCCGCCCCATGACGAGCACCTTCCCCGGCCGCAGGACCTCGGCCTCCACGTCGACGCGTGCGGACGCCTCGTAGTCGAGCCCGGAGATCCGCAGCCGCCCGCCCCCGGCGGCGGCTTCGGCGTCCAGCAGCAGCCCGCCCAGGACGGGGACGGGCGAGCGCACGGGCAGGACGCGGGCCGCCCAGGACACGGCCTCGGTCAGGGCACTGCGCTCGATGCGGAACTCCATGGGGCGCCTTTCCTCGGACGTCGGAAACCGGAAGTCGGCTTCTGCGTACGACGTTAGAAGGCACCACTGACAATCGGCCCCGGGCAGCGCGCGGAGCGGGAACCGACGACAGCGACCACCCCCGTGAGCCGCTGCCGCCGCGTTCCCCGTGTTCCGGCGTTTCCCCCGTCTCCCCCGACGCGCCGGAACACGTTCGGACGATAGAACGAGGGGTAGGGAGACGGGAGGTTCAATGCGCCCAGTGGGGCGGCCGCGGGGGTATCGGTCCGCACAGTCAGGAGGGCCCGGTCCACCGGCGACACGGCCGTGTGCAGGGCGGTAACGGGGGACGGATGCGAGCACGGGAGCGGGCGGACGATCTTCTGCGGATGCACCGGCTGGCCCGCGCGGGCGGAACGGCCGAGCTGCTGCGCTGGCTGGCCGGGCGGGCCGAGGGCTGGGCCGGGCTCGTCGGGCCGGACGGGACGGTGCTGCACGCGGCGGCCCGTACGGCACGGGCGGTGGTTCCCGACGTCGCGGGGCTGGTCGCCGAGGGTGCGAGCGCCCTGACGGAGCGCGGGGCCCGGGCGTACTCCCTCGACACCGGCGCGCACACCGCCCTGCTGTTCCCCCTGAGCCCCGAGGACCACACCGCCCCCGTGCTCACCGTCGTCACCCCCCGGCCCGTGGCCGCCGGACTCGCCACGCTGCTGGCCGATGTCGTCATGCCGCTGGCCCTGTGCCGGCAGGCCGAGACCGTGGAGCGCAAGCGCCGCCGGGTGGACCTCGCCGAGTCCCGGGGCCGGGAGGCGGTGCTGCACCTGCTGATGACGGGTCAGCTCTCCGTCGCCCAGCAGGTCGCCGGCGCGCTGCGCCCCCGGCTGCCCGATCCGGTACGGGTGTGCGTCGTGGAGTGCTCCGGCGACGGGCGCGACGAGGTGGCCCGGGTCTGCGTGGACGTGGACGGCGGCCGCTCCTGGATCGTGCGGTGTCCCGTCTACGCCCGCCACCTCATCCTGGTGATGCCCGCGGAGGAGCTGGGGCCGGGTGCTGCCGGGACCGACGAGACCGTCGCCGCCCGGGTGGACGACTGCGTGGTGGGCGTCAGCGAGCCCGTGCCGCTGGCCGACACCGCGACCGGCTACCGCCAGGCCTTCCACGCCCTGGCCGTCGCCCGCGAACTGCCCACCCGGCACTCCCGGTTCGGGGCCTCGCCGGATCCCGCGCTCGTCGTCGGACCGGAGGGCCGCCAGTGGGCGAACGCGCTGCTGACCCCGCTCCTGACCCATGTGCCGCGCCGCCCGCAGGATCCCGGGAGCCAGGAACTGCTGGCCACGGCCGCCTCCTGGCTGGCGTTCTCGTCGCACGCGACCGACCACCTCAAGGTCCACCGCAACACCCTCGCCGCCCGGCTGCGGCTCATCGGCGAGCTGCTCGGCCTCGACCTGCACCGGCTGGCCGACCAGTCCGCCCTCGACCTGGCGCTGCGCGTCCGCGCGACCCCCGCCCCGGCGTGCACCCCGGAGCCCACCCCGTACGACCCCGCCGGATCGGGTACGGGAAAGGCGGCGCAGGGGCTCGACGAGATCCTGCGCCGCCCGGCCGTACGGGAGTGGGCCGACCGGCAGCTGGCCCCTGTCCTCGCCGCCGAGGAGACCCTGCGCACCTGGCTCCGGTGCGAGGGCCGCCTCGGACCGGCCGCCGCCGAGCTGGGCATCTCCGTGCCCGGGGCCCGCAAGCGCCTCACCCGGCTCGAAACGGTGCTCCAGCGCTCGCTCTTGCGGCCCCCGAGCGCCCGTTACGACCTGTGGCTGGCGCTGCGGTCCCGGGACCTGGCGGCGGCCCCGGGCGAGTCCCGTCGGTCGGCGGAGCCAGATCATGATGGCGGTGATGACGACTTCGGCGGCGATCCGGCGTCGGCGTAGCTGGGCGCGGGTGGACGGCTGCGAGTATCCCTTGTCGGCGATGACCCGATCCGGGCGCGACCGGGGGCAGGCCCCGGCCCCGGGCGGGGCCTGCCCCATGTACTCAAAGGGCGTTCGGGCTCAGCCAGGGTCGGCGACGCGGCCTGTCCGGTGCCGCCGCCCGATCATTTTCAGGCGGCTCGGCTGACGTCCAGCCGTTCGGATGACGGCTCGTATCCAGCTGCCCTGTAGGCGGCGACGGCGGCAGCGTTCGAGGTCGGGGTGCTGACGAGTGCGCTTGATGCGCCCAGTTCACGCAGCGCAGCCGCAGCGGCGACGCTGATCGCCGTCCCGTAGCCGCGACCGCGATGGTCGGCGTGCACGCCCACCGGCTCCAGCAGGCCGGGCTTGCCGGGCCCGGCCGACCAGACCGTCGCCGCGGCCACCGCGTTGTCCCGGTCGTCGTAGCCGATCAGGCAGCGGGCGTCGGCATAGACCGGCCCGGCCGCGAGGACGTGCCAACTCTCCTCGGTGAACGCCGGGCTGCCGAACGCCGAGCGATGCACTGCGGTCCGCGCCCCCGCCGTCTGCGGACCGGCTACCTCGATCCGCAGGCCGGAGTCCTTCACCGGCTCGGCGAGATCGTGGCGCAGCGGCGTCCACGGCTCGTCCAGAATCCAGCCCGCCTCCAGGAGGACCTCGCGGAGCAGGGCGCCATGGGGGATTTCGAGGCCGGCCTTACCGGGCGGCAGTACCCCGCGCTCCGGATCATCAAGGTCCGCCAGCAGCCGGCGCGCCAGATCACCGTCCCGGCGCAGATCCGGCGCGGTCGTCAGGCGCAGCACATCGGGGTCGTCCAGATATCCGACGGCAATGATCCGTCCGTCCACGCTCCAGGTGCGGACGGCCCCGGCGAGCCTCTCCGCGCCCAGCGCCCAGGCCCAGCCGAGGTCTCCCGGATGGAGTTGCAGCGGCGTGCGGTCGTCCTGCCATACACGGAGTGCATGTACGACTTCGACCAGCCCATCGACGTCAGGCTCGTTCAGAACGATCGTCATGTCCCGCATCTCACACCACCGCTGCGAACAGCCGCACCTGGTTTTGCTCAGCCAGTCGGATCGACAGGACACGCCCGAGGAACCGTCTCCGTCTCTGGTCCGGGTCGCCGAGGCACAGGACGACATGACGGTGGCCGGCGACTTCCGGTCGGAGAGGGGGAACGTATGACGCATTAATTTCTTATTCGATTCCCAGGTTCGGGGGAATTCTTTCGAGAAAAGGATTCTGTAGTGCGAAAAAACTGTTCTGCTTGATCGTTCCGGAAAGAGAGTCGCATTTAGCGTCATTTCTACGGACTTTTATGGTGCTTCTGTGCGTAGTGTGCTGCCGACAACACGAGGGCTTCCGGGAAACCGTGAACGGCTCGGAAGTCGCCGCCTCGCACAGAAAGTCGATTTCTGTTGAAGCTCAGAAAATCTGACCTTGCAGTTCGGCGCATTGTTTCGTCCTGGATCACCGCCGCGCTCGCCGCGACGGTCGCCGCCGCCATGGTCGCTGTGTCGCCGTCGCCGGCGTACGCCATCGCCACGCCGGTGCCGCTCGGCACGGCGGACAGTTTCGCGGTGCTGGCCGGTGAGTCGGTCACCAACACCGGGCCCACCGTCATCACCGGAGACCTCGGCGTCAGTCCCGGCACGGCCATCAGCGGATTTCCGCCGGGCCTGGTGAACGGCGTCCAGCACTCGGCGGACGCGGTCGCGCTCCAGGCCAAGTCCGACCTGGTGGTGGCGTACAACAACGCGGCCGGCCAGGCCACGGACGCCGCGCTGCCGCCGGACGCCGGGGGCCTGACGCTGGTGCCCGGCGTCTACACGGCCTCCTCGACGCTGGGTCTCACCGGCACGCTCACCCTCGACGCGGAGGGTGACCCCAACGCCGTGTGGGTCTTCCAGGTCGGCTCGGGTCTGACGACGGCATCCGCCAGCCGCGTCAACCTCATCAACGGCGCCCAGCCGTGCAACGTGTTCTGGCAGATCGGCAGTTCCGCCACGCTCGGTACGGATTCGACCTTCATCGGCAACATCCTGGCGCTGACCTCGATCAGCGCGACCACCGGCGCGACCATCGAGGGCCGGGCGCTGGCCCGTAACGGCTCGGTCACCCTGGACAACAACCGCATCACCCGCTCCACCTGCTCGGGCGGCACCACGTCCGGCACGACCACCGGAACCACGACGGGCACGACCACCGGGACCACGACCGGCACGACGACCGGCACCACGGGCGGCGTGCTGGGCGGGGTGCTCGGCGGCGTCCTGACCGGCGGCACCACCGGCGGCACTCCGGGCGGCTCGACCACCACCGGGACCACCACGGGGAACACCGTCGGCAACACGTCCGGGAACATCGCCGGCAACACCACCGGCGGGGGCAAGGGCGGCGTCACAGGCGGTCACTCGGGCGGCCACACCGGCGGCGGCAAGGGCGGCGGCACCGGCGGCCACTCAGGCGGCCACGACGGCGGCTACGGCGACGGGCGCCCCGGAGACCACGGCCCCGGCCACGGCGAGGAGCACGGCGGCTACGGCGACAAGCCGGAAGGCGCCGGCCACCACGAGGGCTGACCGGCGGCGCGGCACGCGCGCTGCCGGATGACCGGCGTGCGGCGGGGCATGTCCTCCTGCCCCGCCGCACGCTTCCACGAGACGGACGACGACGAGAAACAGGGCGGGGCTGGGGCACGTGCTGGGTGGAGTCACGACGGAACATGTACGCAGAAGAGTCCTCAACACCGCCGTGGCGCTCTGCCTGGCCACGGCCCTGGCCCACATCGGCCTGGTGTTCTTGCACGTGGCCCCGTCGAATACGGTGTCGCAGCGCTTCAACTCCCAGGTGGACGCCTGGATCTACCCGCTCTTCGAACAGAACTGGCGGCTGTTCGCACCGGATCCGGACTCCGTGAACCGGCAGATCTCCGCGCGGACCGCGCATACGGCCCCGGACGGTTCCGTCCGGGTCAGCGACTGGGTCGACCTGACCGCCGTGGACGCCTCCGCCATCGAGCACAACGCCTTCCCGAGCCACACCACGCAGAACATGCTGCGCCGCTCCTGGACGTCGTACGTCGAACTCCATGGAGGCGACGACCTCTCGCGCTCGGACCGGGCCGTGATGATGCAGCGCTACCTGCGCAACATCGCCGCCGACCGCGTGGCCGAACGGGACGGCAAGCCGTTCGAGAACATCCAGCTCCGGGTGGTCACCCTGCCCGTGGCCGCTCAGGGCAGCACGGACCACGACCGCCGTGCCGCCACCACGAAGAACGCCGAAACACGGCTCCTGCCCTGGTGGAAGGTGACCTCCGATGCCTGAGCCGGCCAACGGCCCGACCTGTCCGCCCGCGTCGGCCACCGCCCCGGCCGGCCCGCTGGTACGCGTGACGGGCGCGGCGCGCCAAGCGTGGGCGCTGCTGACCGAACGCCCCCTCTCCCTCTACTCGATGTCGGTACTGCGCATCGGATACGGCCTGCTCTATCTCGTCTTCCTGGTGCGGGAGTTCCCGCACCGCGACGAGATCTGGGGCCCCGGATCGCCGTGGACCCCGGACCTGGCCCGGCAGCTCTTCGACCAGACCGGCTGGGTCAGTGTGCTGACCCTCTCCGACAGCCGCCTCTACTTCGAACTCTGTTACGCGGCGGCGCTCGTCGTCAGTGCCCTGTTCCTGCTGGGGTGGCGGACCCGCGCCGTCTCCGTGCTCTTCGCCGTCGTCGTCGTCTCGTTCCACGCGCGGTCGATCTTCATGACGGACGGCGGCGACAACCTCGTCCTGCTGATGTCGCTCTACCTCGTCCTCACCGCGTCCGGCCGCCGCTGGTCCCTGGACGCCATGAGGGCCCGTCGGGCCGGCATCGGCCGACGCGGGCTCGCGCTCCCGCCCCAACTCGACTCCGCACGGCGCACCTTGGTCACGGTCGTGCACAACTGCGGGCTCCTCGTGATCGGCGTCCAGGTCTGCTTCCTCTACGGCGCCGCGGGCCTCTACAAGGTGCAGGGCGGCACCTGGGGAGCCGGAACCGCGCTGCATTACGTCCTGAACCTCGACCTCTTCCAGCCGTGGCCTGCGCTCTCCCACTGGGCGGACGACCAGGCGCTCGCCCTCGCGGTCGTCGGCTACCTGACCGTGCTCCTCCAGGTCGCCTTCCCGTTCGTGCTGTTCGGCAGACTCAAGTACCCGGTCCTGACGATGCTGCTCGGCATGCACATCGGCATCGCGGTGGTCATGGGCCTGCCTCTGTTCTCGGGCGCGATGATCATCGCCGACGCGGTGTTCCTGCCGGACCGCTTCTGGACCGCGGCCGCAAGGCTGGCCCGCAGGGCGCTCGGACGCACGGAGGAGCCGCAGCCGCTACCGGAGACCTCACAGACTCCCGAGACCTCACAGACGCCCGAGGCCTCGGAGTCGCCCCGTGGTGCGGTGCCCAAGCAGGGCGGCCCCGTATCTCCGGCACACGAGCGTCCCTGAGGCGCGGCCGGTACGCCCGGCCCGTACGTGCCCGACCGGTGAGCGGCCTCCCGGTACGCGAGAAGCGGCGCCGGGTCCCGTCGAGACCCGGCGCCGCTTCTCGCACGTGTCACTGCCGGTGATCGCCACCCAGGAGCAGCCCGTTGACTTTCGGCAGCCCGAGAGATGCGGGGCCGAAGGAGGCCGACGACGCGGGGAGGGGGCCGGACGCGCCGCCGGGCAGCACCCACACCGCGCCCTGGTCGTTCTCCCACCCCGCGCCCACCACGAGGTCGGGCCGCCCGTCCCGGTTCAGGTCCCCGGCGCTCACCGTCGAGCCGAACCGGTCCCCGGCCTCCGCCCCGCCCGGCACCCCGGCGGTGTCCTGGGTGAACGCGTACGAGCCTGATCCGAGTTGACCCGTACGACGGCCGGGAACGACCACCACGCCGCCGGCAGCCACCTTGCTGCCGATCGCCTCTCCGGGCGTCCCGACGATGATCTCGGCCGCCCCGTCGCCGTTCAGATCCACGACCGCGAGGGACGCCCCGAACGCGTCGTACCGCTCCCCGCCGCCGGGCACTCCCGCCGTGTCCTGGTGAATGGTCATCGGCGCCTTGTCGTACGCGACGCCGCTCGCCGACCCGAACCACACGTGCACCGCCCCGCCGAGGTGGCCGATGGGTCCCTCCACCGGGTGCGGATCGTCGGGGTCGCCGAGCACGACGTCCCCGTAACCGTCCCCGTTGACGTCCCCGGCCGCCGCGAAGAGTCCGTCGCCGCCGTGCAGCCGGTTGATCTCCTCCCAGGAGGAGTTGACGTAGACGCTTCCGCCGCTCCGGCCGCCCATGCGACCGTTGACGAGGACGCGGTCGGCGGCCCCGTCGCCGTTCAGGTCCCCGTAGGCCGCGGCGTTCATGAAGCCGGTCTCGTCGTGCAGGTAGGACGAGGCGACGAGCTGCCCGGACCGCTTGAACGGTCCCGTCAGACGAGTGGCGTTGTTGTGGTTCACGACGAGGACCTGCGCCCCGTCGGGGCCGGACCAGGCGGCGACGTCCCGCCCCGCCTGCCCCTGCTCCTCCAGCAGCGTCGGCAGCGCCACCCCGGAGACCGGGCCCTTCTTGCCGCCCCACAGCACGGTGGCCGCGCCGGCCGACGCGGTGGAGCCGACCTTCTCGTGCGGCGATCCGACCACGACGTCCGCGAACCCGTCCTTGTCGAGGTCCGCGACGGCGATCGACGACCCGAAGGCGTCTCCCTCCTCGGCCGCCCCCGGAACACCCGGCGAGTCCTGCGTGATCACGGCACGCTTGGCGGCGGAGACGCCCGTGGCCGACCCGTAGAGCACGACGACGGCCCCGGCGTACGGCTTCCCGGCGACGGTGGCACCGGGCGCGGGGACGACGACGTCCCGGTATCCGTCCCCGTTGATGTCCTGCGGTACCGGCAGCGCCGTGGCCTGTGCCGTCCCCCCGGACAGCGTGGTCGCGGCGACGGTCATCGCGGCGGTCGCGGCCAGTACGGCGAAACGTCTGGTCCGAGCGGTGTGTCCGGTCATGTGTGGTGCCCCCACCCCTGAGTCGCTGTGTGATGGGGGTATTCAGCCATGAGCCCTCGCGCCGCCGCCACGCGGGGCCCGATTCCCTTCCGCCCCCCTTCCTCACCCCGGCCCGTACAGTGCGTCGATCTCCCGCGCGTAGCGGGCGAGGACGGCGGGGCGGCGGACCTTGAGGCTCGGGGTGAGCAGGCCGCCCGTCACGTCGAAGTCCTCGTCGAGCAGGGCGAAGGCGCGGATCCGGGCCGGGCGGGAGAGCTGCGCGTTCGCCGCGTCGACCGCTTCCTGGACCAGCTCCCGCACCCGCTCGTCCCGGGCCGGACGCGGGCCGAGAGGGACGCCCTCCCGCTCCGCCCAGCCGCGCAGTTCGTCGGTGTCGAGCGTGATCAGGGCGACCGGGTGCGGACGCCGGTCGCCGACCATCACCGCGCGCGAGACGAACCGGGACCGCTGGAGGGCGAACTCGGTGAGCGTGGGCGTGAGGTTCTTGCCGCCGGAGGTGATGATCAGGTCCTTGCGGCGGCCGGTGATGAAGAGATAGCCGTCCTCGTCGAGGCGCCCGAGGTCCCCGGTGCGCAGCCAGCCGTCGGCGTCCAGCACGGCCGAGGTGGCCGCCGGGTCGCCGTGGTAGCCGCCGAAGACGTGCGGGCCGCGGGTGAGGACCTCGCCCTCCACGCCCGGACCGACGCCGCCGCCCGCTCCGTCCCCGCCCCCATCGCGCCCCGGGCTGTCGATCCGGACCTCGCAGCCGGGCATCGGGCGGCCCACGGAGCCGTAGCGGAGAGCGGCCGGGTGGTTGAGGGAGATCACCCCGCCGGACTCGGTCATCCCGTACCCCTCGAAGATCGCGATGCCGCAGGCGCGCAGGAAGTCCAGCGTCGCGGGCGCGATCGGCGCCGCCCCGGTCAGCGCCCACTTCAGTCGTCCGCCGAACGCGCCCCGCACCAGGGAGAACAGCCGCTCGTCGGCCTCCCGCCAGGCCCGCGCCAGCTCGGCGTCCGGCTCCTCGCCGCGCTCGCGCAGCTCCGCGACCGCGACCCCGGTCCGTACCGCCTCCTCGAAGCGTTCCCGGCCCCCCTCCTGCCCCTCCGCGAGGGACAGGACCACGGAGTGCACCTTCTCGAACAGCCTCGGCACGGACGGCAGATGGGTGGGGCGGGCCTCGGAGAGTTCTGCGACCACATCCTCGATCCGGCCGCCGAAGTAGATGAGCGTCGTGCCCTGGAGCAGCGTCTTGAACTCGACGAGCTGCGCCATGGTGTGGGCGAGCGGCAGGTACAGGTACGTGCTGTCGCCCTCCTCGGAGGGGATGAGGTCGAGGGTGCCGTCGCGGACGGCGGCGATGTTGCCGTGCGTGACCCGGCAGCCCTTGGGCGGGCCGGTGGTGCCGGAGGTGTAGACGATGGTCGCGAGGTCGTCGGCGCTCCGGGCGGCGATCCGCGCGTCGAGGTCGTCGAGCGGGTCGGAGGCGTCGGGTGTGCCGTGGGCGACGGGCGCGGGTTCGGCGTCCGGACCGGGGAGTCCGAGCAGTGCGAGGCTCTCCTCCGTGGCCCCGGACATCAGCACGACGGCGCGGACCCCGGGCAGCCGGTCGCGCAGCCGCTCGACCTTCGCCGCCTGTACGGCGTCCTCGCAGATCACCACGGTGGCGCCGGAGTCGCCCAGGACCCACACCACCTCCTCGTCCCCCGCCGTCGGGTACACGGGCACCATCACCGCGCCCGCCGTGAGCACGCCGAGGTGGGCGTACGTCCACTCCGGCCGGGTCTCCGCGAGGATCGCCACCCGGTCGCCCGGCGCGACGTCCAGGCCCATCAGGCCGCGCGCCACGGTCCGGACCAGGGTGCGCAGTTGTCCGTACGAGACCTCCTGCCACCCCTTCGGCTCGTCGGGGGAGCGGAAGCGCAGGGCGGGTCGGCCGCCGTAGCGCGCGCCCGCCCAGTCCGCGAGCGCGGCGAGCGTGGGCGGCAGAGCGGCGGTGCCGGGGGAAGCGGAGGGGTACGGGGACGAGAGGGCGTCGGGCTCGGGCATCGGGCGCCTCCAGGGTCACGGTACGTCCGACGCTAGGGAGGGGGACGGCGTCCGGGGGATGACAGGACACGTCAGCACCGCTGACCCTGGCGCTCAGGCCCGCTACCGTCATGACCATGGCCAGGCGGACGATCACCGTGCACCAGGTTCGGGCGCTGCTGAGCGGGGTGCGGCGCGGCGGGGTGGACATCGTGCCCCTGCTCCAGGCCGCCCAGATACCGCCGCTGCTGCTCGGCGACGCTCGCGCACGGGTCACCACCGCCCAGTTCATCCGCCTCTTCCACGCGCTGTACGCGCTGACCGACGACGAGTTCCTGGGGCTCGGGCCGCAGCCGAGCCGCCCCGGCACCTTCGCGATGATGTGCCAGGCCTCGCTGCACTGCCGGGACCTCGGGGCGGCGATGGAGCGCGGGGTCCGCTTCTACGGCCTGTTCCCGGGCGGCCCGGACCTGCTGCTGGAACGGGGCGGTCCGGAGAGGGGAGCACACCGGGCGGGCGAGGAAGCCGCGTTCATCGTCCGCAACGACTTCACCGCCGAGGAGGAACGGTTCCTCGCGGAGTGCCTGGTCATCATCTGGCACCGGCTGTGCAGTTGGCTGATCGGCCGCCGGATCGCCCTGCGCTGGGCCACCTTCGCCTTTCCGCCGCCGCCGTACGCGGACGAGTACCAGCAGCTGTTCGGCTGCCCCGTGCGCTTCGGGGCCGAGCGCACCGGGGCCGGGTTCGCCGCCCACCACCTGGGCGCGCCGCTGGTGCGGGACGAGGCCGATCTCGCGCTGATGCTGCGGCGGGCCCCCTTCGAGCTGCTGAGCCGCCGGGCGTACGGGACGACGGTCGCCGAGCAGGTGCGGCGGGCGCTGGTACGGGCGCTCGGGGACTCGCCCCGGCTGCCCGAACTCGGGGAGACAGCGGCCCGGTTGGCCGTGAGCCCGGCCACGCTGCGCCGCCGCCTCGCCGCCGACGGGACCTCGTACAAGGAGCTGAAGGACACCGTGCGCCGGGACGCGGCCATCGTCGGTCTGGCCGAGGGCAACGAGCCGATCGCGGAGCTGGCGGCGCGACTCGGATTCTCCGAGGACACCGCATTCCACCGGGCCTTCCGCCGCTGGACCGGCACCACGCCGGGGGCCTACCGGCTGCTGACGCACGAACCGGGGACGCCGAAGGGGCCGGCGCTTCATGAGACACGGAGTCAGCAAAGCTGAGCTTCCCGGTCAGCGCCGGACCTACTCGCGGGTCACTACCGTCCGGTCCACCATCTCTGCCCCATACTCCTGCCCCACCGGACCGTCGGGAGAGCCGCATGCACCCGCAGCCCCACCCCCACCCTCATCACCCCCGTTCACGGCTCCGCATCTCGCGCGCCCTGGCCCAGGCCCTGACCGCGCTCGCCGTGACCGTGGCCGCACTGCCCGCCACCGCAGCCACAGCCGCCGGCCCCGCCCCTGCCGGAAGCCACAGGGCGACCGCCGAGAAGCCCGGCGACCTGCTGGACGTCACCGGGTCTGCGTTCCACCCGCTCCCCGGGCAGCCGACTCTCACCAAGGCGTGGAAGATCAGCTACCGCTCCACCTCCGCACTCGGTGAGCCCAACACCGTCACCGGCACCGTGATCGTTCCGCAGGACGGCAGGAAGGGCCCGCGCCCGCTCATCACCTACGCGGTCGGCACCGTCGGCCTCGCCGACTCCTGCGCCCCCAGCGCCAACCTGCCCAAGGGCACGGCGATGGAGGCCAACCTGATCCAGCAGTACACCTGGCGCGGCTGGGCCGTCGTCGTCACCGACTACGAGGGCCTGGGCACGGCGGGCGACCACACCTACGTCGCCGGGCGCTCCGCCGGTCACGCCGTGCTGGACGCGGCCCGCGCCGCCCAGCGCATCCCGGCCGCCGCAGCCTCCGGCCTGAGCGCCGAGTCGCCCGTCGGGATCGTCGGCTACTCGCAGGGCGGCCAGGCGTCCTCCTGGGCCGCCGAGCTGAAGAAGTCGTACGCCCCCGAGCTGAACGTGAAGGGCACCGCGACCGGCGGCGTCCCCGCGCACCTGGAGAAACTGGTGCCGGTGCACAACGGCTCGTACGGATCGGGGCTGCTGTTCATGGCGGCGGCGGGCCAGGACGCGGCCTACCCGGAACTGAAGCTCGACGGCTATCTGAACCCGAAGGGCAGGGAACTGATCTCGTTCCTCCGCAACAACTGCGTGATTCTCGGCTCGGCCGTCGGGTCCTTCGAGAAGATCTCGGATCTCACGACGAGCGACCCGCTCGCGACCCCGCAGTGGCAGAAGCGCCTGGACGAGTCCGACCTCGGCACCCGCGCCCCGGACCACCCGGTGTACCTGTACCACGCGCTCGGCGACGAGCTGATTCCGTACTCCCTGGGCAAGGGGCTGCGCTCCGACTGGTGCGCGAAGGGCGGGACGGTGGACTGGCGCACGATCGTGCTCGGGGAGCACGTCTCCGGCGTGATCACCGAGGCGTTCAACGTGCAGAACTGGCTCGCGGCCCGGTTCGCGGACAAGAGGACGAACGGCAACTGCTGACCCGCCGACCCGCCCCTGACGGCTCTCTCTGATCACAGTGCGTTACTAGTACGGTGTGTTAGTTTGGATCGGAAGGTCCAAGTAGCACACCGTGCTGGTCGCGATCAGGGAGGGCGTCACCATGGGGTCGAGCTGGAACGACCGACGACTTGAGCGCCGGGTGAAGACGGGCGACGGGAAGCCGCTGAAGCCCTTCCGCTGGTGGCAGATGACCCGGCGCTCGCTCCTCTCCATCGCGCTGCCGGTGGGCGGCGGCCTCTCCGCGACGTACACGGTGGAGGTCAGGCACGGCGGCGACCCCGAGTCGGGCGTGGTCCGGGCCCGGCTGTACCGCGACGGGTTCTGCGAAGCCGAGTCGAAGCTCCCGGCGCGCTTTCCCGTCCCCGGCGGGAACGTCGAGGTCCGCCGGAGCGAGGTGGGCATGCGCCGCTGCCACTTCGTCGCGGACGACGGCTCGGAGAGGCGGCTCGTCCCCGACCCCCGCTCGGGGGAGGGGCGACGCATGAACTTCGCCCGCGAGCATCCGGGTGCCAGTGCTCTCGTCGGGGCCGTGTCGGTGGTGCTCCTGCTCATCGGGGTCGGCCTCAACCTGCTCCAGGCCGCGCAGCCGATCTCCGAAATCCCGGCCATCGCCGAGTCGTTGGGCACCTTCGAGTCGCCGTTGCGGCTGCCGGTATGGCTGAACGTCACGCTCGGCCTCGGTGCGGCGTTCGGCGCGGTCGAGCGTGCCATGCGGATGCGTTACCACTGGCTCCTGGACGGTGGAGCCGGTACCTGACGCACGCAGCGGGCGGGCGGGGCCGCCCGTCTCAGATCCGGTTGTCCAGGACGAGGTCGACGCCGGTGCGGAGCATGTCCAGCTCGGTGGCGATGTGCGCGTCCTCGCTCGGCAGCACCTGCTCGATCGCGACACCGTTGGCCAGCGTCAGCAGGAACCGCGCGCGCCGTGTGGTGTCCCCGGCGGGCAGCGCCCCCTCCTCGACCAGCACGTTCAGGCACTCCTCTACGCGGCGGTTCACCTCGCTCTGCATCGCCTGGTACTCCGCCCGCATCGCCTGGGTGGGCTCCGACGCGATGTACCGCTCGTGCACCGTCAGCCACGCCTCGCGCGCGCCCAGCGTGCTGTCCGGCGGTACGAGGAGACCCTGTACGCAGCCGAGCAGGCGGTCACGCGGGGGGATGGTCGTGTCCCGGAAGCCGGCCTCCGGCAGGACGAGATCGAAGACGACCTTCAACATGGCGTCCATGAGCGCGCGTTGCGTGGGGAAGTGATGCCGCAGGGACCCCGTGCTCACCCCCGCCCGCTCGGCCACGGCGCGCACGCTCAGCGCCGCTCCCGCCCCCTCGCTCAGCATCGTCGAGGCGGCCCACAGAATCCGGTCCCGGCTCTTGAGCCCTTCCGGCGGTGTCGGGTGTGCCCGTTCCGTGTCACCAACACGCTGTACTGCCATGATTCCGACGCTAACACGGCCGCCACCAGCGGATACGACAGGACCGCCGCCTCCCGTGAGCGGGGAAGCGGCGGTCCGTTCGGTGAGCGCGCTCGGCTCACTCCGCCCAAGTGACGAACGCCGACCAGGCGTCGGGCGCGACGGCGAAGACCGGCCCGTCGGTCACCTTGGAGTCACGGACGTGGACGGAGTGGGGGCAGGTGGCGACCTCGACGCAGTCGCCGCCGCTGGAGCTGCTGTAGGAGGACGTACGCCAGTCGAAGGCGACCTCGATGCAGTTGCCGCCGCTGTCGCTGCTGTGGCTCGACTTGAACCACCGGAGGGTGCTGCTCATTCCGTCACTCCTGCCAACCGCATGATGAGGTCCAGCGATTCACGAGGACCCAGGGCCTGTGACCGGATCTTCGCATAGCGCTGGGCGTACGTGCTCACCTTTGCCGGGGCACTGATCAGCAGGCTCTCGTCCTGCACCTCCAGATAGACGAGGTGTTCGTGCTCCGGAGTTTCCACCAGATTCATCTCGCCGCGAGCTCCTGCGTACTCCCCGTACTTGCCCGCGTCCAGGGGCAGCACCAGCAGCGTGACATTACGCCGCCGGGCGCACTCCACGAGATGGAGCAACTGCTCCCGCATGATCTCCTCACTGCCGATGACGCGCCGCAGAACGGACTCGTCGATGATGATCTCGATCATCGGGAGCGGGTCGCGGTCGAAGAGGGCCGCGCGGGCCATCCGGAGCTGGACCAGCTCTTCCACGCGCGCGTCGGAGAGCGGCGGGTATCCGCCACCGATGAGCGCCCGCGCGTACGCCTCCGTCTGGAACAACCCGTGAACGACGTTCGTGGCGAACAACTGAAAGCCGAGCGCCGCCTCTTCCAGCAGCGCATAGTCCTTGAACTGCTCGGGCAGCCGCTCCATCCGCATGTACTTCCGTGCCGTCTCGAAGATGCGCGTGCCGTTCCCCAGTGCCCGTTGCAACTCGACCAGCATCGCGTCGCTGGCGGGCTGCGCGCAGGTCTCCATGGCGCTGATCGCCGCCGCCGAGTAGCCGATCTCCTTGCCTTCCTGCTCCTGCGTCCACCCGCGCTGGACGCGCAGTGTCCGGGCGACCTCGGCCACCATCCGGGCCATCGGGCTGGCCGTTTCCTTGTTCTCGGAGCTTGCCATTACGCGATCTCTTTCCGACTCAACCGAACTCAACCGGTCACTACGCGAAGCCGCTGGACTCAACTCCGCTCCAGCGAAGTTCGAGCAGGTCAACGGCTGTACGACGCACCTCGGCAGGCATGGATAACGCTAGGTGATCGGGGTCACAATCGTCCCGTGAACGCAACTAATGGTGGGCTGAAAGCGGACTGGATTCCGGACTCCGGATTTCACCTTCGCAAGGCGGGCGTGCAATTCGACGCGGTCCGCGTGGACGGTGACGCCGGGCGGCGGCTGGCCGATCTGATGGAGGAGCTGGTCGGGCGCGAACCGGGGCCCGTCGTCACCGAGTCGAACGGCCGGCGCGGGGTGTACTTCCTCGTGCCGCCCGGGTCGACGGCGGGGCGGCCGTGGCCGCGCGAGGTGACGACGTTCAACGGAGCCACGGGCCGGATCAGCTACGTACCCGTTCCCGCGCTCGGGGGCGACACCTGGCCGCTGATGTGGCGGTACCCGCCGACGTCCGCCGGGCGGTTCGTGCACACGTTGATCCTGTTCAACGCGGCGTACGCGTTATTGAGTTGAGCGACCGAGATACGTCACGGGCCCGGCGTCCGGAACGGCGATCCCGTGGAAGCCGACGCGGTCGTAGAAGGCGCGGGCCCGGGTGTTGGTGGTGAGCATGCCCAAGTGGACCGCCTTGACGCCCTGCTCGCGCAGCTCGGCGAGAAAGGCGTCCATGAGCCGCCGCCCGTAACCGGACCGCTGGTGGCTCGGCAGCAGGTCGATGTGGAGATGGGCCGGGTAGTCGGCCAGCTCCGGCAGGATCATGCGCTCCGGGTGGTGCATCAGGGCGGTCATCGCCTCGGCGGGGGTGGCCGGTTCGCGTACGGGGGCCGGGTAGCGGTCGGTGAGGCCGGGGAGCCATTCGGCACGGTAGCGGTCGACGAAGGACGCGGTGTCCGCCGTGCCGAGGATGTAGCCGACCGCGCGACCGCCGTCCTCGACCACGAAGGCCAACTCCGGCTCCAGGACGGCGTAGGGCGCCGCGAAGATGTTCGGCAGCAGGCCGGGGTCCGGGTAGAGGTGGCGGGCGTCCCCGCCCTCGTGCCCGGTGCGTACGCAGATGTCGAAGAGGGCCTCGCGGTCCTCGGAGCGGTACGGGCGCAGCACGGCCTGCGGAGGAGTCATGCGGGGGATCTTCGCCCTGCGGGAGCGCTCCCGCAAGACCTTTCCCGGCTGTCGTCTCCCCGGGCGCGGCGGACTTGACACTAAAGTGCATGATCGTGCAACCTTCTGCTCGTCCGTCAACTCCTGCCGCCCTGCCGGGGGATGTTGTTGCTTGCGCGATCAATGACCTGGAGGTCTGCGCATGGCTGATCCCGTGAAGATCAAGATCTGGTCCGACTACGTCTGCCCGTTCTGCATGCTGGCCGAAGGTCCCCTGGAAGAGGCGATCAAGGACGTCGGCGCGGAGGTGGAGGTGGAGTGGATGCCGTTCGAGCTGCGTCCCCACCCCCAGCCCACGCTGCGGCCGGAGGACGAGTACCTGCCCGCCATCTGGGAGCGCGCCGTCTACCCCATGGCCCGCCGGCTGGGGGTCGACATCACGCTCCCCGACGTTTCTCCCCAGCCGTACACGGCCCTCGCCTTCGTCGGGTATCAGTACGCGGCCGATCAGGGCCTGGGGACGGAGTACAACCAGCGGCTGTTCCGGGCCTTCTTCCAGGAGAGCCGGGATCTGGGGCTGGCCGACGTCCTCGCCACCCTGGCTGGCGAGGTCGGTCTCGACGAGGCCGGTTTCCGGGCCGCGCTGGAGGACGGCAGGTATCGCGCCCGGCACGAGGAGGCCCTGCGGGAGGCGGCGGCCCACCAGGTGCAGTCGGTCCCCACCCTCCTCGTCGGGGACATCCGGATCGAAGGCGTCCCGCGTCCCGCCCAGTTGCGCAAGGCGATCCTCGACGCCCAGGCGCGGCAGGAGGAGGACGCGACCGTCTACGGCGCGTCCTGCGGCATCGACGGGAAGTGCTGACGTGACCGGCGCCCACCCCGCCCTCGCGGCCTGCCGGTTCGCGGGGCTCGAACTGCGCAACAGATTCGCCCTCGCCCCCATGACCAGGGTCTCCGCGACCGAGGACGGCCGGGCCACCCCGGAGATGGCCGCGTACTACGCGGCCTTCGCCGAGGGCGGCTTCGGACTCCTGATCACCGAGGGGACCTACACCGACACCGCGTTCAGCCAGGGCTACCTGCACCAGCCCGGCATGACGGACGACGCACAGGCCGCTGCCTGGCGGCCCGTCGTCGAGGCGGCGCACGCCGCCGGGGCGCGCATCGTCCTGCAGCTGATGCACGCCGGGGCGGTCGCGCAGGGCAACCGGTTCCGCGACCGGGCCGCGGGCCCCTCGGCGGTACGGCCGCTGGGGGAGCAGCTGGCCAAGTACCGCGGCGGCGGCCGCTGGCCCGTGCCCATGGAGATGACCCGCCGCCAGATCGCCGAGGTCGTCGACGGCTTCGCCGCGGCGGCGGTCCGCGCGCGGGACGCCGGCTTCGACGGCGTGGAGATCCATGCGGCCAACGGCTATCTCCTCGACCAGTTCCTGACCCCGTACACCAATCTGCGCACGGATGCGTACGGCGGGGGCGTCGAGGAGCGCATGCGGCTCGTGCGGGAGGTGACGGCCGAGGTCGGAGCCGCGACCGGGCCCGGCTTCACGGTCGGCGTCCGCCTCTCCCAGGGGAAGATCAACGACCCCGCGTGGCGCTGGCCGGGAGGCGACGCCGAGGCGGGCGCCATCTTCACGGCGGCCGCCTCGGCCGGCGCCGACTACCTGCATCTCGCGGGAAGCGGCCGGGACTGGTCCCCGGACGGACCGACCCTTCCCGGGCTCGCCCGTACGGTCACCGGACTTCCCGTGATCGCCAACGGCGGGCTGCACCAGGAGGCGTTGGCGCGGCGCGTCCTGGACGGGCGGCACGCCGATGTCCTGGCGATCGGGACGGCCGCCCTGGCCAACCCCGGCCTGCCGCGCGTCGTGGCCGCGGGCGCGGCCCAGGCGCCGTTCGACCCGCGGCTGCTGGAGCCGCTGGCCACGTTGGACAACGCCCGCGCGCACGCGCACGCTTGACAGTCTTTACTTGCACATGCAAGATTAGTACCCACGGAACGGGTCGCCGACGGTGATCCGTGGGAGTACTCAGTTGCATGTGCAGGCAAGCAATCGATGGAAGCCACTCGGGAGACGAACCGCTCATGTGTACTCAGGAAAGCGAACTGACGGGCTTCGCCCACGAAGCGATCCGGCTCAGCCGTGAGCATGTCGCCCAGGGCGGCATCCCCTTCTCCGGTGTGGTCGTCGGCAACGGACGCATCCTGGGGACCGGCTTCAACCGGGTCCGCGAGGACAACGACCCGACCGCGCACGCCGAGGTCGTCGCCCTCCGGGAGGCCACCACCCGGCACGGGATCCGCGCCGTCGCCGGAGCCACCCTGATCGCCTCCGGCGAACCCTGCGCCCTGTGCTACCTGGCGGCGCGGTACGCCGGCATCGGCCACATCGTGCACGCCGCCGACCGCAGGACCGCCGCCCGGTACGGCTTCGACTACACGAGCACGTACTCCCTCCTCGCCCAGGATCCGGCGGACTGGCCGCTCAAGGTCACGGCGCTGCAACTCCCCGAAGCGGAGGAGCCGTTCCAGGACTTCCTCACGCAGAGCCGGGCCCGCTGACGCCCGGGGCTCCACCACGCCCCGCCCCTGCCCGCTCCACCTCACCCGCGCTCGCCCCTCATCGTTCATTCACCGCTCGGAAGGACCTCCCATGCACTGGCTCTACCTCGCCATCGCCGTCGCCTTCGAAATCCTCGTCGCCATCGCCGCCGGAAAGGCCGAGGGCTTCAAGAACCGCAAGTGGACCTCCATCACCCTGGCCAGCGGCGCCGCCGCGACCTTCTTCCTCAGCAAGGCGCTGCTGACCTTCGACGTCGGCGTCGGCTACGCCCTGTGGACGTCCGTCGCGGGCGTCGGCATCACCATCCTCGGCGCGCTGTTCTTCGGCCAGCGCCTGAACTGGAACAAGGCGATCGGCATCGTCCTCGTCATCGGTGGCGTCGTCGGCCTGCAGCTGAGCGGCTCCGCCTGACCCCGGAGCGCGTCTCCCGGCCGCGCTCGCGCCGCACGCGGCGCACCCCGCACACCACCTGACGACACCCTTGAGAGAGGACCCACCTCCATGTCCAACGCAGCCAAGAGCTCCACCAACGCCTGGCTCTCGCTCCTGCTCGCCGGAGGCTTCGAGATCGGATACGCGCTCGCCGTCGGCGGCAGCGAAGGCTTCACCGTCCTGACCTGGTCCCTGGTCGCCGTGGTGTTCTTCCTGCTGACGCTCTACGCGCTGAGCCTCGCCCTGCGGACGATCGACGTGAGCATCGGCTACGCCGTCTGGGCGGGCATCGGCGCAGTCGGTGCAGCAGTCCTCGGCCCGCTCTTCTTCGACGAGACCCTCACCGTGGCCAAGGGTGTCTGGCTGGCCGTCATCATCGTCGGCGTCATCTGGCTGAAGCTCGCCGACCGTACGAAGCCCTCGGAGGCCGTCGCCCCGGCCCAGGCGCCCGAGCGCCTCACCGACCGGCCCAGCGCGGTCCAGGTCTGACGCTCCTCGACGGTACGCCCCCGGCGCCTGCCCCCCTTCCTCCCTGGGTGGCAGGCGCCGGGGGCGTACGCCCTACTTGGCGGTCCGGCCGCCGTCCACCGCGAGGGCGGCCCCGGTGGTGAAGGACGAGGCGTCCGAGCAGAGCCAGGCGGCGGCGCGGGCGATCTCCGTCGGATCGGCCAGACGCTGCTGGATCGCCTTGCCGCCGAAGTCGGCGCGTACGGCGGGTCCGGCCGCCAGGACGCCGTCCATCATCTCCGTGTCGGTGCTGCCCACGACGAGGGCGTTGACGCGGATGCCGTGCGCGCCGTACTCCGCGGCCGCCGCCCTGGTCAGGCCGAGGACCGCGTGCTTCGCTGCCACGTAGGGCGCGGAGGCGGCGGTGGCGCGTACACCCGCGACGCTGGAGGTGTTGACCACCGCGCCGGCGCCGGCCGGCAGCATGGCGGGGATCTGGGCGCGCAGACAGTTCCACACGCCGCGCACGTTGACGTCCATGGTGCGGTCGAAGACGTCGTCGGCCAGTTCGTGCAGGGTGGCTCCGGCGCTCGCGAAACCGGCGTTGTTGAACGCGCAGTCGAGCCTGCCGAACCGCTCGACCGCCGTGGCGACGGCCCGGTCCATGTCCGCCCGGCGGGTGACGTCGCCCGGCACGGCCACGGCCCGGCCGCCGTCCTTGCGGATGCGTTCGGCGACCTCCTCGACCAGGTGGGTCCTGCGGGCCACCAGCACGACGGCGGCTCCCTCGTCGGCGAAGTGCTGGGCCGCCGCGGCACCGATTCCGCTGGAGGCGCCGGTGATCAGCGCCACCTTGTCGGACAGCAGCGTGCCGCCCGCTCTCACGCGGAGACCCCGAGCCCGGCCGGGACCGGGGCGGGGCTCCAGAACGTGCCCGCGCCGAGCTCCCGGTCGATCCGGTGCACCAGGGCGTCGTCGAGCTCGTCGAGGCCGCTGATCAGGTGCTGGACGCCCGACTCCCGCATCAGGGCGCGCTGGTGGCTGTGGACGAAGGTGGAGGGGCGGCCGACGAAGGCGCTGCCCAGCTCACGGGCCTCGTCGGCGACCCTGGCCACGTCGTCGACGAAGAGGGCCTGCTCGGGGCGGAGCCCGAACACGTCCTCGGTGATCTCCTTGAGGCCGGGGCGGAAGTCGTTGGTGCAGACGTAGCCGGGGCCGTCGAACAACTCGGCGTACCGGCCCAGATGGCGGTCGAAGTGGTCCTTGCCGAGACCGCCGTAGCAGATCGTGCGCAGCCCCGCGCCCCGCAGCCTCAGGAGCAGCTCGTGCGTGCCCGGCGTGACCGTGACCGGGTGGCGGTCGAGGAAGGCGGCGCGGTCCTCGAAGTAGGCGGCGAGCGCTTCCTCGCCGGTCATGCCGCCGCCGACGGCGGCCGAGAGCAGCCGGCCGGCTATGTGCTGCGGCTGGGAGAAGATCGATCTCTCCAGCTCGGGGGAGTACGTGCCGCCTCTGCTGACGATGAAGTGATGGATCACCGGGCTGAAGGTGTCGTTGAGCAGGACACCGTCGATGTTCAGGGCGGCCAGGCGCAGGGTGAGCATGCTTCTCCGTAGGGTTCGTCGAAACGGGCGGAGCAGGTCAGGGCATCAGCGCGGCGCCGCGGGCGGGGGCCGTCTCGGCGCGGGTGATCACGGACGGGACCGCGATGCCGGGCAGGATCAGGTTCCACATCTGCTGGGTGCGCTCGGGAAGGTCCCGGCGGCCGCTGACGACGTTGGAGTACATCTGCATTCCGGTACAGGCGGCCACCACGAACTCCGCTACCACGGACGGGTCGACGCCGGGCTGCAGCTCCCCGGCCTCCAGCGCCTCGCGCAGGCAGCCGACCATGATCCCGCGGAAGTTCTCGTACGGGTCGGCGTTGAGGGAGCCGTCGATGGAGGCCTGCTCGTTCGTCAGCCGTACGCCGGCCCGCAGCAGCGGGTCGCGCTGGAGCTGCCACGACCACACGAGGGTGAGGTCGATGAGCCGCTGGAGGCCGCCGGCCGCGAGCAGCGGGACGAGCGTCTCCGGCTGGCTGTTCATCACCGCCTTGGCCAGGTCCTCCTTGGACCCGAAGTGGAAATAGAGAGCCCCTGCCGTCACCCCGGCGCGCTTGAGGATGCGCGTGATGCTGGCCCCCGCGTAGCCGAACTCGTCGAAGACCTCAGCGGCTGCGTGCAGCAGTGCGCGGCGGGTTTGTTCCGCCCGCTCCTGTTTCGGTTGCGCCATGACTCTCACCTTCCCAAAAAGAATGCTCCTTATGTTAACCGGGTGAACAGCGCTCGCGGCAAGTCCGTTATGTGCAGGTTGAGTTAGGCTTCGACCCTAATTGTCCCGGGAATTGTTGCAGCGATCATCGACTCTTGACTTGAGAAAACAAAAGAAACATTATTTTTGGAGCGGGAACGAGGAGTGATGTTCACACATCCCTCCGTAGTCGTCCGCGAAAACTACCGATCTTGGGGGGCCAAGTTGTCTGTTTCTGTACTGAGCCGTGATGTGAAGCCGGTCCAGCAGTCGCAGGTGCACCAGTGGCAGGTGCACAAGCTTCGGGGGGAGGAAGTCCTGCTCAGAACGTGGGCCGAGCAGGACGAGCAGGACCCGGGACGCTACGTGATCACGGCGAGATGGCCGAAGGGGCACGACTTCTACCGGCCGTCGCAGGGCGCGTACGACCCGCTGCTGCTCGCCGAGAGCGTGCGCCAGGCGGTGCCGCTGCTGTCCCACGCCGTGCACGGCGTGCCGCGGGAGTACAAGCAGGCGTGGGAGCGGTTCAGCTTCGCGGTCGAGCCGCTGGCGGCGCTGGTGACCACCGGCGAGGACGAGGTGCGCCTGGTGGTCACCTGCTCGGACGTGGTCCGGCGCGGCAGCAGATTCGCCGGCATGGCGATGGACATCGACGTCCACCTGGGGAAGCGGCTGATGGGCACCGCGCACACCCGCTTCAACAACCAGCCCGCGGCCGTCTACCGGCGGCTGCGCGGGAGTTACGCGGACCTCGACGCCGCCCTGGCGAACTGCCTCCCGGCGGGCCCGCCGGTGGAGCCTCACAGGGTGGGCCGGCACTCCGCACAGGATGTGGTGCTCTCACCGGCCCCGGGCGACCGGACCGACCGGTGGATGCTGCGGGTGGACCCCACGCACCCGGTGCTCTTCGACCACGCCGTCGATCACGTGCCGGGGATGTTCCTCCTCGAAGCGGCTCGGCAGGCGGCGCACGCCGTCGGTGACGGCTCCACGGCCGTCGTCGGGATGACGACGGACTTCGCCCGGTACGTCGAGCTCGACGCCCCCGCCGTCGTCGTGGCCGGCGCGCCGGTTCCCCGCGGCACGGGACGGCACCGCGTTCCGGTCCGGGTCGAGCAGCACGGCGTCCGGGTCTTCAGCTCCGAGGTGACCGTCGCGTAGGGCACGGCACGCGAAACGGCGGGCGGCCCGTACACCTCCGGGGTGTACGGGCCGCCCGCCGCCGGGTCGGTCCTGCGCCGGGTCGGGCCCGCACCGGTCAGGCCCGCACCGGCTGCGGCATCGGCTGCGGGAGTTCCTCGTACACGGTGACCTCCACGTGCACCGAGGCCGGGACCGCGAAGCTCGCCTCGTACCCGGGAGGTGCGAGCAGCTGCCGCACCCGCCAGCCGAGCGGCTGACCGGTGAGATCGAGCCGGTTCATGACGGCGGCCATGCCCTGCCCGGTCGCCTTGGCCATGGCCTCCTTGCGGGTCCACAGCCGGGCGAAGTCCCGGACGAGCTCGTCGTCCGGGCGACCGCCCAGCCACTGCTGTTCCCTCGGGTGCAGGAACGGCAGGTAGCCGGCGACGGACTCCGGGGTCGGCCAGGACTCGATGTCGATGCCGATGGTGGCCTCGGCGACCGCGATGGCGACGAGGTCCCCGCTGTGCGACATCGAGAACTCCGGTGCTTCGCCCGCCGGGTCCGGATCACGGATGGCCGGCCTGCCGTGCGCCCCGCCGCAGCCGGGGCACGGCTGCCGCAGAAAGCCGACGCCCGCGGGGGAGCAGCCGAGCGAGGAGCCGAGAACGCTCCGCAGTGCCCAGTGGGCGAACGCGTAGGTCTCCCGGCCGGCCTGCTGCGGTATCGACGCCAGCCGCCGCCGTTCGTTCTCGTCGAGCCAGTCGGGCGGGGTCCCGTCGGGCGGCAGGCGCTGCCCGGCCGGGGCCCGGACGATCCAGATGGAGACCGGATCGAGTACCTCCCCCGGAGGCGCGTCGGACCACTTGAGGTCGTGTGTCATGTCGATACGGCTCCTGGTGCGGCGGGGACCCGGCCGGTCCCCGCCACGGGTCGGGTCAGGCGGTTGCTGCGAGCAGCGGCCACGGGCCGGTCATGGCGTACTGCTCCAGGTCCTCGGAGGCGAGGTAGCGCCGGAACCCCGGCACCTGCTCCGCCGGGCGCAGCGCCCCGCGGAACAGCACCAGGCCGCGCACCCCGGTCCCGTCGTCGTGCCAGCACACCAGCGGCATGTGGTACTCCGGGGTGTCGCAGGTCTCCTGCACGGCGGCCTGGTAGCCGTACGCGGGCAGCAGGCTCATCGGGCCGCCCCCACGGCCTCGCCTCTCGCCGGGGCGCCGGACCCGGCCGCGTCCTCGGGGCGGACGCCGAACAGGGCTCCGTACTCGGTGATCCGCGCGGCCGCCGCGGCCCCGCCGGCGAGGTGCAGCGCGTGCCAGAAGAGGACCTGGTTCGCGGTGAGCACCGGAAACCCGATGCGCTCCTCCAGGCCCGCGACGGTGCCCACGGCGCGGATGCCGTTGCCGGCGACCAGCACCGCCTGCGGCCGCTGAGGGGCGACGGTGGACTCGATCCACTGCACCAGCGCCTCCGGCGTGATCAGCTTCTGGTTGCTGGGGAGGCCGCACGGGCCGTGGTGGACTACGTCGAAGCCGCGCTCACCGAAGTACGAGGCGCCCAGGGCGGAAAGCTCGTCGTCGAACCACGGCGGGTTGACGAGCGCTATCCGCTCCGCGTTGAGGGCGCGGAAGCCGGCCGCGGCCGCGTGGGTCGTGCCGGTGAGCGGGATGCCGCGGGTCCGCTCCGAGAGCCGCTCGAACAGCTTCTGCTCGCCGTCGGCCCCCAGGACGTAGGCGGAGCTGGTGAACCCCAGGGCGATGGAGTCCAGCGGGGAGGCGGCGAGCAGCTCGACCGCGTCGTCGATGAAGGGCGGGTCGATGAAGGCGCGCACCGGGTCGTGCGGGATCTTGGGGTCCATCTCCCCGCCGGGGCGCATCGCCCCGAAGTGCACGCGGGAACCGTGGATGGAGACTTCGCGCGGCGCCATCGCCTGGAGCTCGGCCTCGGGCCCGACGTCCGCGTGCGGAACGACGACGCCGACGCGGGCGGCCACGGCCCAGCCGTCCTCGCGGGCCTGGAACTGCGTCATGGGTTGCCTCTCCTCTTCTGCCGTTCTTCTGCTGTGTCGTGTCGTGCTCGGGCACGGGCACGGGGGTGGGTGGGGGGCCGGGGCTCAGTTCGCCTCGTCGGCGAGCGAGCCGCCGCCGACGGTGCCGGTGCCGTCCTCGTCCAGGAACTTCGGGTGCTTGCGGCGCATGTTGTCCATCACGAACGCGTACGGGACGTCGTCGAAGTCGCCGTGGTCGGTGAGGAACTCCATGCTCTGCCGCCCCTGCGCGTCGAAGGGGTGGTACAGGCTGTCGGAGCGGCCGTCGAACTCCAGCGGGGTCATCCCGTACAGCCGGCACAGCAGCTTGTTGAAGACCGGGGTGACCTTCACCCAGCGGCCGTCCAGATACACGGTGGCCAGGCCGTGGAAGAAGACGTCGCCGCCGATGTACGAGCGCAGCCGGTCGGAGGCGAGGTGGTTGCGGACATCGCTGTAGTGCAGCCGGGCGGGGATGCCGACCGCGCGGCAAACGGCGGCGTAGAGCACGGACTTGTGCAGACAGAAGCCCTTGCCGCCGGTGATGATGCTGGACGCCTTCAGGCCCTGCGGCGACAGGTCGGCGCCATAGACCTCGTAGTGGATGCCGTCGCGCACCGCGTAGTAGAGGGCGACGGCGAGGTCGATCGGGTCGGCGGCGTCACGGTCGATGCCGCCGAGGGCCTTGTCGACGAAGGCGCGGACGGTCTCGTGCTCGTGGTCGAGGAAGTCGGTGGCCGCCGTGAGGCGGGCGTGGTCGTCGGCGGCCGGCGTCATGGAGCCGGCTTCGGCCAGGGTGTCGGTCATGCGGGTGCCTCTCGTCACAGGCCCATCAGGGCGGCGATGCAGTTGCGCTGGATTTCGTTGGTGCCGGAGTAGATGGAGCCGGCGGCGGCGTTGCGCAGCTCGCGCTCGATGCCCGTGTCGGTCAGGTATCCGCGGGCGCCGAAGATCTGGATCGCGTCCTGGGCGGTGCGCTGGTTGGCCTCGCTGACCAGGATCTTGGTGGCGGCCACGTCCAGCGAGGCGTCCTTGCCCTGCTCGACCTTGCGGCCGGTGTCGTACAGCCACTTGCGGGCCGTCTCCACCGCGATCCTCATGTCCGCGATCTTGTGCGCGACCGCCTGGTTCTTGCCGATGGCGCTGCCGAACTGCTGCCGGGTGGTGGCGTGTTCGACCACCCGCTTCAGCCGGTGGGTCATCTCGCCGAGGTTGACGGCGAAGGAGAAGAGGACCTCCCGCTTCATCACGTAATCCATGATCAGGAAGCCGGCGCCCTCGCTGCCGAGCCGGTTGGCGACGGGCAGCCGGATGTCCTTCAGCGTGACCTCGCTGATCGGGGAGGTGCGCAGCCCCATCGTCTCCAGCGGCTCGCCGATCGTCAGGCCCGGAGTGGAGCGCTCCGCGAGGAAGGTGCTGAGCCCGAAGGCCCCCGGCTTGCCGGTACGGACGTAGAGCAGGAAGAGGTCGGCGACCGGGGCGTTGGTGATGAAGAGCTTGCCGCCGTTGATCACGTACTCGTCGCCCTCGCGGACGGCCGTGGTCCGGATGTTCATCACGTCCGAGCCGTGGCTCGCCTCGGTGATCGCATGCGCGGTGATGGCCTGCCCGGAGGTGACCTGCGGCAGGTAGCGCTCGCGCAGCTCGGCGGAGCCGAACGCCTGGAGCGGGATGCCGACGCTGACGATCTGCGTGGATGCCGAGAAGTTCAGCCCGGCGTCCCGGCTGGTGTGGCCGAGGCCCTCCAGCGCGGCCATGGTCTCGGTGAGCGTCCGGCCGGCGCCGCCGTACTCCGGGGCGAAGGGGAGGGTGAAGAGCCCGGACCGCTGGAGCGGCTTCCACTTCTCGTGCGGGAACTCGGCGGCCCGGTCCCAGCGGGTGACGTCGTCGTTCAGCTCGTCGCCGTACGGCGCGGTGATGCCGTAGGTGTCTGTGGCCTGTTCTGCTGCCATGCGTGTTCTGCCTTGCCTTTCGCCGGTCGCCGGATGCGGTCGCCGGATGCGGGTCGCCGGATGCGGGTCGCCGGGTGCGGGGCCGCGCCGTCGCGGCCCCGCACCCGGCCCTTCGGACCGGCGGGATCAGTAGCGGGAGTAGCCGTCCTCGGAGAGCGAGTGCTTCTCGTCGCCGCGCAGCGCCGGGCTGAAGACCGAGACGAGGAGGAGGTCCTCGTCGTCGGAGGCGATCAGGTGGTGGGCGTCGTGCTGGTCCAGGGCGTAGATGGTCCCGGTCATGATCTTGTGGTGGGCGCCGTCCTCGGTGACGACCTCGCCCGAGCCGCCGATGCAGTAGCAGGCCTCCAGGTGGCCGAGGTACTGAAGTCCACTGGAGGTGCCCCGGCGGACCAATGTCTCGCAGACGGTGAATCCCATGCCGTCGGCCTCGGTGAGCAGACGGTGACTCGTGCCGCTGCCCCACTCGATCGCGGGGACGTCGGACAGAGAACGGACGATCATGGCTGAACTCCTGTCATCGCTGTGTTCCGGGCATGTGCGCGTTGCGGGTGCGGTATGCGTGCGGGGCGTGCGAGTGGGGGGCTCTGTACGTGGGGACGTGCCGCTGTCGATCCACCACCGGTGAGGTGGCGGGGTGACCAGCACCGCCTGTGGGGTGACGTACGGTCAGATCGCGGCGGGGGCGGCCCGGCCGACGAAGCCGCGGATGTCCGCGAGCGTGCGGTAGGCGGCGGGTTCCAGCGGGATGTCGTCGACGGGGATTCTGTACGTCTCCGATATCCAGGAGATGAGGCGGACGAGACCGAGGCTGTTCACCACGGTGCTCTCGATGAGGTCGAAGTCGTCGGTCAGGTCCTCGGCGTCCTCGCCGGCCAGGAACTCCTGGACGATGTAGGCACGGATCGGGTCGTTGACGGCGGTGCTCATGAAGAGGCTCCGTTCAGTTGGGTGTTCTTGATCGAGTTACGGTCCGGTTTGCCGGTCGGGGTCTTCGGCAGGGGAGTGCCGGCGAGCCCCACCGAGCTGGGCACGGCGTGCCGCGGCAGGTGCTTCGCCGCGTACGCCCGCAGTCCCAGCGAGCTGAGGGATGTGCCGTCCCGGCGCACCACTTCGGCGTGCAGCCGGGTGCCGGCCTCGGGGCAGGGCAGGGCGACGACGGCGGCCTCGACGACGTCCGGGTGGGCCCCGATGACGGTCTCGACCTCCAGGGTGTTGGTGCGCACGCCGCGCACCTTGACCTGGAAGTCGGCGCGGCCCTGGAGGAAGTGGCGGCCGTCCGCGTCGCGGTGGACGAGGTCGCCGGTGCGGTAGAACATGGCGCCGCCGCCGCGCGGATCCGGCATGAACGCCTGCGCGTTGCGGGCCTGTTCGAGATAGCCGCTGGTCTGGAAGGGGGTGTGCACCAGCAGCTCCCCGGTGCCGGGGCCTTGCAGCACCTCGGTGCCGGCGGCCCCCTCGATCAGCAGCACGGCGTCGGTGCCGTCGATCGGTTCGCCGATGGGCAGCGGGTGCACGTAGGCGTCCGGGTCGATGTCGAGGACGAAGCTGTCATTGGTCTCCGTGCAGCCGAAGACGTTGTGGAAACGGGCGGCCGGGCAGGCGGCGAAGGCGTCCCGCAGGCCCTGTTCGGAGACGGCCTCCCCGGTGAACACGACCGTACGGACCGCCGGATAGCGGGCGTCGTCCGCGGCCAGGAGCCGGTGCAGCAGGGGCACGCCCTGGACCAGGGTCACCCCGTTGCCCTGGGTGAGGTCGCGCAGATAGCCGGCGTCCCCGCTGGCCCCGGCGTCGGCGAGCACGACGGTGCCGCCGGCCTCCAGCACCGTCCAGACGTCCAGGAGCGCCAGATCGAAGTTGAGCGGCGAGAAGCTCAGTGACCTGGTGTCGCCGTCGAGTCCGAACTTCTCCGTGGCCCAGTCCGCGAAGCGGTCGAAGGCCTCGACGCGGACCGGGACGAGCTTGGGGACGCCGGTGGATCCGGAGGTGGTGAGGGTCAGCAGCGATCCCTCGGGGTCGGGGGCGCTGAAGCCGTCCGACAGGGCGGGGTCGGCCTCCTCCCGCGACAGGGTCACGCCGCCGCCGGGGACCGCGGCGGCCGACATCGGGCCGTGGGCCTGGGCGGTGAGCGTGGCCAGGGCGGCGGCCCCCAGGCCGGGCGACGGGACCAGGGTGTTGATCCCCTGGCGCCACGCCGCCAGCAGCAGCGCGATGGTCTCCGCCGACTTGTGCGCCGGGACGCACAGGGCGCGTACGGGGCCGAACGCGGCGCCGTCGAGGTCTGCGGCGGCCCGGCGGGTCAGCCGGTCCAGGTCCGCGTAGGTGACGTGTCGACCGGCGCTGACGAGCGCGGTTCTGTCGGGTTGTTCCTGTACGTGCCGGCTGATTGCCCGCAACAGGCGAGGCGAAGGCAACGGTCCCCCTGGATGGATTGGCTGTCGTGGCCGGCTGGCTGGCCACGAGCAAGAACCTAACGGCTTTTATTTGCATGGTCAAGCATGTAAATTGAGGAGTGAGGTGATCCAGGTCACTGTCCTCGGGCTCGGAGAAGAAGCCCGAACATGCAAAAGACGGCGGGAGGCCGGGTCGCCCCGGATGCCTCCCGCCGTCTGCCGTGATCGTGTCAGGCGGCGCTGCGCAGCGCCTGCACCGCCCGGGCGAGCTGGTCGTCGGCGCTCGCGGTGTTGAGGGCCGAGCTGAGGACGTCGGCGTACGTGGCGCGGGCGTCCTGGTAGCGCTTGCGCCCTTCCTCGGTGATGACGGCGAAGACGCCGCGCTTGTCGTCGGCGCAGTTGTCCTTGTAGGCGTACCCGGCGCTGTCGAGGCGTCCCACCAGGCGGGTCACCGAGCTCTGCCCCAGGCCGATGTGGTCGGCGAGCTCCTGCATCCGGCACTCGCCCTTCTCGGCCTGGCTGAGGACCTCCAGGGCCCGGTACTCGGACAGGCCGACGCCGTAGCGGCGCTGCAGGGTGTGGGCGAGCTGGCGCTCCACGAAGGCGTGCAGGCCGAGGACGGCCTCCCACATGGCCTGATCGGAGGCGGCGCGCGGCTGCTGCTGGATCGACATGGAATGGCTCCCCTACTCGACTGCAATGAGAACAAGATACATGCCCATGCAACCATTTGGGGAGTGCCGGTAACCGGAGAAGCGGCTCTCGTCGCTATTTACTTGTCTAGGCAAATAAGTGGGTCAGCGGGTGACGCCCTCCAGTGTGCTGCAGGCGTAGGCGGCCGAGACGAGGGTCATGTGGCGGTGCCAGCCGGGGAAGGAGCGGCCCTCGAAGTCGAGGAGGCCGAAGTCCTCGCCCATCCGCTCGATCGCGTTCCGGGCGCCCCGGGGTGACCGGGCCAGCTCCAGCAGTTCGGCCGGGTGGCGGTCGGTGATGTTGGTGAGCCAGATCCGGCCCGGGCGCCCGCCGGCCGCGTCCCACTCGGCCATCAGCCTCCCCGCCCCGCCCGTGCGCTCGCCGTCCGGGCGCAGCCCGCGCACCGGGGTGTCGTACGAGATGACCTGCCGACCCGCTCCCGCCGGGTGCCGTACACCCCGGCGCAGCAGCAGGCCGCGCACCGACTCGCGCTCGCCGGGTGGGAGTTCGGGTCCGGCGAGGGTGGTCTGGCCCGGGACGGCGAGCACGTAGGCGTGTCCGCCGCCCTGCAGCCGCTGCGCCAGCGGCGCGATGTCGCACAGGGCCGTCAGGTCGGCCACCACCGGCGCCGTCCGCCCGTTCGACCGGGACGCCATCTCCTGGACCAGGCGCAGGGCGTGGTCCCACAGCGGCTGGGCCTCGGTCGCCGCGGGGATCTTCGCCCGGTCGCGTACCGCCTCGTCGTGGGTGAACCGGGGCGGCAGGAAGAGCCGCCAGTCGACCGGGACGTGTGCTTGCCCGGCGTCCAGGAACAGGCCGAGGCCCAGCTGGCAGTTGACGGTGCGCCCGGACTCCGGCAGGAAGCGCTGGTGCACCCCGGCCGAGCAGGTGCCGCGCTTGGGCAGCACCGCCGGCGCCAGTGTCCAGGCCCGCACCGGCAGGGACCGGGCGGCCCAGCGGGCCAGTTCGCCGCGGGCCGGGGCCCACTCCCACGGGCTGGCGTTGACGAACTGGTGCAGTGACGCCGACGCGGCCTCCGAGCCGGTCACGGCGGCCGCCATCCGGCGCACGGTCTTCTTCCCGTGCGTCCGCATCAGCCCCTGCAGATACACGTGTCCCCAACGTTGCTGGTCGGAGCGGTGCAAATGGCCGAACAGCAGCCGGGACAGATCGCCCGGTGGCCGGCCCGTCCCAATGTCGGGCGTCTCGCACGTCGTCGTCACTGCAGGTCCCTCCCAGGTGAGCGTCGCTGTGCAGACTAACAAACATAGAGAATGTTCGTTATATTTCTGTTCGAGAGAACGACTACTTGCCGAGGTTCAAGGAGAAGGCGCATGCAGGAACGGGCGGCCAGGACGCGCCAGGCCGTGTTGGAAGCGGCCGCCGATGAGTTCGCCGACCGCGGTTACGAAGGCACCTCCCTCCAGCGGGTGGGCTGGCGTGCCGAGACCTCGATCGGCGCTCTGACCTTCCACTTCGGGAGCAAGACCGTCCTGGCCGAGGAGGTGCGCACGGCCGGGCGCGCCCGGCTCGGCTGCTGCCTGGACGAACTCGCCTCCGCCGGGGACCCGTTGCGGGAACTGCGCACCCTGATCGGCGCCCTGGCCCGGCTGGCGCACGAGGACCCCTTCGTACGCGCCGCGCGCCGCCTGGAGGCCGACCGCCCCGAGGGCGTACCGCCGTTGGCCGAGGCCTGGCTGCCGGTGCTCCGTGACCTGCTCGACCGGGCCCACGGCGCGCACCGGCTCCGTCCCGGCGTTTCCCCCGAGGACGCCGTGGCCCTGCTGGCGCACCTCGCGGAGGGCGCCATGGCCGCGCACGGCGGGACCGGGGAGTCGGCCTGGGACTCCGTCTCCGTCGGGGACTCGGTCTGGGACGTCGTCCTCCACGGCCTCACCGTCGACCTGAAGGGCCGGGCCGTGCCGGAAGCGGCCCGGGGGTCAGGCGGTCCGTAGCGCCCGGGCCACCGCGCCCGCCACCTCGTCCAGGACCGGGGCGCCGGGGCCCGCCGTCAGCCGGTTGCGGACCCACGCGGCCCCGGCCCTGGCTCTCGGCCACGCCTGGTAGGCGACCGAGCCGGGGCCCTGGTGGCCGAACGCGCCGGAGCGGACGGCCGGGTGGCGGCCTTCGTCGAGGAGCTGGAAGCCTCCCTCCCCGTAGGCGCTGACCCCGCCGAGCAGCGGATCCAGGCCCTCGACCCAGAAGCTCCGCGCCTGGTCGAGCGTGCGGCGCGACAACAGCAGCGGCTCCTCGCCCGGGGCCCGTACGGCGTCCGCGGCCAGGACGCCCTGGAGCCGGGCCAGACCGCGGGCCGACGCGTACGCCCCCAGCGAGGGGATGACCGCGTAGCGCCGTCGGCTCTCGCTCCACACTCCGGGGTCCGCCGGGAACGGGGACGGGTTGTTCCACACCCGCCCGTAGAGGTCCGCGTCACCGTCGCACACACCGCCGCGGCCCGTCCCGCCGTCCAGCGCGGGGAAACGGGCGCGGAAGTCCGCGTCGTACGAGATGCGGGCGGTCAGCGGCAGTTGGTCGGGGACCAGGCCGAAGTGGATGTCGAGGCCCAGCGGGCCCGCGATCTCCTCCAGGAAGAACAGGTCGAGATCGCGGCCGTCGACCCGTCGGATCACCTCGGCGGCGATCCACCCCGCGGTCCACGGTCCGTGCAGCACGCCGCCGGCCCGGGGGTCGTCCTCCTGGCTGTGCAGTTCGAGCAGCGCGGCCATCATGTGCGGGTTCTCGACGTCCCGCTGGTCGATTCCCGCGGCCATGCCCGGTAGGCGGGCGGTGAAGGTCAGCACGTCCCGCAGCGTCACCGCGCCCTTGCCGCGCGCCGCGAACTCCGGCCAGTAGTCGGCGACGGGCCGGTCCAGCGCGAGCGCGCTCATGTCGGCGAGGAGCAGGACCGCCGTGGCCAGGATGGAGTGGGAACCCGTCAGCACCGGCTCCAGGGTGTCGCCGGTCCACGGCGTCCCGGTGACCGGGTCGGCCGTGCCGTGCCAGAGGTCGACGACGAGTTCACCGTCCTGGACGACCGCCAGCGCGGCTCCCCGGGAACCGGGCGGGCCCGCGTCCCGGCAGGCCCGTTCGAAGAAGTGGCGCACGGAGGCGAACCCGGGCGCGGTGGTGCCGTGGACGTCGGCCGTGGCCGCCCGCGGACGTGGCCGCGGGAGGACCTGCCGTACCAGAGAGGTCGTCATGTCAAGAACTCCAAAGAGGTGGAGAGCCAGGGGAGTCGGGCAGCGGTGTGGAGCGTGCGGCAGAGGCCCTCACACCTCGGGGGCGCCCGCCGCGTAGGGGAGGAACTCCAGGTCGGTCAGGTCCTGTTCGGTCAGCCGGACCCCATCGCCGCCGAGGTTCTCCGCGAGGTGGTACGACGCCCGCGTGCCGGGCAGCGGCACCACGTGATCGCCGAGCCGGAGCAGCCAGGCCAGGGCGACCTGCGCGGGGGTGGCCTCGTGCCGGGCGGCCACCTGGGCGACGGCCTGGGTGAGGGCGAAGTTGTGGCGGATGGCGCGCGGGGCGAAGCGGGGCTGGGTGCGCCGCCAGTCGTCCGGGGCCAGGTCGTCGTACGTGGACAGCGCACCGGCCAGCAGACCGCGGCCGAGCGGGGCGCCGGCCAGCAGCGCGATCCGGCGCTCCACCGCGTACGGCACGACGTCGTCGAGACCGCAGCGCGTGAACAGCGACACCTCGGCGGCCATCGCCGCCGCCTCGTGCACCGCTTCGGCGTCGCGTGCCTCCTGCACGGTGACGACGGGCAGCCCCAGCATGCGGATCTTCCCCGCCCAGACCTGCTCGGCCAGCGCGCCCCAGCTCTCCTCCAGCGGCACGCCGGGGTCGACGCGCCGCAGCAGGTAGAGGTCGATGTGGTCCACGTGCAGCCGGCGCAGGCTCTCGTCGACCGCGTCCCGCAGCGCCTGCGGGCCGCCCGCGGGCCGCAGCGCACCGTCGGCGTCGCCGAGCAGCCCGCCGCCGGTACACAGCACCACCTCGTCGCGGCGGCCGCGGATGGCCTCGCCGATCAGCCGCTCGTTGTCCCCGGCCGCGTAGGCGCCGGCGGTCTCGACGAGGTTGACCCCGAGGTCCACAGCCTCCTGGACCAGCGATACGGCCTTGCTCCTGTCCCTGAGGGTCGGGGCGTAGCGGTACGAGAGGCCCATCGCCCCCAGCCCCAGCCGTCCGACGACCGGCCCGTCCCTGCCCAGTGTTGTGGTCCGCATCCCGCGAGAACTCCCTTCTCCACAGATCTCCACAGAGGAGAGCGACCACTCCATGGCACCAGCAGGTGTTCTCAAAGCCCAGGATCCCGTTGCTACTTGCCGACCTCGGACGACTTCGGGAAGTCTGCGTCGGGGCTCGGCGGCCCAGGGTTGTTCAAGGGCGCGGCGCGGTGATGCGGGCGATCGCCTCGACGGTGAGGGCGCGGTCGTGGGGCTCGGTCTCCAGGGCGCGGTGGATGGACAGGCCCTCGATGAGCGCGTCGAGCCGGCGGGCGGTGGCCGGGTCGAAGTGCCACTCCAGGGCGCGGCGGCTGCGGCCCATCCAGGTGCGGGTGAGCTCGCGGTAGGCGGGCCGGCGGGCGGCGAGGGTGTAGAGCTCGTGGGTGAGGATCAGCTCGCGCTGGTTGCCGCCGGAGAGGTGGTGGACGAGGTCGGCGACGGCCTCGCGCGCCTCGTCCGGGGTGGTGGCCGCGCCGAGCCGCTCCTCGAAGACGGCGACGATCGTGCCGGAGAACCGGGTGAACGCCTCGTGCAGCAGCTCGTCCATGCCGGAGAAGTGGTACGTCATCGAGCCCAGCGGCACGCCCGCGCGGGCGGCGACCTTGCGGTGCGAGACCCCCGCGACGCCCTCGTCGACGATGAGGTCCAGCGCCGCGTCGATGATGCGGTCCCGCCGCTCGGGGTCGGTGCGCCCTGTCGCCACGCGGCGCCTCCTCGGGGTCGGCCTCGGCCTCGGTCGGCTCGGTTCTCCTCGCAGCATAGAGCGCGGGAGGTGAGTGTACGGACGTACGCCTCGGGCGTACGCTCGTACGTCCGACCCCCTCACCCCTCCGTCTGCCGAGGCACTGCTCCCCATGAAGAACCCGCAGGTCATGGATGCGACCACCCGCCGCCGGCGCGCCGCGCTCTTCCTCTTCATGCTCGCCACCGGGGTGAGCATGGCGTCCTGGGTGGCCAGGACCCCGGCCGTCCGGGACGCGCTGGAGGTGTCCACGGGCTCGATGGGCCTGGTGCTGTTCGGGCTCTCGATCGGCTCGATGGCGGGGGTGCTGGCCTCCGGCGGGCTGGTGCGCAGGCACGGCGGGCGGCTGGTGATCACCCTCGGGGCGGGGCTGCTCGTGGCCGGGCTGCTGGTGATCGCCTCAGGCGCGGCGCTGGAGGTGTCCGGCGGGGTGTTCGGCGGACTCGCGCTGTTCGGGGCCGGGATGGGCCTTGCGGAGGTGGCGTTCAACATCGAGGGCGCGGCCGTCGAACGGACGGTGGGCCGCCCGGTCCTGCCGGTGCTGCACGGCTGCTTCAGCCTGGGGACCGTGGTCGGCGCGCTGCTCGGGATGGGGCTGACGGCGGTCCGGTTCCCGGTCGGCTGGCACCTGGCGGCGGTCGCGCTCGCCGTCGCGGCGGCCGGGGTGTGGACCGTACGGGCGGTCCCGGCGGGGACGGGGCGCGAGCCGGCGGAGACCGGTGACGGCGGGCGGGCCGGAGGGTTGCGCGCGCAGGCGGCGGTCTGGCGGGACCGGCGGCTGGTGCTGATCGGCCTCATCGTGCTGGCCATGGCCTTCGCGGAAGGCTCCGCCAACGACTGGCTGCCGCTGCTGATGGTGGACGGTCACGGGACGAGTGCGACGGCCGGATCGCTGACGTTCATGCTGTTCGCGGCGGCGATGACGACGGGCCGGTTCACGGGCGGGCCGCTGCTGGTGCGCTACGGCCCGGCGGCCGTGGTCCGGGCCGGCGCGGTGGTGGCGGCGGCCGGCGTGGCCCTGGTGGTCTTCTCCTCCAGCGCGCTGCTCGCCGGTGCGGCGGTCGTGCTGTGGGGTCTCGGCGCCTCGCTGGGCTTCCCGGTCACGATCTCGGCGGCGGGGGAGGGCGCGGGGCCGGGGGACGCCTCGGCGCGGGTCGCGGCGGTCTCGACGGCGGGCTACGCGGCGTTCCTGGTCGGACCGCCGTCGCTGGGCTTCCTGGCCGACCATGTGGGGCTGCGGAACGCGATGCTGGTGGTGCTCGTGCTGCTGGGCGGCGCGGCGCTGATCACCGGGGCACTGCGGCGGCGGACGGCCTCCCCGGTCGCCGAAGTGCCGACCGCTCAGTCCGGCTTGGTGTAGATCAGGCTCTCACCCGTCCCGGTCGTGGTGCGGCGCAGGCTGCCGTCCGGGAGCAGGGCCAGCTCGGTGGGTTTCCCGGGTGTGCAGGAGGAGGCCGGGCGGCCGGAGGACACCGTGGAGGGGCCGATGCGGACCGGGCCGTCCCCGGCGACCGCCCCGGCGAGGGGGGCCGTGAACTCGCAGTGGTACGTGGAGCCGGATTCGAGGGGGCCCTCGGCGGTGAGGGCGAGGACCTGGTCGCCCACGTCGCCCTGCCGGATGGTCAACGTCCGGGTGGACGGGCCCTGGTCGCCGGGTATGGAGCCGGACCAGGTGCCCACGAAGTCCTCGGGGACGGCTCCCGTTCCGCTCTGCTCCCGGCCGTCGGCCCCGGTGGAGGCCGACGGGTCGGGGGAGGCGGTCTTCCCCGTGCCGTCGCCGTTCATGAACGCGTACACCGATCCGCCCGCCCCTATCGCCACGACCACGGCGACGGCGATGAGCGCGGCGGTCGCCCCGGCGGAGCGGCGCTCGCGGGTCGGCGGGGGAGACGTGGGCGCGAAGTATGCCGGAGGGAAGGCCTGTTCGGCGGTGGGACCGTGGGGCGGGCGGTGCTGTGTGTACGGGTGGGGCTGCGCGTACCCGTGGGGCGGCGGGGCGGCTTCCGTTCGGGCGGCCGGAGCGGCCGGAGCGGCCGGGGCCGCCGCCGGTATCGGGGCGGGGACGGGGGAGGGCGGTATCGGGCTGTTCGGGAAGGCGGGCGCGCCGCGCGGGTCTTCCGGGTCCTCCGCGTCGAGCAGACCCACTGCCCGGCGGCCGAGCTGGGCGAGGAGGGTGGCGGGCAACCAGGGCTCGTCCCCGTCCGCCACGCCCAGGCGGGCCAGGATCTCGTCGGTACCGGGGCGGGCCGCCGGGTCCTTCGCCAGACAGTCCCGGACGACGCCGGCCAGCTCCTCCGGGACCCCGGTCAGGTCCGGGTCCTCCTGGGCGATCCGGAACATCAGGGCATGGACCCCGCCGCTCTCCGCCGTACCGAACGGCAGCCGGCCCGATGCTGCGTACGCGAGGACGGACCCGAGGCAGAACACGTCGCACGCGGTGGTCACGCGCTCGCCGCGCACCTGCTCGGGGGCCATGAAGCCGGGCGAGCCGACCAGGACCCCGGTGCGGGTCAGATCGCCGTCGGCCACGGACTCCAGGGCGCGGGCGATGCCGAAGTCGATGACCCGGGGGCCGTCGATGGTCATCAGCACGTTGGAGGGCTTCAGGTCCCGGTGGATGAGCCCGGCCCCGTGGATGTGCTGGAGGGCGTGGGCGAGCCCGGCCCCCAGGAACCGCGCCGAACGCGACGGCAGCGGCCCGTACGCCCCCGAGGCCGTGACCGGGGCGCCGGGGCGGCCCGAGACGATGCGCTGGAGGGAGGGCCCGGCGACGTAACCGGTGGCGACCCAGGGGACGGGGGCCTCGGTGTCGGAGTCCAGCACCGGTGCGGTCCACGCGCCGCCGACCCGGTGCGCGGCGCGGACCTCCTGGCGGAAGCGGGCGCGGAACTCGTGGCGCTCGGCGAGCTCGCGGCGGACGAGCTTGAGGGCGACGGTGCGGCCGCGGTCGGAGCGGGCGAGGAAGACCTGGCCCATGCCGCCCTCGCCGAGGCGGCCGAGGAGCCGGTACGCACCGATGCGGTGCGGGTCGTCGGGCCCGAGCTTGTCCATGGTGCGCTTCCTCCCCTGCGGCCCGCACGAGGATAGCCCCGCCGGGCTGGGGCAGCGGGGCGCGGTCCCCTTCTACGACACGCCTGCCCACGCTCCGGTTCCGCGGCCCGACCCCCGCAGCGAGGACGGCGCCCCCCGGCCGCGCATCCGTACCGCCCGGCCCGCCCCCACCCCGGCACACTCCCGGACCGTCCGGCGCCTACCCAGCCCGCCCGGCGTTCGAGGCCGGCGCCCACCCCCAGCCCGCCCGGCGTTAGAGGCCGGCGCTCACCCCCAGCCCGTCCGGCGTTCGAGGCCGGCGCTCACCCCCAGCCCGTCCGGCGTTCGAGGCCGGCGCTCACCCCCAGCCCGTCCGGCGTTCGAGGACGGAACCCTTGATCGGACGAGGGCGGTGCGCGGCACGGGGACGGTGCCCAGGAGCAGCCGGCTTGTTCAGCCCGAGGCCCGACACTTCGACGGTTCCGCCCTCAACCGCCGGACGGGCTCGGGTGGCACCGCTCTCGCCGGATGGACCCGGCCCGCGGGCTAGGGGGCCGAAGGGGCCCGGTCCGGGGCGGTCAGGTGGTCCAGGGTCTCCGACAACCGCTCCAGCACCCGCACCGCCTCCACGAACCCCTCCACCCCCAGCTCCCCCACCAGCCGCGCAGCGAACTCCGCGTGCGGTGGGCCGATCCGGGACACGGCCTCCCGCCCCGCCTCCGTCACCCGCAACAGCTTCGCGCGGCGGTGGGCCGGGTTCTCCGCGTACTCCGCGAGCCCCCGCTCGACCAGCAGGTCCGCGATCCGCTGCACACTCTGCCGGGTGATCCCCATAGTCCTGGCGATCCCCGCCACCGGCAACGGCTCCACCAGCACCGCTCCCAGGACCTGCCACCACGCCGACGTGAGGCCCCCCGGCCGCGCCAACTCGTCGGCCACCGAAAGGAACTGCCCGTTCAGCCGGAACACCGTCAGCGCCGCCCGGCTCAGCAACTCCTGCTCGGACGGGACGCGGCCCGAGCCCTCACTCACCCTGCAACACCTCGTACGCGCTCGCGTCCGAGTCGTGGAACAGCCGGTACCACGCGTCCAGCTTCTTCGCGTCGTACACCCCGAGCAGGGCGAACACCTCCCGCGCGAACGCCACCGGCTCCGTCGGCCCGGCCGTGATCAGCCGGCCGCCAGCACCCGCGTCCTCGCCCCCGCCGGCGTCCGTGACGGCGTCCACGTCCACGTACCTCGCGCCGCCCGCGTACCCCGTCGCCGCGAGGTAGAAGGAGATCGCGCTCGTGTGCGCCCGGTCGTCCAGCAGCCCTTCCCGGGCCAGCCCGGCCGTCGCCCCGCAGATCGCCGCGACCGGCGCCCCCGCGTCCAGGAAGGACCGGGCCGCCCGCGCGAACGGGGCCAGCGTGTCGCCCGTGTCCCACCCGGCCGCACCGGTCAGGATCAGCAACGCACTGTCCTGCGGACGCAGTTCGTCCAACGCCAGGTCGGGCTGGATGCGCAGGCCTCCCATGGTCGTCACCGGCTCCCGGGAGAGCCCCACGGTCCGCACGGTGTAGCCGTTCTGCGTGAGATGGGCGGTGGTGTGCCCGGTCTCCCAGTCGGCGAAGGTGTCGTAAACGGTGAGATGCACGGTGGTGGCGCTGCTGCTGGTCATGATGACCTCCTCGGCTCGATGACAGAAGACTGTCATGTCGACAGCGTGCTGTCAACGGATCGCAAGCCGGAACCCGAGCCCGAACCCGACACCCTGCCGATCCATCCGCCCCAAGCCGTACAAGGTGGCCATGGAGGCCACCCTCCAACAGCGCCTACGCTCGCCGCATGACCCCTCATGCCCCTCATGCCCCGTACGCCGACCCCGCGGCCGGTGCGGCCGTGAAGGCCGCGGACCGCGCGCACGTGTTCCACTCCTGGTCCGCCCAGGGCCTCATCGACCCGCTCGCCGTCGCCGGCGCCGAGGGGTCCTACTTCTGGGACTACGACGGCAACCGCTACCTCGACTTCACCAGCGGGCTCGTCTACACCAACATCGGCTACCAGCACCCCACCGTGATCGCCGCGATCCAGGAGCAGGCGGGCAAGCTCGCCACCTTCGCGCCCGCGTTCGCGATCGAGGCGCGCTCCGAGGCCGCACGCCTCATCGCCGAGCGCACCCCCGGCGACCTGGACAAGATCTTCTTCACCAACGGCGGGGCCGAGGCCGTCGAGAACGCCATCCGCATGGCCCGGCTGCACACCGGCCGGCCGAAGGTGCTCTCCGCCTACCGCTCGTACCACGGGGCCACCTCCACCGCGATCAACCTCACCGGCGACCCGCGCCGCTGGCCCTCCGACAACGGCTCGGCGGGCGTCGTCCGCTTCTGGGCCCCGTTCCTCTACCGCTCCCCGTTCCACGCGGCGAACGAGGCCGAGGAGTGCGCCCGCGCGCTCCAGCACCTGGAGGACACCCTCGCCTACGAGGGCCCGTCCGCCATCGCCGCGATCATCCTGGAGACCATCCCGGGTACGGCGGGCATCATGACCCCGCCGCCGGGCTATCTCGCGGGCGTCCGCGAGATCTGCGACCGGTACGGGATCGTCTTCGTGCTCGACGAGGTGATGGCCGGATTCGGCCGCACCGGCGCCTGGTTCGCCGCCGACCACTTCGACGTCGTGCCCGACCTGCTGACCTTCGCCAAGGGCGTCAACTCCGGTTACGTGCCGCTCGGCGGCGTCGCCATCAGCGCCGAGATCGCCGCCACCTTCGAGACCCGCCCCTACCCCGGCGGCCTCACCTACTCCGGGCACCCGCTGGCCTGCGCCGCCGCCGTCGCCACCATCGGCGTGATGGAGGACGAGAAGGTCGTCGAGCACGCGGCCCGGATCGGCGAGACCGTCCTCGGCCCCGGCCTCCGGGACCTCGCCGAACGCCATCCCTCGGTCGGCGAGGTCCGCGGCCTCGGCGCGTTCTGGGCGCTGGACCTGGTCCGCGACCGGGAGACGCGCGAGCCGCTCGTCCCGTACAACGCCTCGGGCGAGGCCGCCGCTCCGATGGCGGCCTTCGGCGCGGCGGCGAAGAAGCAGGGGCTGTGGCCGTTCATCAACATGAACCGGACCCACGCCGTCCCCGCCTGCAACGTCTCCGAGGCCGAGGCCAAGGAAGGCCTCGCGGCCCTGGACGTGGCGCTCTCCGTGGCCGACACGTACACGGTGCAGGGCGCGTCGTAACGGCTCGTCCCACCCGCACGCTCCGGTACGCCGAGTAACCGGACGATCTGATTCCGTACGCGATCGACCCCGTACGTCTCCCCGCCGTGCCCGAAAACGGGCACGGCGGCGGCCCTGGCTTAAGGTGACCCGAGCCAGCGGCGCCCCCGCCGGAACGGTCGGCGCACGGGGGCGGACATGGACGGACGGATACGAACGGTACGGACGGAAGGGGCCGGCATGAGTCCGAGCGGAGGTGTGACGCGCAATACCCTGCGCCAGCAGATCGCCGACGCGCTGCGTGACGAGGTGCTCGCAGGACGTCTTCCGCCGGGCCGGGAGTTCACGGTCAAGCAGATCGCCGAGCAGTACGGGGTCTCCGCGACGCCCGTCCGTGAGGCGCTCTTCGACCTCTCCGCGCAGGGTCTCCTCGCCTCCGACCAGCACCGGGGCTTCCAGGTACGCGAGTTCACCGTCGCCGACTACCGCGCGATGGCCGAGGCCCGCGCCCTCGTCGTCGAGGGCCTCTTCCGCAACCCCGCCGAGCGGGTCGCCGTCCGGCCCGAGGGGCTCGCCTCGATCCGCCGGCGGGCGGCGGAGGCGGTCCGCGCGGCGAAGGGCGGCGACCTCGACGTGCTGATCGGGTACGACCTGCGGTTCTGGCGGGAGCTGGGGCAGTTCGTCCTCAACCCGTACGTCGCCGACTTCCTCACCCGGCTCCGCGTCCAGGCCTGGGTGTTCGCCGTGCACCGGCTGCGCCGCGACGGCATGGACGAGAACGTGCTGTGGTTCGGCCACGAGGAGCTGGTCGAGGCCATCGCCCGCGGCGACCACGAACAGGTCCATGCCGCCATGCACTCCTACTACGCGCACGCGCTCGCCTGGGCGGACCGCCTGGAGGCGCGGGAGGCCGAGGGGAAGGCCCCCGGACCGCCGGAGTCCACGAAGCCCCCGGCACGTCCGATGTCTCCGGAGTCCCCGGGGCACTGTGCGTGAGGTTCGCCCCGCACTACGCTGTCCCGACGATCGCCCGAACCCTTCCGAGAGCGAGACTTCGTGGCCTGTGACCTGTGGCTGGTCCCCCTCGTCGACGTGCTGTGCCACAGCGCCGACAACCCCTTCGCCGAAGAGATCGCCGTCTACGACAAGGCGCTGAACGACGCCGGGCTGCCGCCCGTCCCCGTCTACGCCTACATGCCGGGCCTCACCGGGGATGTCGCCCCCGTGGCCGGATTCGACTACGACGCCCTGCACTTCCTGCGCCGCGCCTACCTGCTCCAGCTGAGCGGCCTCGCCGTCACCCCGGTCGCCGGTCTCGACGGCGACTACGAGCAACTCCTGGAGATGTTCGAACAGGGCGCGCAGCAGTCGCACCTGGTCTGGCACTACGACCACGCCGGGGCGTACGTCCCGCTGGACTTCCCCGCCCCGCTCTCCGACGACGCGCTGCTGGCGGGCGGCGGCCCGCTGGGCTCCGCGCACGGGCTGCTGCGGGAGCTGGAGTTCGTCGCCCCGTCCATCGGCATCGACCCGGCCAACCCGCCGGCCGCTCCGCAACCCCCCGCAGGCCCCACCACCCTGGAGGAACCGGCGGAACCGATCCCCTACGACGAGAGCCCGTTCGCCCGCGAACGCCACGTCTGGCTAGGCCTCCACGCGGCAGCGACCCGCAGCCTGGCCCAAGGCTCAATGATCATCTTCAGCTGACGCCCCGATCAAGCCTGTCCGGCGATCGAGAACCGGTTCGCCCATTTCAACGCGTCCCTGCGCTTTGCGGACCGGGGGCGCCAGAATCCGGCCCGTCCCAGCGGCCCCCGGACCGGGGGTGCCAGAATCCGGCCCGTCCCCATGCCTTGCGGACCGGGGTGCCAAGATCCAGTCCGTCCGGCGATTGAGGACCGGGGGCCCGGGGGCGGAGCCCCCGAAAGCCGCTCACCGCGGCGGCGACTCCGGCGGCCGCTGCCGCGGCATGTTCGGCCGCGCCGCCACCGACGGCATCGAGAACCGCCCCGGCGCCACCCCCGGCTCACCCCGCCCCGCGCCCCCCGTCGCCAGAGCCTGCATGCCCATCGGCGCGGGCCCCGCCCGGAACTCCACCATCCAGTCCGCCGTCTCCGAGCGCACCAGCTCGGTCACGTCCTCGGAGAACCTCCGCAGCACCCCCAGGCACCGCTCGGTCGCCTCGCTGGCCGTGCCCTCGGTCGGCCCGAGCATCTCCCGTACGCACTCCGAGGCCCAGTCGAACTGGAGCACCTGGAGCCGCCGCTGCACCGCCTGGGCCGTGGCGAGGTTCCTTATCCACCCGGAGGTGAGACCGAAATACCGGTCGCAGGCCATACAGGCGGCCCCCAGCAGCAGTGACAGATAGCCCCAGCCCGCCGAGCCGCTCAGCGCGCCGGTCAGGTCGAGCAGCGGCAGGGCGGCTCCGGCGACCACCCCGGCGGCCGTGCCCATCCGCAGCGTCCTCGCGGCCCGGCGCTTCCAGACCCGGTCGTTCAGATACCAGTCGGCGGTGTCCAGGGCGCCGGTCTCGACCCAGCGGTAGAGCTCGTCGAGCCGCTCGGCCGGCTCGCCCCAGTCGCCGAGAGGGAAGGGGCGCCCGGTCAGATCCCGCCCACCGGCACGCCACCCGGCGCGGCCGCCGGCGCGCCTCTCGGCAGGGGCTCCCGTGGCGGAATGCTCAGCTCCGGTCTCACCGGATCCCGCATCGGACTCCTTGCGGGGCGGCCCCTCGGGCTGCATCTCCGGCTGGCTCACCGGGGCACTCCTCTGCACTCTGACGGACGGGACGGACGGGACGGACGCGGCGGTCCGCGCGACCGACGACCTCCGGGTGGTAACTCTGCGTCACCGCACATGCACGCTCGTGTGCCGATGTGCATGCCCTTCCTACCGCCGAATGGTGGGCCGTGGGGTCGAAATCGCTGGATTCCCGCCTGCACAGGGCCGCTGGTCAGGTATAGGAGCACTCACGCCGGTTCTGAGATCTCACTCGAAAGAGTTGCCCCCCGGCGGGTGGAGCGCGGTGACCAAGGAGCACGTAGGCTCGGCTTACCGAAACATTTGTCGTCGAAATGCCAGGAGTGACCGTGATTCCCGGTGGTGGCCAGCCCAATATGCAGCAGTTGCTCCAGCAGGCCCAGAAGATGCAGCAGGATCTCGCGGCTGCCCAGGAGGAACTGGCCAGGACCGAGGTCGATGGACAGGCGGGCGGCGGTCTCGTGAAGGCCACCGTGACCGGCTCCGGCGAGCTCCGTGCCCTGGTGATCGACCCGAAGGCGGTGGACCCGGAGGACACCGAGACGCTCGCCGACCTCGTCGTCGCGGCCGTCCAGGCGGCCAACGAGAACGCGCAGGCGCTCCAGCAGGAGAAGCTCGGCCCGCTGGCGCAGGGCCTGGGCGGCGGGGGCGGCATCCCGGGTCTGCCGTTCTGACCCGGCCGGCCGCCGGCCCATAGGTTCCGCAGGCCCACCGAGGCCTACTGGTACCGACCCGTACCCACTACGGTACGGAGCAGGAAGCGAAGAAAGGCGTTCCGTTGTACGAAGGCGTTGTTCAGGACCTCATCGACGAACTGGGCAGGCTGCCCGGCGTCGGTCCCAAGAGCGCGCAGCGGATCGCCTTTCACATCCTGCAGGCCGAGCCCACCGACGTACGCCGGCTCGCCCACGCCCTCCTGGAGGTCAAGGACAAGGTCCGGTTCTGCGCCGTGTGCGGCAATGTCGCGCAGCAGGAGCGGTGCGGGATCTGCCGGGACGCCCGCCGCGACCAGAGCGTCATCTGCGTGGTCGAGGAGCCCAAGGACGTCGTGGCGATCGAGCGGACGCGTGAGTTCCGGGGCCGCTACCACGTTCTGGGCGGGGCGATCAGCCCCATCGAGGGCGTCGGCCCGGACGACCTGCGCATCCGCGAGCTGCTGGCGCGGCTCGCGGACGGCTCCATCACGGAGCTGATCCTCGCGACCGACCCCAACCTGGAGGGCGAGGCCACCGCGACGTACCTGGCGCGGATGGTCAAGCCGATGGGCCTCAGGGTGACCCGGCTGGCCAGCGGCCTGCCGGTCGGCGGCGACCTGGAGTACGCCGACGAGGTCACCCTGGGTCGCGCTTTCGAGGGGAGGCGGCTGCTGGATGTCTGACGCCACCGCCGTACGCCCCCGGCTCCTGCACGTACCGCCGTCCGCTTCGCCGTCTGTGACCGCGCCCACGGGAGGTCCCCTCGATGTCTGACGCCACGCTGAACTCCGTCACGCAGGACCCGGGAGACTTCGCCGTCCAGATCGCGGACCAGATCAAGACGTTCATCGTCGCGGTCGCCGAGGTGTCCAAGGTCGACGAGCCGGAAGAGGCCGTCCCGGTCCTGCTTCTCCAGGTCTCGCAGCTCCTGCTCGCGGGCGGCCGCCTCGGCGCGTACGAGGACGTCCTGCCCGACGAGCGGTACGAACCGGACCTCGGCGCGGAGCCGGACGCGGACGGCCTGCGCGAGCGGTTCGCGGCGCTGCTGGAGCCGATCGACGTCTACTCCGAGGTCTTCGACCCGTACGAGCCCCGCAAGGCCCCGGTCCCGCACCGCATCTCCGACGACCTGGCCGACCTGGTCACCGACCTCGGCCACGGCCTCGCGCACTACGAGGCGGACCGCACCGCCGAGGCGCTGTGGTGGTGGCAGTTCTCGTACTTCTCCAACTGGGGCTCCACCGCCTCCGCCACCCTCCGCGCCCTCCAGTCCCTCGTCGCCCACATCCGCCTCGGCCAGCCCCTGGAGGAACTGGACGGCCTGGACACCGACCAGGACCCGGGTGAGGACGACCTCGCGGAGGAGGCGGGCCGCGTGATGCTCCAGGAGATCGCGGCGCCGCTGGGGCTGCGGCCGGTGAAGTAGGGCCTGCGGAAGGCCCTTGACCTCAACTGCACTTGAGGGCGAATGCTCCGGATGAACGGCCGATGCAACGGCCGCATCCCACAAGGAGATTCCTCATGAGCGCCACGCCCTCCGTCGCCACGCCCTCCGTCGCGACGGCCAACGCCGCCGTGCCCGCCGTCATCGGCGTTCCGGCCCCGCAGGAGGACGTCGACGCCATCGTCGCGTTCGTCGCCGGTGTGCAGCACGCCCAGCAGAACGCCCTGCCCGACGCCTTCCTCGGCGGCTTCCGCGAGGACGCCATCTGGACCACGGCCCACGGGAAGAGACTGACGGGCCTGCCGGAGATCAGCGCCTTCACCCGCACGGTGCTGCCCCCGCAGGCGGACGCCCCCGTGACGGCCGCCTACGCGGTCGACCTGATCCTCTTCATCCGCCCCGACATCGCCGCCGTCAAGATCCGCCAGCGCCCGGTCGCCCGCGACGACGGCCGCTTCCTGGACGAGATCTTCCACGGCCAGGAGGACCCCTCCGCACTCGTGGCCGCCCATCCCGAGTCGGTCCCGGGCACGCCGACCTACGTCCTGGCGAAGGACGACGGGGTGTGGCGCATCGCGGCCGCGCAGAACACGCAGGTCTTCGATGGGGAGGCGCTGGCGGCGGGGTGACTCCGCAGGTCCGCTCGAGGCTCAAGCCCCGAGGCCGCGCCGATGAACGGGTACGCGCTGCCCGAGTCGGTCGGCTTCGCGCTCGACACCGAGAAGCTCGAGGAGTACGCCGACCGAAGGGGTACGCCGACTGACCGTCCCGGCTCGCCGATCCGTGTCCGATCGTGTGGGCTGGGACACAAACGGGAGTGCTCGACGGTCGGGCTGGGCAGCAGCCCGGTACGAGCAGTTCGGGGCGACACGCCGTACCGGGTGGTGAGCGGGACATCTCACCATCTGGTAATGGACGGGTTGATTCCGGACTGCTCGTTAAACTGAGCCGACCGCAGTAATGACTGAGCGAGGAGCGCACGTGGGCCTTGTCGTGCAGAAGTACGGAGGCTCCTCCGTAGCCGATGCCGAGGGCATCAAGCGGGTCGCCAAGCGAGTCGTCGACGCCAAGAGGAACGGCAACCAGGTGGTTGTCGTGGTGTCCGCGATGGGCGACACGACGGACGAGTTGATAGATCTCGCCGAGCAGGTGTCCCCGATGCCTACCGGCCGGGAATTCGACATGCTGCTGACCGCGGGTGAGCGGATCTCCATGGCCCTGCTGGCGATGGCGATCAAAAACCTGGGCCACGAGGCCCAGTCGTTCACGGGCAGCCAGGCCGGTGTCATCACCGACTCGGTCCACAACAAAGCGCGCATCATCGACGTCACGCCGGGCCGCATCCGGACCTCGATCGACGAGGGCAACATCGCCATCGTCGCCGGGTTCCAGGGCGTGAGCCAGGAGGGCAAGAACATCACCACCCTCGGCCGCGGCGGGTCGGACACGACCGCCGTCGCGCTGGCCGCCGCGCTGGACGCCGAGGTCTGTGAGATCTATACCGACGTCGACGGCGTCTTCACCGCGGACCCCCGGGTCGTGAAGAAGGCGAAGAAGATCGACTGGATCTCCTTCGAGGACATGCTGGAGCTGGCCGCGTCCGGCTCCAAGGTGCTGCTGCACCGCTGCGTCGAGTACGCACGCCGTTACAACATCCCGATCCACGTCCGCTCGTCCTTCTCCGGACTGCGCGGCACCTGGGTCAGCAACGAGCCGCAAGGGGACCAGCAGGTGGAGCACGCGATCATCTCCGGAGTCGCCCACGACGTCTCGGAGGCCAAGATCACCGTCGTCGGCGTCCCGGACAAGCCGGGCGAGGCGGCCGCGATCTTCCGCGCCATCGCGGACGCCGAGGTCAACATCGACATGGTGGTGCAGAACGTCTCCGCCGCGTCGACCGGCCTGACGGACATCTCCTTCACCCTGCCCAAGGCCGAGGGCCGCAAGGCCATCGACGCCCTGGAGCGGACCAAGGGCTCCATCGGCTTCGACTCGCTGCGCTACGACGACCAGATCGCCAAGATCTCCCTGGTCGGCGCCGGCATGAAGACGAACCCGGGCGTCACCGCCGGATTCTTCGAGGCACTGTCCGACGCGGGCGTGAACATCGAGCTGATCTCGACATCCGAGATCCGCATCTCGGTCGTCACCCGCGCCGACGACGTCAACGAGGCCGTGCGCGCCGTGCACACCGCCTTCGGTCTCGACAGCGACTCCGACGAGGCCGTCGTCTACGGAGGCACCGGCCGATGACCGGACACCGCCCTTCGCTCGCGGTCGTCGGCGCGACCGGGGCGATCGGCGGTGTCATGCTCCGGATCCTCTCGCAGCACGCGGACGTCTGGGGCGAGGTCAGACTCGTCGCCTCGCCGCGCTCGGCCGGCCGCAAGCTGGTCGTGCGCGGTGAGGAGAGCGAGGTCCTCGCGCTGAGCGAGGACGTGTTCGACGGCGTCGACGTGGCCCTCTTCCTGGTGCCCGACGAGGTGTCCGCCCGCTGGGCCCCGATCGCCGCCGCCAAGGGCGTCGTCGTCATCGACGACTCCGCCGCCTTCCGGCTCGACGACGACGTGCCGCTGGTCGTCCCGGAGATCAACCCCCATGCCGCACGGCTCAGGCCGCGCGGCATCGTCGCGTCCCCGAACTGCACCACGCTGTCGCTGATCGTCGCGGTCGGCGCGCTGCACGCCGAATTCGGGCTGCGCGAGCTGATCGTCTCCTCCTACCAGGCCGTCAGCGGCGTGGGCCGGGACGGCGTCGCCGCCCTGCGCGAACAGCTGTCACTGGTGGCCGGTACGGAGCTGGGCACCCAGCCCGGGGACGTGCGCCGGGCCCTGGGGGACAGCGCGGACGGCAGGAACGGCGCGCGGAGCCCGTTCGCCGCGCCCGTCGCCCTGAACGTCGTGCCCTGGGCGGGTACGGACGCCGGGGACGGCTGGTCCTCCGAGGAGCTCGCCATCCGCGAGGAGTGCCGCAAGGTGCTGGGACTGCCGGAGCTGAAGACCACCGCGACCTGTGTGTACGTTCCCGTCGTCGCCACCCACTCGATGTCCGTGCACGCCCGCTTCGAGAACGAGGTCGCCGTCGACAAGGCGCACGAGATCCTGGCGACCGCCCCCGGTGTGGTGCTGTTCGACAGCCCGGCCTCCGGTGACTTCCCCACCCCGTCCGACGTGGTGGGCACCGACCCCACCTGGGTGGGCCGCGTCCGGCGGTCGATGGACGACCCACATGCCCTGGAAATGTTCCTTTGCGGGGACAATCTCCGAAAAGGGGCGGCTTTGAACGTGGCGCAGATCGCCGAATCGGTGGCCGCCGAATTTCCCCGGTGACGATCGAACCTCTTTTGTAGGATCTGTGAACGCCCTATGAGGAATTCGCTGGTCTGAACCTCTTGAGCTGGGGCGTTGTCGTATCCGACGATGATCTCCCGGCCATCTGCAACCGCACCTCGGCCGGGCTGCGTCTATGCGGTCACTTCTTGCGTGGCCGGGCGCTATTACGGGGTATTTGGGGAAGAGCAGGTACGTATGAGGGCATGTCGCACAGCGTCGAACGTGGCGCCGTCCGCGTACAACCCTGACGGGGGGCAGCGTGTCCAACAGGCGTGGCAGAGGTTCTCGACATCACAGTGGTGGGCCCGTTGCGAGGCGCTTCGGTGCGTCCGCTCCGGCGGCCCCGTGCGCCCGGCGGCATGCCGGTGATCGCGCCCATGCCCGCTGCGCGTCCGGCCCAGTTGCCCTCGCAGCGCGGGGGTGCTGACGAGACGGTGGCAGCAGGAACCACGGTCGACCATCTCACCGAGACCTATCGCGCCCACTATCGCTCCCTGCTCGGCCTCGCGGCCCTGCTGCTGGACGACACCGCGTCCTGCGAGGACGTGGTGCAGGAGGCGTTCATCCGCGTGCACTCCGCGCGCAACCGGGTCCGCGAACCGGAGAAGACCCTGGCCTACCTCCGGCAGACCGTCGTCAACCTCTCGCGCTCCGCGCTGCGCCGCCGCATCCTCGGGCTGAAGCTGCTCTCCAAGCCGATGCCGGACATGGCGAGCGCGGAGGAGGGCGCCTACGACCAGCTGGAGCGGGACGCGCTGATCAAGGCGATGAAGGGGCTGCAGCGACGCCAGCGCGAGGTGCTGGTGCTGCGCTACTTCGCGGACATGACGGAGGCTCAGGTGGCCGAGACGCTGGGTGTCTCGCTGGGGTCGGTCAAGGCGTACGGCTCCCGGGGCATAGCGGCGCTGCGCGTCGTGATGGAGGCCCAGGCATGAGCGGGCCCGAGCAGCGCCCGGGACAGGGCCCCGAAGGACCCGAGCACAGGCACGAGAATGACCCGACGGGAAACGGAATTGTGAACCACGGGCCGGAGAAGACTCCGCACACCGATCCGGATGACCGACCGCACGCCGAGAGCGCGGGTCCCGGACAGAGTGAGACCCCGGAGCCCGCGCCCCCCGAGCGCGTGGACAACGAGGCCGCCGAGGACCCCGACGAGCGGGACCCGGCCGAGCGGGACGCTGGGACGGCATCGGCCCCGGCGGACGCGGAGCACACGGACCCGGCGGACACGGCTCCGGCGGACGCGGACGCGGGTACGGAGACCGACGGCGACGCGCGTACGGATACTGACGCCGATGCGGGCACGGAGACCGACGCCGACACGCGTACGGAGACCGCCGCCCGCTCCGGTGAGAAGACCGCCGAGGGCAACGCCCCCGGCAAAGCTCCCCGCGACGCCCCCGAGGCGCCCGACGACGACATCCTCGGCACGTTGACGGACCTCTTCGCCGAAGGCCGGGGCACCTCCGCCTTCGACCCCCTGGGCCCGCCGGGCGAGCTGGACGAAGTGGCCCTGCGCCGCATGCTGCACGGTGCGGTGCGGGACATCGCCCCCTCCGACGGGACCCTCGACCATCTCCACCGCGCCGTCCCCGCCCGCCGGGCCAGGCGGCGGCAGGCCGTCGTCGGGGCGGCCGCGGCGGCTCTGCTGATCGGCACCGCCGTCCCCGCCTTCGTCCACGTCGCTACCTCGGACGGCTCCTCCACCGCCAGCCCCGCCATCGCCGGACACGGCGAGCAGGCCCAGGGCGGCAACGGGGAGGAGACCGGCCTCGAAGAGCCCGGCCGGCGGACCGTGGAGCCCACCGAGCGCGAGAGCGAGGGCGGCGAGGGCGAGGCCGCCCCGGACCCCAGCCCCTCCCAGGGCGAGGGAAGCGACCCCGACGGAGCGGTCGCGGGCGAGAAGCCCGACTCCCCGAGCATGGACTTCGCGTCCCTGCCCGTCTGCGACCCCGGTCAGCTCGGCGTCGCGTCCGCGAGCACCGACGCACCGGGAGCCGACGGCACGGTCTACGGCAGCTTCCGGATCGCCAACGTGTCCGGCACGGACTGCACGGTCAGCAGCAACGGCACGGTGGGCTTCACCGCACTCGGCGCCGCCGACTCGCAGAAGATCGTCGTGGTCCAGCACGCGGCGGGCGACGCGGCCCCCGGCCTGCCCGACCCGTCCCAGGAGCCGGGCACGGTGCTGCTGAAGCCGGCCATGGCGTACGAGGTGCGGTTCGCCTGGGTGCCGACCGACACCTGTCCGACCGAGGGCCCCTCACCGACGCCGACCCCGTCGGCGGACGGCGCGGGAGGACCGGTCGGCGGGGGCTCCGAGAACCAGTCCGGCGTCGGCACACAGTCGCTGTACGAGGACGGCGCGACCCCGGCCGAGGGCAGTGTCGCCGTGACGCACACCCCGGAGACGGGAGCGCCCACGGCGCAGACGGAGATCCCCAACGCCTGCTCGGGCACGATCTACCGCACGGGTGTGCTCGCCACGTCGTAATCCGGCGAGGACGGGTCCTCCGGGGCGTCCTTCGGGGCGCCCTCCGAGACCGGAGCGGTGTCCTCCGCGGCCGGGCCGGGTTCTTCCGGCACGAGCCCGAGGGCGATGTCGCGCACGGCCTCGGCCTCCCGCCGCACCAGCCGGAACCACATGAAGAGCACGAAGGCGGCGAAGACGAACCACTCGCCCGTGTACCCCAGGTTCTGGAAGGCCTTCAGATCGAGGCCGCTGCCCTCCGGGGCCGCCGCGGGCACGGGCTTCATCGCTCCGCCCGTACCGCCCGCCTCGGCCTCGGGCAGCGTCACCCAGGCGTCGTAGACGTCGTAGGGGACGAGGTTCACCAGGGTCGCCGCGCTGATCATGCCGACCTGGCCCCCGGGGAGCCCTCCCCGGACGTCGACGCCGTCGCTGTGGGTGTTCTCGGATGCCTGGAGGTCGCCGGTCACCGTGACTTCGCCCTCGGGCGCGGGGGGCACCCGGGCGTCGGTCGCGGACCCGGGCAGCCAGCCCCGTACCACCGGCAGGGCCTTGCCGGTGTCCGTGCGCAGCATGTTCAGGACGTAGAAGCCCTGACGGTCCTCCAGCTCACGGCCGGGGACCAGGAACTGGTCGGCGTACGTCCCCGTGGCGACGGCCGGTCGGCCGGACGTCACCTTGTCGACGGGCAGCAGCTCGTCCAGGGGTTTCGCGGCCCGGGTGCTCGGATCGGGCTGCTTCTCCGCCTGTTCGTGCGACTGCACACGGTCCTCGAAGCGGCCGAGCTGCCAGGTGCCCATGAACACGCAGAACGGGATGGCCAGCACGACGAAGAGGTTGATCCCCCACCATCGCGGGGTCAGCAGGAACCTGTACACCCCTCAAAGGTACGGTTCCCCGCCCCGGGCTCCCGGAGCGGGGTCCGCCATTTATCCGGCTCTTACGCCCGTCGGCGGCCCGGGTTCACCCCGCCGTACCGGCCACCGGGCCCCCGCCCAGGTGCTTCAGGGCGAACTCCAGCTCCAGCCGCACCTGCTTGATCCGCTCCTCCACCACGAGCGAGCCGTGGCCGGCGTCGTAGCGGTAGACCTCGTGGACCGCGCCGCGCGCCGCCAGCCGGTCCACGTAGTTCTCCACCTGACGGATGGGGCAGCGCGGATCGTTGACGCCCGCCGAGATGTAGACGGGAGCGCGCACCGCGTCGACGTACGTCAGCGGGGACGAGGCCTCGAAGCGCTCGGGAACCTCCTCCGGCGTGCCGCCCAGCAGCGTGCGGTCCATCGCCTTCAGGGCCTCCATCTCGTCGTGGTAGGCCGTGACGTAGTCCGCGACGGGCACGGCTGCCAGGCCCAGGGCCCACGAGTCGGGCTGGGTGCCGAGCCCGAGCAGGGTGAGATAGCCGCCCCAGGAGCCGCCGGCCAGGACCAGGCGCTCCGGGTCGGCGAGCCCGGACTCCACCGACCAGTCCCGCACGGCCGCGATGTCCTCCAGCTCGATCAGGCCGACCCGGTGCTTCAGCGCGTCCGTCCAGGCGCGGCCGTATCCGGTGGAGCCCCGGTAGTTGACCCGGACGACCGCGAAGCCGTGGTCCACCCAGGCGGCGGGACCGGAGGCGAAGGCGTCGCTGTCGTGCCAGGTCGGCCCGCCGTGGATCTCGAAGATCGTGGGGAAGGGGCCGTCGCCGGTGGCGGGCTTCTGCACGAGGGCGTGGATCCGGCCGCCCGGCCCCTCCACCCAGGCGTCCTCGACCGGCACCGACGGCGGGGCCTCGGCCCCCGGCGGGTCCAGGACCACCGCGCCGCTCGTCGAACGCACCACGGGCGGTCGCGCGGCCGAGGACCACAGGTACTCCACGGTGCCGTCCGGGCGGGCCGTGGCGCCCGAGACCGTACCGGCGGGGGTCTCCACGCGTACGGGCTCCGCCGCCCCCGGCTCGAACCGCCACAGCTCGCTGCGGGCCTCGAAGCTGTGCTCGATGAGCAGCGCGGAGCCGTCCGGATACCACTCGGCCCCCACATCGCCCGGCAGGTCCACCGGCAGCGCGGTCTCCGTGCCCGCGACCGGGTCCCAGATCATCGGCTCCCAGCGGCCGCGCCGCTGATGCCCGACGAGGAGCCGGCTGTCACCGGCCACCGGCGCGAAGCCGAGCACGGCGAGTCCCAGCTCCTTCGTGCCGCCCTCGGTGTCGTCCAGCTCGGCCACCGTCGAGCCGTCGGGGCGCACCACGCGCAGGGCGGAGTGCATCGCGTCGCCGTGCTCGGTGTGCTCCAGGGCGATCAGCGTCCCGTCGTGGGAGAGGTCCCCGACGCCCGCGGACTCCCGGTGCCGGTAGATCTCCACGGGCTCGGCGCCCGGCGTCCGCACCAGATGGACCGTCGTGCCGTCCTCGTCGGTCGAGCGGCCGATCACCGCCGAACCGTCCCGCCCGATGGCCAGGCCCGCCGGGTAGGAGGGTGCGAGACCCGGGGCGGCCGGCTCGTCCTCCCCACCGCCGAACGGCTGGCGCATCCACACGCCGAACTCGTCGCCGTCGGTGTCGCTGAACCACCAGATCGCTTCCCCGTCCGGCGTCAGCACGCCGTCGGTGGTCCCGTTGGGCCGGTCGGTCACCTGGCGCTGCCGCCCGCTCGCCCGGTCCCACGCGTACAGCTCGTAGGTCCCGGTGGCGTTGGAGACGAACAGAGAGCGGTCAGGCGCGTCCTCGGCCCAGTCGGGCAGGGACACCCGGGGCGCGCGGAACCGCTGCTCCCACTCCGGCGTGGTCGAGGCGTTCTGTGATTCGCTCATGTCCCCATCCAACCTGATCGGCCGCTTCGCCGGGGAGCCTGTGGATAACCCCTCGCACACCGCCCGGCCGGTGGGTAGCTTCGGCTCATGTACTCCCCGACCCCGGACGACTGGCACGACGCGAACCGCGCGCGCTGGGACGAGCGCGTGCCGATCCACGTGGCGAGCGACTACTACGACCTGGACGCGTTCCGGGCGGGCCGGGACGCCCTGCCCGCCTTCGAGGTGGCCGAGGTCGGCGATGTGACCGGGAAGACCCTGCTGCACCTCCAGTGCCATATCGGGCTCGACACCCTGTCCTGGGCCCGGCACGGCGCCGCGCAGGTGGTGGGCCTCGACTTCTCCGAGCCCGCCGTCGAGGCCGCCCGGGGGCTGGCCGGGTCGCTGGGTCTCGGGCCGGACCGGGCGGCGTTCGTCACGGCCGATGTGTACGACGCACAGGCCGCCGTCCCCGACTCCGCGTACGACATCGTCTACACGGGCGTCGGTGCGCTGAACTGGCTGCCGGACATCGACCGTTGGGCCGAGACCGCCGCCTCATTGGTCGCCCCGGGCGGGTTCCTCTACTTCGCGGAGTTCCATCCGCTGACCGACTCGATGGACGCCGAGACCGGTTCGGTGGTCACCGACGACTACTTCAGCCGCGACGCCTGGGTGGACGCGCCGCCGGGCACGTACGCCGACCTGGACGCGCCGACCGTGCACAACCGCAGCGTCGAGTGGCAGCACCCGGTGGGCCGGGTGGTGACGGCGCTCGTCGCGGCGGGGCTGCGGATCGAGTTCCTCCACGAGCACGATTCCGCGCCCGTCCGGCGGTTCGGCACGCTGGAGCGTCATGCGGACGGCCGCTTCCGCTTCCCGGCGGGGCGGCCGAGGATCCCGCTGATGTACTCGGTCAAGGCGTCACGGCCTGTCGAGCATCAGGGATAACCGCAGGTCGCAGCCGCCTTGCGGAGCTTCTTCGGCCGATTGTCAGTGGCGGGGTACAGACTCGTTTCCATGACCGACACGACAGGCGGAACGGTGGGCGGAGCCACGCCCGCGACGGCTCCGGGCGCCACCCCCGCGACGACTTCCGGGATCACGACGGCCGCGCTGCGCGGGGCGGTGGAGACGTACTGGTCGGCGGCCGAGGCGCGCGACTGGAGCGCGTTCGGGGCGACCCTGTCCGAGGACGTGGTGTACGACCTGCCGCAGACGCGCGAGCGGATCCGCGGCAAGGAGCGGTATCTCCGGTTCAACCAGGAGTATCCGGGCGACTGGCACGTCGAGGTCGAGCGGATCGTCGCCGACGCGGAGGGCCGGCAGGCCGCGGCACGGACCGGGTTCACGGTGACGGTGGAGCAGGAGGGCGAGCCGGCGCAGGAGTTGGACGCCATCCACTTCTTCACGTTCGACGAGGAGGGTCTGATCAGCGGGGTGACAGACTTCTGGCCCGAGTCGTACGAGCCTCCGGCCGGCCGGGAGCACCTGGTCGAGCGCTACTGAGAGAGGCGGCCCACCGGTCGCCCGGTGAACCGCCTCTCCGCACGCGATCGGTCCTACACCGCCGAGCTGAAGGCGGGAAGATAGCCGCCCGACTGCCCAGCGGCCTTGGGGTGGTACGAGTTCTGGACCGGGACCGTGACGCTGTGGATCCAGGCGTCCCCCGAGCACAGTTCGTGCCCCGTGAATTCGTCGACCACGCTGGAGAAGGTGAACCCGGCGTCGGCGGACCGCTTGGCCAGGACGTCGTTCAGGACGTCCGATGCGTTGTTGATCGCGGCCCGTTCGGTTTCGGTGAGCCCGGCGATGCAGCTCCCGGACAGCTGGTAGAAGCGGGGGTAGCCGAGGACCACGACCTGGGCCTGCGGGGCGCCGGCCCGGATGCCGCCGTAGAGCGAATCGAGGCTGTTGGGCAGGGAGTTGTTCATCTGCGCGACGGCGGCGTCCACGCTGTTGAGGCAGGTGGCCTCGCTTCCCAGCACGCAGTCCTGCATGACGTCGGCGAACCCGACGTCATTGCCTCCGGCGGTGACGCTGACCAGCGAGGTGGACGCGCTGAGTGCGCCGAGCTGGCCGCTCACCACGGACGAGGTGGTCGCCCCCGAGCAGGCGACGAAGTCGAACGAGGCGGGGGAGTTCGCCGCCTGCCACAGGTAGGGGTAGGCGGCGGTGCTGCGCAGGCAGTCGCCGCTGTCGGGGAGGTAGTCTCCGGCGCCGACGCCGGAGGAGTAGGAATCGCCGAGCGCGACATAGCCGCCCGCGGCGGCCGAGTCGGTCGCGGAAGCCGGCCCCGCGACACCGATGGCCGCGACGGCGGCGAGCGCGAGAGTGGTGAGGGATGCCCGAATTCTCCGTACTGACATGGCTGCCAGCCCTTCGAAGCGTGGGGGGATGTGGGGATGCAGTTTCTAGCAGCTCGCGATACCCGCCGGTAATGCCCGTGCGAGAAGTCGTCTGATATGCCCGAATGATCGTTCGGTGGGCCATGCTCCGCGCGTAGATAAACCCGCAACTCCGTGTTGAAGCAAGCAAGTTCAGGGAAATTCTGTGCGCCCACCGAGTGGGGCCGGAGGGGCCGGGAGAAGGTCGGGAAGGGCCCCGCAGAGGTCGGCGGGACCGGATGGATCGGGCGATTCGCCCCGCCCGGGGGCTCCGTACCGCGTCCGGAGATCCGGAGATTTCATCCGGACGGCTCAACGTCCGGCGCGCCGAGGGGTATCCGGTTCAGCCGCCGTCGTACGGGGGGAGAAGCGGGAGCCAGCTGGTGGTGCCGCGGGACCGGTGCGGGGCTCGCTGCGTCAGCGCCGGCACCCGCGTCCGGGTCGGGGCCGCGCACTCACCCGCCGGCTGGCCACAGACCAGGGACGCCCCCCCCCGGAGCACCCCATGCGCACCAACGGGCGGCCCATTCCCCAGTGGTCCCGCATCGAGCCCGGACGCTCCGACGACCTCACGCCCGGCCTCTGACGAGGCGGCCGGCCGGGCACCGGCCCGTCTCGGCGCCCCGGGTGCCGCGCGCCGTCGCTTCGAACTGGTTCAGGAGATGCATCGCCGCGCCGGCCACCGTCTTTTCATGCTGCAACCCAGTGGCCTACTCGAACAGGCTCGACACGTGCTCGCACTAGAGGTGGAGAGCTCCTGCGTCCTTGACTCGGAGCAACTGCAGACGTCCGAGGCCAGTGCAGAGCAGGAGTGGACGGCAGAGGAGCTCGAGGCGGGCCGCGAACAGGAACAACTGCAGCGTTGTCAGTCGCTGCTGCCCGTCGATGACCTGCCGCGTCTCCAGGCCCGATGAGAGGTATGGGGTCTCGTCGAAAACAACCGCCCCGAGGAAGTGCGGCGCCACCGTCTCTCCGGTCGGTGCCGCCTGCTCGGCCCGCTCGGCGCAGCGGCGGGTGTCCTCCCACAGGGCCGACCAGTTGTCATCCTGGTTCCACCCGTACGGTCTCTGCGGAATGAAGACCGAAAGTGCGGCGGCCGGCGGCACGGTGTCGCGGGTGAGGGCAGTGCCGGGTGCCGGAGTACGGGATCTGGTGACGGACCGGCTCACCTCCCACCTCTCCGGCCATACGTTCCGCATCCTCATGCTTGGGTTCACGAGCGGCGAAGGCCACCTGGTTCCGCCCGCGCGGACGGAACGGTGCGGCTGTGGTAGCTCAGCGACCAGCGACAGATCGCCAAGGTCAGGGCGGACGCCTTACTGCTCTGCACTGCTCTGCGCGGCATTCGGACCCGGTGCGGGCGAAGAGCCGGTGGAGAGCGCGGAGGGCTTCGTGGCTCTGAGCATCACGGACACATGAGCGAGAATCGAAGGGCTTGGAAACCATGACGGAGAAGACCTCCCGCGCCTCGGGTGAAGATGCAGTTCGCGCCTCAACGCCGGATGCTCCGGTCATCCTGAGCAACGAGCCCGGTTCGTTCGCCCGGGGTGTGCTGGCCAAGCGCCACCCTGCTCTCATCCAGCAGGTGCGGGACGCGTTCCCGTACGGCGGGCGCCGGCAAGAGGCCCTCGACGCCCTGCTGGACGAGATCACCAAGGGTGTTGTCGAACCGCTTTCCCCTGCGGAACGTGACCACGAGCGCTGGGCGGTCTCGGGGCGGGAGTACTTCGGCCGTTCCTGGTACGACGCCCCCTTCCTGTGGGCCGAGAGCTACTTCTACCGCAGGCTCCTCGGTGCGGTCGGGTACTTCGGCTCCGGCCCATGGCAGGGCGTCGACCCCTTCGAGCCGTTCAAGAGGGCCGAACTGGGAGGCGACGCGGTGGAAGAGGAGCTGCGCGCCCTGGACGCGCTCGCGAACGTGTCGGCCGAGGAGCGGGCCACGGCCCTGCTCCACGCCTCGCTCTGGGGCAACCGCGCGGACCTCGGCTTCCGCGTCGCGGCTGGGGAGCCGGAGGCTGGAGCGGCCGCCGCCCCTGCTTTGGTCGCCGACGACAGCGTCCTGCTGTGGCGGCTCCTGCCGGTCGGAGCCGGCTCCACGGTCGCCGTGGTGGCGGACAACGCGGGTCGAGAGCTGATCCCCGACCTGATCCTCATCGACCACCTCCTCGAACAGCGGCATGCCGACCGGGTCGTGCTGCACGTGAAGCCCTACCCCTACTACGTCTCCGACGCCATGACGGCTGACGTCGTCGACTGCCTCCGTCGCCTCATCGAGGTGCCGGGCGAAGCCGGCCGGATCGGCGGCCGACTGTGGACGGCCATGACGGCAGGAAACCTGGAGGTCCGCACCCACCCCTTCTTCTGCGCTCCGCAGCCGTACAGGGAGATGCCCGAGGACCTTCGCGGCGAGTTCGAGAGTGCTGCGCTCACCGTCCTGAAGGGCGACCTCAACTACCGTCGCCTGGTGGGTGACCAGTTGTGGGACGCCACTGCGTCCTTCGCAGATCTCACCTCGTACTTCCCGGGGGCCGTCGCGGCGCTCCGGACCCTGAAGTCCGACGTCATCGTCGGGCTGGAGGAGGGAACGGTGGACGCTCTCGAACGATCCGGGGATGTCTGGCGTACCAGTGGCACTCACGCGCTGATTCAGGTGCGGACGTAGGGCTGGCGAGTGGTGCAACGGCGGCTGTCGAAGCGCCCGGTTCGCGGTGGCCGGCCCCGCCGCGATCCGGCCTGTCGTTCGGTGGAGAGGGACGACGAGGTGGCCACCGGACGGGTCTGGGGTGCAGTGGCGCCCCCTGGCACGCGTCGGCGGCCGACGGCCCGGTGTGCGGGTCAGCCGGCAGGATCGGTGGTCCGAAGCCGCGGGGAGGGCACGCGTCGCACCGCGGACGCCGCGCCCGGTGACACGACTCCTGCACGACACGACACCGCCGCGTGATGCGCCTCACGGGGCCCAACTGCCGCTCGCGTACAACCCTTTCGCTTCCTCGGCGATCAAGACTGTGCGGTCGCTGTGGCCGTGCGCGATTTGGGTCCGCCCGTTCGCGACCTGCATCCGCCCGTCGACAGTCGATAACGGAGACTCCTCATGTCCCAGCACTCCCGCGTTAAGTTGACGTCCGGCAAGAAGGTGATCCTGGGCGTCAGCGCACTGGCCGCCTCCGGGCTCGCCGTCGGCCTGCTCGTCACACCGTCCGCCATGGCGGAGGGGGCCGGTGCGGCCGAGGCGCTGGAGCAGAGCAAGGCTGCGGCCGCCGACGCGTCGGCGGCGAAGACCGACGCGCCCAGGCGCCTGGCCGCGCGCACTGCCGACTCCACGGTCGTCTCCGGCGTCACCGTCAACGGCGGCAACAGCGCCCACATCGGGACGACGAACACGCAGACGATCACCGTGAAGTGGACGCTCAGCGGCGGATCGACGCTCTACGGCAGCCACGCGTCGATCTGGCGCGGCACCGACCGCGACGGCGGACTGAAGCAGTTCATCAACTCCGAGCAGTTCGATGCGGACACCGACCCCTGCGTTCGGGCCGGTGACGCCACGTTCAGCTGCACGGCCACCTTCAAGATCGACCCCCGGGGCGACCTGAAGAACGAGGATGCCGGAGCCTGGAAGACCTCCCTCTGGGCAGTCACCGACGCGGCCACCGACGTGCGCACCGACAACGCCAAGACCTGGTACCTGAAGCGCTGGTCCCGGCTGAGCAACAACGCGGCCCCCGAGCCCGTCGCCAAGGGCAAGACGATCACGATCACCGGCAAGCTGGAGCGTGCCAACTGGGACACCCACAAGTACGCGGGCTACACCCAGCAGACCGTCCGCCTCCAGGAGCGTTCGCTGACCGGCTCGTACGCCACCACCAGCAGCCACTCCACCGGCACCGGCAGCCAGGCGGGCGTCGAGAAGAAGACGCGCACCGCCACCGCCGACCGCTGCTACCGCTACAAGTTCGAGGGCACCTCCACGACGCCGCCGGTCACCGGCACCGGTGACTGCGTGGACGTGCGCTGAGCCCGCTGACCTGGCTGACCACACCGGGGCGCGAGGCGACGGACTCGTTCGCGTCCCGGTGCTGGTCGGCCTGCGGATCCAGCAAGCAGCTCCGTCCCGCGATCACACAGGGAGCTGAGGCCACGGACGAGATCTTCGGGTTCGTGGCCGGGCGCGGCGCCGGCGAGGCTTGATCAGAAGCCTGGAAGCCTTTGGTCCTCGTGGCCCCCGACAACGTCAGAGGGTCCAGTGCACCTTGCGCACTGGACCCTCTGACCTGCTATTTCAGCTGTCGGGGTGGCGGGATTTGAACCCACGACCTCTTCGTCCCGAAGCAACTTGGGTGGGGGTGGTGCCTTGGGCTGGGGTGCCTCTTACCTGCGCTGATAGTCCGTAGACGTCCGAGCTTGTTCGCCGTTGTTCGTGGGCGTTGTCACGCAGTTAGACACTCGCCCCGTTGCTGCCGCCAGAGATCTGGCGCGCCAGCTCCTCAACAACCTGGGGCACGACACAAGGCAGTTGTCGTTGACCGCGGTTCGCTGTACCAACTGGTGCGCATCTGGTGCCAGCCTTCTGCGGCTACGGGCTACGGGCTACCGCCCCGCCGGGCTGCGTGTCATCGATCCGTGATCGACTTGGCCGCCCCAAGATCAAGGCGCATGACGGTGCGGAGCGCGGCTATGGCGGCATCGAACCTCTCCTCCAATTCCGCATATGCCGCGTCGTCGACAGAGGCACCTGCCACGAGCAGGTCTCGTGTATCCCTCAGGACCACGAAGGCTGATCGTGCGGCGTCCACGATCTCCGGTGGTGCGACGATGGCCAACTGGTGACGGATCTCGTACGCACCAGGCGTCAGGAACTCTTCACGGACTTTTCGCGGCCGCTCGGCGGCAGGGATGTCCTCCTGCGCGCACTCATTGAGCGCTGTGCGGATCCGTGAGAGCGCAGCGGTGTAGTCGGCATACAACTGCCTTCGCACATCGAGGTCCTGGCCGGCACGGTCCCTGCGCCACCTGGCCCGATCGGCCAACAAGGTAGAGCCAACCCCGATTGCCGCACCAAGTGCCGTACTGACCAGCGGTATCCACTCCATGACAGGAGAGGCTAGAACCTTCGCCCGTCGGCCGCCCGCGGTTGTGACTTACGGCTAAAGCCCGTGCAGCTACGAAGCTTGGGAATCAGCGCGTCTCCGCCCGAATGCACTGCCCTGACCAGCAACAACGAGCGCCGAGAGAGGTTCCGGAACCTGTCTCGATGCCCGTCGTTCACCGTGGCTTACCGCCCCCACGGGCACGGATCGGGCACGGTGTTGGCTGTCGAGCCCCGAGGCCGTGCGGCCAGTTCAGCGACTGCCGGCATCACAGGGAAGGTCACGAACTCCCCGGAACCTCGGAGTCTGTATCGGCGAATAGGGAGAACTGCCCATCCATGACCGGGCGAGAAGGACGTGAGAAATCTGAAATTGGTCCGACAATGCGCATTACGGTTGCATCGTATAGCCAACTCAGATTCCCCTCCTTCTCAAGTCGTCCGCTCACCTCAAGAGCCAAATCTTCCTCGTGTGCACGTACCGCCTCGTGGTATTCCTCTTCGTCCGACAGTCTTACTCGAACTTTTTTGACACGTCCTTGCGACAGAGACTCAATTCCGAACACGCCCGGACTTCCCGCTTGTTTTTTAGCGAGAAGATGGACCCGGCCCGTGAGGGTGGTGATTTCGGAAGACCTATCGGCAGCCAACCGGATGGCGGCTTGACTGAGAGGAGAGACGTCGGAACCTTGGAATTCAAAGTGCGAATCAAGTGCGGTTGGCGAGGGGATCGCAGGGTCCCAGTCAACGCTTATGTCCGCACCATCGGAATTTTCTGCAATTCCGAGAATGGCGTTGGTCATCTCGTACGAGATTCCGTCGATTACTCCAGACTCAAAACCTGAAAGCGAGCCGCTGGTGTGATAGTGGTCCAACGCCTCAACGGTCGCTTGAACTGCCTTCACGACTGCTTGGCTGACATCGCGCACGCTGGCCAGCCCAAGTTCAGGAACGGCAAATGTCGGAGAATCCGCTGATCCTGTGAGCGGAACTCCTCCGTTTGGTGGGGCGTATGCAGTGATGATGTAGCTTCCAGGTGCCGACTGCCCCATGAGGATCTGGTCGAGGTACCTGTGGGCAAAGCGGCCGTGCTTATTCACGAAGTGACGACCGGGGCCCATGTAAGACTTCGCGCCCGCGACCAGTGTTCGCCGCGCGGATTCCACGAGCCTTTCCCCGCTCTTCCATGCGATGAATCCGCTCGGGGCGGATGACTCTTTCCGGAACTTGAATTCGTCCGACGCGTCTACGATCAATCGCGGGTAGATTGACCTAATCCAGAAATCGCGATCTTGAGATAGTTGCAGCAATGCCGATCGCATGGCATCGGAGAACTCTGGGGCGTCTTCGTCAAGTGGAAGCATCAGGCTGGTGTTCTGCCAAGCATCCGTCAACGTTGGTGGGGAGTATCGGGAGTAGATTCCTCGACGACCCCCTATGCGCTGCCAGCCAGCTTCTTCCAAAAGCGTGCTGAGCTTGCCTGGGTCAACTCGGGCAGGAAGCGTGACGCTCGACATGTTAGTCATTTAGCGATTCACCCCTGTCGATTTTATCCAGGATCTCCGTCAAGGAATCCGCGTCAACTCGATTTTTTGTCGGAATATGAACCGTGGGCTTTTTTACCGACGGGTCAATTTCCTTTCCCTCTAGGGATACCCAGAAGCAAGATCGTCTAGTCCACAGGCCGTCGTGCGTGACCTGGGTCCAGTCCGCCTGTCGGGGTGGTGCAGTCATAACGATCAGGACGGCCTTGGGGTACTTGCGGGCCTTGGCCAAGTGATCGAAATACTGACGCTTGGTGAACTGGTAGCTGAAGTGATCGCGAGATTGATCAGGAATGATCTGCGTTGTGCACTTGAGCTGCGCCAGAAGCGCTGCCTCTTCGTCCTGTGGGTTGCTCGGAGGACGGATCAGGCGGATGTCGTACCCGTAGACGTCCACCGGGACGACCTCTAGCGCCAGGCCGGCAGTTGCCGCGACGGACGTCATGTAGCCCTGCTGTAGCTGCTCCATCATCTGAGTGACGTAGCGCATGTCTACGGCCTCGATGTGGCTAGCGCGCGGCTTCTTGCTCTCCGCAGGCTCCATTGCCTTCACCACGCGGCAGTGCCCCTCCCCCGACATTGAGGGATCAGGGTAGGTCATCGGTGGTGCCCGGGTAGGGGACTGCGTAGGAGCCATGGTCGAACGGTAGAACGAGCCACTGACAACGGGCTAGTGGCAGACGTTATTGCCTCCATGTCCCACCACTCACCCCGGCTCCCATCCCGTCCGCCTTCGACCCACACGTCGTGGAGCGGTCGTGGTTCAGGGCGTCAAGGTGGAGCGCGCCACTGTACGAACGACCTTGACGCCCTGGGCCGCGACTGCTCGGCTCTGCCTGGGTCGA
>NTHE01000169.1 GCA_002551355.1 Streptomyces sp. man185 | reverse complement strand
GCCACCGGAGCGGAAGCCACCCGAGGGGCGGTCGTCACGACGGTCGCGGTTGAACGACGGACGGTCGTTGTCCCGACGCTCGAACGAACGGCCACCACGGTCGTCCCGACGGTCGCCGCCACCGGAGCGGAAGCCACCCGAGGGGCGGTCGTCACGACGGTCGCGGTTGAACGACGGACGGTCGTTGTCCCGACGCTCGAACGAACGGCCACCACG
>NTHE01000017.1 GCA_002551355.1 Streptomyces sp. man185 | reverse complement strand
GGCGGGTAGTGCGCGGGGCCGCCCGCCGGGCGTCGCGCCGGGTGCGACGGCGGGCGTCGGCCTCGTCGGCCGGGGCGGCTCTCCCGTCGGGGGCGGCCGCTCCGTCCGGTGCGTAGCCGGCGGGCGCAGGCACGGGGTAGGGGCCCAGCGCCTCGGCGGGCGTACCGCACCCGGCGCAGGCCAGGGCTCCGTTGAGATGCCGTCGGCACGGGTGGCAGTAATCCATGGCGCCCGCAGGTTAGGCGTGCACAGAACAACCAGGGAAGCCGCACAGGTGAGGGTCTTGTGAGGAAGCCCGGATTCCGGTGACAGCCGGTCCGATACGCCTGACACGCGAAAGGATGGGCGGCATGAGCACTCCCGCCCCCTTCGGCCCCCTCCAGTTCCAGCTCGTCCTGCTGCGCCGGATGGCCGATTTCCAGCCCGGCCTGGTCGAGGAGGCCCGGCAGGAGCTGAGCGCCTCCCTCGCCGACATGCGGGAGGCCAACCGCCGCTGGCAGGCCATGGTGCGCGCGCCCCGGGGCCGGGGGTCCCTGCGGCGCTACCGCTCGGTGCTCGGCGAACCGGAGCTGACCCTGCCGCGCCGGGTCGGGGACCTGGAGTGCGAGGCGCTGCTGTGGCCGGTGCCGCTCTGGCCCGACCTGCGGTTCGAGGTGATGGCCGGGCCCGGCGGGGCCGTCTGGAACGAGTGGCTGGTCCGGGCCCCGGGCGTGGCGGGCCCGGACCTCACCTCCGTGACGAACCTGCTCCCCTGGTCGTGCACCGTGGACGAGGCGGCCCGCGCCTTTCCCCCGGCCCGGCCGATGGAGGGCAGCGCCCCGACCCGGTGGTCGCTGGCCGTCACCGACCCCGAGTCCGGCCGGGAGCGGGTCGCCGAGTTCACCTGGGGTCTGTTCCAGCGGCTACTGCCGACCGGGTGAGCTGAGGAGCCGTCAGCTCCCGTCCTCTTACGGCGCAGCTCAACGCGCGCGACGGGCCGGACAGCGCGACCATGCAAGGAGAGACCGGCTGCCGCCGGTGCCCCCCATCCGCGCTCTCGGGAGAACTCGCCGTGACCGTCAGCCTTGAGCAGTTGCAGCGTTGCCATGTCGCCGTCGACCTCGGGGCCGCGAGGACCCGCGTGTACGTGAAGGGGCTCGGGCTCGTCGTCGACGAACCGAGTGTCGCCGCTGTCAACACCCGCACCGGCTCCCTCATCGCCGTCGGCGCGCTCGCCGAGCAGATGACCGGCCGCACCCCCGAGTACATCCGGGTGGCCCGCCCGGTCTCCGGCGGCACCGTCGTCGACATCGAGATGGCCCAGCGGATGCTGCGCCACCTGCTGGGTGACAAGCTCCGCCGCCAGTTGCGCCGCAAGCCCCGGCTGCGCGCCGCGGCCTGCACTCCGCACGAGGCCGATCCGCTGGCCCAGCGCGCGACGGTGGAAACCCTGGTCGGACTCGGCGCCCGCCGGGTCGAGCTGGTGGACACGCTGATCGCGGCGGCGGTGGGCTGCGGGCTGCCGGTCGAGCAGCCGACCGCCACCATGATCATGGCGTGCGGGGCCGCCACCACCCAGATCGCGGTGCTCTCGCTCGGCTCGATCGTGACCGCCGTACGCATCCCGGTGGGCGGCAACGCGATCGACGAGGCGATCATCCAGTACCTGCGCCAGCGCCACGAGCTCCTGCTGCCGAGCCAGTCCGTGCGCCCGCTCCAGCTGGCCCTGCACGGCAACGGGCTCCAGCTCACCGGCCCCGCCCTCACCGACATCCACGGCCGCGACGTGGCGACCGGCCTGGCCCGCACGGTGCAGGTCGACACCGCCGCCGTACGGCAGGCCATCAACACCCCGCTCACCGCGGTGCTGGACGGGGTCGGCAAGGTGCTCCGCGACTGCCCGCCGGACCTGGTGGCCGACCTCGCGGACCGCGGGATCATGATGGTGGGCGGCACCGCGCTGCTCCCGGGCCTCGATCAGATGCTGCGGGACGCGACGGGGATGCCGGTGCACATCGCGGAGCGCCCCGACGTCTGCTCGGTGCTCGGCCTGGGCGCGATGCTGGACGGCAAGATCCAGCCGATGGTCCTCAACCCGTTGGCGGGGTGAGCCCGTCGGCGCGGACGCACGGTCGCGTGGAGTCCGGCCGCCCGGCGGAGCCCGGTCCCGCCGAGTCCGGGTCGGCCCTCGGGCGGCTGCCGATGCTCCTGGAGGCGGTCCTCAACGTCGGCAGCGACCTGGAGCTGGGCTCCACCCTCCAGCAGATCGTGGAGACCGCCGCCGCCCTCACCGGGGCCCGCCACGGTGCGCTCGGCGTGCTGGACCCGGACCGGGACCGGATCGAGACGCTGTACACCGCCGGGATGACGGAGGCGGAGCGGCGGCGCCTCGACCTCTTCCCTGACGACGCGTCCGGAGAGCCGACCGCGCTGACCCGGCCGGGCGGCCCGGCGGACTCCCCGGCGGGCCGCCCGCCGGTGCGGAGCTTCCTCCGGGCGCCGATCGTGGTGCACGCCGAGGTGTTCGGCCACCTCTACCTCGGCGGGAAGCGGCCGGAGCCGTTCACCGACACGGACCTGGGCCTGCTGCGGGTCCTGGCCGCCCAGGCGGGCATCGCCATCGGCAACGCCCGGCTGTACGGGACCGCCCGGCAGCGCGAGCGCTGGATCGCCGGAGCGGCGGCCGTCACCACGGCCCTGCTGACCGGAACCGACGCGGCCGACGCGCTGATGACGGTGGCCGAGCAGGCCCGGGTGCTGGCGGGCGCGTCGGCCGGGGTGATCCTCCAGCCGACGGAGGAGGGCGGCATGGAGATCGTCACCGCCTCCACACCGGACGATCCGGCGGGCATCGTCGGCACGCTGATCGAGCCCGGCTCCGCCGTGCTGGTGCAGTTGCTCGGCGGCGAACCGGTCTTCATCGACGACTCGGCCACCGATCCCCGGATGACCACCGGCGTACGCTCCCGCTTCGGGCCGAGCATGATGCTGCCGCTGCAGAGCGGCGGGCGGCTCATCGGCACCCTCGCTCTGCCCCGGCGGCGCGGCGAGCGCGCCTACACGGATGTGGACCGGCTGCTGGCGACCCAGTTCGCCTCGCAGGCGGCCCTCGCCCTGGTGCTGGCGGACGCGCAGGCCGACCGGGAGCAGCTCGCGGTGTACGAGGACCGCGACCGGATCGCCCGTGACCTGCACGATCTGGTGGTCCAGCGGCTCTTCGCCACCGAGATGATGCTGGAGTCGACCCGCCGCCGGGCCGCGTCGGAGGAGCCCCGGGAAGGCACCGGGGACGGCGGGGAGGCGGAGGACCGGGACGGCGGGGAGGCGGAGGCCGGGGTGCTGCTGGGGCGCGCCGTGGACGAGCTGGACTCGACCATCCAGGAGGTCCGCACCGCGATCTTCGCCCTCCAGCAGCCGCCCGCCGAGGCCCCGGGCACCTTCCGGGGCCGAGTGCTGCGGGAGACCGGGGGCGCGGCGGCCCTGCTGGGCTTTCCGCCGTCGGTGCAGTTCACCGGGGCGGTGGACGCGCTGGTGGGCGAGGAGACGGGCCGGGAGCTGCTGGCCGCCCTGCGCGGGGCGCTGGCCGCCGCGCACCGCAATCCCGGGGTGTCGGCCATCGAGGTGGAGGTGGACGCCACGGTCCGGCTGCCCGACGGGCGGAGCGGGGTGCGGCTGGTGGTCGCCGACGACGGGCGCGGCGAGGACGGCCGGCCGACGACGGTGACCTGGCAGGCCCCGATCTGAGGCCACGGGTGACCTCGCAGGGCCCCGATCCGGCTCCCGGGCCCCGGCGGCCGGCCCTCAGTGCTTCGGGGCCGCCCGCAGCGCGATCCGGGTGTTGGAGTGGGCGATGCCCGCCTCCCGTTTCAGCCGGCGCAGCAGGGTGTCCAGCGCCCCCGGGTCGGCGGCGGTGGCCCGCAGGAGGTAGTCGTGGCCGCCGGTCACGTGCACCACCTCCGTGATCCCGGGCAGCATCAGCACCGAGCGCTCGAACTCCTCGTTCGTCGTGTCGAGGCGCAGCGTCACGTCGATGAAGACGACCAGGCCCGAACGGGTGTCGGCGGCCGGGTCGACGATGACGGTGAAGCCGCGGATGACCCCGTCGCGGCGCATCCGGCGGACCCGGTCGCCCGCCGCGTTGGCGCTGAGTCCCACGCGTACGCCCAGATCCCGGTACGAGATCCGGGCGTCCTCCTGGAGAATGCCGAGGATTTCCCTGTCCAGCCGATCCATAGGGAAATTGTCCCAGCTTGCGGCGATATCGGCTGAGGGAACCCGAGGGGACCCGCTGTCCCCCGGCCGGCGGAGTCCGGCGGGCCGTGCGGTGCCCCGCGCCCTTGACTTGTTTCCGTGGACACCTCCGTCAAGCAGTCCCCCGGGCCGCCCGCCCCGGCGGCAGCCGCGCCGGCCCCGGCCGCGTACCGCAACCTCGTCATGGCGACGGTCGGCTTCGCGCTGACCTTCTGGGCGTGGAACCTGATCGCGCCGATGTCCGGGGACTACAAGGACCGGCTGGGGCTCAGCTCGTTCCAGCAGTCGTTCCTGGTGGCCGTGCCGGTGCTGGTCGGGTCGCTCGGCCGGATCCCGGTGGGGGCGCTGACGGACAAGTACGGCGCGAAGCTGATGTTCCCGCTGGTCTCGGCGCTGACGATCGTGCCGGTGCTGCTGCTGATCCCGGCGAAGAACTCGTACGGGGCGATGATCGCGGTCGGCTTCCTGCTGGGGCTCGGCGGGACGACGTTCGCGATCGGCGTTCCGCTGGTCAACTCGTGGTTCCCGCCGCACAAACGGGGCTTCGCGCTGGGCGTGTTCGGGATGGGCATGGGCGGGGTGGCCCTGTCGGGCTTCTTCACCCCGCGCATCGCGAAGCACGGCGACGACCTGCCGTTCCTCGTGGTCGCGGGGGCGCTGGTGGTGTTCGCCCTGCTCGCCGCCGTCCTGATCAGCGACCATCCCGACCGAAAGGTTCCCACGGACACCCTGGTCCACCGGCTCGGCGAGGCCGGGAGGCTGCGGGTGACCTGGGAGCTGTCGGCGCTGTACGCGATCGGCTTCGGCGGCATCGTGGCGTTCGGGGTCTATCTGCCGACGTATCTGAAGACCTGGTATGAGATGTCGCCGACCGAGGCGGGCACCAAGGCGGCCGGGTTCGCCCTGGTCACGGTCGTCTTCCGACCGGTCGGCGGCTGGCTCTCGGACCGGATCCACCCGGCGGTGGTGACCTCGGTGGCGCTGCTGCTGGCCGCGCTGATGGCGATCGTCCAGGCCTTCGAGCCGCCGTTGAACCCGATCGGCACGATCGCGCTGCTGGCCATGGCGGCGGGGCTCGGCACCGCGAGCGGCAGCGTGTTCGCCCTAGTCTCGCAGGTGACCCCGCAGCCGAAGGTGGGGAGCGTGACGGGCATCGTCGGGGCGATGGGCGGGCTCGGCGGGTTCGTGCCGCCGCTGGTGATGGGCGCGATCTACAGCGCCAAGGACAGCTACGCGATCGGCTTCATGCTGCTGTCCGATCTGGCGCTGGCGGGGTGTGTGTACGCGTACGGCCGGATGCGGACCGTCCGACGTGACGAGTGATCCGGTCGGGGAGGGCAGTGAGAACGGCCGCGTTCCCGCCGGAACGCGGCCGTTCGTCCGTGGGCCCGGCAGGGCTATCCGCGCTGCCGGAGCTGCTGCCTCAGTTTCTGTTCGAACCGGTCCGCCCAGTAAGCGGTCCGGTCCAGGTAGGCCGTCTCGGCGGCCTCCCCGGTCGTGCCGTAGGCCCCCTCGAAGGTCTCGTAGCCGTGGCCCGGGGGCGGATGGGAGGAGGCGGGTTCGATGGAGCTGCCCTCGTGCCACTCGTTGAACGAGGTGACGGAGACCCAGGTGGGGTCGCCGCCGATGGCCGGGTCGAGGGCGTTGTTCCACTCCAGGTCGTAGGAGGCCCCGTCCTCGCGGTCCAGGGTGGGGGTGGTGTTGCCGGGGACGGCCCGGTCGTCGATGTAGCCGGGGGCGACCGAGGGGGCCCAGACCAGGCCGTTGGCCTTGGCGTAGTCCCCCGCGTTCTTCCAGCCCGGGGCGGTCGCCCCGGCGATGCCGTCGTAGGTGTAGATCCCGCCGAAGTGGTCGACCTTGCTGGTGTCGGTGGTCTGGGCGAGGACGATGGCGGTGTCCTTGACGGCCTCCAGCGCCGACCAGTCCTGGGTCCTCAGGCTCTCGAAGACGTAGAAGGCGTTGCGGTCGCCGTTCGCCGCGTCCCGGTAGAACGCCGGGTGGTCGCCGAACTTCTCTTCCAGGTAGGCGATGTCGTCCACGACGGACTCGGCGGTGCGGCCGCCGTACGGCTCGATGTGCCAGGCGACCTCGATGCCGTGGCGGGCGGCGGCGTCCAGGAGGTCGGCGGCGAGGCCGTCCTCGTAACTCCCCTGCCCCCACCAGCTGGAGACGATGACGCCCGCGCCGGACCGCTTCACCCACTCCATGTGCTGGTCGACGGCTCCGGCGATGTCCCCGGAGTCGTACGGGCCGAGCTTCGGGTAGAGGTCGGCCCCGACGGAGTCGGGCGGGGTGTTGCCGCCCTGCTGCCAGTGCCGCCAGGTGCCCGCCGGACCGTCCGGGGTGCCGTACCAGGGGTAGTAGAAGAGGTGCACGTTGGACGAGCCCTCGTCCTCGGTGTCCGGGGCGCGGGTCAGGGCGAAGCGGTCGACGTCGAAGAGCGCGCCCGCTCCCCCGGTGAACCGCAGGAACAGCGGGCCCGTCCCGGCGGCAGTCAGGGTGGTGGTGACCTCGGTGAAGGTCTCCCAGCCGCCGGTCGGGGCGACGTCCACGGAGCCGAGGAGCGGACCGGCGGCGGAGCCCGAGCGGACCTCGATCGTGCCGCCCGCGCCGGCCGAGGAGACGGTGGCGGTGAAGGCGGTGGCCCCGGCGGTGTCGAGGGAGGAGTAGGCCGCCCAGTCGCCGTCGTCGATGTAGCCGAGGGTGGCTCCGCCGCTCGCCGATCCGTGGGCGGCGCTCTGGACGCCGGAGGAGGAGGTGTACGCCTCCGCTTCCGCGCTGTCGCCGCCCGGGTCCGGGCCCGGGTCACCGGCGGAGCAGTCCGCCTCGACGGCCCCGGCCGCGTACTGGATTCCGCCGAGCAGGAGTTGACGGAAGTCCGGGTCGGCGAAGGATTCGATGGTGTGGCCGAGCCCGGTGTAGAAGGAGCGCCCTTCCTGCTGCTCTTGGCACCAGGTGATGGGGTGGTCGCCGCCCATCTCCCCGCCGCTGTAACTGGATTCGTCCAGGGACTGGAGGACGTGGACGCTGTCGCGGGGATTGGAGCGGTAGTTGTACCACTCGTCGGTCCGCGTCCAGGTGTCGTCCAGGTGCGCGGTCGCCGGGTGGGCGTGGTCCTCGGTGGTGAGGCGGGCCTCCTGGATCGCCGGGTGGCTCTGGAACCACGCCCCGACGAGGTCTTCGTACTCCGGCCAGTCGTACTCGGTGTCGGCCGCCGCGTGGACGCCGACGAACCCGCCGCCGCCTTCCACGTACCCCTTGAGGGCGCTCTGTTGGGTGTCGTTCAGGACGTCGCCGGTGGTGGAGAGGAAGACGACGGCCTCGTAGTCGGCGAGGTTCGCCGGGGTGAAGGCGGTCGCGTCCTCGGTGGCGGTGACGGTGAAGTCGTCGGCCTCGCCCAGTTGCTGGAGGGCGGCGATGCCCGCCGGGATGGAGTCGTGGCGGAATCCGGCGGTCTTGGAGAAGACCAGGACCTGGTACGGGTCGGCGGCCACCGCGCTCTGGACGCCGGGACTCAGGAAGGCCGCCCCTAGGGCGAGGGCCACGGCGCAGGCGAGTCGGCGGGTACGGGATCGTCTCATCGGTCGTTCACCTGCGCTCCTTGGGTGCTGAAGGTGAAGGCGTCCAGGTCGAACAGGCTGCCCTGGCCCGTCGGGCCGGTGAAGACGAAGAACAACTCAGTAGATCCGGCGGGGGCGTTGTCCACATCCGCCGTGACGTCCACGAAGTTCTCCCAGCCGCCGGTCGGGGCGACGGGCAGGGAGGAGAGCAAGGTGCCCGTCGGGGAGCCGGCCCGCACCTCCAGGGTGCCGCCCGCGCCGCCCGAGGCGACCCGGGCGGTGATGGAGGTGGCGTTGGACAGGACGTACGGCTCGAAGGAGACCCAGTCGCCGTCGTCCGTGTAGCCGACGGTCGCGCCGCCCTCGGCCGGGCCGTGCGGGGCGACCTCGACGCCGTTCTGGGCGGCGAAGTGCTCGCCCTGGCGGTGGCGGGGCTGGAGGATGGAGTCGCTGTGCGTGGTGAGCCCGCCCGCGTCGGTGTACTCGGCGTCGAAGACCCCGTAGATGTTGGCGGCGCTGTCGTGCTCCCCGTCGACGGGTACGTCGATGGTGCCGGAGCAGCCGTTCTTCGAGGTGATCTGGTGGCGGTGGCTGTCGTGGCCGAGGAGGTAGGTGACCTTGACCTTGGAGCAGTCGATCGTGCCGTCCTCGGGGTCGCTGACGCTCACGGTGAAGGGGACGGAGTCGCCGAAGGAGAAGAGGCTGCCGTCCGCCGGGGTGGTGAGGGTGACCGTGGGCGCGGTGTTGCCCGCCGTCACGACCAGGCTGGCGGTGCCGGTGAGCCCTTCGGGGTCGGTGACGGTCAGGGTCGGGTTGAAGGTCCCGGCCGCGGTGTAGGTGTGGCTGGGGTTGGCGTCGGTGGAGGTGGTTCCGTCGCCGAAGTCCCAGGAGTAGCCGAGGTTTCCGCCCTCGGGGTCGGCACTGCCGGCCGAGGAGAAGGAGACCGTGAGCGGGGTGGGCCCGGAGGTCGTGTCGGCGGCGGCCTTGGCGACCGGGGAGCGGTTGCTGCCGGCGAGGTACTCGACGCGGTACAGGGCCTGGTTGTTCGCGCCGGTGCCGTAGTCGAGGACGTAGAGCGCGCCGTCGGGTCCGAACGCGGAGTCCATCACCTGGGTGCCGGTCCACGGGAAGGTCTCGATGGTCCCGGGCGATCCGTCGGCCTCGACCTCGACCGGCTTGATCCACTTGCGACCGTACTCGGTGGCGAAGAAGCGGCCGTCGAGGGAGGCGGGGAACTTCACGGCCGAGTCGAGACCGGCGTCGAAGTTGTATACGGGCCCGGCCATCGGGGACTCGGAGCCGCCGCCGAACTCCGGCGGGGAGCCCGCGTCACCGGCGTACCGGATCCAGGCGGGCTGGGCGGGCGGCAGGGTGGCGAGTCCGGTGTTGCGGAAGGAGTTGTTGGCCGGGCCGCCCGCGCAGTCGTACTTCGCTCCGGACGGGCCGGAGGGGAAGGTGTACTCGCCGTACGTCTCGGTGGGCGTGTTGGTGCCCGTGCAGTACGGCCAGCCGAAGTTGCCGGGTTCGGTGACGCGGTTGAACTCGACCTGGCCGCTGGGGCCCCGTCCCGGGTCGGTGGTTCCGGCGTCGGGGCCGTAGTCGCCGATGTAGACGGCTCCGGACTTCTGGTCGACGGACATCCGGAACGGGTTGCGGAAGCCCATCGCGTAGATCTCGGGGCGGGTGTTCGCGGTGCCGGGGGCGAAGAGGTTGCCCGCCGGGACGGTGTAGCCGCCGTCCGCCGTGGGTCTGATCCGCAGCAGCTTGCCGCGCAGGTCGTCGGTGTTGCCGGAGGACCGCTGGGCGTCGAACTGCGGGTTGCGGTCGGTGCGTTCGTCGATGGGCGCGTAGCCGCTCGACTCGAAGGGGTTGGTGTCGTCCCCGGTGGTGAGGTAGAGGTTCCCGGCGGCGTCGAAGTCGATGTCCCCGCCGACGTGGCAGCACTGGCCCCGGTCGCTCTCGACTTCGAGGACGACCTTTTCGCTGCCGAGGTCGAGCGTGCCGTCGGCCTTGAGGATGAAGCGGGAGAGGTTGAGGTGCCCCTTCCACGGCTCGAAGTCGGCGGCCGAGCCGGTGGTGGGGGCGTCGCCGGGCGGGGTGTTCAGGAGCGGCGAGTAGTAGAGGTAGACATAGCGGTTGGCCGCGAAGTCGGGGTCGGCCGCGACGCCTTGGAGTCCCTCCTCGTCGTGGGTGTAGACGTCGAGCTTCCCCGCTGTCTTCGTGGACCCGGCGGCGTCGGTCAGCCGGACCGTGCCGTCGCGGGCGGTGTGCAGCACGGACCGGTCGGGCAGCACGGCGAGCGACATGGCCTCGCCCAGTTCGGCCGCGCCGAGAGCGAGTTGGACCTGCTGGTAGTCGGCGGCGGGGATGTCGGCCGCGCCCCGTGAGGCGCGCGCCTCGGGGTCCGCGGCGAGGGCGGGGCCGGCGGTGGGGACGGCGAGCGCGGCCGCGAGGAGTGCGGCGAGCGCGGTGGCGTATCTGGACCACCGTGGGGGTGCGGGTGACATGGTCGGTCGATCCTTCCTGACGGTACGTGGGGTCCCTCAGGCAAGGCGCTGTCGCGCTTTGCGACGTACGGGCCCCGGTGGCGGGGCGGTACGGCGTGCGGCGTTCGTTGTGCAGACATGCGGTGTACAGGCGTGCGATGTACGGGCATGCGGCGTGCGGTGACTGCGCCGGTGCACGGGCGCAGGCAGCTTATTTCTCCCGGAGAGCGCTCCAACGCTTCTGCGAGGCAGGCTTTTTGCATGCTGGCAACGCAAGAATAATTTGTCAAGGTCGTGTCAAAATTGCGATGGGATGCTCCGTGCCGTGATGTGACGGGCAGGACGGGCCCTGCGGAAACCGACCCGGGGTGACGCTGCACTCATCGGCAGGCGGGTCCCGCCCGGGCCCGCCCCGAAGCCCTAGGCTTCCCGGCGTGACCGACCTTCTTCCCGCGCTCCAGTCCCCCACCGGCCCGACAGCCTCCCGGGAGGCCGTCCGCTTCGGTGACCTCTCCCTGACCTACGGCAGGCTCGCCGGGGCCTCCGCCGCGCTCGCCACCCGTATCGCGGGCGCGGGCCGGGTCGCCGTCTGGTCCACCCCGACGCTGGAGACGGTGATCGCGGTGGTGGCGGCACTGCGGGCCGGGGTCCCGGCGGTGCCGCTCAACCCCCGTACCGGCGAGAGCGAGTTGGCGCACATCCTTGCCGACAGCGAGCCCACGGCGGTGCTGGCGGGCCCGGACGACGCGCTGCCGCCCGCGCTGGAAAAGCTGCGGCGCGTGACGGTGGACGCGCGGGAGGCGGCGGAGGCCCCGAGCGGATACGCCACGGAGAAGGCGGACCCGGGGGAGGCGGCCCCGGAGGCGTACGGGGCAGGTGAGGCGGCCTCCCAGGACCCCGAGGCCCCCGCCCTGATCGTCTACACCTCCGGCACCACCGGGCCGCCCAAGGGGGCCGTTCTGCCCCGCCGGGCCGTCGCCGCGTCCCTGGACGCGCTGGAGGACGCCTGGGGGTGGACCGGCGACGACGTCCTGGTCCACGCGCTGCCGCTGTTCCACGTCCACGGGCTGATCCTGGGCGTCCTGGGCCCGCTGCGCCGGGGCGGCTCGGTGCGCCACCTGGGGAAGTTCTCGCCCGATGGCGTGACCCGTGAGCTGGGCTCCGGCGGCACGATGCTCTTCGGCGTGCCGACGATGTACCACCGGCTGGCGGAGGTGCTGGACGGCCCGGCGGGCGCCGCCGAACGGGATTCGCTGGCAGCTTCGTTGAGCGGGGCGCGGCTGCTGGTCTCCGGCTCGGCGGCGCTGCCCGTGCACGACCACGAACGCATCGCGGCGGCGACCGGGCGAAGGGTCATCGAGCGGTACGGCATGACGGAGACCCTGATGAACACGGGAATCCGGGCGGACGGCATCCCTCGCCCCGGCACGGTGGGCCCGCCGCTCGCCGGGGTGGAGCTGCGCCTGGCGGAGGACGACGGCGCGGTGCTCGACGAGCCCGGGGCGATCGGTGAGATCCAGGTGCGCGGTCCGAATCTGTTCACCGGCTACCTCAACCGGCCCGACGCCACCGCCTCCGCGCACACGGCGGACGGCTGGTTCCGCACGGGAGACGTCGGCACGGTCGACGCGGACGGGTACGTGACGATCGTCGGCCGCAAGGCCACCGACCTGATCAAGAGCGGCGGCTACAAGATCGGCGCGGGCGAGATCGAGAACGTGCTCCTCGCCCACCCCGGGGTCCGGGAAGCGGCCGTGACCGGCGAGGAGGATCCGGACCTCGGCGAACGGGTCGTGGCCTGGGTGGTCGCGGCGGACCCCGACTCTCCCCCCTCCCCCGAAGAGTTGGCGGACCGGGTCGCGGCCGAACTGGCCCCGCACAAGCGCCCGCGCACCGTGCGCTATCTGGACGCCCTGCCCCGCAACGACCTGGGCAAGATCATGAAGAGGTCGCTCCGTGCCTGACGAGAACCCCGCGCGCGCGACGGCCCGGGAGGCGATCGCCCTGCTCACCGGTGCGACGGGCTTCACCGAGCACCGCCCGCCGCCGCGCCCCCTGCCACCGGACGGTCCGCTCGGTTGGGCGGGGTACGACGCGGCCCGGGAACGTGCCTCGGCCCGGACCGGCGAGGAAGAGTCCGTGGTGTACGGGACCGGGGTCGTCGGCGAGCGCGCGTGCGTACTGCTCTCCTTCGAATTCGGCTTCCTGGGAGGCTCGTTGGGCCGACAGACAGGAGACCGGCTGGCAGCCGCGTACGAGTTGGCCCTGACCCGGCGACTGCCCCTGCTCGCGCTCGTCGCCACCGGGGGCAGCCGGATGCAGGAGGGCATGGTCGCGCTCACTCAGCTCCAGCGGGTGGCCGCCGCCTCCACCCGGCTGCGCGCGGCCGGGCTCCCGCAGATCGCGGTGGTCCGCGACCCGACGACCGGCGGGGGCTGGGCCACGGTGGGGGCGGGCGCGGATGTGGTGCTGGCGCTGCCCGGCGCGCAGATCGGCTTCGCCGGTTCCCGGGTACGGCCGGCGGACGCCGACCCGTCCGCGTACAGCGCCGAGGGCCAGTTCGCGGCGGGCCAGGTGGACGCGCTCGTCCCGCCCGACGAGCTGGCCGCCACGGTGACGCACTGGCTGACCGCGCTCGGCCCGCACGACGTACCCGGCGCACCGCCACCGCCCGGCACCGGCCCGCACGAGCCGCTCCCCGCCGCCGCCCCGCTCCCCCGCCCCCTCTCGGCGGCTTCGCTTCCGGAGACCGGGCGGGAGGCGGTGGCGCGGGCCCGCGATCCGCGGCGGCCGCGCGCCGAGGCGTACCTGGCCGACTACTTCGCCCTACGGCTCCCCCTCCACGGGGACCGCTCCGGCGGCGCGGACCCGGGGCTGCTGTGCGGCTTCGGGCTGCGCGCGGACGGCTCGCCCGTGGCGTACGTCGCCCAGTGCGGGACCGCGACCCGCCCGGCCGGATACCGCACGGCCGCCCGGACCATCCGGCTCGCCGACCGACTCGGCGTGCCGGTCCTCACCCTCGTCGACACCCCGGGCGCGGCCAACGACGCCGAGGCGGAGCGGGCGGGCGCGGGCGCTGCCATCGCGGACGCCTTCGCGGCGGTCGCGGCGGCCCGGGTGCCGGTGACGACGCTGGTGATCGGCGAGGGCGGCTCGGGCGGGGCGCTGGCCCTCGCCGCACCGGACAACACCCATGTCACGGTGGACAGCTACTTCTCCGTCATCGCCCCGGAACTGGCCGCCGCGATCCTCAAGCGGCCGCCGACGGAGACCGGCGTGACCGCCGACCAGTTGCGGCTGCGCCCGCAGGACCTCCTGGAGCTGGGGATCGCCCGCTCGATCGTGGGGTGAGTCCGTTCACGGCTGCGGGTCGCGGGCGTCGTAGCGGGCGAAGGCGCGCCACTTCAGCGCGAGCAGGGCCACGCCGGTCACGCACAGGATGCCGCCGCCGGTGACGGCGACGGTGGGCGAGGCGAGGTCGGCGACCGAGCCGGCCAGGAAGTCGCCGAGGCGGGGGCCGCCCGCCACGACGACGATGAAGACACCTTGGAGCCGGCCGCGCATCTCGTCGGGCACGGCCGCCTGGAGCATCGTGTTGCGGAAGACCATGGAGACGGTGTCGGCGCAGCCGGCGAGGGCCAGGAAAAGCAGCCCGAGCCAGAGGTTGCGGGTGAGTCCGAAGACGGCGATGGCGGTGCCCCAGGAGCCGACGGCCAGCAGGATCGCGAGTCCGTGCCGCCGGATCCGGCCGAGCCAGCCGGAGAACACCCCGCCGAGCAGTGCGCCGAGGGCCGGGGCGGCGACGAGCATGCCGGTGGTCCGCGCGTCGCCGCCGTACCAGAGGACGGCGATGACCGGGAAGAGGGCACGGGGGTGGGCGAGGACCATCGCGCACAGGTCGGTGAAGAAGGTCATCCGCAGGTTCGGCCGGGTCCCGAGGAACCGCAGCCCGTCCAGCACGGAGGCCCGCTTGCCCGCCTCGCCGGCCTTCCGGTCGGGCAGCATCGAGGGCATCCGCCACATCGCGTACAGGGAGGCGGTGAAGCAGACGGCGTCGACGGTGTACGCGGCCCGGTAGCCCCACCAGCCGACGATCAGGCCGCCCAGCATCGGCCCGATGAGCGTGCCCGTCGTGCTGGTCATGGTCGTCAACGCGTTGGCGGCGGGCAGTTGTCCGGCCGGAAGCAGCCTGGCGATCATCGAGGAGCGGGCCGGTGCGTTGAGGGCGAAGCAGACGGCCTGGAGGGCGACGACCGCGTACAGCAGCCCGACCTGCTCGATGCCGACGACGGTCGCCGCCACCAGGGCGAGGGAGAGCACGAACGACCCGGCGGCGCTGAAGAGCCCGAGCTTGCGCCGGTCGACGGTGTCGGCGACGGCCCCGCCGTAGAGCCCGAAGACGACGAGCGGCACGAGCGAGCAGAACCCGATGAGCCCGACGGAGAACGCGGACCCGGTGATGTCGTAGACCTGGAGCGACACCGCCAGCGCCGTCATGCCCTGGCCGATCCAGGAGACGGTGTTCCCGACCCAGAGCCGCCGGTAGTCGGGCGAGGTCCGCAGGGGGGTGAGGTCGGCGAGTATATGGGTGCGTCGTGCACGCGGTTCGGCGGTTTCGGTCACAGGGGATGGTAGCCGCGCCCGCCGCGGAACCTCCTGCCTGCCCCTGCCCCTGCCCCTGCCTCGCCGCCGTCACGGGTGCGCGTGGTGCGTGAGCCCCCGGGGCGCGCGGGGGCCCCGCGGGCTCTCCTCCCCGTGGGCGTCACAGGGGAACGCCGCCCCGGGGAGCACGGTGGGCGAAGATGGGGTGCCCCGTCCCCAGCCCGCAAGGAGTGCCCGTCGATGCGAACCTCCGGTTCCGGCTCGCGTCCACCGACGATCGCCGATGTCGCACGGCTCGCCGAGGTTTCGCGTACGACGGTCTCCCACGCCCTCAACGGGATCGGCAAGGTCGATCCGCGGACCAGGGAACGCATCAAACAAGTGGCCGCCGAGCTCGGGTACCGGCCCAATCTGCGGGCCCAGCGGCTGCGCCGGGGAGAGGCGAAGGCCATCGCGCTCGCCTCCTCGATGCCGTTCGCGGTGGCCGGGGGGCCGTCGCGGCTCGGGTTCTACATGGAGATCGCCGCCGCCGCCGCGGAGAGCGCGTTGCTGCACGGCTACGCGCTGGTCCTCGTACCGCCCGTGCAGTCGGGGTCCGCGCTGTACTCCGTCGACATCGACGGTGCCATCGTCGTCGAGCCGGACGTGAACGACGCCGCCGCGGCGCAGTTGAGGGAACGGGGCCTGCCCTACGTGTCCCTCGGGCGGCCGGTGTCGCCGGACGACACGTCGCCATACGTCGATCTGCGCGGCGGGCTGGTCGCCGAGTTGCTGTTCGCGCATCTGCGCGAGCAGGGTGCCAGGCGGCCCGCGTTGATCGTCGGCTCCGGATCACGCCACTCGTCGATCGACGCGCTCGCCGCGTACGAGCGGGTCGCCGAGCGGTACGGCTGGACGCCCGTCGTGGCGAGCGCGCCGGAGGCGGGCGGCGAGCAGGCCGGGTACGAGAGCTGTGCCGCCCTGCTGGCCGAGCACCCCGAGACCGACGCGGTCTGCGCGCTGGTGGACGCGTTCGCGGTGGGCGCGGTGCGGGCGGTCCAGGACAGCGGGCGGTCCGTACCGGGCGATGTCATGGTCGTCACCCGGTACGACGGGCTGCGTGCGCGCACCTGCGAGCCGCCGCTGACCGCCGTGGACCTTCATCTGGACCGTGCGGCGGCCGCCGCGGTGGAACTGCTGCTCGGCCGGCTGCGCGGCGAGGACGCCGCCGCCCCGGTGGCGACGGCGCCCGAGCCGCGGGTCGTTCCGCGAGCCTCGTCGCTGCGGATCACATCCCGAGCATGAGCACCAGACCGGAGACCAGGGCGAAGACGAGTACGCACAGTCGCATGCTGCGCGCGTCCAGCCGGTGGTGCACCAGCCGGCTCAGCCACGCGCCCGCGGCGATCACCGGCAGCAGCGCCACCGCGAGACCCAGGTGTCCGGGCTCGCCCTCCCCGGTCGCGAACAGCAGGCCCAGCGAGGCCACTTCCCCGACGAGGAAGCAGGCGGCGACGGTCGAGCGCAGTTCGGCCGGCGGCCGGTGCTGGTAGACGAGCGCGAGCGGGGGGCCGCCGACGCCGGTCGCGGTCTCCGTGAGTCCGGTCACCACACCCGCCCCGAGGTAGGCCGCCCGCCCGGGGGTGAAGGCGGGTGCGACCAGGCTCACGACCGCCGCCAGTACGGTCGCGATGCCGACGAACAGGCCGATGCTGCGGTCCGGGATCAGCCAGAGCAGCGCGAGGCCGGCGGGCGTTGCGGCCAGCCGTGCCCCGGTGATCCAGCCCGCGCCGCGCAGGTCGATCGAGGCGCGTTCGCGCCAGGCGACGTACAGGTTGAGCGGGATCATGGCCGCCAGGACGAACACCGGGAGCAGACCGGGGTCGAGCATCCCGGCCACGGGCGCGACGATCAGGGCGAAGCCCAGGCCGCTGCTGCCCTGGACGAAGGCGGCGACGGCCACCGTGACGGCGAGGACCGCGAGTGCTTCCGTACTCACCGTGCGGCGCTCCCCTGCCGTGCCGCCGTTGACGTGGGGTGCACCCGGGTGATGGGCGCCCTTTCGACGGCGGCGCCGGCCAGTTCGGCCGCCTGCCGCACGAAAGCGGGGCCGTCCCAGCCGGTGGGCGCGCCGCGCCACAGCCGCAGGTGTCCGGCGACGAACACGGCGGTGATCTGGTCGCGGTTGCCTCGGCGTACCAGCTCCCACGGCACGTCCCAGGAGAGCGCGAGCTCGGGGTTGGTGACGTCGACGAGGAGGAAGTCGGCGGCCAGCCCCTCGGCGATCGTGCCGGTGCGCGCACCGAGGCCGACCGCGTCGGCGCCGCCGGCGGTGGCGTGTTCGAGCCAGGTCCAGCCGGCGCCGCACGACGCGTCCCCCGTGGCCAGCCCATAGACGATCCGCTGGGCGAACTCGGCCGCGTCCGCGAGCCGGAACCCGTCGCCGCGGGTGCCGTCCGTGCCGAGCCCGAAGCGGATGCCGCGCTCGGCCATGGCGGTGGCCGGGGCGACCGCGTTGCCCTTCCAGGCGCTGGCCACCGGGTTGTAGCTGACGGCGGTCCCGGTGTCGGCGAGCAGGGTCAGTTCCCGGGGGGTGAGCAAAGTGGCGTGGGCGGCCAGTAGTTGGGGACCGAGCGCGCCGATCCTGTGCAGGTGTTCGAGGGGGCGCAGTCCGTGGCGTACGAGGGAGCGTTCGACACCGGCAAGATGCTCGTTGACGTGGATCTGCACGATCGCACCGGCTTCCTCGGCGAGACGTGCGGTGCGGTGCAGGGCCGCCGAGGTGGCCGCTTCGGGGATCGAGACGGCGAGGGAGGCATGGACCAGCGGATCGCCGTCGTACCGGGCGAGGTGCTTCTCGGCGCTCTCGAGGACGGCGGTGGTGCTCGCGGAGTCCTCGGCGGCGGTCGCGGCGTCGTCGGCGACGTCGTTGCACACGAGGCCGAGGACGCAGCGGATTCCGGCGTCACGAGCGGCCGACGCGACGACGTCGACGTCCACGCCGGCACGCGTACCGGCGTCGGCGACGGTGGTGAAGCCGCCGCGCAGGGCCTCCAACGCCGCCAGTTTGGCCGCGGCATAGGCCGATTCCTCGTCCAGCGCCCCTTCCAGCGGAACCCAGACCCTGCGGAAGATCTCCGACGGCTCCCCGAAGGCGAGCGCGGAGCCGAAGCTCTGGGTCAGATGGTGGTGGGCGTCGACGAAGCCGGGCATCAGGAGATGGCCGGGCAGCGTTACGGCGTCGAGCCCCGGATGCGTACGCGCCAGTTCCTCGGCTGGTCCGACGGCGCGGAAGCAGCCGTCGGCGACGACGACCGCGTATCCGTCGATGGGCCCTTCCGGCAGCAGCACGGCATCGGGGACCAGGAGGAGCGGGCCCGAGGAGTCGAGGAGGTCGCGGGTGAGCTGGTTCATCGGTCGCTTTCCGTGCGTGAGGCGGACAGCCGGGCGGCGACGCGCGGCCTGACGTGGTGGAACAGGATGTTGAGCACGGCGGCGACGAACGCGCCGACGGCGACGCCGCTTTCGAGGAGGATGCGGACGTTGGGCGGGAAGTCGGCGTACACGCCGGGGATGAGGATCGGCAGCAGTCCCAGCGCGAGGGCGACGGCGCAGATGAACGTGCTGGTGTGCTGGTCGAGGTCGGACCGGCCGAGCATCTGCACGCCGAGCACGGTGATCACCGCGAAGACGACCATGGCCGTGCCGCCGACCACGGCGGACGGGACGACACTGATAGCGCGGGTCACCGGCGCGAGGAACCCGATGACGATGAGGACCACACCGGCGGCGGCGGTGACGTAGCGGCTGCGGACGCCGGTGACACGGACGATCCCGATGTTCTCGCCGCTGGTCACCATCAGGGGCAGTCCGAAGAACCCGCCGAAGAGGGAGGTCAGCGCATCACCGCGGACCGTCTTGGGGACGTCGGTGCGGGTGTCGACCTCCTTGCCGACGGCCTCGGCGTTGATGACCGTCTGGCCGGTGGCCTCCGCCATGGAGGCGAGGCTGTAGAGCATCAGCGGCAGCGCGGCGATCAGGCTGAACTGGGGTGAGCCGAACGGCATCAGTTCCGGCACGCTGAACAGACCGCCTTCGCCGGCGCGACCGAGGTCGATGCTGCCGAGGAACCCGGCCAGCACGGTGCCGGCGACCAGGCCGAGCATGACGGCGAGTTGCCGCAGGATTCCCGTGAACAGCAGGTAGAAGGCGACGGTGAATCCGATCGTCGCCATGCCGAGCGCGAGGTTCGTCGGGTCCGCGAACCCCGGCTCGCCGGGCCGGCCGGTGACGAGGACCGCGCCGACCTTCACCAGGTTGACCCCGACGATGACGATCATGGTGCCGATGACCAGGGCCGGGAAGAACCTGAGCAGCCGCGAGAAGACCGGCAGGACGACGAAGTAGAAAGCCGCGGTGAGGATGACCGCGCCGGTGGCGGTACGCAGGCCGTGCTGCTCGGCGATGGCGATGAACAGGATGAGCGGCGCGCCGCCGGGCAGCATCACGAACGGCAGCCGGGGGCCGAACTTCCACGGCCCCAGCGACTGGATCAGCGACCCGACGCCGGAGAGCACGAACGCCGCGGAGAGCAGGTTGACGGTCAGGCCGGCGTCGAGCCGGAGGGTGGCGCTCATCAGGAAGATCGCCGAGATGGGGGTGGCGGCCATGACGAGTACGTGCTGGATCCCGAAGAGGACGATCCGCCCGAGGGGGCGCGACTCGTCGACGGGGTGCACGGCTGGGGCGTCATGTGCGGTGTCGTGCGGGGCGTCGTGTGCGGCGCCATGTGCGGAATCGTGCGGGGCGTCGTGTGCGGCGCCATGTGCGGAGTCGTGCGGGGCGTCGTGCGCGACCGCCTCCGGCGTCGGCGGTTGTTGTTCAGCTCCGGGTGCGTGCTGGCGATGACTGGACACGTCGGTGCTCCCATTCGGGCGGGGGAACGCTCGGACATCAGCCGCGATCCGGCCCCGGACGGAGGGCCAAAGCGATGTGGCCAAATCGATTTGGCCGCCAGTATGGGGAGGCCCCGCGACCGTCGTCAAGAGCTGTGTCGCTGGGGTGCGGCCTCCGGTATACGACCTCTGGGTACGGCCTCCGGGGTGCGGCATCCGGGGTGCGGGGCGCTCGCGGACCGGACGGCAGGCGCGCGACGGGCGACGGTGCGGCGGCGGTCGTGGAAGGCGCTCGGACGGGCTTCGGCGCCGGGCGGCCCCTTGACCTCCATGGTGGCAACCACTAATTTTCCGTAAACGCCGACCCTCAGCCTCGAAAGGAGGCGACCAGCTGATGTTCACCTACTCCGATCTCGGTCGCCTCGCCGAGTGCACCGCGTGGGTTCCGGGGCGTATCGCGCACGGCAGCTGAGCGCGCGCCTTCTCCTGTGCCCTTTCGCGGCACATTCCGGCTTCCCTGTTCTCCCCTTTTTCCATCACCTTTCTTCGCGGCGCCCAGCAGTCGCGCGCCGTTTCGCGCCCGCTCGTCTCCTGTGGTGCGCACGAATCAAGAGAGCTGTCCGAAAGTGACGAAGATGATGAATCGACCGAGCGCGCACCGGAACGCAGGCCTGTCGTGACGGCGCCACGCATCACGGTCAACGGGACCGAAGCACCGATCTCACCGGCCGCGCCCCACACCACGGTGCTGGACTTTCTGCGCGAGCGCGGCCTCACCGGGACCAAGGAGGGCTGCGCCGAGGGTGAGTGCGGCGCCTGCGCGATCCTGGTCGCCCGTCCCGGGACGAACGAGCCCACCGACTGGGTGGCGGTCAACGCCTGTCTGCTGCCGGCCGCGGCGCTCGACGGACAGGAAGTGGTCACCTCCGAGGGGCTCGCCGGCGTCGGCCGACCGGACACGCTGCACCCGGTGCAGGAGGAGATGGCGGTCCGAGGCGGCTCCCAATGCGGTTACTGCACACCGGGGTTCGTCTGCAGCATGGCCGCCGAGTACTACCGGCCCGACCGCTGCGCGCACGCGGACCCGGCCGACGACACCGACCCGGAGCACGGACCGAACGGCTTCGATCTGCACGCGCTGAGCGGAAACCTGTGCCGCTGCACCGGGTACCGCCCGATTCGCGATGCCGCGTTCGCCGTCGGCGCGCCCACCGAAGAGGACCCGCTCGCACAGCGTCGTGAGCAGTCCCCGCCCGTGCCGGTCGCCACCGAGTACGTCCAGGACGGCAGCGCGTTCCTGCGGAGGAACACCCTGGGCGAGACCTTGCGGCTGCTGCGCGAGCGGCCCGACGCGGTGGTGGTCGCCGGCTCCACCGACTGGGGCGTGGAGGTGAACATCCGCGCCCGCCGGGCGGATTGCGTGATCGCCGTCGACCGGCTGCCCGAACTGCGGGAGCTGCGCGTCGGATCCGACTCCATCGAGATCGGGGCGGCGCTGACCCTCACCGAGATCGAGCGCCGCCTCGACGGCCGGGTCCCGCTGCTGGCAGAGCTTTTCCCGCAGTTCGCGTCGCGGCTCATCCGCAACGGTGCGACGCTCGGCGGCAATCTGGGGACCGGTTCCCCCATCGGCGACAGTCCGCCGGTCCTCCTCGCACTGGAGGCGTCGGTGGTGCTCGCCGACGCCGACGGTGAACGCCTGGTTCCCCTCGCGGAGTACTTCACCGGCTACCGGCAGAGCGTGCGCCGTCCCGGCGAGCTGATCCGCGCGGTACGCGTCCCGCTGCCGCTCTCGCAGGTCGTGGCCTTCCACAAGATCGCCAAGCGGCGGTTCGACGACATCTCCAGCGTGGCGGTCGCCTTCGCGATCGAGATCGAGGACGGGCTCGTCGGCAAGGCCCGTATCGGTCTGGGCGGTGTCGCCGCCACCCCGATCCGTGCCCTCTCCACCGAGGCGTCCCTGGAGGGCAGGCCGTGGACGGCGGAGACCGTCGAAGCCGCGGCGCGGGTACTGCGGGCGGAGGGCACGCCGCTGAACGATCAGCGTGCCAGCGCCGCGTACCGCTCCGCGATGCTGGGCCAGAGCTTGCTGAAGCTGTACGCGCACACCACCGAGGCGGTTTCCTCATGAGCCATCTGTCCCAGCGCCCCGAGAAGCCGGCCGTCGGCGTGTCGATGCCGCACGAGAGTGCCGTCCAGCACGTCACCGGCGCCGCGCTCTACACCGACGACCTGGTCCATCGCACCAAGGACGTTCTGCACGCCTACCCGGTCCAGGTCATGAAGGCCCACGGCAGGATCACCCGGCTGCACACCGGGCCCGCGCTCGCGGTGCCCGGTGTGGTCCGGGTGCTGACCGGCGCCGACGTGCCCGGCGTCAACGACGCGGGCATGAAGCACGACGAACCGCTCTTCCCCGACACGGTCATGTTCCACGGTCACGCGGTCGCCTGGGTGCTCGGTGAGACGCTGGAGGCGGCCCGGCTCGGGGCGGCGGCTGTCGAGGTGGACCTCGACGAACAGCCCTCCCTGATCGCCCTGCGGGACGCGATCGCGGCCGGGAGCTTCCACGGCGCCCGGCCCGTGATGCTCACCGGCGACGTCGACGCCGGCTTCGCCGACTCCGCGCACGTGTTCTCGGGCGAGTTCCAGTTTTCCGATCAGGAGCACTTCTACCTGGAGACGCACGCGGCGCTGGCCCTGGTCGACGAGAACGGGCAGATGTTCGTCCAGAGCAGTACCCAACATCCCTCCGAGACACAGGAGATCGTCGCGCACGTGCTCGGCCTGCACAGTCACGAGGTGACCGTGCAGTGTCTGCGGATGGGTGGCGGCTTCGGCGGCAAGGAGATGCAGCCGCACGGCTTCGCGGCCGTCGCCGCACTCGGCGCCAGGCTGACCGGCCGGCCGGTCCGGGTCCGGCTCAACCGCACCCAGGACCTGACCATGTCCGGCAAGCGCCACGGGTTCCACGCGGCGTGGAAGATCGGCTTCGACGCCGAAGGACGTATCCAGGCCCTGGAGGCCACCCTGACGGCAGACGGCGGCTGGAGCCTGGACCTGTCCGAGCCGGTGGTCGCCCGTGCCCTGTGCCACATCGACAACACCTACTGGATCCCCAACGCACGTGTCGCGGGCCGTATCGCCCGGACCAACAAGGTCTCCAACACCGCCTTCCGGGGCTTCGGCGGACCGCAGGGCATGCTGGTGATCGAGGACATCATGGGCAGGTGCGCGCCGCTGCTCGGCCTGGACCCGATGGAGCTGCGGGAGCGCAACTTCTACCGGCAGGGGCAGGGCCAGACGACGCCGTACGGGCAGCCGGTCACGCATCCCGAACGCATTTCCACCGTCTGGCAGCAGGTATGCGCGGACGGCAACCTCGCCGACCGGCGGCGCGAGATCGCGGCGTTCAACGCCGCACACCCGAACACCAAGCGCGGGCTGGCGATCACCGGGGTCAAGTTCGGCATCTCGTTCAACCTCACCGCCTTCAACCAGGGCGGCGCGCTGGTCCTGGTCTACAAGGACGGCTCGGTCCTGATCAACCACGGCGGCACGGAGATGGGCCAGGGCCTGCACACCAAGATGCTGCAGGTCGCCGCGACGACGCTGGGCACCCCACTGCACAAGGTGCGGCTGGCCCCGACGCGTACCGACAAGGTGCCCAACACCTCCGCCACCGCGGCCAGCGCGGGGGCGGACCTCAACGGCGCGGCGGTGAAGAACGCCTGCGAGCAGATCCGCGAGCGGCTGCTCCAGGTGGCCGGCGGCCGGCTGGGGACGAACGCCTCGGACGTGCGCATCGTCGAGGGCGTCGCGCGTGCCCTCGGCAGCGACGAGGAGCTGGCCTGGGACGACCTGGTGCGCACCGCGTACTTCCAGCGGGTGCAGTTGTCGGCGTCGGGCTTCTACCGGACCGAGGGTCTGCACTGGGACGCGAAGGCCTTCCAGGGCTCTCCGTTCAAGTACTTCTCCTACGGCGCCGCCGCGGCCGAGGTGGAGGTGGACGGCTTCACCGGCGCGTACCGCATCCGGCGGGTGGACATCGTGCACGACGTCGGCGACAGCCTCTCCCCGATGATCGACATCGGTCAGGTCGAGGGCGGTTTCGTGCAGGGCGCGGGCTGGCTGACGCTGGAGGACATGCGCTGGGACACCGGCGACGGGCCGGGCCGCGGCCGGCTGCTGACCCAGGCGGCGAGTACGTACAAGCTGCCCAGCTTCTCGGAGATGCCGCAGGAGTTCAACGTCCGGCTGCTGGAGAACGCCACCGAGGAGGGCGCCGTCTACGGGTCCAAGGCCGTGGGTGAGCCTCCGCTGATGCTGGCGTTCTCGGTACGAGAAGCGCTGCGGCAGGCCGCCGCGGCGTTCGGGCCCGCCGGAGTGAGCGTGGAACTCGCCTCGCCCGCCACACCGGAAGCGGTGTACTGGGCGATCGAGGCGACGCGTCGGGCCGCCTCCTCCCCGAACGGTCACCACGGCGACGGGCCCGCCACCGGGGCCGGGGCGCGAACCGAGGCGGAAGCGCTGAGCGGTGCCTGACGAGACCTGGTTCGCCGCGGTCGCACGGCTGCGAGCACGCCGGGAGGCCGGCGTGCTGGTGACCGTCGCGACCGTGCGCGGCCACGCCCCTCGTAACGCCGGCGCGAAACTCGTCGTGGGGCGGAGCGAGACCTGGGGCTCGATCGGTGGGGGCAACGTCGAGGCGGTCACGATCGACCGGGCCCGGGAGATGATCACCGCCTCCGCGGCCGGACCGGAGCTGATGGATTTCGCGCTGAACGACAAGGTGACCAACCGGCACGGCGTCCAGTGCTGCGGCGGCACGGTCTCGGTGCTGCTCGAACCGCTTCCGGTGGTACGGGCGGTGGCGATCTTCGGCGTCGGACACGTCGGAATGGAACTGGCGCGCGTCCTGGCACGCCAGGACCTCGACCTCCATCTGATCGACAGCCGCTCGGACCTCCTCGCCGATGAGCGGCTCGCCCCCCTCGCGGACGCGGTGGCGGGGGTCCGGGTCCACCACACTCCGCTGCTGCCCGAGGAGGTCCTCGACAAGCTGCCGCGCGGCACGCATGTCCTGATCATGACGCATGATCACGCCGAGGACGCCGCTCTGTGCGACGCCGCCCTGCGGACATCCCACCTCGGTTCCATCGGGCTGATCGGGTCGGCGGCCAAGTGGAAGCGGTTCCGCAAACGCCTCCTCGCAGAGGGCGGTCACGACGAGGCCGCCATCGACCGGATCAAGACCCCGATCGGGCTGGCCGACATCACCGGCAAGGACCCCGCGACGATTGCCGTGAGCGTCGCCGCCGATCTGCTGCGCGCCTTCGAGGCCGAGGGGGACTGACTCCGCCGAATCGGGGGGTCCTTCGGTCGACGCTTCGCCGTCTAGCCCGGCGCCCGAAGCTCACGAGCAATACGTGTCCCCAGGTCAGAACGATTCTGCCTGGGGACGCTCGGTGGGGCGGGTGGGACTCGAACCCACGGCCGACGGATTATGAGTCCGCTGCTCTAACCGGCTGAGCTACCGCCCCGTTTCGGCGTGGCGCGTACAAGTGTGCGCACCGTCTGCCGCAGCATAGCCGGTCATACGATCTCTCGCTTCGGTTGGCCGACTTCACCTGATCTTGAGGACGTCGCTGCGTGCTGCCCGGTTGCAGGCAAGATCGAGGAGACCCGAAAGAGTCTCTCCGGAGGTCCGCCCGAGGTCCCGGAACGGGATGGGCGGGTACGCGAAAGAGGACCCCGAGGGGTCCTCTTCCGTTTGGCTCCCCCGACTGGACTCGAACCAGTAACCCTCCGGTTAACAGCCGAATGCTCTGCCAATTGAGCTACAGGGGATCGCGCTCCCCCGACTGGACTCGAACCAGTAACCTGCCGGTTAACAGCCGGCTGCTCTGCCAATTGAGCTACAGGGGATTGTGGCGTTGCTTCGAAATCGTACCTGCCTGGCGGCTGCCGGGCGGCGCGCGTTCGCTGCGACACATACATTAGCGCAAGCAGGGGGGTGCTCCGCCAATCGGTATCGCCCGGGGTGATCTCGGGTGCTCGCGGGTAGGCGGGCTGCACACGTCGCACCAAGCGTAGGAAGGGTGGCAGCCATGCGGTACCGGCTCACGTTCATCGCCGGAGTGGCCCTCGGTTACGTGCTCGGCACGCGAGCCGGGCGCGAGCGTTACGAGCAGTTGAAGAAGTCGGCCCGGCAGTTCACGGAGAACCCCGCCGTGCGCAACGCCGCCGAGAGTGCCGCGCACAGCGGACGGGACATCGCCGGCAAGGCGTACCACTCGGTCGGGGACAAGGTGCCCGCCTCCGTCGCCGAGCGGGTCCGGTCGCTGCGGGACCGCAGCAGCCGGAACGGCTTCGAGGACGACTGGGGGACCACCAACACCTAGCGGTCCCGTGGGGCGGCGCGGTGTGAGTTACGGGAAAGTCCGTCGGTGCGGCAGAATCTCCGTATGGGCATAGTCGCGGGGCTGGACAGTTCGTCCACTTTCACTCACATCGTCGTCTGCGACACGGAATCGGGCGCCGTGCTCCGGGAGGGGTACGCCGCCCATCCGGTCGAGGCCAAGGCCGCGGAGGTCGATCCGCAGGCCTGGCTGCTCTCGCTCGGTGAGGCGGCCTCCGGTGGGCTGCTCGAAGGTGTGCAGGCCATCGGGGTCTCCGCGCAGCAGCACGGGCTCGTGCCGCTGGACCGGCAGGGCAATCTCGTACGCCCCGCCCTCCTCGGCAACGACCGGCGGGCGCAGGTCGCCGCGGCCGATCTCGTCGACGGGCTCGGCGGGCGGCAGGCCTGGGCCGAGGCGGTCGGTGCCGTGCCGGGGGCCTCGCAGCCGGTGGCGAAGCTGCGCTGGCTGGCGCGGACCGAGCCGGAGAACGCCCAGCGGGTGGCCGCCGTGCTCCAGCCGCACGACTGGCTCGTGTGGCAGTTGCTGGGCCGGCCCGCCCGGCGGACCACGGACCGGGGCGCGGCCTCGGGCACGGGGTACTGGTCGGCCGGGTCAGCCTCCTACCGGCCTGATCTGGTCGAGCTGGCCCTCGGCCATTCCGCCGCGCTGCCCGAGGTGCTCGGACCCTCCGACTCCGCCGGGATGACGCCCGAGGGGCTGCTGATCTCCGCGGGCACCGGCGAGACCATGGCCGCGGCCTTCGGGCTCGGGGTCGCAGTGGGCGACGCCGTGGTGTCGCTCGGGGCCTCCGGGTCCGTGATGGCCGTGCACCACGAGGCGCTCGCCGATCCGAGCGGGATGATCACCTCGTTCGCCGACGCCACCGGAATGCATCTGCCGGTCGTCCACCTCTCCAACGCCGTACGGGCGCTGCGCGGGACCGCCGAGATGCTGGGCGTGGACGGGCTGGAGGAGCTGTCCGCCCTGGCGCTGAAGTCCACGCCCGGCGCGTCCGGGCTGGTGCTGCTGCCGTATCTGGAAGGTGAGCGCACCCCGCAGCTCCCGCACACCGCGGGCACTCTCTGCGGGCTGCGGCGTGAGTCGATGAAGCCGGAGCACCTGGCCCGGGCCTCGTTCGAGGGCATGCTGTGCTCGCTGGCCGATGCCCTGGACGTGCTGCGCGGGCGGGGCGTGGAGGTGCGGCGGGTGTTCCTGCTGGGGGCGGCTGCGGAGCTGCCGGCCGTGCAGGCGCTGGCTCCGGCGGTGTTCGGGACCCAGGTCGTGGTGCCGGAGCCCGCCCAGTACGCGGCGATCGGCGCGGCCCGGCAGGCCGCCTGGGCGCTCGGGGTCTCGCAGGGGGCCCTCGACCCGCGCACTCCCCCGGCCTGGCAGGGCGCGGCGACCCAGGTGCTGGAGCCCGGCGAGGAGCTGGCGGTGGGCGGTGCGGTGCGTCAGCAGTACGCGGCGACCCGGGACCAGATCCACCCCGGGGCCTTCGGCGGCGCGCACCCGGCGTGAGCCCGAGCGCGGGGGTCTTCCCCGCGCTCCAGGTTTGACCCGGGCTTGGGGAAAACGGTTCGCTTCGGAGTACGGCGTACGCGAAACTGGGTCGGCCTCTGCCTGCCGCCGATTCCGAGAGTCCCGCGTGCTCATAAAACTCCTGCGGGCCCATCTGGGCCCGTACACGAAACCCATCGTGCTGCTGGTCCTGCTCCAGCTGCTCCAGACCTGCGCCACCCTGTATCTGCCCAGCCTCAACGCCGACATCATTGACAACGGTGTCGTCGCGGGTGACACCGGCTACATCCTGGAGTTCGGCGGTCTCATGATCGCCGTCAGCGTCCTGCAGGTTCTGTGCAATGTGGGGGCCGTCTATTACGGGGCGCGCACCGCCGCCGCTCTCGGGCGTGATGTGCGGGCCGCCGTCTTCGACCGGGTGCAGTCCTTCTCCGCCCGTGAGCTGGGGCGCTTCGGGGCGCCCTCGCTGATCACCCGGACCACCAACGACGTCCAGCAGGTCCAGATGCTGGTGCTGCTGGCGTTCACGCTGATGGTGTCGGCCCCGATCATGTGCGTCGGCGGCATCGTCATGGCGCTCGGCCTGGATGTGCAGCTCTCCGCGGTGCTGCTGGCGGTCGTGCCGGTGCTCGGTGTCGCGGTCGGCCTCATCGTGAAGAGGATGCGGCCGCTGTTCCGCTCCATGCAGGAGCGGCTGGACTCGGTGAACCGGGTGCTGCGCGAACAGATCACCGGCAACCGGGTCATCCGCGCCTTCGTCAGGGACGGGTACGAGGAGAAGCGCTTCCGGGGTGCGAACACCGAGCTGACCGATGTGTCGGTGGCGACCGGGCGGCTGATGGCGCTGATGCACCCGACCGTGATGACGGTGGTCAACCTGTCGTCGATCGCGGTGGTGTGGTTCGGCGCGCACCGGATCGACAGCGGCGGGATGCAGATCGGTGCGCTGACCGCGTTCCTCGCCTATCTGATGCAGATCGTGATGGCCGTGATGATGGCCACCTTCATGTTCATGATGGTGCCGCGCGCCGAGGTGTGCGCCGAGCGCATCGAGGAGGTCCTCGGGACCGATTCGAGCGTCGTGCCGCCGGTCGCGCCGGTGACCGAGCTGCGGCGGCACGGGCATCTGGAGGTGCGCGGGGCCGAGTTCCGCTACCCGGGTGCGGAGGAGCCGGTGCTGCGGGCGGTCGATCTGGTGGCGCGGCCCGGGGAGACGACCGCGGTCATCGGGTCGACGGGCAGCGGGAAGTCCACGCTGCTCGGGCTCGTACCCCGGCTGTTCGACGTGACGGACGGCGAGGTGCTGGTCGACGGCGAGGACGTGCGGACGCTGGATCCGGTGCTGCTGGCGAAGACGGTGTCCCTGGTGCCGCAGAAGCCTTACCTCTTCTCGGGGACCGTGGCGACGAACCTGCGGTACGGGAATCCGGACGCCACCGACGAGGAGTTGTGGCACGCGCTGGAGGTGGCGCAGGCGAAGGGGTTCGTCGAGGCGCTGGAGCACGGGCTGGACGCGCCGATCGCGCAGGGCGGCACCAATGTGTCCGGCGGTCAGCGGCAGCGGCTCGCCATCGCGCGGACGCTGGTGCAGCGCCCGGAGATCTATCTGTTCGACGACTCGTTCTCCGCGCTGGACTACGCGACCGACGCGGCGCTGCGGGCGGCGCTGGGCCGGGAGACGGCCGGGGCGACCGTGGTGATCGTGGCGCAGCGGGTGTCCACCATCCGTGACGCGGACCGGATCCTGGTGCTGGACGAGGGCCGACTCGTGGGGACCGGCACCCATCACGAGTTGATGGACGGCAATGAAACGTACCGGGAGATCGTGCTCTCCCAGCTGACGGAAGCGGAGGCCGCGTAATGGCCGGTCCGGGCGGACGGATGATGGCCGGGGGCGCGCCCACCGAGCGGTCGATGGATTTCAAGGGGTCGAGCAAGCGGCTGCTGAAGCGGTTCGGCCGGGAGAGGGCCTCGCTGTGGCTGATGCTGGGCGCGGTGACGGTGAGCGTCGCGCTGTCGGTGGCCGGGCCGAAGATCCTGGGGAAGGCGACCGACCTGATCTTCGCCGGTGTGGTCGGGCGTCAGATGCCCGCGGGCACGTCGAAGGCGCAGGCGATCGAGGGGCTGCGTGAGGACGGCCGCGGCTCCATGGCCGACATGCTGTCGGGGGTGAGCTTCACCCCCGGCGAGGGCATCGACTTCGGCGCGGTGGGGCACGTCCTGCTGCTGGCCCTGGTGATCTATGTCGCGGCCGGGCTGCTGATGCTGGTGTCGGCGCGGCTGTCGATCCGGGTGATCAACCGGATCGTGTTCCAGTTGCGCGAGGACCTGCAGACGAAGCTGGCGCGGCTGCCGCTGTCGTACTTCGACCGGGCCAAGCGCGGTGAGGTGCTGAGCCGGGCGACGAACGACATCGACAACATCTCGCAGACGCTCCAGCAGACGATGGGCCAGCTCATCAACTCCCTGCTGACGATCGTCGGCGTGCTGATCGTGATGTTCTGGATCTCGCCGCTGCTGGCGCTGGTCGCGCTGGTGACGATCCCGCTGTCGGTGGTCGTGGCGACGCAGGTCGGCAAGCGGTCGCAGCCGCAGTTCGTGCAGCAGTGGCGGGTGACGGGCACGCTCAACGCCCATATCGAGGAGATGTACACCGGGCACAACCTGGTGAAGGTCTTCGGCCGGCAGGAGGAGTCCGCGCGGGACTTCGCCGAGCAGAACGAGGCGCTGTACGAGGCGGGCTTCAAGGCCCAGTTCGCCAGCGGGCTCATGCAGCCGCTGATGTTCTTCATCTCGAACATCAACTACGTGCTGGTCGCGGTGGTCGGCGGGCTCCGGGTCGCCTCGGGCACGCTGTCGATCGGTGACGTCCAGGCGTTCATCCAGTACTCGCGGCAGTTCTCGATGCCGCTGACGCAGGTCGCCTCGATGGCGAACCTTGTGCAGTCCGGCATCGCGTCGGCGGAACGGGTCTTCGAGCTGCTGGACGCCGAGGAGCAGGAAGCGGACCCGGAGCACGGGGAGCGGCCGGAGCGGCCGGCCGGCCGGGTCTCGCTGGAGAAGGTGTCCTTCCGCTACGAGCCGGAGAAGCCGCTGATCGAGGAGCTCTCGCTGAGCGTGGAGCCGGGGCAGACCGTCGCCATCGTCGGTCCGACCGGTGCGGGCAAGACGACGCTGGTCAACCTGCTGATGCGGTTCTACGAGGTGACCGGCGGGCGGATCGCGCTCGACGGGGTCGACGTGGCGAAGATGTCCCGGGACGACCTGCGGTCCTCGATCGGCATGGTGCTCCAGGACACCTGGCTGTTCGGCGGGACGATCGCCGAGAACATCGCGTACGGCGCTTCGCGCGAGGTCACCCGGGAGGAGATCGAGGAGGCGGCCCGGGCGGCGCATGCCGACCGGTTCATCCGGACGCTGCCCGACGGGTACGACTCGGTGATCGACGACGAGGGGACCGGGGTCAGCGCGGGCGAGAAGCAGCTGATCACCATCGCGCGGGCGTTCCTGTCCGACCCGGTGATCCTGGTCCTCGACGAGGCGACCAGCTCGGTGGACACCCGGACCGAGGTGCTGATCCAGAAGGCGATGGCGCGCCTGGCCCACGGGCGTACGTCGTTCGTGATCGCCCACCGGCTCTCCACGATCCGGGACGCGGATGTGATCCTGGTGATGGAGAACGGGTCGATCGTCGAACAGGGCACGCACGAGGAGCTGTTGGCGGCCGGCGGCGCCTATGCCCGGTTGTACGCGGCCCAGTTCGCGGAGGCGTTGGCCGAGGTGGACTGATTCCCCTCGCGTGGATCAGTCGAGGTAGCCGCGGAGTTGGTCGGCGAAGGCGTGGTCCCGCAGCCTGCTGAGGGTCTTGGACTCGATCTGGCGGATGCGTTCGCGCGTCACGCCGAAGATCCGTCCTATCTCCTCCAGGGTGCGGGGCCGCCCGTCGTCCAGGCCGTAGCGCAGTTGCACGACCTTGCGTTCACGCTCGCCGAGGGTGGAGAGGACCACCTCCAGGTGTTCGCGCAGCAGCAGGAAGGCGGCGGACTCGACGGGCGATGCGGCGTCGCCGTCCTCGATGAGGTCGCCGAAGGAGACGTCGTCCTCCGCGCCGACGGGGGCGTGCAGGGAGACCGGTTCCTGGGCCAGGCGCAGGACTTCGGTGATCCGCTCGGGCGTCAGGTCCAGCTCGGCGGCGATCTCCTCGGCGGTGGGCTCGACGCCGCGCTCCTGGAGCATCCGGCGCTGGACGCGCACCACGCGGTTGATCAGCTCCACGACGTGGACCGGGACGCGGATGGTGCGGGCCTGGTCGGCGAGCGCGCGGGACATGGCCTGGCGGATCCACCAGGTCGCGTACGTGGAGAACTTGTAGCCCCGGGCGTAGTCGAACTTCTCCACGGCCCGGATCAGGCCGAGATTCCCCTCCTGGACCAGGTCGAGCATGGTCAGCCCGCGGCCCACGTAGCGCTTGGCGACGGAGACGACGAGGCGGAGGTTGGCCTCGATGAGGCGGCGTTTGGCCGTGCGGCCCATCACCACGAGCCGGTCCAGGTCCCCGGCGAGGCGGGAGTCGAGGTCCGGGGTGCCCGCGAGGCGTTCCTCGGCGAAGAGGCCGGCCTCGACGCGGCGGGCGAGCTCGACCTCCTCGGCGGCGGTGAGCAGCGGGATGCGGCCGATCTCGCGCAGATACTGCCGGAACAGGTCGGAGGTGGGGCCGCCGGAGTCCGCCCGGTTCCGCGGCTCCGGCTGTTCGGGGAGGTGCGTCGCTTCCACCATGACTGCCTCGGGTGGGTGTCCGGGCGGGCCTGCCGCGTTCTCCGGGTGGTGCAGGGCCCTGTGCTGCGCCGGGATGGCCGCGATGGGCTCGGTCGTGGTCGTCACGGTCCGGGTCTGCACGGGGGCGACCTCCAGGTGATCGCTGCCGGATGACGGGGTGGAGGCCTGTCCGGCCCCCGGGGTGCTCCCCTGTGGACCGGCGTGCTCCGATGACTCAGACATTCCCCAGTGTGGGGTACGACACACGACTGTCACGAGGGGCGTGCGGGGACTTTTTGATTCCGGTCCGTCACCGGACGACTACCGGCCAGGCCGGGAGCGGGTGCCTCAGAGCGCGGCTGCGCCGTGGGCGCGCAGGGACTGGGCGTACTGCTGGAGCACCCAGACCTCGTTCTGCGCGGCGGCCAGGTCCTGGGGGGCGACGTGGCTGCCGAGGCGGGCGAGGCTGCCCTGTACGTCGTTGATGCGACGGTCCACCGCGCGCAGCCGGACGTGGACGAGCTGCATTCCGGCGTAGGTCTCGTCGATGGTCTTGCCGATGAAGACCTCGACGGCGAGCTCCGTGACGAGACTGCGGACGGTGTTGTCGGGGGCCGCGTCCATGACGGCGACGAGATACTCGCGGTTGTCGGCGAGGCCCTGCTCGGCCCCGCCCGCCTCCTCGATGCACCGGCGCACGGCGGCGTAGGGCGGGGCGGTGAACTCGTCCACGCCGTAGGCGTCGAAGGCAGGGGAGACCAGGGCGGGCTTCTGGAGGGCGAGCTTGAGCAGCTCGCGCTCGGTGCGGTGGGCGGGGCTGCGGAGGTTGAGCGCAGGGCCGGAGAAGCCGGGTGCCGGGGCGGGGGCGGTCTGCTGCGAGGCACCGCCGCGCGGGCCCCGGGGGCCCTGGGGTCCGCCGCGGCCGCCGCGCTCCCCGTGGTCGCCGCCCTTGTCGCGGGCCCAGCGGGCGAGCTGGGCGACGCGGCGGACGACGAACTCCTGGTCGAGGATGCCGACGAGACCGGCGAGCTGGACGGCGACCTCGCGCTGCACGCTGCTCGTCTTGATCTTGGCGACGACGGCGGCGGCCCCGTCGAGGGCGGCGGCGCGGCCGGCCGGGGTCTCCAGGTCGTAGCGGCCGACGATCTGGCGCAGCGCGAACTCGAAGAGCGGGGTGCGCGGCTCGACCAGGTCGCGCACGGAGTCGTCGCCCTTGGCGAGCCGCAGGTCGCAGGGGTCCATGCCGTCCGGGGCGATGGCGATGTAGGTCTCGGCGGCGAACTTCTGGTCGTCCTCGAAGGCGCGCAGGGCGGCCTTCTGGCCGGCCGAGTCGCCGTCGAAGGTGAAGATCACGCGGGCGCTGCCGTTGTCCATGAGGAGGCGGCGCAGGATCTTGATGTGGTCGTTGCCGAAGGCGGTGCCGCAGGTGGCGATGGCGGTGGTGACCCCGGCGAGGTGGCAGGCCATGACGTCGGTGTACCCCTCGACGACGACGGCGCGGCTGGCCTTGGCGATGTCCTTCTTGGCCAGGTCGATGCCGTACAGCACCTGGGACTTCTTGTAGATCGGGGTCTCGGGGGTGTTGAGGTACTTCGGGCCGTTGTCGTCGTCACGGAGCTTGCGGGCGCCGAAGCCGACGATCTCCCCGGCGGTGTCGCTGATCGGCCACATGAGCCGGCCGCGGAAGCGGTCGATGGGGCCGCGGCGGCCGTCCTGGGAGAGGCCGGAGGTGATCAGCTCCTTGTCGCTGAAGCCCTTGCCGCGGAGATAGCGGGTGAGGTGGTCCCAGCCGGCCGGGCTGTAGCCGACGCGGAAGTGGGTGGCGGCGTCCTGGTCGAAGCCGCGCTCGGCGAGGAACTTCCGGCCGATCTCGGCCTCGGGGCTCTCCAGCGCGCGGACGTAGAACTCGGCGGCGGCCTGGTGGGCCTCGATCAGCCGGATACGTTCGCCGCGCTGGTGGGAGGGGTTGTAGCCGCCCTCCTCGTACCGCAGGGTGATGCCCGCCTTGGCGGCCAGGCGCTCGACCGTCTCCGAGAAGGAGAGGTGGTCGATCTTCATCACGAAGGCGATCGTGTCGCCGCCCTCCTGGCAGCCGAAGCAGTGGAACAGGCCCTTGCCGGGACTGACCTGGAAGGAGGGGGACTTCTCGTCGTGGAAGGGGCAGAGGCCCTTCAGGTTTCCACCGCCGGCGTTGCGCAGCTGGAGGTATTCGGACACGACGGCGTCGATCGGGACCGCGTCCCGTACCGCCTTCACGTCGTCGTCGTTGATCCTGCCAGCCACGCGTGAAGTCTACGGGTGGCCTCGGACAACCTGGGCCCCGGCGGGCGGCCCGCCGGGGTGCGGGCGGTGCCGCCCGCACCCCGGCCGTACGTCTCAGAGCAGGGAGTCCAGCGGGACCGACGGGTCGGCGAGGGCTTCCGGGTCGTGCTGCTGACGGGCCCGGATCAGCTCCTGGATCGTTTCGGTGACATCCCACACGTTGACGTTCATCCCGGCGAGGACGCGGCGGTCCTTCAGCCAGAACGCGATGAACTCCCGCTTTCCGGCGTCGCCCCGGATGATCACCTCGTCGTAGGACCCGGGCGGGGCCCAGCCGGAGTATTCGAGGCCCAGGTCGTACTGGTCGGAGAAGAAGTACGGGACGCGGTCGTACGTCACGTCCTGGCCGAGCATGGCGCGGGCGGCGGCCGGTCCGCCGTTCAGGGCGTTGGCCCAGTGCTCGACGCGCAGCCGGGTGCCGAGCAGCGGGTGGGCGGCGGCGGCGACGTCCCCGGCGGCGTAGATGTGCGGGTCGGAGGTGCGCAGCGAGGCGTCCACCGCGATGCCGCCGCCGTGGGCGCGCTCGGCCATCTCCAGTCCGGCGGCCTCGGCGAGGGCGGAGCGCGGGGCGGCGCCGATCGCGGCGAGGACGTCGTGGGCGAGGTGCTCCTCGCCGTCGTCGGTGCGGGCGGCGAAGACCATGCCGTCCTGGCCGGTGATCTCGGTGAGGCGGGCGCCGAAGTGGAAGCGGACACCGTGCGAGCTGTGCAGTTCGGTGAAGATCTGGCCCAGCTCGGGGCCGATGACCTGGTGCAGCGGGGTGGACTCGGCCTCGACGACGGTGACCTCGGCGCCGTAGCCGCGGGCGGCGGCGGCGACCTCCAGGCCGATCCAGCCGGCTCCGGCGATGACCAGGTGGCCGTTGTCGCGGCCGAGGGCGGCGAGCACGTTGCGCAGCCGGTCGGCGTGGGCGAGGCGGCGCAGGTGGTGGACACCGGCCAGGTCGGTGCCGGGGATGTCGAGGCGGCGCGGTTCGGAGCCGGTGGCCAGCAGGAGCTTGTCGTAGTGGATGACGGTGTTGTCGCCGAGCTGCACGGTCCTGGCGTACCGGTCGAGCGCGGTGACCGGCTGGCCGAGGTGCAGCTCGATGTCGGCGCCCGCGTACCAGGGGCGTTCGTGCGTGAAGACGCTGTCCCGGTCGGCCTTTCCGTCCAGGTAGCCCTTGGAGAGCGGCGGCCGTTCGTAGGGGTGGTCGCGCTCGTCGCCGATGAGGATCACCCGGCCGGTGAACCCTTCGGCGCGCAGCGTTTCGGCCGCCTTCGCCCCTGCGAGTCCTGCTCCGACGATGACGAACGTCTGGTGTGCGTCGACCACTTGATGCCTCCTCAGTGCTGTGCTGCGCGGCGCCCCCACAGCTGCGAGCGTCCCGCACGCAGCGTGGTGGCGAAAGAGGGTGTGCCCCGGACAGGTCACACCCAGTGGTCAGATGTCCGGCCCTTCCAGTCTGCCGGTCAGCCGCGACGGGCGGTGAGTGCGGCGTGCAGGGATCGTGCGGAGGCGTCGGTGAGAGCGGCGATCTGGTCGACGAGGACGCGCTTGCGGGCGTGGTCGTCGGGGGCCTGGTCGAACAGGGCGCGGAAGTGCGGCTCCAGGCCCTCGGGGGCGCGGGCGGTGAGGGCGGCGGCCAGCTCGGCGATGACGATGCGCTGGTCGGCGCGGAGGGTCTCCTGTTCGGCGCGCTGCATCACGTAACGGTCGGCGACCGCCTTGAGCACGGCGCACTCGTGGCGCACGGCGCGCGGGACGACCAGCTCCGCGCCGTACCGGCCGAGGGGGCCGGGGCCGTACACCGCGCGGGTCGCGGTCTCCGCCTCGGTGCAGAAGCGGCCGATGAGCTGGCTGGTGGCGTCCTTCAGCCGGGCCTGGGCCACGGCTGAGCCGTCGTAGCCGTGCGGCCACCAGTCCTGGTCGATCAGCCGGTCGAGGGCCTCGGACAGCTCCTGCGGGTCGGTGTCGGCGGGGACGTACCGGCCGATGGCGACCGCCCAGATCTCCGCGCGCTCCGGCTCGGCGTAGAGGCAGTTGGGGTCGATGTGCCCGGCGTGCAGGCCGTCCTCGAAGTCGTGCACGCTGTACGCCACGTCGTCGGACCAGTCCATGACCTGGGCCTCGAAACAGGTGCGGTCCTCGGGCGCGCCCTCGCGGGCCCAGGCGAAGACCGGGAGGTCGTCCGCGTACACCCCGAACTTCACCGAGTGCGGGTCGGTGGGGTGCGCGCCGCGCGGCCAGGGGTACTTGGTGGCGGCGTCCAGGGCGGCCCGGGTGAGGTTGAGGCCGACGCTGACCAGGTCGCCGGTGCGCGGGTCGTGGACGAAGCGCTTGGGCTCCAGGCGGGTCAGCAGGCGCAGCGACTGGGCGTTGCCCTCGAAGCCGCCGCAGTCGGAGGCGAAGTCGTTGAGCGCCTGCTCGCCGTTGTGGCCGAACGGCGGGTGGCCCATGTCGTGGGCCAGGCAGGCCGTCTCCACCAGGTCGGGGTCGCAGCCGAGGACCGCGCCGAGCTCACGGCCGACCTGGGCGCACTCCAGGGAGTGGGTGAGCCGGGTGCGGGGGCTGGCGTCCCAGACGAGGGAGCGGGTGCCGGGCGTCACCACCTGGGTCTTCCCGGCGAGCCGGCGCAGGGCGGCGGAGTGCAGGACCCGGGCGCGGTCGCGCTGGAAGGCGGTGCGGCCGGGGCGCTTGTCCTCCTCGGTGTCGAAGCGCTCGGTGTCCGCGGGCCCGTAGGGGCTCGCACCCCATCCGCCCGGTGCGCCCTGTGCGCCGCGTGTCCGCTCTGCCCCGTGTGCGCCCTGTGTGCCGTCCATGGTCCCGACAGTAGCGACCGGGACGGACAACGTGGCGTGAGCGGGCCGGGATGTCAGGCGGAAGCGAGCAGGCTCACCGCGTCGGACGGGGCTCCGGCGGTCCGCGTCTGGTCGTAGCGGTGCAGCACGAGGCGGGCCATCGCCGGGTGGGCGCCGAGCGGAGCGGCGGCCCGGTCCGGTACGGCGGCGGCGCAGGCGCTCGCGAAGCGTCCGGGGGCGGTGAAGCAGGAGGCGACGAAGGTCCGGTGGCGTCCTCGGGCGGCGAGCGCGCGCAGGGCGGCCGGGACGGTGGGCGTGGCGGCGGAGGCGTACGCGGGGACGACGGGCACGCCGAGGCGCATCGCGAGCATGCGGGCGGTGCGCCGGGTGTCCTGGGCGGAGTCGGGGTCGCGGGACCCGGCGGCGGCGAGGACCACGGCGGCGCGCCGGCCGCCCCGGTCGGCGGGGTCCCAGCCGGCGTCGACGAGCCGCCCGTACAGCGCCTCGACGAGCAGCGGGTGCGGGCCGAGGGGCGCGGCGATCCGGGTGCGTACGCCGGGGGCGGCGGCCGCCGCCGCGGGCAGGTCGCGCTTGACGTGGTGACCGCGTCCCAGGAGCAGCGGTACGAGGACGGCGGCGGACCCGCGCAGGCCGTCCAGGGTGTCCGGGAGCAGCGGCGCGTTCAGCTCGATGTGGCCGAGCCGGACGTCGAGGCCGGGGCGCAGGTCGCGGACCCGGTCCAGGAGGGCCAGCACGGTGCGCAGCGCCTCCGGATCGCGGCTGCCGTGCGCCACGGCGACCAGGGCCGGGGCGGACGCGCGGCCGTCCGCTGCGGGGCGGTCGGGCTGCCGGGTGCGGTGCATGGGTCTGCGGGTTCCGTTCCGGGAGACGAGGCTGAGCTGAGCGCCCAGCTGGTCGGTGATGCGGGTGAGGAGGTGCGCGGCGCTGTCGGGCATCGGGGGTGGCTGGTGGGGCTGTTCCGGGGCCGGCTCCGTCATGGACCGATGGTGCCGGGCGGAGGTTGCCGGGCCGTTGCGTGAGGGTCACGGGCTTTTTCCGCCGCCTCACGGTGGGGGCGGCAGCGGTGTGCGGAGTCCCGGACGAGCGGTACGCGTCCGGTACCGGACGCGCCGGTGTCGGATGCCACAACCGGGGCGGCGCGCGAACCTTTGCGGCGTTCCGGTCGTCAGGTGGGGTGGGGGCGCGGAGCGCGCACGGTTGGACGAGTGGGGGTCGCGGTGGGTGGGAAGAGCGGGGAGAGACGGAAGCTGCTCGGGCGGCTGAAGGGGCTGCTGCCGCCGGAGCGCCTCGTCGTTCCGCGGCTGCGCGGGCGGCCCGCCGTGCTGCGGCTGCCGCGCACCCGGCGGGTTCAACGGCGGCTGGCGCAGGGGCTGATGGCCGCCTGTGTGCTGGCTCTCGTGCCCGCGACCTGGATGCGGCTGGAGGCCGGTGACCGGGTGGGCACGACGGCCGAGGCTCCGGCGCGGGAGGTCGCCGTGGTGTTCGGGGCCGGGCTCTGGCAGGGCCGCCCGACGCCGTACCTCGCGCACCGGCTGGACGCGGCGGCCGAGCTGTACCGCACCGGGAAGGTGAAGGTCGTCCTCGTCACCGGGGACAACAGCCGGGTGGAGTACGACGAGCCGGACGCGATGCGCACGTACCTCACCGGGCGAGGGGTGCCCGACGGGCGGATCGTGAGCGACTACGCCGGATTCGACTCCTGGGACTCCTGCGTCCGGGCCAAGAAGATCTTCGGGGTCGACCGGGCGGTGCTGGTGAGCCAGGGATTCCACATCCACCGGGCGGTCACGCTGTGCCGGTCCGCCGGGATCGACGCGTACGGCGTCGGGGTCGACGAACCACGGGACGCGACCTGGTACTACGGCGGGGCCCGGGAGCTGGCGGCCTCGGGCAAGGCGGCCCTGGACGCCCTGCTCCGGCCCGATCCGCGCTTCCTGGGGCCCCGGGAGCCGGGCGTGACAAAGGCGCTGGCGGCCGGAGCGCGCTGACGGGCCGCGGTCCGGCACGGCTCACCGCCCCGCGGCGGTGAGCCGTGCCGGTTGCGCCGGGCGGGTGAGCCCGGCGTAACCGGGTCGCCGGGGCGCCCGGTGTCACGGGCCGCCCGGTGTGTCACGCCGTGTCCGGGCCGCCCGGTGTCCGGCCGGTGACCCAGCGGCCCCCGGGGATGAGGACGCCGCCGGTCCGGAGCGAGCGGGTGACGGCGGTGGCGGCGAGGTAGACCCAGGCCCGCACGGTCTCCCCGGCGCCGGGCTCCTCCTCGGCGGGCACATCCTCCCCGGCGGGCCGCTCCCCCTCGACCGGAGGTTCCCGCTCCGTCGGCAGTTCGCGCTCCGCCGGCAGTTCGGCCCCGTACGGCAGCTCGACCTCGCGGACGACGCGTTCGTACAGGTTGCGCGGGTGGCCGGGGCCGAGGAACTCCTCCAGGTGGTCCAGCAGCCCCAGCAGTTCCCCGTACACCCCGGGCGCGGCGACGAGCAGGGTGCCGTGGACGCGGCCGTGGCCGTCGATCGCGTACGGGTAGCCGGGGCCGTCGTAGAGCAGGGCCCGGGGCAGCACGGCCGGCCGCTCCCGCGCCGTACGGCCCCGGAGGAACAGGTCGTGGTTGGGTTCGCCCGGCAACAGCGTCCCGTACACGAAGAAGGGCAGCTCGGCGGCGGCACGGTCGCCGGGGACGGTCGCGGTCATGGCCGCCGTCACAGGGCTGCCGGGGGCGCCGTCTCCGCCGTCACCCAGCCGAGGTAGCGGGCACTGCCCCGGATCACCGGCAGGGCGATGATCTCCGGCGTGTCGTAGTCGTGCTCCCGCTGGAGGTGCTCCTCCAGTTCGGCGTAGCGCTCGGCCGTGGTCTTGAGGAGCACCTGCCACTCCTCGGTCGTCTCGATGGCGTTCTGCCACCGGTATACGGAGGTGACGGGGGCGGAGATCTGCGCGCAGGCCGCCAGCCGGGCCTCCACCGCCGACTGCGCGAGGGCGTGGGCCTTGTCCTCGCTGTCGGTCGTGGTCAGTACGGTCAGCCATGCCGGCGGCGCTGTCATCGTCGGTCTCCTCGGAGTGCGGCGGGCTTCCTGCCCGTGGGCCTTCGATGCGATTGTCGGCCCACGGCGGGTCAGGCGCCGTACGGACGGAGATTCCTGGCGTCGCGCAGGGCGGCACCCCACCACACCAGCTGGTCCAGCAGCGTCTTGGCGGCCGCGTCGGCGGGGCCCGGCTCCAGATGGCGCCCCGTGTCGTCGAAGAGGGCGCCAGCGTTGTGGAAGGACACGGTGTCGCGGACGGTGACGGTGTGCAGTTCGGCGAAGACCTGCCGGAGCTGTTCGACGGCGCGCAGCCCGCCGGAGATGCCGCCGTAGCTGACGAAGGCGACGGGCTTGGCGTGCCATTCCGGGCCGTGCCAGTCGATGAGGCTCTTCAGCGGTGCGGGGAACGAGTGGTTGTACTCGGGGGTGAGGACGACGAAGGCGTCGGCCGCCGCGAGCCGCTCGGAGACCGCGCCGATCCGCGCGGCTTCCTCGGGTCCGGGGCGGAAGGTGATCGCGGTGGGAAGGTCGGCCTCGGCGACGTCGATCAGGTCGGTCTCGACACCGGGGTGACGCGCCGCGCGGGCCAGGAACCAGTCGGCGATGACGGGTCCGAACCGGCCCTCGCGGTTGCTGCCGAGGATGACGGCCACCTTCAGAGGGGTGGTGGAAGCGGTGGGCTGCGTGGATGTGGCTGTGGTGTCCATGAGGTCGACCTTCCAGCCTCAACCATGGTTGAGGTCAAGCCCGTCCGTATCCGGCGCTCGTACGGCCTGGGGCGTGTCGTTCGGGTCAGGCCGGATCAGGGAGCGGGGTCCGGGTGCGTGCAGCCGCAAGGCGGAGGATTGAGGCAACGCGGATGGGGCCTCCCCTGCTCGGGCGAAGCCGAGAGCTTGGGGAGTCGGTGATTGACCACAACGCCGCAGATGCGCGTGCCGGGGCCCGCGAGCCCGGCATGACCCAAACGGCACGCCCTACGGTGGCCGCATGACGACGCACCCGCCCGCGCCCCACATCGAGCTCGACGGCCGGCCGGCCACCGAGGAGACCTTGCGGATCCCCGCCCTGTACGGCTTCGGCCACTTCACCGCCCTCCAGGTGCGGGACGGCAGGGTTCGGGGCCTCGGCCTGCACCTCGCCCGGCTGGACGCCGCGAACCGGGAACTGTTCGAACTGCCGGTGGACGGCGACCGGGTGCGGGAGCTGATCCGGCACGCCCTGGACGGTGCGGGGAGGCGGGACGCCTCGGTGCGGGTGAACGGCTACCTGCCGCCCGGCGCGACGCGCACGACCCTGATGGTGACGGTCCGGGAGCCCGCCGCCATGCCGGCCGGGGCGCGGAGCCTGATGTCGGTGCCGTACGCGCGCTCGGCCCCGCACATCAAGCGGCCGGGCGAGTTCGGGCAGACGTACTACGGGGTGCTGGCCGGGCGGGCGGGGTTCGACGAGGCGCTGCTGACCGCGCCGGGCGGAGTGGTGACCGAGGGGGCGATCACCAATATCGGCTTCTGGGACGGGGCCTCGGTGGTGTGGCCGGACGCCCCGGCGCTCGCCGGTATCACGATGGCCCTGCTGGAAGAGGGCCTGGAGCGGGACGGACGCCCCTCGGTCCGCCGTCCGGTGACGCTGGACGGCCCGGACGGGGCGGGCCGCTTCCGCGCCTCCTTCGTCTGCAACTCGCAGGGCATCGCGCCGGTGCGGCGGATCGACGGCACCGCGTTCGCGGTGGACGAGGAGCTGATGAAGGACCTGGGCTCGGTGTACGACAGCGCTCCGCAGGACGCCGTGTGAGGCGGCCGGGCGGAGGGCCGGGGCCGTCGGGCCCGGCCGTGCCGGACCATGGGGGCATGCAGATCCATATCGAGGCCTCGGCCCTCCCCGGTCGCGCCTGCGGCCCGGACAGCGACTTCCCCGGGCACGAGAACATCCACGTCGGTGTCCAGCGCAAGGACCGGCCGGGCGAGTTGCTCGGCCTGCACCCCGGGGACGCCCCCACCGCGTCATGGGTGCTCGACTGCACGGCCACGGCGACGGCGGACGGGGTCGAGGTGTCGGGTCCCTACGTCCAGAACCGGCTGGGCGGGCGGTTCGTCTATCTGTCGTGGGGCACGGTGGACGAGGCCGGGGTCTTCACCATGTTCCGGCGCGCCAAGCTGATGTTCGACGACATCGATCCGGACATCCTCGAAGCCGCCGCGCGCTCCGGGCGCCTCACCGGGCGGCTCGGACTCACCGACGCCAAGGGGCAGCCGCTGTGCGCCCGCGTGCGCCCGCCGAAGATCGTCTGGAGCGCCACGGACGGGGCGTGACCACGGAACGGGCGGCGGGCGGGGCCTGGCCACGGAGAGGGGCCGGACCACCGAGCCAGGCCTGACCGCCCGAGCGGCGGCGGGCCGGAGGCGGATCCGACACCGCCCCCACCGGTCCAGGGGGGAGTGGGCCGGTGGGGGCGGATGCCGTGGGGGGCGGGGATCCGTCCCGTGGGGGGGGTGTCTTGCGTTTGCCCGGGGCCCGCGAGGTCATTCATGTGACCTGCGTCACACTTCACCTCCACCCCTCACCCGATCGGCACCCGGACCGCCGGTACGGACCGAACGGCCCAGCCGCACCCCCGCGACCTGCGGTGATCCATTCCGGCAAGAGTGCCGCGCCGGTCCGTACGAGTGAAAGCTGACCCGGCGTCAGAAGGCGTGCCGGGCCGCGCCCCCGTTGGCTCGGGGACAGGACACACCCGCTCGCGCCGTCTGCCCGGAGGATCCCCATGCGCAGTCCTGCCCGCCTCGTGACCGGCACCGTCGGTGCCGCGTTCACCGTCATCGCGTTCGGTCTCACCGCCGCCGCTCCGTCCGCGTACGCGGGTGACTTCGGCCGCTTGGAGATCACCCCGGCGACCGCTCCCCCCGGCGCCACCATCACCGTGAACACCACCGCCTGCGGCAAGAAGGGCTCCGGCATCGGCGACGCGAACGAACTGGACGCCGGGGACTTCGAAATGCGCCCCGGCACCCACAAGGACGTCGTGGTCGGCCAGTTCACCGTGCCGCACGACACCCGGCCCGGCACCTACGAGATCGTCGTCTCCTGCGACAACGGCAAGGACGCGGTCGGCGACCTCGAGGTGATCGGCGGCGGCAAGCACGAGAAGCCGATCCACGACCGCCCGTCCGGCCATGTGCGGACCGGGGTCGGCGGCAGCGTCGAACCGAACTCCACGCAGGTCGCCCTCGGCGTCGGCGTGATCGGCCTGGCCGCCGTGGGCGGACTGTGGCTGCTGCGCCGCCGCTCCGAGGGCGCCGAAGGAAGCTGAACCGCCGCTTCCCCCTGACCGGGCGGGGCGCGTCCCCGAGCGCGCCCCGCCCGCCCCGGACCACCGACCGAGGACGATGCCATGTCCCCCAGCGCGCAGAAGGCCAAGGGCTGGCTGGTGGGCATCGCCGTGCTGTGCGGCATCTGGCTCATCCAGAACGGCCCCGGCGGCCAGCTGATCCCGCCGCAGCCCTCCAGCGCCCAGGCCTTCGCCGCCGGGCCGCAGCTCCAGCCCGGCTCCCCGGTAGCCGAGCCGCTGAACCACTCCGAGCCGGTCCGCATCCGCATCCCGAGCATCGACGTGGACGCGCCGATGACCCGGCTGGGGCTGGCCGCCGACGGCAGCCTCGACGTACCGCCGGACGAGGACCGCAACCTCGCGGGCTGGTTCGAGGGCGGCGTCCCGCCCGGCGCGCGGGGCACCGCGATCGTCGCGGGGCACGTGGACAACGCGGAGGGGCCGTCCGTCTTCTACGCCCTGGGCGCCCTGACCAAGGGGACCGGCGTGGAGGTGGACCGCAAGGACGGACGCACGGCCGTGTTCTCGATCGACGCCATCGAGGTCTACGACAACGACGACTTCCCCGACCAGCGCGTCTACGGCGACTCGCCGCACGCCTCGCTCCGGCTGATCACCTGCGGCGGCGGCTTCTCCGAGAAGACCGGCTACCAGGGCAACGTGGTGGCCTACGCGCACCTCACCGACGTGCGCTGAGCAGACGTGCGCCGAGCAGACGTGCGCTGAGCAGCCCCGCCGCTCTCACGCGTTCCACTGGTCGAAGCCCAGCTTGGCGACCAGCGAGAAGACCACGGTCAGCAGCACCGCCCGGACGAAGCCGCTCCCCCTGCTCAGCGCCATCCGGGCCCCGATCATCCCGCCCGCCAGGTTGAAGACCGCCATCACGGCCGCGAGCTGCCACAGCACGGTGCCCTGGTACGCGAACATCGCCAGCGCCCCCGCGTTGGTGCACACGTTGACGATCTTCGCGGTGGCCGAGGCGGTCACCAGGTCCAGGTGCAGCACGGCGGTCAGCGCCAGCACCAGGAAGGTGCCGGTGCCCGGCCCGAAAAGCCCGTCGTAGAAGCCGATCCCGCCGCCGACCAGCACGATCGCCATGATGATCCGGGCCCGGGTGACCGGCCGGTCTGTGCCGTCGCCCGCCGCCGCCGTACCGAAGGACGGGCGCAGCATCACGAAGGCGGCGACCCCCAGCAGCACGACCATGATCACCGGGCGGAGCAGCTCGCTGCTGATCCCGGCGGCGAAGAACGCCCCGGTCATCGACCCGGCGAGCGCCATCAGCCCGACCCGCACCGCCAGCCCCACCCGTACCGGGGCTTTGCGCAGGAAGGTCACCGCCGCGCCCGAGGTGCCCACGATCGCGACGGCCTTGTTGGTGCCGAGCACATGGGCCGCCGGGACGTGCGGCAGGCCGAGCAGCAGCGCGGGCAGGAGCAGCAGACCGCCGCCGCCCACCACCGCGTCGATCCAGCCCGCGGCGGCCGCGGCGAGGCAGAGGAGGACCAGGGTCGTCAGCGTTATGTCAGGCACGAACCGACATTAGACGGCTGTCGCCCACCCCTCCTCACCGGTCCCTCACAGGCCCCCGGCCTTGTCGCTGAGCGCAAGGTTCCGCACGGGAAACAGGCGGGATGCGGCCGGGTAACACCTCCCGCCCAGGCTCAGGGCATCAGGACAACCGACGGAGGCCACTGAGATGCCGGAGCCCAGCACCCCGAACGCCCAGGCGCACACCGCCGTCCCGACGATCGTGGTCGTCGGGCACGGCATGGTCGGCCAGCGGTTCCTGGAGGCCCTGGCCGACCGCGGGCTGACCCCGGCGGCCGGCGGCGCCCGGGTCGTCGTGCTCTGCGAGGAGCCCCGGCCCGCCTACGACCGGGTGCGGCTCACCTCGTACTTCGAAGGGCGGAGCCCCGAGGACCTGTCGCTGGTGGAGCCGGACTTCATGACCCGGCACGGCATCGAGCTGTACGTCGGCGACCCGGCGACGGCAGTCGACCGGGCGGGGCGGACGGTGACCGCGCGGTCCGGGGCGGTGTTCCCGTACGACACGCTGGTGCTGGCGACGGGCTCGTACCCCTTTGTGCCGCCGGTGCCGGGGAAGGACGCCCGGGGCTGCTTCGTGTACCGGACCATCGAGGACCTGCTCGCGATCGAGGAGTACGCGAAGGGCGCGGCCACCGGTGCGGTGGTGGGCGGCGGGCTGCTCGGTCTGGAGGCGGCCGGGGCGCTGAAGGGCCTCGGACTGTCCACGCATGTCGTGGAGTTCGCGCCCCGGCTGATGCCGGTCCAGGTGGACGAGGGCGGGGGCGCGGCGCTGCTGCGGACGATTCAGGACATGGGGCTGGCCGTGCACACGGGGGTCGGCACGCAGGAGGTCACCGCGGGCGCGGACGGGGCGGTGAACGGGATGGCGCTGTCGGACGGTTCCTCGCTCGCCGTCGATCTCGTCGTCTTCTCGGCGGGCGTACGGCCCCGGGACCAGCTGGCCCGGGAGTGCGGCCTGGCGGTCGGGGAACGCGGCGGGATCGTGGTGGACGAGGAGTGCCGGACCTCCGACCCGGCGGTGTTCGCGATCGGCGAGTGCGCGCTGGCCGCCGACGGCCGGGTGTACGGGCTGGTCGCGCCGGGCTACGAGATGGCCCTGGCGGCGGCCGAGGTGATCGCGGGCGGACGGTCCGCGTTCACGGGGGCGGACCTGTCGACGAAGCTGAAGCTGCTCGGCGTGGACGTGGCCTCGTTCGGCGACGCGCACGGGAGCGCCGAGGGGGCGCTCGACGTCGTGTACTCCGACGCCCGGTCGGGGATCTACAAGAAGCTGGTGATCGGGCGGGACGGGACCCTGCTGGGCGGGGTGCTGGTCGGGGACGCGGAGAGTTACGGCACGCTGCGGCCGATGACGGGCACGGTGCTGCCCGTCGCCCCCGAGCAGCTGGTGCTGCCGGCCGGGGCGGGCGGCCCGGTGGCGCTCGGCCCCTCCGCGCTGCCCGACGAGGCGGTGATCTGCTCCTGCCACAACGTGACCAAGGGCGCGATCTGCGAGCACACCGCACTGTCCGAGGTGAAGAAGTGCACCAAGGCCGGTACGGGCTGCGGCAGTTGCCTGAAGGTGATGGGGCAGCTGATGCCGCCGCCCGAGGACGCGGGGCTGTGCGGCTGCTTCCCGTACAGCCGCAGCGAGCTGTACGAGATCGTCCGCACCCTGGAGGTCACCTCGTTCGCAGAACTGCTCGACTCGCACGGCCGCGAGGAGGCGCGCGGCGGCGACGGCTGCGAGGTCTGCAAGCCGACGGTCGGCTCGGTCATCGCCTCGCTCGCCCCCACGGTCGGTGCGAGCGGCTATGTGCTGGACGGCGAACAGGCGGCGCTCCAGGACACCAACGACCACTTTCTGGCCAACCTCCAGCGCAACGGGTCGTACTCGATCGTCCCGCGCATCCCCGGCGGTGAGATCACTCCGGAGAGACTCATCGTCATCGGCGAGGTGGCCCGCGACTTCGGCCTCTACACGAAGATCACCGGCGGCCAGCGCATCGACCTCTTCGGCGCCCGGGTCGAGCAGCTCCCGCTGATCTGGACCCGGCTCGTGGACGCGGGCTTCGAGTCCGGGCACGCGTACGGGAAGTCGCTGCGCACGGTCAAGTCCTGCGTGGGGCAGACCTGGTGCCGCTACGGCGTGCAGGACTCGGTGAAGATGGCGATCGACCTGGAGCTGCGCTACCGGGGCCTGCGCTCCCCGCACAAACTGAAGTCGGCGGTCTCCGGCTGCGCCCGCGAGTGCGCGGAGGCCCGGGGCAAGGACTTCGGGATCATCGCCACCGCCCAGGGCTGGAACCTGTACGTCGGCGGCAACGGCGGGGCGACCCCGCGCCACGCTGACCTGTTGGCCCAGGACCTCTCCGACGCCGAACTGGTGCGGCTGATCGACCGGTTCCTGATGTTCTACATCCGCACCGCCGACCGCCTGGAGCGCACCTCCGCCTGGCTGGAGCGGATCGACGGCGGCCTGGACCACGTCCGGGACGTGGTCGTCCACGACTCGCTGGGAATCTGCGAGGAGCTGGAGCGGCTGATGGCCGACCACGTCTCCGGCTACCGCGACGAGTGGGCCGAGACCATCACCGACCCGGAGCGGCTGCGCCGCTTCGTCACCTTCGTCAACGCGCCCGACGCCCCCGACCCCTCGGTGAGGTTCGTTCCGGAGCGGGACCAGATCAAGCCCGATCTGGAGCTGCTCGCGGGCCCCGTCCTCGCCGTCCGCACCCTCGAAGGGACCGCATCCTGATGACCACCGCGACCATCACGACAGCGCAGGACACCGGCTCCGTCCGGATCGCCCACGGCGAGGACTGGCTGACCGTCTGCGAACGGGGGCTGCTGACCCCCGGGCGGGGCCTCGCGGTGCTCCTGCCGGACGGGGACCAGGCGGCCGTCTTCATGGACCGGGCGGGGCGGGTGTACGCGATCGGCAACCGGGACCCGTTCACCGGGGCGTACGTCCTCTCGCGCGGCCTGCTCGGCTCCGCGGCCGGGCGGCCGTTCGTGGCCTCGCCGCTGTTGAAGCAGCGCTTCGACCTGGCGACGGGAGCGTGCCTGGACGACGACGAGGCGGCGGTGCCGGTGTTCGCCGTACGGGCGGACTGACCGGCCGCCCGGGGGCCACCTGTGCAACCTCTCCGCCGCCCGTTCACCTTCCCTTGACGCTCCGTCAACTCCGCACTCCTACAGTCCTGACGCGCGACCCGCCGGTCCGTCCGGAGCGGCGGGCCCTCACTCATGCGTGGAGTGATCGTGGAACGTCGGACCTTTTTGCGCACCGCCGTGATCGGCAGCTCGGCGGCGGCCTTCGGCGGCACGCTGTGGCGGGGCGCCGCCTTCGCCGACCCGGCCCAGCCGGCCCCCGGCCCGTACGGCGCGCTCCAGGCGGCCAACGGCAACGGCATCCAGCTGCCGAGCGGCTTCACCAGCCGCATCGTCGCCCGCTCCGGGCAGACCGTGCCCGGCACCTCCTACCGCTGGCACAGCGCCCCCGACGGCGGGGCCACGTACGCCGACGGCTCGGGCTGGATCTACGTCTCCAACGCCGAGGTGTCCCCGAGCAGCGGCGGCGGGGCCAGTGCGGTGAAGTTCAACTCCTCGGGGACGGTGACCGCCGCGTACCGGATCCTGGGCGACACGAACAACAACTGCGCGGGCGGCGCGACCCCGTGGAAGACCTGGCTGTCCTGCGAGGAGGTCACTCGCGGGTACGTGTACGAGACCGATCCCTGGGGGGTGAACGCGGCGGTGCGGCGTCCGGCGATGGGCCGCTTCAAGCACGAGGCGGCAGCCGCCGACCCGGACCACGGTTACGTCTACCTCACCGAGGACGAGAGCGACGGCCGCTTCTACCGCTTCCGGCCCGCGGCCTGGGGGAATCTGGCGAGCGGCACGCTTCAGGTGCTGGTGGCCGGCACCGGCACATCGGGCCCGGTGACCTGGGCGAACGTCCCGGATCCGGCCGCTTCCTCCACGCAGACGCGGCACCAGGTGTCCGGGGCGAAGGTGTTCAACGGCGGTGAGGGCTGCTTCTACGCGGCGGGCACCTGCTGGTTCACCACCAAGGGCGACAACCGGGTGTGGGCGTACGACGCGAACACGTCGTCGATCTCGCTCGCCTACGACGACTCGCTGGTGACGGGCGGCTCGGCCCCGCTGACCGGCGTGGACAACGTCACCCGGTCCGGGTCCGGCGACCTCTACATCGCGGAGGACGGCGGGAACATGGAGATCTGCCTGATCACGCCGGACGACACGGTGGCCCCGTTCCTGCGGATCACCGGCCAGTCCGGTTCGGAGATCACCGGGCCCGCGTTCTCGCCGGACGGCAGCCGGCTCTACTTCTCCTCGCAGCGCGGGACGAGCGGAAGCTCCTCCGGGGGCATCACGTACGAGGTGAAGGGGCCGTTCCGCGGCTGACGCCGACGCCCCGCGTGCGCCGGTGGCCGCTTCGGCCCCGGCGCACGCCCTGCGGCTCAGGCCTGGCCCTCGACGGCGGAGGTGTCCATCCACATGACCTCCCAGATGTGGTGGTCGGGGTCCTGGAACGAGCGGCCGTACATGAAGCCCATGTCCTGCGTCTCACCCGCCGGGAACCCGCCGGAGGCCAGCGCAGCGTCGACGATCTCGTCGACCTTCTCTCGGCTGTCGGCGCTGAGCGCGAGGATGACCTCGGTCGCCTTCGAGGCGTCGACGATGTCCTTCTTGGTGAAGTCCTTGAAGCGCGGCTCCGTCATCAGCATGGCGAAGATCGTGTCGCTGATGACCAGACACGCGGTCCTGTCGTCGCTGAACTGCGGGTTGGTCGTGAATCCGAGCTTCCCGAAGAAGCCCACCGTGGTCTCCAGGTCCTTCACGGGCAGGTTCACGAAGATCATCTGAGCCATGGTCGTTTCCTCTTCCTCTGTCCTGTGGCGCCCGCGGTGGTCCGTCCGGCGCTTTCGAGGGGTTAGACGGCGGCTCCGCCCCGAACTCATCGCCGTACGCGGAAAGAGTTTCCGCCGCCGTGCGCACCCTGCCGCCTTGCACCGGCCGGGGCGCGCTCCTAGCGTCAAAGGCATGAGCGGACCGGCGGGCAGACGCATCACGGAGAAGGTTTCCGCACAGTCCCTGCGGGAGGCGACCGGACGGGACTGGGAGGGCTGGTTCGCCGTGCTGGACGCCTGGGGCGCGACGGAGCACCCGCACGCCGAGATCGCTGCCCATCTGCGCGACGAGCACGATATGGACGGCTGGTATGCCCAGTCCGTCTCCGTGGGGTACGAGCAGGAGCGCGGTCTGCGCGAGGTGGGGCAGTCCTCCTCCGGGGACTGGAACACCTCCGGGAGCCGTACGGTGGCCGCGCCACCGGAGCGGGTCATGTCCGCCTTCACCGACGCCGCCCTGCGCGAACGCTGGCTGCCCGGCGTCGAACTGGACGTCCGTACCGGCCGGACCGGCAAGTCGCTGTCCGCCAGATTCCGCGACGCCGACGGGGAGGCGGGCCGTCTCACCCTGTGGCTGACGCCGTTGCCGGACGGCCGCACCCGGGTGGGGCTGGGGCACGAGAAGCTGGCGAACGCCGGGGCCGTGGCCGCGTACAAGGCGTTCTGGAAGGAGCGGCTCGGGGTCCTCGCGGCGCTGCTGGCGGAGGACTGAGGCAGCCCCGGGGCCTGCGGGCGGCCGCTCAGGGCAGGGCGAGCGGGGCGCCGCCGCGCAGCAGGGAGCCGCCGAGCGGGGTCAGCGTGTGCAGGACCGAGCTGCCGTGGCGCAGCGTCAGGACGAGGCCCGCCTCGCGCAGCACCGAGGCGTGCTGGCTCGCCGAGGCCATCGACACTCCGGCCCTGCGGGCGAGTTCGCTGGTGGTGCAGCCGCTGCCGATGGAGGACAGGACGGCCGAGCGGGTGTGTCCGACGAGCCGGCCGAGCCAGGGGCCGGGCTCGGCGAAGACCGGGGCGCCGGGGTTGGTGACCGGGTAGACGAGGACCGGCGGGAGCGACGGGTCGCGGTAGACGACGGGAGTGCCCCGGCAGAAGAACGACGGCTGGAGCAGCAGCCCGCGCCCGTCCAGGTACAGATCGCGGTCGACCGGGTAGTCCGCCTCCAGCACGGGTGGGCGCCACCGGATCATCGGCGGCAGGGTGGCCAGGAGCCCGTCCGCGCCGCCGTCCAGCAAGGCCCGGCCGCGCACGGCCCGGTCCGCCTCGACGCTGGCCCTGATGTGCGGCCAGTAGGGCTCGACGGCCGCGTGGTGGTAGCTGCGCAGCGCGCCGATGAGCCGGGCGAGCGGCTCGGCACGGCCCTCCATGAGTGCGGCGGGCAGCGCCGCGCTCGCTCTTCCCGCTCCGGCGGCGCGCTGACCGACCGGCCGGTCTGTCCGCCGCCGCATCCGCCCGGCGGCCAGCAGCTCCAGCTCCGCGTGCACCCGGTCGGCGGGGGTGTCGCGCAGAGCCTCTATCCCGACGTCGAGTCCGAACGGTTCGGCGCCTTCCTGAGAGGGCGTCAGGAAATCCGGGAAATAGCCGCGGGGCGGAACGACCGCCGCCAGCAGCTGTGCTTCACCATTCAACCGCGCCCGGGATTCCGTACGCCATTTCCCGAACACCGTTGAAGCACGCCGGTCCCTGATCCGGTGAAAACTGAGAATGGTTTCCCACAACGCGTCCGGCCTCGTGGCCATCCGCACCCGCGAAAGGTCCAGCCTGGACACATGGATACGCAGCACTACTCCCCCACCTGTTGCATCCGCAATTTCCCCCACCGAAGGGTATGCGGACCGTCACAGGAGGTCACCACGGGGTTTCGGCCAGAAGTGAAAGGTCTCGCCCCGTTCCGCTTCACCCGAAAGGCTGTACGACGTCGGGTACGCATCCAGTGCCCACCGGATGAGCACGTGAAGGCCGTGGGGGGCTTTGTGTGTTCGGCGGCGGTGGGCGACGGTGCGGCTCCGTACCCGACGGGGGTAAGCCGGGTGCGGTTCATGGGTGGGGATCCATGGACCGCACCCCGGTCCGACCCCCGGCCGCCATCCGAATTTCTTTGCGCATTAAACGAAGCAATGTGCTCTGGGCCACATTCTTCGCGCGTCATTCGGTGCGCACTTCTGATGGCTTCCCCGTACCGCCGGTCATTTCCGTGCACGTCCACACAGCTGTTCCCGTACGGCGCCGTCGTGGACGGCGCACGGCGAAGCGGCGGCACCCCCGCACAGGGTGCCGCCGCTTCCGGGTGCTCCGGGGCCGCCGCCGGACCGGTGCGCCCGGTGAGGGCCGGGCTCGGCTTCCGGCGGCGACTCCGGAGGGGCGGGCCGCTCTGCGGCCTTGGTCGGTGGGCAGGGCTGTTCGTGCAGCCCTGCCCAGGAGATCCGGGGTGTTCGTGCACCCCGGACCGGTGAGTCCGGGTCAGCGGCTGTCACTGCCCCGGGACTCGGCTGCGGCCCGGCCGGCCTCAAGACGGGCCACCGGGATACGGAAGGGCGAGCAGGAGACGTAGTCCAGGCCCACCTCGTGGAAGAAGTGCACCGACTCGGGGTCGCCGCCGTGCTCGCCGCAGACACCGAGCTTGAGGTCGGGGCGGGTGGCCCGGCCCGCCTCGGCGGCGCTGCGGACCAGCGCGCCGACGCCGTCCTTGTCGATCGTCTCGAACGGGGAGACCCCGAAAATGCCCTTCTCCAGGTACGCGGTGAAGAACGAGGCCTCCACGTCGTCGCGGGAGAAGCCCCACACCGTCTGGGTCAGGTCGTTCGTGCCGAACGAGAAGAACTGCGCGGCCTCGGCGATCTGGCCCGCCGTCAGCGCGGCGCGCGGCAGCTCGATCATGGTGCCGATGGTCAGCTTGAGGTCGGTGCCGGTGGCCGCCTGGACCTCGGCGATGACCCGGTCGGCCTCCTCGCGGACGATCTCCAGCTCCTGGACCGTGCCGACGAGCGGAATCATGATCTCGGGGCGCGGGTCGCCCTTGGCGTTCTTGCGGTGGGCGGCGGCCTCGGCGATCGCCCGCACCTGCATCGCGAACAGGCCGGGGATGACCAGGCCCAGGCGCACGCCGCGCAGGCCCAGCATCGGGTTCTGCTCGTGCAGCTTGTGCACGGCCTGGAGGAGGCGCAGGTCGTTCTCGTTGGCGTCCTTGCGGGACTCGGCGAGCGCGACACGTACCGACAGCTCGGTGATGTCGGGCAGGAACTCGTGGAGCGGCGGGTCGAGGAGGCGGACGGTGACGGGCAGTCCGTCCATCGACTCGAACAGCTCGATGAAGTCGGCCTTCTGGAGCGGGAGGAGCGCGGCGAGAGCGGTCTCGCGCTCGTCGTCGGTGTCAGCGAGGATCAGCTTCTCGACCATCTCGCGGCGCTCGCCGAGGAACATGTGCTCGGTGCGGCACAGGCCGATGCCCTGGGCGCCGAAGCGGCGGGCGCGCAGGGCGTCCTCGGCGTTGTCGGCGTTGGCCCGTACGCGCAGCCGGCGCACCCGGTCCGCGTACGCCATGATCCGGTGCACGGCGGCGACCAGCTCGTCGGCGTCGTCCGCCCCGGCGTGCATGCGGCCCTCGAAGTATTCGACGACGGGGGACGGTACGACGGGTACCTCGCCCCGGTAGACCTTGCCGGTGGAGCCGTCGATCGAGACGAGGTCGCCCTCCTCGATCACCGTGCCGCCGACCGTCATCCGGCGGCGCTTGGTGTCGACCTCCAGGTCCTCGGCGCCGCAGACACAGGTCTTGCCCATGCCGCGCGCCACGACCGCCGCGTGCGAGGTCTTGCCGCCGCGCGAGGTCAGGATGCCCTCGGCGGCGATCATGCCTTCGAGGTCGTCGGGGTTGGTCTCGCGGCGGATCAGGATGACCTTCTCACCGGAGCGGGACCACTTGATCGCGGTGTACGAGTCGAAGACGGCCTTGCCGACGGCCGCACCGGGCGAGGCGGCGATGCCCCGGCCGAGCAGCTCGGTCTTCGCCTCGTCGTCGAAGCGCGGGAACATCAGCTGGGCGAGCTGGGCGCCGTTGACCCGCTGGAGGGCCTCGGCCTCGTCGATCAGGCCCTGGTCGACGAGCTGGGTGGCGATCCTGAAGGCGGCGCCGGCGGTGCGCTTGCCGACGCGGGTCTGGAGCATCCAGAGCTGGCCGCGCTCGATGGTGAACTCGATGTCACAGAGATCCTTGTAGTGGTTCTCCAGCGTCTCCATGATCTGCATGAGCTGGTCGTACGACTTCTTGTCGATCGACTCCAGATCGGCGAGCGGCACCGTGTTGCGGATACCGGCGACGACGTCCTCGCCCTGCGCGTTCGTGAGGTAGTCGCCGTAGACGCCCTGGTGACCGCTGGCCGGGTCACGGGTGAAGGCCACGCCCGTACCGGAGTCGGGGCCCAGGTTGCCGAAGACCATCGAGCAGACGTTGACCGCCGTGCCGAGGTCGCCGGGGATGCGCTCCTGGCGGCGGTAGAGCTTGGCCCGGTCGGTGTTCCACGAGTCGAAGACCGCGTTTATGGCCAGGTCCATCTGCTCCCGCGCGTCCTGCGGGAAGTCGCGTCCGGCCTCGGTCTCGACGATCTTCTTGAACTGCTTGACGAGCTTCTTGAGGTCGGCCGCGGCGAGGTCGGTGTCGACCGTGACCTTCTTCGCGTGCTTGGCGGCCTCCAGGGCCTCCTCGAAGAGATCGCCGTCGACGCCGAGGACGGTCTTGCCGAACATCTGGATGAGGCGGCGGTAGGAGTCCCAGGCGAAGCGCTCGTCGCCGGACTGGGTGGCGAGTCCGGCGACCGAGGCGTCGGAGAGGCCGATGTTCAGGACCGTGTCCATCATGCCGGGCATGGAGAACTTCGCGCCCGAGCGGACGGAGACCAGCAGCGGGTCGTCGGCCTGGCCGAGCTGCTTGCCCATGCGCTCTTCCAGCGCCTTGAGGTGCGCACTCACCTCGTCGCGCAGCTCGGTCGGCGCGTCGCCGCTGTCCAGGTAGACCTTGCAGGCCTCGGTGGTGATCGTGAAACCCGGGGGGACGGGCAACCCGAGGTTGGTCATCTCGGCGAGGTTGGCGCCCTTGCCGCCCAGAAGATCCTTCAGATCCTTGTTGCCCTCGGTGAAGTCGTAGACGAACTTCTGGGGATCTTTGTTTTCCGACACGGGTCTCGACTCCTCGAGGACGCGGTGGCTGCCCTGACGGCGAGGAACATACCCAGATCGAAGGTGTATGGGTACGTCCACTTGGTCGTCATGCGGCCGCAACCACCCGTCCGCCAGCAGATCGAAAGGGTCGCCCGGCCGAAGCAGGGGAATCCCTGCCTTCACCTCCCGAAGGCAGCATGGCCGAAACTTGACCTTTACCGCTCGCATGAGCGTCTCACATGGCAGGTGAGTACACTTCTCGAATGCAGAGAAGTGGCACTGAGTGCCACGTCTTCCAGAAGTGCAGCCATCCACTTTTCGCTCATCTGAGCGCAACCCCGATCAAGGGTGGCGTGAATCACGCCCGATTCGGACCCCGGATTTCAGGATCCGGACGCCCCGGGACGCCTCAGGCAGTCGCTGAGCACCCCGGGATCCACCTCTTCCAGGCTACGGGCGAAGGCCCTCCCCCGCGCGGGCTCCACCGGCAGCGGGGAGGACGCCACCAGCACCGCACAGCCCGCGGCGTGCGCGGACGCTGTGCCGTCCGGGGAGCCCTCGACGGCGACGCGGGGCCGCTCGGCCGGGCCCCTGACCGGTCGCGGCCGCCCTGAACGGGTCAGGCGCCGTAGGGGTCGGGATGCGGCGTGGTCCGTACGGTGTCGTCGGCCGAGCGCGCGAAGGAGGAGGACGCCCTTGCCGTCGCCCCGGCCACCACCGGGTCCATCACGCGCCGGGGTGAGGCGGCAACCAAGAGCAGTGGCGCGGCACCCTGTGCCGCTCCACTGCTGCCATCAGAGCGATCAGATGAGCGGCGGTCTCCGCGAGGGCCCGGCCGACAGCTCACCTACCGGCGCCACGTGGCGGGCTGCCCCTAGCCCGTAGGGGCTCAGCCGCCGAAGGCGTACGGAATCAGCCACCCAGGATGCGTACGGGCCCAGCCGCGGAAGATGCCTACGGGCTCAGCCGCCGGAGGGTGCGGGCGGGCTCAGCCGCCGGAGGGTGCGGGCGGGCTGAGCCGCCGGAGGGTCCGGGCTCTCAGCCGCCGGAGGTGTCCAGCTCCGCGTCGGCGCTGATCCCGGCGCAGTCGTACGGGTCCCTCAGCCAGCCGTCCGGCAGGACGACCCGGTTGTTGCCCGAGGTGCGCCCGCGCGGCCCGTCGGCCCCGTCCGGCCACGGCTGGTCGAGGTCCAGCTCGTGCAGCTGTCCGGCCAGCTCCTCCAGGGAGGAGGTGATCGCCAGCTTCTTGCGCATCTCGGAGCCGACCGCGAAGCCCTTGAGATACCAGGCGACGTGCTTGCGGAAGTCGATCACGCCACGGGCCTCGTCGCCGATCCACTCCCCCAGCAGCGTCGCGTGGCGCACCATGACGTCCGCGACCTCGCGCAGAGTGGGCGCGTGCCGGGTCGCACTGCCCTCCATGGCGTTCACCAGGTCGGCGAAGAGCCAGGGTCGGCCGAGGCAGCCGCGTCCGACGACGACACCGTCGCAGCCGGTCTCGCGCATCATGCGCAGGGCGTCATCGGCGCACCAGATGTCGCCGTTGCCGAGCACGGGGATCTCCGGGACGTGCTCCTTGAGCCGGGCGATGGCGTCCCAGTCGGCGGTGCCGCCGTAGTGCTGGGCGGTGGTGCGCCCGTGCAGGGCGACGGCGGTGACGCCTTCCTCGACGGCGATGCGACCGGCGTCGAGGAAGGTGAGGTGGTCGTCGTCGATGCCCTTGCGCATCTTGATGGTGACGGGGAGGTCCCCGGCGTTGGACACGGCTTCCCTGAGGATGGCCCGCAGCAGCGGCCGCTTGTACGGGAGCGCGGAGCCGCCGCCCTTGCGGGTGACCTTGGGGACCGGGCAGCCGAAGTTCAGGTCGATGTGGTCGGCCAGGTCCTCGTCCACGATCATCCGGACCGCTTTGCCGACGGTGACCGGGTCCACTCCGTACAGCTGGATCGAGCGCGGGGTCTCGGTCGCGTCGAAGTGGATGAGCTGCATGGTCTTCTCGTTGCGTTCGACCAGCGCCCGCGTGGTGATCATCTCGCTGACGAAGAGCCCCTTGCCCCCGGAGAACTCCCGGCACAGCGTCCGGAACGGGGCGTTGGTGATGCCGGCCATCGGGGCCAGCACGACCGGCGGCCGCACGGTGTGCGGGCCGATACGGAGCTGCGGAAGGGCGGGGGCGAGCGTGGTCATTGCTCCATTGTCGCGTACGCCGGAGGGGTGACGGGCCCGGAGGCGTCGCGGCCGTGGACGCCGAGAACGCCTACCGGCTCTGCGACCTCCGCGGCCCCTCGGGGATCATCGTCGCCCTGGCCGAGCAGCTCGGCCAGCCGGGCCCGTACCGGAGGGACCGCACGGGGGTCCGAACGTCACGGAGCCCCACCGCGCCGTGCGCGGCGGGGCCGGGGCCGTGGGCCGCCCGGTGACGGCGGGACCGTGGGTCACATGCTGGCGAAGACGAGGCCGAGGACCATTCCGCCGACCAGTCCGACGGCGCTGACCACGATGGCGACCGTGGCGAGCCGTTCGTGCCGGACGGCCTTGGCGATGATGGCCATGATCAGGCCACCGAGGGCGAAGACGATCGGCAGGAAGATGAGCCCGATCACGCCGAGGATGATCGCGATGATGCTGAAGACGTTGCCTTCGGCCCCTCCCCGCGGCGCGTTGTGATGCTGCCCGGTCGGCTGGTTGCTGAACTGCGTAGCCATCTTCTCGCTCCTTCGGGACGGTCGCTCCGGGGTCCGGTCCCGAAGCGGACCGGCCTATCGATCGGATGCCCCGAAGTCCCCTGTCTACACAGTCACTTGACCTCCAGAAGGACACGGGCCGACCGCTCCGGCAGGTCCAGTAGGGTCTCCGGGACGACGAATCCGCGGGGTGCACATGGCCTACCTGTCCGTCTTCGGCTGCTTCCTCCGGCCCCTGGGGCAGGCACGTCAGAAGACGGACAGCCCGGTGAGCGTGGTGAAACGGTCGAGGGCTGCCACGCCCGCTACCGAGTTGCCGCGCCGGTCGAGCCCCGGGCTCCAGACGCACAGCGTGCACACTCCGGGCACGATCGCGATGATGCCCCCGCCGACGCCGCTCTTGCCCGGCAGCCCCACCCGATAGGCGAACTCACCGGCCGCGTCGTACGTCCCGCAGGTGAGCATGACCGCGTTGACCTGCTTGGCCTGGCTGCGGGTCAGCAGTGCGGAACCGTCGGCCCGGACACCGTGCCGGGCCAGAAACCCCGCGGAGAGGGCCAGGTCCGCGCAGGACGACTCGATCGAGCACTGGCGGAAGTAGGCGGCGAGCAGTTCGGGGACCGGGAGCGTGATGTTGCCGTAGGAGGCCATGAAGTGGGCCAGCGCGGCGTTGCGGTCGCCGTAGGCCGCTTCGGAGGCGGCGACCTCCGGTACGAAGTCGATGGCGGCGTTGCCGCTCTCCGTACGCAGCAGCTCCCGCACCTGACCCGCCGCGTCCCCGGTCAGCGCCTGCAGCCGGTCGGTCACCACCAGGGCCCCGGCGTTGATGAACGGGTTACGGGGAATTCCGTTCTCGTACTCCAGCTGCACCAGGGAGTTGAAGGGGTTGCCCGACGGCTCGCGGCCCACGCCCCGCCATATCTGCTCGCCGTCCAGGGAGAGTGCCAGCGCCAGGGCGAAGACCTTGGAGATGGACTGCGTCGAGAACGGCTGCCGCCAGTCGCCGACCCCGTAGACGGTCCCGTCCGGCTCCGCGACGGCCATGCCGAAGCGCCGGGGGTCGGCTCCGGCGAGCATCGGGATGTAGTCGGCGGGCGCACCGTGGTCGTCGCGGGCGGCCATCTCCTCGGCTATGCGGCTGATGACGGCGCTGAAGCGGTGCGCGTCGGGGCGCGGGGCGGCGCTGCTCGCCCGGGATGCGGCGGAGACATGGGACACGGCGATTCCTGACGGGGAGGGGAGCGAGAGCCCGGCGGGCGGGCCGGGGCGGAGCGGGAGAGCGGCGGCGGCAGGTGGAGCGAAGAGTGGCGGGCGGGTGGAGCGGAGAGCGCCCACAGTCTGACCCGCCCACCGGAAGCAGCCAAAACGCCCATCGCACCGGCGTCCTCCGGCGGGCGCGCCGCAGAAGCGTCCGGGGCGCACGCCTACGATCGTGAGATGACCACCGACGAAGGGTCCCGACTGGGCGAGGAGGCCGCACGCAGGCTGGCGCGGCTGGGGCGGGTCGACCTACTGCCCGGCCTGTCCGACGCCGAGTTCGCGCGCGTCGAGGAAGAGTTCGGGTTCGAGTTCGGCGACGACCACCGAGCCTTCCTGGCAGCCGGGCTGCCCATGGGGCGGCCTTCCCCGGCGCACCGGCGGCAGCCATGGCCGAACTGGCGCGACGGCGACCCCGACGAACTCCGCGAGACCCTCGCCCGGCCGGTGGACGGCGTGCTGTTCGACGTGGAGTACAACTCCTTCTGGTCGCCCCGGTGGGGTGCCAGGCCGGACGCGCCGGCCGAGGCCCTTGAGGTGGCGCGCGCGGAGCTGGCCACCGTGCCGCGGATGGTTCCGGTCGCCTCGCACCGCTACCTGCCGGCCGGCCGCGGTACGTACGGGCATCCCGTCCTGTCGATGTCCCAGAGCGACGTCATCTACTACGGGACCGATCTGGCGGACTACATCGACCGGGAGTTCAACGGGCCGCTCCCCTGGGACGACGCCTCGCAGCCGCGAGCGACCGTACCCTTCTGGCGTGATCTCGTGAACTGAGTGCCTCGATCCCCTCACGGACCGGGTGCACGGCGTGCAGGAAGCGCAAGGAGTGCAGGCAGTGCGGGGAGTGCGCCGGTGGGCATGTCCGAGGCACGCGGACTGGTCGGCGCGGTGCGCGGCGCGCTGGACGGGAATCCTGGCCCCGGGATGCCTTCGGCTCTTCGGAATCGGGGCCCCGGGCCCGGGCTCGTCCTCACTGGAGAGACGTTGCCGGCGTCCGGCGGAGTCGGTTCGGCGGTGCTGCGGGCAGCGTGCCGGACGCGCCGGCGGAGGCGGCCCCACTCATCGCACGCGGCAGGCTGCACATCCCGGTGGAGAAGTCCTACACCCTCGCGGGCGCGGCGGCCGCGCACTCCGACAGCCGGACGGGCCACACACGGGGGCGACGCGTGGTGACTGTGGGGCCGGGGCGGTAGACCCGGACTCCGGTGGCGAGGGGACCCTGCTGCCGCTCAGGCACCACGGGCGAGTGACCGTGGTGCCTGAGCGGCAGCACCCCGCCCGGCCCAACGGAGGAGGGTCAAGCGGACGTACGGATACCCAGGGCCCGCTCGGCGGCGTCCAGCCGCCGCCGACGTCGGCGTATCGTCAGCAGGCTGACGAGGAGCAGGCCCGTCATGACGAGGTTGTAGGAGGCCTGCCCGTACCGGCCGTCGATGGCGAGGAAGACCGCGGCCACGAACCACAGCAGCGCGCCGCCTCCGATCAGCCACTCCGCCCACCCGGCCGAGGAGGAGTCCTGTGCACGCCGCATGCGTGCGGCCACGTCGACCGCGGCCGCACGCTCGGCGGGGTCGTCCGGTGGCACGCCGCGCTGGACCATGCGGACCACCCGCGAGAACCTGCCCGGACTCATCCCGAACCTCGCCGCCCAGCGCCGGTTCCGCCAACGGTGCCCGGCGACCACGCCCGCGGCCAGCAGGACGAAGCCGACGGCGAGAAACAGCCAACGGGAAGCGTCCATATCGCCATCGCCGAAACCCGCCCCCGCCAGCAGGCCCACCGCCACCACCACCAGGACGGCGAGAACGGTTTGCCTCACACGTCGGCGCTCCATGCCGTCATGCGTCTTTCCGGTCGAACCGGCCATGTCCCCGCCATCCTTCGCTGAGAATTCCGAGAACGGGGCCTCAGACCTCCTGGGGATGGCCGCCGTCACCCTCCACGACGAGCCGGTCCGTACCGGGTTCCTCCGCCCCCTCGATGACCGTCACGTCGACCGCGCCGTCCCCGGTGGTGTCGAACTGGTAGACATCCGCTCTGCCGTCGCCGGTCGTGTCCGTCATCCACACATCCGGCTTGCCGTCACCGTTGGTGTCGGCGCTGAGGAGGAGGTGGTTCTCGTCGCCCTGGGTCGGAGCGGCTTCTTCGGTGCCCATGTTGGTGTCCATGGCAGCCGGTTGCCCCCGGGAAGCGGTTCAAAACTGTGGGGACGACCGACCTGCCGCCCTCACCGCCGCGACGTGTATACGCCAAAGCCTGTACTGCATAAGCCCGTTGGCAATAGCGCTCACACGGCCAGCAAGAGCAATCCACGGCCCCCAGCCATCGGGTCCACCTAAGCCAGAATGCATGAATGCCTGGGAGAAATCCGGCTCCGACAGCTGCCGGGCGAAGGCGCGGAGCTCCTCATGGAGTTCAGATTCACCGCAGGCCGCCAGAACCACCGGGGCCGTCGGGGCCGAGCCCTGTGCGCACCCGCACCCCGCGGACAGGAGTCGCTACGGTGGCCCGATGCCCCACACCGGTGGTGCGGGGCGGTCCGTCGAACACGGGGTTGCACCTTCCGTAGCGGCATGTGGTCCGGTGGACTCACGTCCCGGTCCCTTGAGGAAAGGCCCCCGTCTCATGCACGCGTCGTTCATGCCACCCCGTCAGGTCAGGATCGGTGACGCGGCGGCCTTCGTGGGCAGCACGCCGAGGGCGATTCGCCACTACCACGAGATCGGTCTGCTCCCCGAGCCCGAGCGGGGCGGCGACAACCGCCGCCGCTACGGGTACGAGGACATGATCCGCCTGCTGTGGATCCGCAGGATGGCCGACGCCGGGATCGCCCTGGACGACATCCGTGACGCCCTTGCCACCGGCACGGCTTGCGCCGGTACGGACAGCGGGGACGGTATCGCGGGCACTCTGGAGCGGTTGGAGGAGACCCTCGCCGAGCAGGAAGCGGAACTGCGGCGGCAGCGGACCGCAGTGCGGCGGATGCGCACCGAAGGCAGCCGGATGGGCCTGCTCTCCGACTTCGTCACCGACCGCCTCAAGAGCCTGCCCGAGGGCTCCCTGCGTCAGGCGGACCTGGACACTCTGCTGGTCACCGAGCGGATCTTCGGCCCGCTCGGCGCGGCCGTCCAGGCCGCCCGCTTCATCGTCCTGGCCACGCATCCCGCTCTGCGGGAGGAGTCCGACCGTATCGACGAGGCCGAGGAGGCGCTCGATGACAGCGTCGCCGTCGACGATCCACGGGTGGCTCAGGTGGCCGCCGAGCGGCACGCCTTCGAGGGCGCCCTCCACGCCGCCATCGAGGAGTCCGGCTTGGAGAAGGACGACGATGCCCTCTTCGACGCCTGGGACGAGCTGCACCCCGAGGACGGCGAAGAAGGCGAGGACGGGGCGGGCCCCGGCAGACGGGAGCCCGGCTCCATGAGCGCGCTCGAAGCCATCGGCAAGATGCCCTACGACTTCTCCCCTGCCCGGCTGCGCTGCATGGAACTGGCCGAAGAGCTATCCGCGCAGGACTCACCCCGTGCCCGGAACACGGGCTGACGAGCTCGTGCTCGGTCTGCGGTGGGACGTCGAAGGCGTCGGCGGGGCTCGGTGGTCACGTCTGCCGAGCCAAGGTCCAGTCTGCGGTCTGCTGCTGGAACAGCAGGCCGGCGGAGGCTTGGACGGTGACGTCCACATGCTCCTGTCAGGAGTTCTCAGACCCGTTCCAGCGAGCGGTGGGGAGGACTCGGGTTCTCGACCTGGATCGAATCGCCAGGGCGGACGATCCCTCCACGGCGGACGACAGCCATGACACCAGACTTGAATGTGAACTCGCCTGATACGGAATCCATGGTGAAGACCTCACCGAGGAGCCCCATGCGGAAGTCGTTGATCTTCGAGCACGGGTTGCGCAGTCCCGTCACCTCAAGCACCGCCTGCTCCCCGAGATGGAGCAGAGCGCCGGTGGGCAGGCCCAACAGATCCACTTCGCGGGTGGTGATGTTCTCGCCGAGCTGCCCCGCAGAGACCTCGAATCCCTTGAGGGCGAGTTCGTCGAAGAGTTCTTCGTGCATCAGGTGAACCTGCCGAAGGTTGGGCAGGTCCGGCTCGTAGGTCATGCGGAATTGGTGGCGGATCGTCTCACCTGCGTGGACGTCCTCTTCCACTCCGAGCCCTGTGAGCAGCGTGATGGAATCGCGTCTGGTCTTGCTGAACGTATACGTCTCGTCACGGCATACAGCGGTGACTTGACCGGCCATCACGTGCCCCCACCCGTTGTCGTCCTCAGCCGGTTGAGCATAGAGGGATACGCACCAGCCTCACCGAGGGGCACGTGGGGTGCGGGCTTCGTGGGGCTGGTACGTCAGGAGGCGAGTTCGACCGGCGTCGTCCTGCCAAAGGAGAAGCGTGCGGCGGCCTCCGCGGGCGTGATCGCCTGTGGGGCCCGCACCGCCGGCGGCTAGTGTCCGCCCGCGAAGTAGCCGGTACTGGCGACGGCGAGCAGCAGGAAGGCCCCCGGGAAAGCGATGTTGTGAAAGACGCGAGCCCGGACGTGCACCAGGACCGCGCCGACGAAGAACGCGGTCAGGCCGATTCCCGCCGTCAGGCCCAGCCAGTGGACTCCGAACAAGCCGACGAGGAGACCGGCGGCGCCCGCGAGTTTGAGGGTTGCCAGGTACGGCAGCGTCGCAGGCGGGACGCGTACCTCCGCGGAGTTGGCCAGCACGAAGGGGGCCCGTGCGTAGTCCGTGATCGCGATGGACACGTTCGCGACGACACAGGCCACAGTGGCGATGAGCAGTACGGGAGTCATGTCTTAAACGTCTTTCGGCTCATGGCATTCTCATCTCCTCGGGAGCCGCGCGGGCAGGCGCGGCAGGAAGGCGGACAGGAAAGGGTTCAACCGACCGTCCTGACGTCCGCCGGTCCCAGAAGGTGACACCCATGCCGATCACTGCCGAAGAGTTCGAGACCGCACGACCGCGTCTCCTGTCCGTCGCCCACCGCATGCTGGGCTCGGCCCAGGACGCGCAGGACGCCGTTCAGACCGCATGGCTGCGAGCCGCCACCGCCCGCTCGTCACCGTCGATCGAGAATCCGGCGGCCTGGCTCACGACCGTCACCGCCCGGGTCTGCCTGGACGAACTGCGGGCCCGACGCCGTCGCAACGAAGCACCGCTGCTCGCGGACGCCGTCCCGGCGGCGGACCTGGCAGCGGATGAAGCGCTCCTCCGTACCGAGGACGTCTCCCGGGCGCTGATGGTCCTGCTGGACCGGCTGACCCCGCCCCAACGGGTCGCGTACGTCCTGCACGACCTGTTCTCCACACCGTTCGACCGGATCGCGGACGTGCTGGGCGCGACCGTGCCCAGCGCCAAGCAGCACGCCAGCCGGGCACGCCGACGCCTCGCCCCCGCCCGGCCGGACGCGGAGGAGACCGGCCGGGCGGATCAGCAGATCGTGGACGCCTTCATGGCGGCGGCCCGGACCGGGGACACCCGCAGGATGATCCACCTGCTCGCACCGGACAGCGTCCGCGACGCCGAGGCGGCGCTCCTGCCGCACGGCGGCCGCACGACGGTGAGCGGCGCCGACGACATCGCCGCCGAGACCGCGCAGTTCCGCGATCGCATCCGGGCGGCCTGCCGGCTCACCGTCAACGGCAGGCCGATGTACGTCATCGCCCCCGGCGGGCGCCCTTTCGCCACGATCGAGATCAGCGCGGCGGGCGAGCAGGTCAGCCGCATCACGCTGCGCCTGGCACGGGCCGGCGACCGGTTCCAGGCCCCTCGGGTCCTCCGTCAACTTCCTTGGTAGGCCATCGCAGCCACGATCGACGCCACACCGCAGACAACGGAGAACACCCGCAGTTCGATTCGTTCGCTCGTCCTGAGGCTCCCGGAATCCGCCGACCACTCCGATCGGAGGGCCCACCGCCACGTCCTTGCGGTCGGCCCCGGTCAACGGGGCGTGGACCTCGGCGTGCCTCCCGGTTCGCGATTGGATCCCTTGCTCCTTGCGGTCGGCGAACTGGCGCATCAGCCGCGTACGGTCCACGGCCGCCTTCGCCCACCATAGATGCGACCACGTCCTCGCCGTTCTCCGGCGCCATTTCCGGACCGTAAGCCTGGCCGGGGTCGCAGGATGGCGTCATGATGATCAGAAAGGGCGATGCCGCGTAGGCGTCCCAAGGCCGTCCGTGCCGAGCGGTGGCGGCCACGCTGTCAGTATCCGGTCCTGAGGGTCCGCGGTGTCTCCGCTCGGACTCGTGCAGCGATCCGCCGGGTCGAGGACGAGGAGATGTGGCCCAATGCGGTCGCGCACGCGCTCGCCCGCTTCGAGTGTGCCTTCAAACAACCTGGCCGTTACCTGAACGCCTCCGAGGTCTCTTCGCCCGGGATAGAGGTGGAAGACGCTCGTGACGATCTGGAGATGGCGATGTCGGGTCTTCCTCCCAGAGCCAAGCGGGACTTGGGCCGGCTGATCACACGCCTCGATGAGGAATTCGAGCGCCGCACTCTGCCGGAGCCCAACTACGCCGCGTGGGCACCGGATGGCTGGTGGTGGACGAGGATGCGTGAACGCTGACGGACCAGGCCTCGTGCCTCGGTCTCGCTCGACGAAGGGCACTGTCACAGGAGATCTCGCACGGAGCTGAGTGCGGGCTGCGCCAGCTCTCAGTCTTCATGCGACACACCGAGGTCGTGGCGCATGGCGGTCCTCATCGTTCGGAGCATCTCCCAGACCTGGTGCTGGGCCTGGGCTGCGGTCTCCATCGTTTCGCATGGTTCGGGGGCACCTCGTTCGAGGCGCTTGACCTGGCCGTAGACCTTACTGAGGGCTTGGTTGACGACACTCGCTCGCCTGAGTACTTCTTCGGGGGCGATCATCTGTGCTTCGGAGTATCGATCGCGGTGTGCGTTCTTCGCTTCCTCGAGTGCGTCGCTGTCGCTCTCCGTCACGCCGCGTTCCCTCATGACGTGCAGGTGGCGGTTGAGTGCAGTGGTGAACTGCCGAGCATCCCGGTTGAGTTCCACATAGCAGGTGCGTCGAAGCGATCGGTCCTCGCGAATCTCCTCATGCTCTCGAACGAGCTCTATCTCCCGGCGCTTCGCTCGTTCAGAGCCGCGCTGGGTGAGCAGCGCTCCTCCCAGGGTTCCCGCGACGCCTGCGACAGCGATGATCACTGAGCTGAGATCCACCGATGCACCCCGTGACATTCTTCGGCCTCGTGCCCGCTGCACATGGCCCACGCAGTCAAGTTTGCCGCTCCTCGGTGCGCCGCGGTTCGGTGCCCTTCTTGTGCTGGACGGGGCGGCTATACCTCCGCCCCCAGGACGATCCGACCTCGCCGCCCTCGGCAACGGCATCCCGGCCAGGGCCCGATGCGGCCGGTCGATGTCGATCCGCCCCCGGTTGAGGCCGTCGTGAAGAGCCCTGAGCCCGCGCCGGTGTTCCGGCGCGAGTGCCAGGTCGACCAGCGTCAGCACCGGCCCGCCCCCGCCTCACAGCGCGTGGCTCGCCCAACTCGGACGGCGCGTCACCCCGCGCGGTCAGACACGGGGAACGGTCGACTTCTGCCAGGTCGACGTTTTCGGATTCCACCCCACGATTGCTCTGCATGTGGCTCTGCACGACCCGGCCCGCGTCCTGCGGGAGGTCGAGGCCACGCGGCGCATCCTGGCCCGCCACGCCGGCGACCCCTGGCCGTGCCACACCTTGCGGCATGTCGCTTCGCCCTACGCCGACCATCCTGACTTTCCCGCCCGTTCCTGAAGCACGCCACAGCAGGATGCCCCACCGCGCGCGGCACAGTAGGGCATCCGGTTGCTCGGTTCCTCAGACGGTGTCGAACGTTCCGCCTCGCACGCCCGCGACGAACGCCGTGAAGGCGGTGGCGGGGACGGCGACCACGGGGCCGTCTACGACCTTGGAGTCACGGACCGGGACGATGCCACGCGTGGCGGCGAGGTTCGCGGCGACCTCAATGCAGTCGCCGCCATTCGAGCTGTACGAGGACTTGAACCAACGAGGGGATTCGGTCGTCACGGGGTGCCCTTTCGCAACTGGCTGATCTTGGCCACAGACGCCGCCTTCGACAGCGCCTCGCCCTGGAGTTGATGGTAGGTCGTGAGCATGGACACCACGAACGAGGTTTCGCGCTCGACATGGCCCAACGCCTGAGACTCGGCATACGCGACGATGGAGCGGTCCGCAAGGGTGAGCAGGTTCACCGGCAGATTGAGCGCCCTCCTCGCCCCCAGGCTGAACGGTGCCACCTGAATGATCCAGTTGGGCAACGCGGCCATTTCCTGCAGCCGTTGCAGCTGATCGTCCATGATCTCCGGGCCGCCGACAGCTTGGTACAGACAGCTCTCGTCCATCACGACGAACACCATGGGCGGCCTCGGCCGCACCAAAGCCATCTGCCTCTCCGCCAGGAACGAGACTCGCTCATCGGCCTGTTCCGCGGAGATGGACCCGCGCTGCACGTCCCCGTAGGCAACAGCCCGCGCGTACTCCGGTGTCTGCAGCAGCCCAGGAACGAGACCGACCTGGAACAGCCTGATCTCCACCGCCCGGCCCTCGTACCCCACGTACTCCGGGAAGCCCTCCAGCAGGTTCCCGTGCTTCATCTCCTGCCACTGGCGCTCGAACGACTCGCTCGAACCGATGAGATCAAATAACCGGTCCGCTTTCCTCGCGAAGGGCAGAGTCGCCGGTTTGCGGCCAGTTTCGATCGCCGAGATGTGCCTGCCCGAGCAGCCGACCATGTCAGCCACCTGATCCTGAATCCAGCCGCGCTCCTCGCGCATGCTGCGCAGACGCGCACCGAAAGCCGCCTGCGGGCTCGCTTCCGGGTTCAGTTCCTTGACGTTTACCAACGTGCCCTCCCAGATCCCCACGTTGAAGACGCCACGACCCTAGGCCACGCTGAATCGCCCCGGTAGCCAAACGGCTACGGAGAGGAGCGATCGATGTACGGCGAGAACTTGTGCCCGAATAGCCAGGATCCCCCTGACCTCCCCGCCCCCGGCACCCTCATGGTCGACACCAGCCGCGCCGACCGTGTGGGCGAGTTCCGAGGCGTCGCCGGCCCCTACTGGTCGCTACGGCCCGTCGGGGGCGGGGCGGAGTGGGAGGCCGAGCCCCGCCACGTACGCCCCGCACTCCTCATGGAGCAGCTCCGCGCCCGTACCGCTCGGCTCAACGCCCGTAGCCGGGGTGAGGTCCTGTGAATCCGAAGCCGCACCCGCATCCCCTCGCCGAACTCGTCCGCATCGAGTCCGATCCCGCCTACCGGTCTCTGTTCTGCACCGAGTTGGACGCGGCCATCCAAGACCGCTTCGCCGACCGCGCAGCCGTGGTGGCCGAGGTCCAGGCGGCGGCCGACCGGTTGCGGGCGCTGCTCCTGCACGGCGAACCCGGGCCGTCCACATGACGCGCGTGACGGGGTACGCGGCCGAGGTCACCGTGTCCGACGGGCACCGGTTCACCTCACTCGGCTGGGTCGTCGTGCGGAACCGGCGGCTCGTCCTCCTCTGGCTCCGGCGACAGGCGCTCCGCCTGGCCAACGGCCACGGGCTGCCCCTCGTGCCCGAGCCCGTACGGCTGCCGACCGACGATGTCCAACCGGTCCGCTTCCACGGGTCGTACGCGCCCGAGGAGTTGCGCCGCTGGGCGACGGAGGGCGCGCACCAGGACCACGCGATACGGGCCCTGGAGGCGGGGTTCCCCGCACTCTTCACCGTTCTCGATCCCGTCGTCGGGCTGAGCCTGACGCTCGCCGGGTGGCGTGGCCGCCCGGCCGACCGGTAGTCCCGCCCCAAGAACCGGCGTTGAACACCGCGCTCCACTCCGAGGACGTGACCGACCCCCTCGGCGACCTGATCGCTGACCGGCTCGTCTCCGGCGACTCCCCCGAAGGGTGACCCCGTAACCATGAACCAGTGCACCGCCGTCGCGTTACTGCCGCCCCCGGAGCACGTACTCGCCCTGTCGGCACACGGCCATCGCGGCCCGGAGGCCGGGCACGTCCTCTGTGAACTGGGCGAGCGCCACGACGGCGATCACTCCGCGATGCTGTGGGACGAGGGTGGGCGGCCCGGAAGCGCCGTCTGGATCCGGTGGGGTGCGGAGCACGCCCGGCTGCTGCCACTCCCCTGGTGTCCCGCCCGCAACCCCGGGAACGCGGACGACGCGTGCGGGCTGTTCACCGGGCACCCGTCCGAGCACAGCTGGGAGGTCGTCGACCCCACCGACGAAGCGATCACGCGGGACCTGGCCCGGCGGCATCCGCATCTGTTCCGCTAGTCGAGCCGGACTGCGCGAGTCCCGCGGCTCGCCGGTCAGGTGGGTGGCCGGTTCACCGGCGGAGTGGACTTCCGGCCGTGGAGATGTCACGCCCATCATGAGAGGTCAGAAGGCATTTCCGTAGGAGTAACGGCACAGGTGAACCGCCTTGTGGGCCTGGTTCGAGGCACCCAGAATCTCCGTCATGAATCAGTGGGGGAAAGTCGATCAGGACGACATCGTGCGGGCGAGAAACGTGCTGCTCGCGTCGGGGCGCCGCACACTGCACGAGGAGGTCGACGCCTATCGGGTGCTCGCCCAGGTCAGCCCCGCCGCGTACCTGCCGCTCCTGGCCAGGAAGCTTCAGCATCTCAGCTACGCCGGCTCCGGCACGTGGCATCCGTCCTCGCTGGCGCTGTGCGAGGAGGCGGTCGCGGCGGCGCGACGCATCGATCCGGCCGAACCCGCCCGTGCGGATGTCCTGTACCAGGCCCTCAAGTCGTGCCAGCGAGAGCTGTACCGCCGGGGTCGACGTCCCGAAGGCCTCGCCCTGCGCGCCGAGATGCTCGCCATCAGCCGTGCGCAGGCCGAACGGTCCGGGGAGCCCGTCGTCAAAGGGCTGAGTGAGTGGGCCGCCGGGCTCTCCGAGGAAGGCCGGTACGCCGAGGCCGCTGACGCCATGGACGAGTTGGTCGCGGTGCTCCTGCCCCGGGGGCCCAGCGACGGGGCCCTCGCCTGGTCGCTGCTGCAGTGGATCGCCGCTCTCCACGACGCCGGCCGGTCCGGCGAAGCACTCGCCGCGTTCGAGCAGTTCGTCGCCATGGAAGCGGCCGAAGCCGCGAAGAAGCGCGGCCCGGTGATCTGCCATCTCCACTCGCTCATCGGGTACGCCCGGATGCTCGACCTCCATGGCCGGGACGAACAGGCGGCCCGCGTGCGGCAGGACGCACTCGCCCTGCTGACCGAGCTGGCCGCGTCAGGTGAGCGGGTGTCCTGGGGTGGCTACGAGGCGTCGTTCTGGGCGGTGTTGCTGACAGTATCCGGCACGGAAGGCGGGCAACCCTGGTCAGACGGACCGCGTACACCCTCGGGCACGGATCCGATGAAGTGGTCGCCCGATGCCGGACAGCGCTACTTCGACAGCCGTGATGCCCTGCGCCATGCGGTGGACGCCCTTGCTCGGCGAGCCGCCGAGGATCCGACGGGGCACCTGGCCGAGGTGGTCCGGCTGCAGCGCGTCCTCACCGTCCGCTCCGCCGTCTACTGGGAGAACCGCACCCATCTGTTCGCGGAGCGGATACGCCCCCTCTTCGACGAAGGAGTGGCTCTGGCCCGTCGGCTGCCCAAGCACTACCCGGCGGAGGGGCCTCGCACCCTGGCCAGAACCCTGATCGAACGGTCGGCCTTCCGCGTCGCCGCCCGCGAGTTGAGCCCCGCCCTCGACGACTTCCGCGAAGCCCTGAGCCACCTGGGCGAGGCCGACTGAACGGCGTGGGCGACGCGAAGGACCGGCAGGCGGCCCTGGATCTGTTCGGCGCCTTCGGTTCCCGGGAGAAGCCCCTGCACGCCGACCTCGGCGGGCACACCGGCGTTCCGCAGTTCGAACTCGGCACGGAGGCCCGGTTCTTCGCCCGGCACCTGAAAGCGGACCTCGGCGGCTCCCGGGAAACCCTGAGCCGTCAGTAGATCCTCGGCCCGGCGTCGGTGACCCGGACCGGCTGGGTGTAGCCGAACGGCTCCTTGCCCTTGAAGACCTCTTCGCACTTGTACGTGGTCTCGCCGAGCGGGACCAGGACGGCCTTCGGGATGTCGTTGCACAGGGCGTAGTCGAGATCGGAGTTGTTTCCGAACATCAGGCGTGCCAGGCCGTCCCGGGCGAGAATGCCCTGCCGGGGGGAGGCCTGGTACTCCACGATGTTGTCCGACCAGCCCTTCTCCCCGATGGTCACGTCCCACTCGACCTTGATGCCCTCGTAGGCGACCGTGCAGACGGCCGTCGTGCCGGCCTTCGAGCCGAGGTCGTCCGGGCACCGGCCGACGGTCTCGCCGCCGAATCCGGCCATGTCGATGGTCTTGCCCTCCAGCTCGTACGCGACGTTCTCGGCGAAGGTGGCGTCCGCGGACGGTGACGCGGACGGCTCCAGGTCCGGGACGGACTTCGGCTCGGTCACCTTCTGCGGAAGAAGGGGCCCGGCGAGCTTCGGCTTCGTGTCGTCCTGACCGCCCTCGCTCCCGCACCCCGTGGCCAACAGACACACCGCACCGACGAACACCGTCATGATCTTCACACGCATGACCGCCACCCTATCGGCGTGGCAGGGCGGCGACGGCGGGCCCTGGGGAAGGGCGGGCGGGTACGCACGTGGGCCCGGATCACGGATGATCCCGGCCCACGGTCGTACGGCGTGTACGGCACCTACGAGGCTCTACCGCTGCGGCGTCAGCTCTGCGCCGACGAAGCGTCGTCGCCCGGCTCGTCGGCGGTCGTGGCCGCCTGGCCCTCGGCGCGCTCGCGCATCTTGCGGACGAGCTCCTGCTTCTTGTCCTCGGCGACCTTGCGGTCGGCGGTGCGCGCGGAACCCGCGCCCTGCTGGTCGGCGCGGGACAGCTTCTTGCGCTGTCCGCCGACGCCGAGGAGGTTGTTACGACTCTTGGCCATGGCGTTCTCCCATGTGGAGGGTGAAGTGAGTCAGGTGAAGGTGATCGGGTCGGGTCGCGCCGGTCCCGGGCTGCGGCGGGGTGTTCGCACCCGCCGCGCTCTCACTCGTAGATCTGGAAGAACGAAGACATGCGGAAACCGTACCCCGCTCCCCGAGCGCCCCGCACCAGGTTTTCGGGCCGCCCGGGGTCTCGCGTCACCGGGTGCCTCAGGCCGTCGGGTCGACCGTCGCCTGGTGGGCCTCGGCCAGGTGCTCCTCCGCCTTCAGCCAGGGCAGGAACTGCGCCGAGCGCCGCCACGCACAGGTGGAGCAGGTCAGCTGGCGCACCATGCCCGACTTCCGTATGTGCACGACGTGTTCACGGCCGTGCTGGTCCCATCTGCTGACCTTGCTGCTGGTGATCGACGGCATGACTGACCTCCCGGAGCGGCGGCGTGGGCTCCGGTGGACGACGAAGCCCCCGGTTCCGTACCCGGAACCGGGGGCCTCACGCGCGTACGGCAGCGTCAGAAGGTGTCAGCAGCCGAGCAGACGCGAGCCGAGGTACGCCTGGATCTGGTCCAGCGAGACGCGCTCCTGCTTCATGGTGTCGCGCTCGCGCACGGTCACCGCGTTGTCGTCGAGGGTGTCGAAGTCGACGGTGACGCAGAACGGGGTGCCGATCTCGTCCTGACGGCGGTAGCGGCGGCCGATGGCGCCGGCGTCGTCGAACTCGATGTTCCAGTTCTTCCGCAGGTCGGTCGCCAGGCCCTTGGCCTTCGGCGAGAGCTGCGGGTTGCGGGACAGCGGCAGGACCGCGACCTTGACCGGGGCCAGGCGCGGGTCGAGGCGCATCACGGTGCGCTTCTCCATGACGCCCTTGGCGTTGGGCGCCTCGTCCTCGACGTAGGCGTCGAGCAGGAACGCCAGCATCGCGCGGCCGACACCGGCCGCGGGCTCGATGACGTACGGCGTCCAGCGCTCGTTGGCCTCCTGGTCGTAGTACTGGAGGTCGGTGCCCGACGCCTCGGAGTGCGCCTTGAGGTCGTAGTCGGTGCGGTTGGCCACGCCTTCCAGCTCGCCCCACTCGCTGCCGCCGAAGCGGAAGCGGTACTCGATGTCGGCGGTGCGCTTGGAGTAGTGGGAGAGCTTCTCCTTGGGGTGCTCGAACCAGCGCATGTTCTCCTCGCGCATGCCGAGGTCCGTGTACCAGTTCCAGCGCTGGTCCATCCAGTACTGCTGCCACTCCTCGTCCTCGCCCGGCTTGACGAAGAACTCCATCTCCATCTGCTCGAACTCACGGGTCCGGAAGATGAAGTTGCCCGGAGTGATCTCGTTCCGGAAGGACTTGCCCATCTGCGCGATGCCGAACGGCGGCTTCTTGCGCGAGGTCTGCAGCACCTGGCCGAAGTTGGTGAAGATGCCCTGCGCGGTCTCGGGACGCAGGTAGGCGACCGAGCCGGAGTCCTGGGTCGGGCCGAGGTGGGTGGAGAGCAGACCCGAGAACTGCTTGGGCTCGGTGAAGGTGCCCTTGTTGCCGCAGTTGGGGCAGTTGAGGTCGGCGAGGCCGTTGACCGGCGGCTTGCCGTGCTTCTCCTCGTACGCCTCCTCCAGGTGGTCGGCGCGGTAGCGCTTGTGACAGGAGGTGCACTCGGTCAGCGGGTCCGAGAAGGTGGCGACGTGTCCGGAGGCGACCCAGACGTCCGGGGCAAGGATGACCGACGAGTCGAGACCGACCACGTCCTCGCGCGCGGTGACCATGTAGCGCCACCACTGACGCTTCAGGTTCTCCTTCATCTCGACGCCCAGCGGCCCGTAGTCCCAGGCGGCCTTCTGGCCGCCGTAGATCTCACTGCAGGGGTAGACGAAGCCACGGCGCTTGCTCAGGCTGACGATGGTGTCGATCTTGTCGGCGGCCACGGTGCTCTCTTCATTACGACGACGACGAACGGCGAATGACTCAGGTTACCGGCGCGTGCACCCCCTGGATCAAATCGGTAGGGGCACGGAGAAGACCGTGCGCCTACACCTCGTGATCTTCCGGGCATCTCATACGCCTTGTTGACAATCGTTTCCACTTTTGTTGAAAATGACTGTCATGAACGTACGCCGCCTGATACCCACCACCGCCGTCGCCGGAGCAGTCGCCCTCGGTCTGACCGCTCTCTCCGCCTGCTCCACCTCCGACGCGGCGGACGGGAGCAACGGCGACAAGCTGAAGGTGACGGCGTCGTTCTACCCGATGCAGTTCCTGGCCGAGAAGATCGGCGGCGAGCACGTCGCCGTCACCAGCCTCACCAAGCCGGGCGTCGAGCCGCACGACCTGGAGCTCACCCCGCGCCAGATCGGCTCCATCAGCGAGTCCGGCTACGTGCTGTACCTCAAGGGCATCCAGCCCGCCGTGGACGATGCGATTCTGCAGTCCGGTGTGCAGAACACCGTCGACGCCGCGACCCTCACCACGCTGGAGAACCACGGCTCCGAGGTCAGCGGCCACGACCACGGGCACGAGGGCGAAGAGCACGCGGACGAGCACGGCCACGAGGGCGAGGAAGCCCACGAGGAGCACTCCGAGGGCGACGGCCACAACCACGGCGAGGAGGGCGGCGCGGACCCGCACATCTGGCTGGACCCGGTGAAGTACGCCGAGGTCGCCAAGGGTGTCGGAAAGTCGCTGGAGAAGGCCGACCCCGACCACGCCGCCGACTACAAGAAGAACACCGACGCCCTCGTCGCCGAGCTGGGCGAGCTGAACACGGCGTACGAGACCGGGCTGAAGAACCCCGCCACCAAGACCTTCATCACCACCCACTCCGCCTTCGGCTACCTCGCCGAGCGCTACGGGCTCACCCAGCAGGGCATCGCGGGCATCGACCCCGAGGCCGAGCCGAGCCCCGCACGCATCCAGGAGATCCACACCATCGCGGAGAAGGAGAAGGCCACCACGGTCTTCTTCGAGACGCTCGCCAGCGACCGGACCGCGAAGACCCTCGCGAAGGACACCGGCCTCAAGACCGGCGTCCTGGACCCGCTGGAGGGAATCACGGACAAGTCCCAGGGCGCTGACTACATCGAGGTCATGGAGTCCAACCTCGCCGCGCTGCAGAAGGCACTCGGCGCGAAGTGACCCGCACCACCCGTGACGTTCGGATCGGAGGCGCTCGTGCCGGAGCGTGAGAGCACCACCCGCGAACCCGCCCAGGAGCCCGTCATCGCCCTGCGCGGCGCCACGGCCACCCTCGGCGCGCGCCCCGTGCTGCGCGGCGTGGACCTCGCCGTGCACCGCGGCGAGGTCGTCGCGCTGCTCGGCGCCAACGGTTCCGGCAAGTCCACCGCCGTACGGTCGGTCATCGGCCAGGTCCCGCTGACCGGCGGCAGCGTCGAGCTGTTCGGCACCGAGCTGCGCCGCTTCCGCCGGTGGGGCCGGATCGGGTACGTCCCGCAGCGCACCACGGCCGCCGGCGGCGTGCCCGCCACGATCCGCGAGGTCGTCGCCTCCGGCCGGCTGTCCCGTACGGGGCTGCGGTGGCCCGGGAAGGCGGACCGGGCGGCCGTGGACCGCGCGATCGAGCTGGTGGGCCTGGCCGACCGTGCCAAGGACTCCGTGAGCGCGCTGTCGGGCGGCCAGCACCAGCGGGTCCTGATCGCCCGCGCCCTGGCCTCCGAGCCGGAGCTGCTGATCATGGACGAGCCGATGGCCGGGGTGGACCTGGCCAGCCAGGAGATCCTGGCCTCGACCCTGCGCGAGCAGGTGGCACTGGGCACCTCCGTGCTGCTGGTGCTGCACGAGCTGGGCCCGCTGGAGCCGCTGATCGACCGGGCCGTCGTCCTGCGCGACGGCTGCGTCACGCACGACGGGCCGCCGCCCGAGGCGCTCGGCCAGCACGCCCTGCCCGGCCACGACCACGTACACCCCCACGCGGCCGCCGAGCCCGTCCGGACGGGACTGCTGACCTGATGCTCCTCGAATTCCTGAACCCTCCCTTCATGCAGCGGGCGCTCATCGCGGCCGTGCTGGTCGGCATCACCGCGCCCGCCATCGGCATCTACCTGGTGCAGCGCCGACAGGCCCTGATGGGCGACGGCATCGGGCACATCGCGATGACCGGCGTCGGCCTCGGCTTCCTGCTCTCCACCAGCCCCGTCTGGATGGCCACGGCCGTCGCGGTGGCCGGTGCGGTCGTCATGGAGCTGATCCGCTGGTACGGGCACACGCGCGGCGACCTCGCCCTGGCGATGCTGTTCTACGGCGGCATGGCGGGCGGCGTCATGCTGATCAACCTGTCCGAGACCGGCTCCAACGCCAATCTGACCTCGTACCTCTTCGGCTCGCTCGCCACGGTCTCCGAATCCGACGTCGTCGCGATCTGTGTCCTGGCGGCCTTCGTGGTGCTGGTCACGGTGGGGCTGCGGCGGCAGTTGTTCGCGGTCAGCCAGGACGAGGAGTTCGCCCGGGTCTCCGGCCTTCCGGTACGGGTGCTGAACCTGCTGGTCGCGGTGACCGCCGCGGTGACCGTGACCGTGGCGATGCGGGTCGTCGGCCTGCTGCTGGTCAGCGCGCTGATGGTGGTGCCGGTGGCGGCCGCCCAGCAGATCACCAAGTCCTTCAGGGTCACCTTCGTGCTGTCCGTGGTGATCGGCACGGCCGTGACCCTCACCGGCACCGTGACCTCGTACTACCAGGACGTCCCGCCCGGCGCGACGATCGTGCTGCTGGCCATCGCGGTGTTCGTCGCGCTGACCGCGCTCGCCGCTCCGCTCGCGCGACGCCGGGCCCGGGCGAGCGAGGTGAAGGGGGCCGAGTGCACCCTGGAAGTACCGGCAGCCCGCCGGGGCCGGGACGACGTGCGGGTGTGACAGCTGTGCGTGTGACGGCGTCGCACCGTACGTGTTCGCCGGAGGCGCCCGGCCGGGCTGGCACAATGGCCCGACACATGTACGGGCGACACGAGGAGGCACCTGTGGCCACGGCGCCGATCAGTGGCACGAACGCAGCGCCGGTACGCGGCCGGTCCACCCGGCAGCGGGCGGCGGTGGCGGCGGCGCTCGACGAGGTCGACGAGTTCCGCAGCGCCCAGGAGCTGCACGACGTCCTCAAACACCGCGGCGACTCCGTGGGCCTCACGACGGTCTACCGGACCCTGCAGTCCCTCGCCGACGCCGGTGAGGTCGACGTCCTGCGCACCACCGAGGGCGAGGCCGTCTACCGGCGGTGCTCGACCGGCGACCACCACCACCACCTGGTCTGCCGGCTCTGCGGCAAGGCCGTGGAGGTCGAGGGGCCGGCCGTCGAGCAGTGGGCCGAGATGATCGCCGCCCAGCACGGCTATGTGAACGTCGCGCACACCGTCGAGATCTTCGGCACCTGCGTGGAGTGCGCCGAGAAGAAGGCGTAACAGACCTACGGAGAAGGGGCGGACCCGGTACGCCTACCGGGTCCGCCCCTTCTCCGTGCTCACTTGGCGGCTTCCGCCTCCTGCGCGCCCCCGAAGCGGCGGTCGCGCTGGGCGTACTCCAGACAGGCCCGCCACAGGTCCCGACGGTCGAAATCCGGCCACAGAACGTCCTGGAAGACCATCTCGGCGTACGCGCTCTGCCAGATCAGGTAGTTCGAGGTGCGCTGCTCGCCGCTGGGGCGCACGAAGAGGTCCACGTCCGGCATGTCCGGGTAGTACGTGTACTTCGCGAAGGTCTTCTCGTTCACCTTGGACGGGTCGAGCTTCCCGGCCGCCACGTCCCGGGCGATGCGCTGCGCGGCGTCCGCGATCTCGGCACGCCCGCCGTAGTTGACGCAGAAGTACAGCGTCATCTTGTCGTTGTCCTTGGTCTGCTCCTGGGCGACCTGGAGCTCCTGGACGACGGACTTCCACAGCTTGGGCATCCGGCCCACCCAGCGGATGCGGATGCCGAGCTCGTCCATCTCGTCGCGGCGGCGGCGGATCACGTCGCGGTTGAAGTTCATCAGGAACTTCACCTCGTCCGGGGAGCGCTTCCAGTTCTCGGTGGAGAAGGCGTAGAGGGAGAGGTTCTTCACGCCCATCTCGATACAGCCCTTGAGCACGTCCATGACGACGCCCTCACCGACCTTGTGGCCCTCGGTGCGGGGCAGGCCCCGCTCCTTGGCCCAGCGGCCGTTGCCGTCCATCACGACGGCGACGTGCTGGGGCACCAGCTCGCCGGGGATCTTCGGCGGCGTCGCGCCCGAGGGGTGCGGCTCGGGGGTCTTGTACGTGCGCCGGTTACGGCCGCCGAGGATCCCGCGTACTGCCATGAGCTTCTCAGTCTCCCTGTGTCACTTCTCCACGCACCGCGTCGTCTGCCCGACGCACCGCGTCACTTCTCGACGTACCGCAGCGAGCGCAGGCCGCGCTCCAGATGCCAGTGCAGATAGGCGGACACCAGCCCGCTCCCCTCCCTGACATGACGCGCCTCGCACGCGTCCGCCGTCGCCCAGTCGCCGCTGAGCAGTGCGCTGAGCAGTTCGAGGGCCTGTGCCGAGGGTACGACGCTGCCGGGCACCCGGCAGTCACCGCATATGACGCCCCCCGCCGCGACGGAGAAGAACCGGTTCGGACCGGGCATTCCGCACTTGGCGCAGTCCTCGAAGCTGGGCGCGTACCCGTTGACCGCGAGCGAGCGCAGCAGGAACGCGTCCAGGATCAGGTGGGGGGCGTGCTCGCCCCGGGCGAGGGTGCGCAGGCCGCCGACCAGCAGCAGATACTGCTGGACGGCCGGTTCGCCCTCGTGGTCGGTGAACCGCTCGGCGGTCTCCAGCATCGCGGTGCCCGCGGTGTAGCGGGCGTAGTCGGCGACGATCCCGCCGCCGTACGGGGCGATCGTCTCGCTCTGGGTGCAGAGCGGCAGCCCGCGGCCGACCAGCTCGCTGCCCCGGGCGAAGAACTGCACGTCGACGTGGGAGAAGGGCTCCAGGCGGGCGCCGAACTTGGACTTGGTGCGGCGCACCCCCCGCGCGACGGCACGGACCCGGCCGTGGCCGCGGGTGAGGATCGTGATGATCCGGTCGGCCTCGCCCAGTTTCTGCGTACGCAGCACGATGCCGTCGTCCCGGAACAAGCTCATGGGTCCATTGTCGCCCACCGGGGGGCGACGGCGGGGCCCGTGGGCCGTTGCGAATCCAGGAGGGCTACGAGGGCGTACGGGCGGCTGCTGCCAGCAGGCGGGCGGTGTCGTCGGCGGGGAGCTGGAGGGCGCTGCCGACCGTGGTCAGGACCTGGCGTTCGGCGGCGCAGTAGGGCCCGTCGGCCAGCGCGATCCGGGCGCCCTGGAGGAGGACGGACTCGCGGCCCGCGGTGGCCAGGTGCGGGGCGAGCGGGGCCAGCACCTCGTGCAGCTCGATGGCGAGGGTCGGGCCGCAGGCCTCGGCGGCCGGGTCGGTGCCGGAGCCCTGCCCGGTGTCGGCGGCCAGCACCTCGACGACGGTGAACAGCTGCTCCTGGGTGCAGTCGTCGAGCCCGGCGTCGCGCACGGTGGCGACGGCGGCCTCCAGGACCGTGCGGGAGGTTGTGCCCCCGGCGGCGAGGACGGCCAGGGTGACGGTGTGGACGGCCTCGCGGAGCATCGCGGAGAACCGGGTCGTGGTGGGGTGGTCCAGCGCCTCGGGGGCGTGGTGGGCGAGGCAGGCGGCGCACTCGACGACGGGCTCGGTCTCGCCCCGGCGGACCAGCGGGACGCCGAGGACGGTGAGGCGGCGGCGGCCGGTGAGCCGGCGGTAGTTGCGGTCTCCCCCGCAGCCGGGGCAGAAGAAGACGCCGTCGCCGACGGCGTCCCAGACGGTGCGAACGCCGCAGAGGACCGGCCTCAGAGCGCGTTGTCCTTTGACTGATCGCACGTCGCACACCTCCGTAACGCTCCGGCAACACTGCCGTGTGTTGGACGTGATGTTAGCCACATGCGTGATGTGACGTCAGCCTCTTGGACGTCACAACTCTCGGATATGGCCGAACCCCGACCGCCCAAAGCGGGCGATCGGGGTCGGGAGTGCCGTTCGGGCGTCAGCGGCCCGCGCGGTTGACCGCGGAGACGACCGCCTTCAGCGAGGCGCGGGTGGTGTTGGCGTCGATGCCGATGCCCCACAGGACCTTGCCGTCGATCGCGCACTCGATGTACGAGGCGGCCTGGGCGCTGGCCCCCTCGCTCATCGTGTGCTCGGTGTAGTCCAGCAGCCGGGCGTCGATGCCGATGGCCTGCAACGCCTCGAAGAACGCGGAGATCGGGCCGTTGCCGGAGCCGGTCAGGACGGTGTCGGCGCCGTCCACGACCGCCTCGACGGTCAGGGTGTCGGTGCCGTCGGTGTCGGAGGTGGTCTGGCCGGAACGGAGCTGGATGCGTCCCCAGCGAGCCGCGGTGTCCTCCGCGTTCGGCAGGTACTCGTCCCGGAAGGTGGACCAGATCTGCGTCGGGGTGACCTCGCCGCCCTCGGCGTCGGTCTTGGCCTGAATGATCCGGGAGAACTCGATCTGCATCCGGCGCGGCAGGTCCAGCTTGTGGTCGTTCTTCAGGACGTACGCGATACCGCCCTTGCCGGACTGCGAGTTGACCCGGATGACGGCCTCGTAGGAGCGGCCGACGTCCTTCGGGTCGATCGGCAGGTACGGCACGGCCCACTCGATGTCGTCGACCGTCTTCCCCTGGGCCGCCGCGTCCTTCTCCATCGCGTCGAAGCCCTTCTTGATGGCGTCCTGGTGGGAGCCGGAGAAGGCGGTGTAGACCAGGTCGCCCGCGTAGGGGTGGCGCGGGTGGATCTCCATCTGGTTGCAGTACTCGCTGGTGCGGCGGATCTCGTCGATCTGCGAGAAGTCGATCTGCGGGTCGACGCCCTGCGAGAACAGGTTCATGCCCAGGGTGACCAGGTCGACGTTGCCGGTGCGCTCGCCCTGGCCGAACAGGCAGCCCTCGATGCGGTCGGCGCCGGCCATGATGGCCAGCTCGGCGGCGGCGACGGCGGTGCCCCGGTCGTTGTGCGGGTGGACCGACAGACAGACGAACTCGCGGCGGGACAGGTTGCGGGACATCCACTCGAAGCGGTCCGCATGGGTGGAGGGCGTGGAGCGCTCCACGGTGGCGGGCAGGTTGAGGATGATCTCGCGGCCCTCCTCCGGCTGCCACACGTCGCAGACGGCCTCGCAGACCTCCAGGGCGAAGTCCAGCTCGGTGTCGGTGAAGATCTCCGGGCTGTACTGGTAGCCGAAGACCGTCTCGGGGCCCAGGATCTTCTCGGCGTACTCCATGACCAGCCGGGTGCCGTCCACCGCGATCTGCTTGACCTCTTCGCGCGAGCCGCGGAAGACGACGCGGCGGAAGGTCGGGGCGGTGGCGTTGTACAGGTGGACGGTGGCCCGGCGGGCCCCGACCAGCGACTCCACGGTGCGCTCGATCAGCTCCTCGCGGGCCTGCGTCAGGACGGAGATCGTCACGTCCTCGGGGATCGCGCCCTCTTCGATGATGGAGCGGACGAAGTTGAAGTCGGTCTCGCCGGAGGACGGGAAGCCGACCTCGATCTCCTTGTAGCCCATCTTCACCAGCAGGTCGAACATCTCGCGCTTGCGGGCCGGGGACATCGGGTCGATCAGGGCCTGGTTGCCGTCGCGCAGGTCGGTGGAGAGCCAGCGGGGCGCCACGGTGATGCGGTGGTCGGGCCAGGTGCGGTCGGCGATGTCGACGGCCTCGTAGCCGCCGTACTTGTGGACCGGCATCCCGGAGGGCTTCTGCAGCTGTGTCGCGTTGGTGATCGGGGTGGGGCGGCCGACGGAATCACCGGCGGGATCAACAGCGTTACCGGCAGGATTCACGGTGGTCATGGCGTAGGGCTCCTCGGTCCAGCGGGGGTCGGCCGACTGTGTCACTGCAGCACCAGACTCCGCGGGGAGGGGGTCGGCCTACGACTACAGGCCCTCGCCGCGGCAGCTAAGGAGAAGCAGCCCGAAACGCATGATGCGACGAGCGTAACCGAGTGTGGCCCGTGGTGTCGGTCCGTATCAGTATGCGGGACCGGGCATCGATGACGGGTAAACAGTGACTCATCACTCCATTTCGTCAATCATCGTCGCAACCGGTGACAGCGCGGTGACGGAGTGCCACAGTCGATGTATGCACCTTCGAACCGACGGCGATCTCCACCCCGTCTTCTGCACCATCGTTCCGCCCCACGTCCTCGATCACCTGTCCCGGTCCGCCGAGCCCCGGCTCGCGGATCCGGCCCGCCGCACCCTGGCGGCCGACGCCCTGCGCCGCGACCGCCGCCGGATGACGGCACTCGCCGCGACGCCGACCAGGCACACCGCAGGCGCGGTCCCGAGCAAGCCCCACCGCACCCTGTACGACTGCGAGAGGGGCACCACGCTGCCGGGCCGCCAGGTCCGCGACGAGGGCGACAAGCCCACATCCGACGCCAGCGTCAACCGCGCGTACGCCGGCCTCGGCGCCACCTTCGAGCTGCTGCTCTCGGCGTACGGGCGCAGCTCCATCGACGGCAAGGGCCTGCCGCTGATCGGCTCCGTCCACTACGGCCAGGAGTACAACAACGCGTTCTTCGACGGCGAGCAGATGGTCTTCGGGGACGGCGACGGCGAGATCTTCCTCGACTTCACCGTCGCGGTCGACGTGATCGCCCACGAGCTGGCCCACGGCCTGACGCAGTACACCGCCAACCTGCGCTACGAGGGCCAGTCGGGCGCGCTCAACGAGTCGGTGTCCGACGTCATCGGCTCGCTGGTCAAGCAGTACTCGCTGGGCCAGAGCGCGGAGCAGGCCGACTGGCTGATCGGCGCCGGACTGCTCGCGCCCCGGGTGAGCGGGGTCGCCCTGCGCTCGATGAAGGCCCCGGGCACGGCGTACGACGACGACGTCCTCGGCAAGGACCCGCAGCCGGGCTCCATGGACGACTACATCGAGACGGAGGAGGACAACGGCGGCGTCCACCTCAACTCCGGCATCCCCAACCGCGCGTTCCACCTGCTGGCCACCGCGCTGGGCGGCAACTCCTGGGAGCGCGCCGGGCAGATCTGGTTCGACGTGCTGACCGGCGGCGAGCTGACGGCGAACGCGGACTTCGCGGAGTTCGCCCGGCTGACGGTCGCGGCGGCGGGCGCCCGCTTCGGTGAGGCGGACGAGCGGGAGGCGGTCCTCAAGGCCTGGTCGGAGGTGGGCGTCTCGACCCGGGCATGACCCGGACCGTCGAGTGCCCGGCCGGCGGGCGGGGTTGAGCGCCCGTCCGGCCCCCGATAGACAGGACCCATGCGTATTCAGGTCAGCCGGACCGGCGGCTTCGCCGGCATCGCCCGCCGCCATGAGGTCGACACCGAGGGGCGGGCGGACGCCGCCGAGTGGCACTCGCTCGCCGAGGAGGCGCTCGGCTCCGCCGGGGACGTCCCGCCGACGGGAGTGTCGGACGGATTCCGGTACGAGATCACGGTCGACGGACGCACCGTGTACTGCGCTGACCCCGATCTGACCGGGGCGCAGCGCACGCTGATCTCACGCGTCCTGAAGGAGGGCGCGTGAGATCGGCAGCGGTGGCCTGCGGCAGCTAGAAGCCCAGCTTCCGCAGCTGCTTCGGATCGCGCTGCCAGTCCTTGGCGACCTTCACGTGCAGGTCCAGGAAGACCGGCGTGCCGAGCAGCGCCTCGATGTGCTTGCGGGACTTGGTGCCGACGTCCTTCAGCCGCTGGCCCTTCGGGCCGATGATGATGCCCTTCTGGCTGGGGCGCTCGATGTAGACGTTGGCGTGGATGTCCAGCAGCGGCTTGTCCGCCGGGCGGTTCTCGCGGGGCAGCATCTCCTCGACGACGACCGCGATGGAGTGCGGCAGTTCGTCGCGTACGCCCTCCAGCGCCGCCTCGCGGATCAGCTCCGCGACCATGACCATCTCCGGCTCGTCGGTGAGATCGCCCTCGGGGTAGAGCGGCGGACTCTCGGGGAGCAGCGGGGCGATGAGGTCGGCGAGCAGGCTCACCTGCTGGTCCTTCACGGCGGAGACCGGCACGATCTCGGCCCACTCGAAGCCCAGCTCATCCGCGAGCGCGGCGACGGCGAGGAGCTGTTCGGCCAGTGCCTTGGACTCGACCAGGTCGGTCTTGGTGATGATGGCGATCTTGGGGGTCTTCCTGATCCCCGCGAGCTCCTTGACGATGTACTTGTCGCCGGGGCCGAGCTTCTGGTCGGCGGGCAGGCAGAAGCCGATGACGTCGACCTCGGCCCAGGTGGTCCGCACGACGTCGTTGAGCCGCTCGCCCAGCAGCGTGCGCGGCTTGTGGAGGCCGGGGGTGTCGACCAGGATCAGCTGCGCGTCGTCACGGTGCACGATGCCGCGCACCGTGTGCCGGGTGGTCTGGGGGCGGTTGGAGGTGATCGCCACCTTCTGACCGACGAGAGCGTTCGTGAGGGTGGACTTGCCCGCGTTGGGGCGGCCCACGAAGCAGGCGAAGCCTGCCCGGTGGGGGGAGGTGGTCTCCGCTTGCGGGGCAGCGGATTCTTGGTTCGGGCGAGCGCTCATGGCGACCATTCTCCCCGATCCCGGCGGCGCTCTCGTACAGCGGTACGCACGGACGCGCCGGAGGGCCGGGCGGAACGGCCGCCGGAGCGGTCGTTCAGCCCGCCGTGACGCGCACCCGCAGCGTGCCGTCGGGGCCCGCGAGCAGCACCGGGGTGTCCGGCCCGCCCAGGTCCCGGACCGCCGCCCGGTCGTCGTCGGAGGGGGTCTCGGCGGCGGAGACGACGGCCGCCGCCTCCAGCGAGGTGGCGCCGCTGGCCACCGCCATGGCGACGGCGGTCTGCAGCGCGCTGAGCTTCAGCGACTCCAGCGCCACCGTGCCCGCGACATACGTACGTCCCGTCTCGTCGCGTACGGCCGCGCCCTCGGGCACCCCGTTGCGGGCACGGGCGCTGCGCGCCAGGGTGACGATCTTGCGGTCCTCGGCGTCGAGGTCGGCGGCGTTGGTGTCGGTCATGGCACGAGCATACGAAGCGGGCGGGCGTCCCGGATCACTCGCCCCGGCGTCCGAGGAGCGGTCGGGGAGTTGGGGGCGGGGCGTCCTCGGCCCCACCGCGCAGGCGGTCGATGCGGGCGAGCACCTCGTCCGCGTGCGGATGCACCCGGGCCGCCAGCTCCTCGCTCCAGCGCTCGTCCGCGTAGTGGCTGCCGCGGTACAGGTCCCTGGCGTGTTCCAGGACCGGGCGGTGCTCCGCGGGGAGCCGGGCGATGGCCCAGTCCGCGGCGGCGTCCTTCGGCCGGATCTCCCCGGTGGCCAGGGTGGTCCAGACGCGGGCCAGGGTGAGCAGGACGTTACGGGTGTCGCCGGCCAGGTCGCCGAGGAGTTCGGGGAGGCCCGCGACGCTCGCCCGGACGAGGTCGGCGTGGGGCACGGGGTCGATGAGCCGGGCAGGGGGTGGTCCGGTGAGGGAGTGGTCGCCCGCCCGGGCGACGTCGAGCACCAGGGCCAGGTCCGGCAGGGGCGCGGGGTGCGGTGGTCCGTTCGCGGAGAGTTCCTCGCGGAGCCACTCCCCGTAGACGAAGTCGGCCGTCGGCGGGTAGCGCCAGGGGCGGATCCCGGACTGCACGACGACGGTGAGCTCGACCGGCCGGACCCGGGCCGTGAAGCCGGAGATCTCCAGGACGCCCGCGAGCAGCGCCCGGCGCCGGTGCTCGTCCAGGCTCCGCCGGGTCACGGCGAGGACGTCGAGGTCGCTCGCCGGTTTCAGGCCTCCGAGCACGGCGGAGCCGTGGAGGCAGGCGCCGAGGAGGTCCGGCCCCAGCACGTCCTGGAGCAGACCGACGGTGCGGTCGAGTTGTCCGGTCACGTCCGTGGCCCCTCCCATGACCTGCGGGTCACCCCTACGGGCGGTCCAGGCGGAGCCGCTCCGCCTTCGGCAGCCCCGCGACCACCAGGTCGTAGGAGTCCTCGATCATCTCGCGCAGCAACCGCTCCGGGACGCCGGAGACGGTGACCGTGTTCCAGTGCCGCTTGCTCATGTGCCAGCCGGGCACGATCGCGGGGTGCGTCTCGCGCAGCCGGATCGCCTCGTCGGGGTCGCACTTGAGGTTGACCGTGAGCGGGCGGGCGTCCAGCGCGGTGAGGGCGAACATCTTGCCGAGCACCTTGAAGACCGAGTTCTCAGGGCCGAACGGAAACTCCTCCACGCTCGCGTTGAACTCCAGGCAGAAGGCCCGCAGCCGCTCCGGCGTCATTCCGCTTCCTTCTCCTCGGGTTCCTTGTGCTCGGGCTCCACGAGCACCGTGACGATCTTGTTCCGGCGGCCCGCCGGGGACTCCGCGGTGAGCCGGAGCCGGCGCTGGTCCGGCAGCTCGACGACGGCCGAGGCGCCGGCGATCGGGACCCGGCCGAGCGCCTTGGCGAGCAGCCCGCCGACGGTCTCCACGTCCTCGTCGTCGTACTCGTCGAGCCCGAAGAGGTCGCCGAGGTCCCCGATGTCGAGCCGGGCGGTGACCCGGTAGCAGCCGTGTCCCAGCTCCTGGACGGGCGGCAGCTCCCGGTCGTACTCGTCGGTGATCTCGCCGACGATCTCTTCCAAAATGTCCTCGATGGTCACGATGCCCGCGGTGCCGCCGTACTCGTCGATGACGACCGCGACATGGCTGCGTTCCTGCTGCATCTCACGCAGCAGGTCCCCGGCGTTCTTGGTGTCGGGGACGAAGGCGGCGGGGCGCATCGCGGTGGAGACCGGGTCTGCCTCGGACTCGCGGTTGATGTGCGTCTTACGGACCAGGTCCTTCAGATAGACGATCCCGACGACGTCGTCCTCGTTCTCGCCGGTGACCGGTATCCGGGAGAAGCCGGAGCGCAGGGCGAGGGTGAGGGCCTGGCGGATCGTCTTGTAGCGCTCGATGGAGACGAGGTCGGTGCGGGGCACCATGACCTCGCGGACCAGGGTGTCGCCCAGCTCGAAGACGGAGTGCACCATGCGGCGCTCGTCGTCCTCGATGAGCGACTCCGCCTCGGCGAGGTCGACCATGGCCCGCAGCTCTGCCTCGCTGGCGAACGGGCCCTTGCGGAACCCCTTGCCCGGGGTCAGTGCGTTGCCGACGAGAATCAGCAGCTGCGGGATCGGCCCCATGATCCGGGCCAGCGGCAACAGGACGTACGCCGAGGCCGTGGCCGTGTTCAGCGGGTGCTGGCGGCCGATCGTGCGCGGGGAGACCCCGATGGCGACGTAGGAGACGAGGACCATCACCCCCATCGCGACGGCCAGCGCCTCCCAGGTCTCGGGGAACTCCTGGAGGCAGACGTAGGTGACGAGGACCCCGGCCGACATCTCGCAGGCGACCCGCACCAGCAGGGCGACGTTGAGATAGCGGGTCGGGTCGGCGGCGATCTGCGCGAGCTTCGCACTGCCGCGTCGGCCGGATCGGACCGCCTCGTCCGCCCGGAAGCTGGAGGTGCGGGCGATGCCGGCCTCGGCACAGGCGGCCAGCCAGCCGACCATGACCAGCAGGACGGCGCCGACGATCAACGGGGCGCTCACGAGACGGTGGGGGCGGGAGACGCGCCGGTGAGCCCGTGCTCACCGCGCCAGCCGTCCACGATGGCGGCCTGGAGACCGAACATCTCGGCCTTCTCGTCCGGCTCCTCGTGGTCGTACCCCAGCAGGTGCAGCACTCCGTGGACGGTCAGGAGCTGGAGCTCCTCGTCCATGGAGTGCTGCGTCGGGGCCTCTTCGCCCTGCTTCTTCGCGACCTCCGGGCAGAGCACGATGTCACCGAGGAGCCCCTGCGGGGGCTCCTCGTCGTCCTTGGCCGGCGGACGCAGTTCGTCCATCGGGAAGGACATGACATCGGTCGGACCGGGGAGGTCCATCCACTGGATGTGCAGCTGCTCCATGGCGTCGGTGTCCACCACGATCACCGAGAGCTCGGACAGCGGGTGGATCCGCATCCGGGCCAGTGCGTAGCGGGCGATGTCGAGGATCGCCTGCTCGTCGACCTCGGTTCCGGACTCGTTGTTGACGTCGATCGACATGGTGCGCTGCGACTACTTCCCTTTACGGCGGTCACGTCGGCCGTCCTGGCGGCCTTCCGCCTGACCGTCCTGCTGACCGTTTCGGCTGTCGTACTTCTCGTACGCGTCGACGATACGGCCGACGAGCTTGTGCCGGACGACATCCTGGGAGGTGAGCCGGGAGAAGTGCACGTCGTCCAGGCCCTCCAGGATCTCCTGGACCTGCCGCAGCCCGCTCTTGGTACCGCTCGGCAGGTCGACCTGGGTGACGTCACCGGTGATGACGATCTTGGAATCGAAGCCGAGGCGGGTGAGGAACATCTTCATCTGTTCGGCGCTGGTGTTCTGCGCCTCGTCCAGGATGATGAAGGCGTCATTCAATGTTCTGCCACGCATGTAGGCCAGCGGAGCGACCTCGATCGTGCCCGCCGCCATCAGCCGCGGGATCGAGTCGGGGTCGAGCATGTCGTGCAGGGCGTCGTAGAGCGGGCGCAGATACGGGTCGATCTTGTCGAACAGGGTGCCCGGCAGGAAGCCGAGCCGCTCCCCCGCCTCGACCGCGGGCCGGGTCAGAATGATCCGGCTGACCTGCTTGGACTGCAGGGCCTGGACCGCCTTGGCCATGGCGAGGTAGGTCTTGCCCGTACCGGCGGGACCGATGCCGAACACGATCGTGTGCTCGTCGATGGCGTCGACGTACCGCTTCTGGTTGAGCGTCTTGGGGCGGATGGTGCGGCCGCGGTTGGAGAGGATGTTCTGTGTGAGCACCTCGGCGGGCGTCTCGCCCTGGGGGTCTCCCTGTCCGTTGCCGGCCGCCCTGAGCATGGCGATCGACCGTTCCACTGCGTCCTCCGTCATCGGCGCTCCGGTGCGGAGCACGAGCATCATCTCGTCGAACAGGCGTTGGATGAGAGCGACGTCGGCGGCCTCACCCGTGGCACTGATCTCGTTGCCCCGGACATGGATGTCGGCCGCCGGGAAAGCCTCTTCGATCACGCGCAACAGCGAGTCGCCCGATCCCAGGAGCATCACCATGGGGTGTGCGGCCGGGATCCTGATCTGGGCACGCGCCTGCGGGTGTGTGGGTGACTGAGTCATGGGCCGGCCCTCGGGCCTGCGCATACCTCCCGTTGCAGGGTTCTCGCTGCTCGACAACCTCTGGACAACCAAGCCTACGACCTGGCGGTGACAACACCGAGAGGTTTTACCGGCCGTGTGTGCGATGCGGCCGTCACCGTCCGCTCATTGGCGGAAGCCGATCGTGGGCACCGCGCGCCGCAGCGGCCAGGCACGGGCCGTGGTGGGCAGCAGGTCGTCCAGGAAGGCGTACCGCTCCAGGGCGGCCGGGTCCTGGCTGTCGCAGGCGCGGATCCGCTGCCACCAGGCGGCGACCTCGGCCCAGCCGGGGGCGGAGAGCGAGCCGCCGAACTCCTGGACCGAGAGGGCGGCGGTGAGCCCGGCGAAGGCGAGCCGGTCGGCGAGCGGCCAGTCGGCGAGAGTGCCGGTCACGAAGCCGGCGACGAAGACGTCCCCCGCGCCGGTCGGGTCGAGCGCCTCCACCGCGATGGCGGGCACCTCGGCGGCGGTGCCCGTGCGGCCGTCGACGGCGTACGCGCCCTCGGCCCCCAGGGTGACCACGGCGAGCGGGACGCGTTCGGCGAGCGCGTGGGCGGCGGTGCGGGGGCAGTCGGTACGGGTGTAGCGCATCGCCTCCTCGGCGTTGGGCAGGAACGCCTCGCAGTGCGCCAGGTCGGGCAGGGCGTCCAGGTCCCAGCGGCCGGTCTCGTCCCAGCCGACGTCGGCGAAGAGCAGAGCGCCGTCGCGGGCGGCGGTGGCCACCCAGGGCTCGCTCCGGCCCGGGACGAGCGAGGCGATGGCGGCGCGGGCGCGCGGCGGACAGTGCGGGAAGGCCGGGCCGGGGGCGGTGGTGGTTGCGGTGGGCGCGGAGGCTCCGGCGGGCCTGGCGTGCGCGGGGGGCGCGGAGGGTCCGGTGGGCGCGGGGGCCTCGTGGCCGTGCGAGACCATCGTGCGCTCGCCCTCGTACGCCATGGAGACGGTGACCGGGGAGTGCCAGCCGGGGACGGTGTGCGACATCGACAGGTCGATGCTCTCGCCCTGCTCCAGGGCGTCCCAGCAGTACTCCCCGTAGTGGTCGTCGCCGAAGGCGGCGGCGAGCGAGGTGCGCAGGCCGAGCCGGGCGAGGGCGGTGGCCATGTTGGCGACGCCGCCGGGGCTGGAGCCCATCCCCCGGGCCCAGGACTCGGTGCCGCGCACGGGGGCGCTGTCGAGGCCGGTGAAGATGATGTCGAGGAAGACCGGGCCCGTCAGGAAGACGTCGCAGGCAGGGTCGCGGGGGGCGCGCAGCGCCTGCAGCGGGTCGATGCCCGGAGTCTCTGTGCTCACCGTGCGCTCCCGGAGTCGTGCGGCGGATCCCGGCGGATCCCGGACCGCGTGGGGTGCGGATCGCGACGTGATCCGGACCGTGTGAGATGCGGCCAGTCTGCCCGATCCGCCCGACCGAACGCAGGGTCCGCGCCCATGTGTTCGCAGCACGCCTGACCTGCATAAACGTGCGCTAATACCCGCGGTTTCGCCGCATAAACGCATACGTGACCCAGATCACATCGGGGCGGCTTTCGGGGAGCCGGAAGCGCTTGATACAAATTGCCCCGCGAGCACCTTCGGGGACGTTGTCCGACGAGCGCCGCAATCCCCTGGCATATCGCCATACCTCCGCAGCACCCCCATGCCTTCCCGCAGTACCCCCATGCCTCTCCGCAGCACCCCCCTGCCCTCCCGCAGCGCCCCCACGTCTTCCCGCAGTACCTCCTCCCCCTCCCCCCTGCCTGCTCAGGCATGTCTTCAGGAACGCCCATGTCCTCGCGCCCTGGTGCCGCGTGGCCCCTGGTGGCCGTGTTCACCGCCGGTTACCTCGCCTCCTACCTGCTCCCCACCGTCGTCGGCCGGCTCAGCGTCCACCTCGGGCTGAGTCCCGCCCAGGCCGGCCTGGTCGGCAGCGCCCTGCTCCTCAGCTCGGCCGGCGCCGGCTTCGCCCTGGCGGGCCGGGTCGAACGGTTGGGGGCCCGCACCCCCGCCCGCGTCGGACTGGCGCTGGCCGCCGTCGGCTACGGCTGCGCCGCGCTCGCCGGGTCCGTACCGCTGGTGGTGCTCGGCGTGATGGTCGGCGGCTTCGGCTCGGGCACGGCGACGGCGGTCGCCGCGGCCGGGATCGCCGCCCGGCGCGACCCGCACCGGACGTCCTCGCTCGGGCTGCTCACCGTGTCCGCCACGGCGGGCGTCCTCTACCTGACCATCCCTCACCTCGGCGGCGGCCACCGGCTTCCGTTCGCCGCGATCGCCCTGGCCGCCCTGCTCGTCTGGCCCGCGACCGGCCGGCTCGGCGGGGCGACGACGGCGGAGGGGGCCATCTCGCCGATCACCGGCCGGCTGCCGCACCGCCGCTCCGGGCTCGTCCTGGCGGGCGGCATGCTCGTCTGGTCCATGGCGCAGAACGCGCTGTGGGGCGTGAGCAGCCGCATCGGCCTTGACCAGGCGGGGCTGTCCGAGGTCACCGTGGGCGCGGTGTTCGCCGCCGCGCTCGGCGCGGGTCTGCTCGGGGTGACGGGCGCCGGGCTGCTCGGCGCGCGGCTCGGCCGGGCGGTGCCGATCGGGCTGGGGACCGTGGTCATCGCGGCGAGCATCGTGCTCAGCTCCTCGGCCACGGACCTCGGGTCGTTCGCGACCGGCGAGATCATGTGGAACACCGTCTACCCGGTGGTCCTCTCCTACCTCATCGGTCTGGCCGCCTCCCTGGACGTACGCGGCCGCTGGGCGGTGCTGGCGGGCTCGGCCTCCTCCATAGGGGTGGCCTGCGGGCCACTGCTGGGCAGCGTGCTTTCCGAGGAGGCCGGCTACCCGGCGATGGGCCTGATCCTGGGGGCGGCCACCCTGCTGGTCGCCGCCCCGGTGACCGCCGTGGCACTGCACACCGGCGGACGTCCGCTGGTGCCCGGTTCGGTGCGTCGCCGCGGTGGCGCCCCGGCCGCGCTGCTCGCCGCCACCACCGGCGGGCTGCCCGGCGCGGTGCCGAAGCTCGGTTCACCGGAGCAGGCCGTCACGGAGCTGCGCGTTCCGGCGCTGCGGCGCAGGCTGGTGCGCAGCGCGATCCGGACGGCCGGTCCGGACGGCGGTTCCGGTCAGTCAAACGCGTAAGCATCGACCTCGGACAGGTAGCGCGCGCGGCGCTCCTCGTCGTGGTCGAGGAAGGCCGCCTCGAAGGAGTTCCGGGCCAGGGTGCGCAACTGCTCCGGGTCCAGGGCGAGCGCGTCGCGGACGGCGTCGAAATTGTCTCCGGCGTACCCGCCGAAGTAGGCGGGGTCGTCGGAGTTGACCGTGCAGAGCAGTCCGGCGGCCATCATCCGCGGCAGCGGGTGGTCCGCGAGCTTGTCGACCGTCCGCAGCCGTACGTTCGAGAGCGGGCAGAGCGTGAGCGGCACCCGGTCGGTGACCAGCCGCCGCACCAGCTCCGGGTCCTCCAGGCAGCGCAGCCCGTGGTCGATCCGCTCGACGCCGAGGACGTCCAGGGCCTCCCGGATGTACTCCGGCGGGCCCTCCTCCCCCGCATGGGCCACCTTGCGCAGGCCGAGCGCGGTGGCCGCCTCGTACACCTCACGGAACTTGGCGGGCGGGTGGCCGACCTCGGCGGAGTCCAGGCCGATGGCGCTGATCCGGTGCAGGTACGGCTTCGCGGCGTCCAGGGTGCCGAGGGCCGATTCGGCGGACAGGTCGCGCAGGAAGCACAGGATGAGCTGGGTGGAGACACCGTGGGTCTCCTCGCTGCGCTCCAGGGCCCGGCCGAGGCCCTCGATGACCGTGCCGATGGGGACGCCCCGGGCGGTGTGGGCCTGCGGGTCGAAGAAGATCTCGGCGTGCCTGACGCCCTGGGCGGCGGCGCGGGCGAGGTAGGCGTCGGCGAGTTCGGCGAAGTCCTCCTCGGTGCGCAGGACGGCCATCAGCGCGTAGTAGAGGTCCAGGAAGGACTGGAGGTCCTCGAACTCGTAGGCGGCGCGCAGTTCGTCGGTGGTGGCGTAGGGCAGGGCCACTCCGTTGCGTTCCGCGAGGGCGAAGGCCAGTTCGGGTTCGAGGGTGCCTTCGATGTGGAGGTGGAGTTCGGCCTTGGGGAGGTGCACGGTGTCTCGCAAACGGTGGTGCCGGCGGGTTCAGTGGTGGTGGCGGGGAGGCAGCGGGACCCGGATCAGGTCCTGGGCGATGGTGAGTTCGCCGTCGAACCCGGCGGCGCGGGCCTGGGTCTCGAAGAGCTCCGGGTCGCCGTAGCGCTGGGAAAAGTGGGTCAGCACGAGGTGGCGTACGCCCGCGTCCTTCGCGACCCGGGCGGCCTGTCCGGCGGTCAGGTGGCCGTGGTCGACGGCGAGTTTCTCGTCCTCGTCGAGGAAGGTCGACTCGATGACGAGCATGTCGCAGCCCTCGGCGAGGGCGTACACCCCGTCGCAGAGCCGGGTGTCCATGACGAACGCGAACCGCTGGCCGCGCCGGTGTTCGGAGACCTGCTCCAGGGTGACGCCGCCGAGGGAGCCCTCGCGCTGGAGGCGGCCCACCTCCGGACCGGCGATGCCGTGCTCCTGGAGCAGGGCCGGCAGCATGCGCCGGGTGTCGGGCTCGGTGAGGCGGTAGCCGTACGACTCGACGGGGTGCGAGAGCCTCTTGCTGTCCAGGGTGTACGCGGGGGTGGTGGCGAGGATTCCGCCGTCACCGGTGACCGGGACCTGGGTGAGCTCGACGGTCTCGCGGTAGGCGGTGGCGTACCGCAGCCGGTCGAAGAAGTGCTGCCCGCTCGCCGGGTAGTGGGCGGTGACCGGGTGCGGCACCTGGTCGAGGTTGATCCGCTGGATCACCCCGGCGAGCCCGAGGGAGTGGTCGCCGTGGAAGTGGGTGACACAGATCCGGTCGATGTCGTGCGCGGCGACCCCGGCCCGCAGCATCTGGCGCTGGGTGCCCTCGCCGGGATCGAGGAGGATGCCCTCGCCGTCCCAGCGCAGCAGATAGCCGTTGTGGTTGCGGTGGCGGGTGGGGACCTGGCTGGCGGTGCCGAGCACCACCAGCTCGCGTACGGACATGGGGAAAGCTCCTGCGGTGCGGGTGTTATCCGGGGGGCCACTGGAGGCCGCGGCCGCCCAGGACGTGGGCGTGCGCGTGGAAGACGGTCTGGCCGGCGCCGGAGCCCGTGTTGAGGATGATCCGGTAGCCGGTGGAGTCGACCTTCTCGTCGGCGGCGACCACTCCGGCCTCGCGCAGCACGTCGGCGGCGATGAGCGGTTCGGCGGCGGCGAGGGAGGCGGCGTCCGGGTAGTGGACCTTCGGGATGACGAGGACGTGGGTCGGGGCCTGCGGGTTGATGTCGCGGAAGGCGACGGTGGTCTCGCTCTCGCGGACGATGGTCGCCGGGATCTCTCCCGAGACGATCTTGCAGAACAGGCAGTCGGACTGCGGCTCTCCCGCCATGGCCGGGCCTCCTCGTCGCTGGTGATCGGTACGGTCACTGGTGATCAGTACAGGGCATGCTATCCCCGGGCGTCAGGGCCGGTTCATCCCCAGCGGCCGGTGCGTCCCAGCAGCAGAGCGGTGGCGGCGGTCCCGGCGGTGGAGGTGCGCAGCACGCTGCGGCCGAGACGGTAGGGGCGGGCGCCCGCCTCGGCGAAAACGGCCAGCTCCTGCGGGGAGACGCCGCCCTCGGGGCCGACGACGAGCACGATCGAGCCCCCGGCCGGGAGTTCGGCGGTGGCGAGCGGGGTGCTGTCGTGGTCACGGTCCTCGTGGAGGACCCCAGCGAAGTCGGCTTCGCCGAGCAGGGCCGCGACCTGCTTGGTCGTCATGGCGTCGGCCACCTCGGGGAAGCGCACCCGGCGGGACTGCTTGCCCGCCTCCCGTGCCGTACTGCGCCACTTCGTCAGGGCCTTGGCGCCCCGCTCGCCCTTCCACTGGGTGATGCAGCGGGCGGCCTGCCAGGGGACGATCGCGTCGACGCCGGTCTCGGTCATGGTCTCGACGGCCAGTTCGCCCCGGTCGCCCTTGGGGAGCGCCTGGACGACGGTGATCCGGGGTGCGGGTGCGGGCTCCTCCTGGACGCCCGCGCGGAGGGTGACGGTGAGCCGGTCCTTGCCCTCGGCGGCGTGCACGACGCCCTCCGCCCAGTGGCCGAGCCCGTCGGTGAGGACGACGTCCTCACCGGTCTGGAGCCGCTTCACGGAGACGGCGTGCCGTCCTTCGGGTCCCTCCAGGACGAGCTGCGGCCCGGTGGGCATCCGTTCGACGACGAAGACCGGTGCGGTCACCGGGGGCTCCTCATGCTCAGGGCCGCCCTCGCGGCCTCCAGTTCGGCGGCGAGCAACTCGATCAGCTCGCCGGCGGGCAGTTCTCGGGCCATCCGGTGGCCCTGCCCGGCCCACAGGGCCATGCCCTGGGCGTCCCCGGCCTTGGCGGCGGCCTGGCGCAGCCCGCTGGTGACGTAGTGGACCTGGGGGTAGGCGGCGGGGGCGTACGGGCCGTGTTCGCGGACGAAGCGGTTGACCAGGCCGCGGGCGGGCCGCCCGGAGAAGGCGCGGGTCAGCTCGGTGCGGACGAACAGGGGGTTGGTCAGGGCCTGCTTGTGCAGCAGGTGGGCGCCGGACTCGGGGCAGATCAGGAAGGCGGTGCCGAGCTGGGCGGCGTCCGCGCCCGCCGCGAGGACGGCGGCGATCTGGGATCCGCGCATCAGTCCGCCGGTGGCGACGATCGGGATCTGCACGGTCTCGCGGACCTGGGTGACCAGGGAGAGCAGCCCGGTGCCGGTCTGGTCTACCTGCGGGTCGTCGCGATGGGTGGACTGGTGGCCGCCCGCCTCGACGCCCTGGACGCAGACGGTGTCGGCGCCCGCCCACTGGGCGCTCTGGGCCTCCACGGCGGAGGTGACCGTGACGATGGTGTGCGTCCCGGCCCGGGCGAAGGCGTCCAGCGTGTCGCGGGTGGGGCAGCCGAAGGTGAAGGAGACGACCGGGACCGGGTCCTCCAGCAGGATCGCGACCTTCGCCTCGTAGCCGTCGTCGCCGCTGCTGTCCGGGTCGCCGAGCGGGGTCTCGTACCAGGCGGCCTCGCCGGCGAGCTGGTGGCGGTAGACCTCGACGGCGCTGGGGTCGGCGAGCGCGGGCTGCGGCATGAAGAGGTTGACGCCGAACGGCCCGCCGGTGAGCCGGCGCACCTGTTTGATCTCGTTGTACATCCCGTCCGCCGTCTTGTACCCGGCGGCCAGGAATCCGAGCCCGCCGGCTTCGGCGACGGCCCCGGCGAGCTGGGGTCCGGACGTGCCGCCCGCCATGGGGGCCTGCACGATCGGATACCGGCAGAGATCGGTCAACTCGGAGGACATGACCGCATCGTGCCACGTCCCGTGCACGGGGCCGAATCAGCCAGCCGACGGCCTGACCGGATCTCCCGCCGTACGCCGCACCGCCCGCCGGTAGAGAACCGGCGGGCGGTGCGGCGAAAGGCGAAAAGCGGTTCAGCGACCGTTGAACGCGTCCTTCAGACGGGAGAAGAGGCCCTGCTGCCCTGGCTGAAACTGACCCAAGGGCCGTTCCTCGCCGCGCAGCTTGGACAGCTCCCGCAGCAGCCGCTCCTGTTCGGGGTCGAGCTTGGACGGGGTCATCACCTCGACGTGCACGATCAGGTCGCCCCGGCCGCCACCGCGCAGATGGGTGATCCCGCGCCCGTGCAGGGGCACGGACTGGCCGGACTGGGTGCCGGGCCGGATGTCGACCTCCTCCAGGCCGTCCAGCGTCTCCAGCGGGCACTTGGTGCCGAGGGCCGCGGCCGTCATGGGGATGGTGACCGTGCAGTGCAGGTCGTCGCCGCGCCGCTGGAAGACGGCGTGCGGCAGCTCGTGGATCTCCACGTAGAGGTCGCCGGGCGGGCCGCCGCCGGGGCCGACCTCACCCTCTCCGGCGAGCTGGATACGGGTGCCGTTGTCGACGCCCGCCGGGATCTTGACCGTGAGCGTGCGCCGCGAGCGGATGCGGCCGTCGCCGGCGCACTCCGGGCAGGGGGTCGGCACGACCGTGCCGAAGCCCTGGCACTGCGGGCAGGGCCGCGAGGTCATGACCTGACCCAGGAAGGACCGTGTGACCTGCGAGACCTCGCCGCGGCCGCGGCACATGTCACAGGTCTGCGCGGAGGTGCCGGGGGCCGCGCCCTCGCCGCTGCAGGTGTTGCAGACGACGGCCGTGTCGACCTGGATGTCCTTGGTGGTGCCGAAGGCCGCCTCGTTGAGGTCGATCTCCAGCCGGATCATGGCGTCCTGGCCGCGCCGGGTCCGCGAACGGGGCCCGCGCTGCGCGGCGTTGCCGAAGAAGGCGTCCATGATGTCGGAGAAGTTGCCGAAGTTGCCGGCTCCGAAACCGCCGGCGCCACCACCACCGCCACCGGCGGAGAGCGGGTCGCCGCCGAGGTCGTAGACCTGCTTCTTCTGCGGGTCCGAGAGCACCTCGTAAGCGGCGTTGATCTCCTTGAACCGCTCCTGGGTCTTCGGGTCCGGGTTGACATCCGGGTGCAGCTCGCGTGCGAGCCGACGGAATGCCTTCTTGATCTCGTCCTGAGATGCGTCGCGGCGCACGCCGAGTACGGCGTAGTAGTCCGTGGCCACTTACGACTCCGCCAGGATCTGTCCGACGTAACGTGCCACTGCGCGTACCGCTCCCATCGTTCCGGGGTAGTCCATGCGGGTCGGTCCGACCACGCCGAGTTTGGCGACTGCCTCGTCGCCCGAACCGTAGCCGACCGCGACGACGGACGTGGAGTTGAGCCCCTCGTGGGCGTTCTCGTGCCCGATCCGTACGGTCATGCCGGAGTCCGTTGCCTCACCGAGCAGCTTCAGCAGGACGACCTGTTCCTCCAGTGCTTCCAGCACCGGCCGGATCATCACCGGGAAGTCGTGTCCGAAGCGGGTGAGGTTGGAGGTGCCGCCGATCATCAGCCGCTCCTCCGTCTCCTCGACCAGTGTTTCGAGGAGGGTGGAGAGAACCGTGGAAACGGTTCCCCTGTCCTCGCTGTCGAAGGATTCCGGCAGCTCCTGCACCAGGCGCGGGACATCCGCGAAGCGGCGTCCGACGACCCGGCTGTTGAGCCGGGCCCGCAGATCCGCGAGCGATGCCTCGCCGAACGGCGCAGGGCAGTCGATCATACGCTGTTCGACCCGGCCGGTGTCCGTGATCAGGACGAGCATCAGCCGGGCGGGGGCGAGCGCCAGCAGCTCCACGTGCCGCACCGTCGAACGGGTCAGCGACGGGTACTGCACGACGGCGACCTGCCGGGTCAGCTGCGCGAGCAGCCGGACCGTCCGGCCGACCACGTCGTCGAGGTCGACCGCGCCGTCGAGGAAGTTCTGGATGGCCCGGCGCTCGGGCGAGGACAGCGGCTTGACGCCCGCGAGCTTGTCGACGAAGAGGCGGTACCCCTTGTCGGTCGGGATGCGTCCCGCGCTCGTGTGCGGCTGGGCGATGAAGCCCTCGTCCTCCAGCACCGCCATGTCGTTGCGGACGGTGGCCGGGGAGACCCCCAGCCGGTGCCGCTCGGTCAGTGCCTTGGAGCCGACGGGCTCCTCGGTGCCGACATAGTCCTGGACGATGGCGCGCAGCACTTCGAGTCTGCGTTCGCTGAGCATCGCGCACACCTCCAGCTGTGTCTCTCCGGATCTCTCCGGTGTCCGGCTGGCACTCGGTGCGTACGAGTGCCAGCAATCCCGTCGTCAGTGTACGGGGGTGGGGTGGGGCCGGGGCAAGGGCGACCGGCCACGCTCCCACGGGACTGCGCAGGTCGTTGCCGATAGCGTCGTGGTATGCACGTCGCTTGGGAAGACTTCGGCTGGGAGCGGTTGGGCAACGGTATCGGCAGGCGGCGGCTCCCCGGCTGGGACGCCACCGCCGCGCTGGCCGCCGGGCCGGACGGGGTACTGCTGTACGACACGGGCGCGACCCTGCGCGAGGGCGTCGAGCTGCGGCGGCAGGCCGAGGCGCTGCTCGGGCGGAGGGTGACGCATATCGCACTGAGCCACCCGCACTTCGATCATGTGCTGGGCACGGCTGCGTTCGCCGGGGCCCAGGTGTACGGGGCGGTGGGCGTCGCGGCCCTGCTGCGGGACGAGGCGGAGAGCCTGTGCGCGTCGGCCGTGCGCCACGGGGTGCCGGAGGACGAGGCGGCCCGGTCGGCGGACACGCTGGTGGCCCCGCACCACGAGGTGTGCGGCGACTGGACGCTCGACCTGGGGGGCGGTCGTCAGGTGCTGCTGGCGAACGTGGGCCCGGGGCACAGCGGCCACGACCTCGCGGTGCTGGTGCCGGGCTCGGACGGTGAGCCTCCGGTGGTGTTCTGCGGCGACCTGGTCGAGGAGTCGGGCGAGCCGCAGGCGGGCGGGGACGCGATCACCTCGCACTGGCCGGCCGCGCTGGACCGGCTGCTGGAGCTGGGCGGCGAGGACGCGCTGTACGTTCCGGGGCACGGTGCGGTGGTGGACGCGGGCTTCGTCCGGGCGCAGCGGGCGGCGCTGGCGGAGCGGTTCGCGGTGGCGTGAGGATCCTCGCGGCGGCAGGAGGCCTTAGCAGCGGGGTGAGGATATTCACGGCGACGGGCGGATTATCGTCGGGCCATGCGCAGCTACCAGCCGGACCTGACCCCGCCGTGGAAGAGGTCCGCCCCCGTGCCCGAGGTGCCCGCCGAACCCGATCTGGTCGTGGAGGAGGTCGCCACCGGCTTCTGCGGGGCCGTGATCCGCTGCGAGAAGACGGCCCAGGGGCCGACGGTGACCCTGGAGGACCGCTTCGGCAAGCACCGGGTGTTCCCGATGGAGCCGCGCGGCTTCCTGCTGGAGGGCAAGGTCGTCACGCTGGTGCGCCCGGGCCCCGGCGGTCCCGTGCGGCCCACCCGTACGGCCTCCGGTTCGGTGGCGGTGCCCGGCGCGCGGGCCCGGGTGGCGAGGGCCGGGCGGATCTATGTGGAGGGCCGGCACGACGCGGAGCTGGTGGAGCGGGTGTGGGGCGACGACCTGCGCATCGAGGGCGTGGTCGTGGAGTACCTGGAGGGCGTCGACGACCTTCCGGCGATCGTCGGGGAGTTCGCGCCGGGGCCCGACGCCCGGCTGGGAGTGCTGGTGGACCATCTGGTGCCCGGCTCCAAGGAGTCCCGGATCGCCGACCGGGTGACCGGGGACCACGTGCTGGTGGTGGGGCACCCGTACATCGACGTGTGGGAGGCGGTGAAGCCGTCCTCGGTGGGGATCGACGCCTGGCCGGTGGTGCCGAGGGGACAGGACTGGAAGACGGGCGTGTGCCGGGCGCTGGGGTGGCCGGAGAACACCGGGGCGGCCTGGCAGCACATTCTGTCCAAGGTCCGCAGCTACAAGGACCTGGAACCCCAACTGCTGGGCCGGGTCGAGGAATTGATCGACTTCGTCACGCTTCCGGACTGATGTCCCCGGGCTGATTCCGGTCCGTCCCGGACGATCACGTACCGATCCCTAGGAATGCCTGCGTCCCACACGCACCATCGGTTATTGAGGGTTACCGAGGGGCGAACGGGCCGAACGGCTCACGGGGGAAGGGCGGGCACGGGGCGATGGCGCGCGAGGTCTGGCGGGACAGTGCGGACAACGAGGCGGCCTCGGCCGTCTTCCACCTGATGCAGCAGCTGATCGACCGGTACCGCGTCAACCGGCCGGTGATGCCGCTCGTGGTGGCCCAGGCGGCGGACGCCGGGGCCGGGCCGGAGATCGACGACCGGGTCGAGCGCCTCGTGCGCCAGGTGCACGAGGCGAACGCGCTGCGCCGGGTGCCGGTGCAGTTGCTGGAGGGCCGGGGGGACACTCCGTACGAAGCGGCGCTGGACATGGTGCGCACGCTCTCCGAGAAGCCGTGGGAGACCCGCGACAACACCCAGTACAAACCGTTCTCCTTTCCGCGCTCCCGGCTGCTCGGGGCGATCGAGCAGGCGACCGCGACAGTCGTGGAGCAGTCCGGCAGTCCGTCGGAGGTGCCCGGGGAAAGGATTCTGGAGCAGCTGAGCCGGCTCAGGTGGCGGGCCGGCCGCCCGCGCCGGGGCTCTTGGTGGAACTCGCTGCGGGACTCGGTGCGGCCGGAGACCTTCGTCGGGGCGCTGTTCATCGCCCTGCTCAGCGTGCTGCTCGGAGAGATCGACTGGCTGCTGACGGCGTTGGTGGCGGCGGTCGCGCTGATCGCCCTGGCCGTGGTGGGGCTGATGACCCGGGCCGCGCCGCCGCTGCTGTGGCTGCGCCGGGCCAGCCGGTGGTTCGCCACCACCTCGTCCCTGGCCGCGTCCAGCACCGGCTATCCCTCGGACGGCTGGTCGTGGTTCTCGCCGAGCGGCTCGTGGCGGGTGATCCGGGCGCGGGCGGCGGCGGTCGCGGAGCGGGTGGCGGACGCGGGGGCGGGCGACGAGCACGCCCGCCAGTTCCATCTGGAGCTGCGGGTGCAGGCGCTGCTGGAGGACCTGCGGCACAACTACCGCCCGCACTCCCTGGACTGGCGGCGCAGCAAGCGCACGGTCCCGCCGGTGGTGTTCCTGCCCCGGGCCACGCAGGACAACGGCGGCATCCTGCTGATCAACGCGATCAACAACGTACGGTCGCGGCGCAGTGAGGTCGATCCGCTGCTGCTGCTCGCCTCGCTGCCCGCCCCGGAGATCATGCGGCACACCCCGCCGCTGCCCCCGGAGCGGCCGGGTCCGGGGGCGCCGACCGGCTCCTCCGGGGCGCGGGCCCGTTACGAGCGCTGGGTCGACGATCTGAGCCTGGGCCAGTCGCCGGTGGCGGCAGCGACCCTGGCGTGGGTGCTGCTGCTGCCGCTGTCGACCGAGAAGCTGACCCATGAGCACGCGCATGCCCAGCTCGTCACCCACCGGGTGCGGCGGACCTGGGCGTGGTGGGTGATGTCGCGGGCGACGATCGCCGTGGTCGTCGTGGGGAGCCTGCTGGGGGCGTTCCTGTGGGCCGGGCACTGGCGGGACGCCTACTGCCACGGGCCGCTGACCGACCGGAACACCGAAGCGATCTGGGTCGGTGAGGACGGGGACCGGGAGTGCGTCGGAGTGGCGACCGTGCCGGAGGTGCGGTTCGCGCGCGGCAACGGCCTGGAGCTGAGCGGGGCCGGGAAGGGCGTCACGTTCGACCGGATCGAGCGGGCGATCCGGGAGGAGAACCGGGCCGTCGAGCAGGACGGCCGGTACGTCACGGTGGTCTATGCCGGTCCGCTCACCGCCAGGGGCGACGAGCCCGAGGCGACCCGCAAGGGCCTGGAGGAGCTGACCGGCGTCTACCTTCAGCAGAAGTCCGTGAACAGGACCGTGCGGCGGTCGGTCAAACTGCGGGTGCTGCTCGCCAACGGCGGCGAGGACATGCTGCGGCAGCTCACCGCCGTCCGCAAGATCATCGAGGTGGCGGAGCGGGACCCCACGGTGGTGGGCGTGGTGGGCCTCGGCCGGAACACCGACGAGAGCGACGACGCGGCGGAGCGGCTGCGCGAGGCCGGGCTGCCCCTGGTGAACACGACGAACTCCAGCAGCGACCTCCCCCGGCGGTACCCGAACTACTTCGGGCTCGCGGCGACGGACGAGGAGCAGACGCACGCCCTGGGGCTGGTCGCGAGTCAGGTCGCACGGAAGCTGGACGACCCGCACGCGATCGTGCTGTCGCGCCGGGCCCGCAACGGGGACAAGGACCGCTACACCGCCGAACAGCGGGCCGCGGGCAAGGAGATGCTCCGGGAGGCGGGCTTCTCGCTGGGCGGGGACATGTACTACGACCTGGTGGGCGAGGCCAGTCTGAACACCCCGCTGACCACCATCTGCCAGGGCGAGCGGGTCCCGGACGCGCTGTATTTCGCCGGGCGCGTCGAGGACGTCCCGGCCCTGATGGACGGTCTGTCGGTCACCACAGGGTGCTCGGACCGGAAGATGACGGTCTTCACCGGGGACGACCTGTCGAAGGGGACGTTCGACGACAGCACGTCCATCGCGGCGAACGTCACGCTTTACCACAGTTCGCTGGCCCCGCTGGACCGGGGAAAGAACCTCGGTTTCTACGGGGACGCCTACCGCACGCTGCGGGACCTCCACCCCGGGGGCGAGCCCATCGCGCTGGCCTCGGGGCTGCCGGTGTACGAGGACGACCTGTTCGCCAGCGGGCAGATCGTCATCTCCTACAGCGCGACGGCGGCCCTGTACGACGCCGCCGCACGCGGGGACGAGCCGCGCAGCGCCGCCGAGACCTGGGCGACGCTGCACACGGTGGACCTCAACAACATGCCCACGGGGACGATCTCGTTCAGCCGGGCGAGGTCCTCGGTCTCGGACAACGTGCACGGTCTCAACATCGTCAAGGTGGTCCGGCCGGGGCCGAGCGCCGAGCGGACCCTGGTGTGCGGCAAGCCCGCCGGGGTGGCGCCCCCGCTGACGGCGAAGGACTGCCGACCGTGAGTCCGTCCGCGAGGTTCTCCTCGGGAGTCAGTCGACCAGGTCGCGGACGACGGCGTCGGCCAGGAGCCGCCCGCGCAGGGTGAGGACCGCGCGGCCCTTCCCGTACGGCTCCGGCTCCAGCAGCCCGTCGGTCAGGGCGCGGCGGGATGCGGCGAGGCCGTCGGGTTTCAGGAGGGTGAGCGGGCAGCCCTCGCGCAACCGCAGCTCCAGCAGGATGCGCTCGACCCGGCGGTCCTCCTCGGCCAGGATCTCGCGGCCCGCGCCGGGCGAGCGGCCCTCGGCGAGCGCCTGGGCGTACGCGCCGGGGTGCTTCACGTTCCACCAGCGCACGCCGCCGACGTGGCTGTGGGCGCCGGGGCCCGCGCCCCACCAGTCGGCGCCGCGCCAGTACAGCTCGTTGTGGAGGCAGCGGCCGGCTTCGGTGGTGGCCCAGTTGGAGACCTCGTACCAGTCGAAACCGGCGGCGGCGAAGGCCTCGTCCGCGATCAGGTAGCGATCGGCGTGCGCGTCGTCGTCGGTCATCGGGATCTCGCCGCGCCGGATGCGGCGGGCGAGCTGGGTGCCCTCCTCGACGATGAGCGCGTATGCGGAGACGTGGTCGGGGCCCGCGCCGATGGCGGCGTCGAGGCTGGCCCGCCAGTCGTCGTCGGACTCGCCGGGGGTGCCGTAGATCAGGTCGAGGTTGACGTGGTCGAAGCCCGCCGCGCGCGCCTCGGCGACACAGGCCTCGGGGCGGCCGGGGGTGTGGGTGCGGTCCAGGATCTTCAGGACGTGCTGCTTGGCGCTCTGCATGCCGAAGGAGACCCGGTTGAAGCCGCCCTCGCGCAGGGCGGAGAGGTAGGCGGGGTCGACGGACTCCGGATTGGCCTCGGTGGTGATCTCCGCGTCGTCCGCGAGCCCGAACTCCTCCTTGATCGATGCCAGCATCCGCACGAGATCGGCGGCAGGCAGCAGGGTGGGCGTGCCGCCGCCGACGAAGACCGTACGGACCGGACGGGGATCGTCGCCGAGGACCTTGCGCGCCTGGCGGACCTCCTCGATGAGGTGGGCGGCGTAGTTGTCGCGGGAGGCCAGCGCCCCGCCGGAGCCGCGCAGCTCGGTGGCGGTGTAGGTGTTGAAGTCGCAGTAGCCGCAGCGGGTGGCGCAGTACGGGACGTGCAGGTAGAAACCGAGCGGGCGGTCGGCTGCGCCTTCCAGGGCATGGCGGGGCAGCGCCCCGTCGTCGGGCACGGGCTCACCATCGGGCAGTACGGAAGGCATACCGTCCATTGTCGCTCGCCCCTGAAGTGCTTCAGTCCGCGTGCAGGACCAGCAGGGCCACGTCGTCGTCCGGGGGCTGCTCGGCGAACTCGTGGACCGCCCGCCGGATCCGCTCCGCGGTCGCCTCGGCGGGCAGCCCGGCGCACCCGGCGAGGACCCGGGCGAGGCCGTCCCCGTCGTCGAACATCAGCGGGCCCGACCGCCGCTCGGTCACCCCGTCCGTGACGCAGAGCAGGGTGTCCCCGGGCGCGAGGTCGAAGACCTGGCTCTCGTAGGCCACGTCCTCGACGACCCCGAGCAGCACCTGCGGCTCGGCGGCCGGGCGTACGGAGCCGTCGGGGCGCAGCAGCAGCGGCAGCGGATGCCCGGCGCTGGCCACCGTGCAGCGGACCCCGCCGTCGGGGAGCGGCACGACCTCCCCGTACAGCAGGGAGAGGAAGCGCGACTGGGTGCCGTCGTGGAGTTGCCGGCCCCCGGCGGCGGCGACCATCAGGGCGGCCGCCTCGGCGGCCTCCATGGCGTCGTCCAGGAGCAGCCGGTTCAGCCGGTCCAGGACCTCTCCGACACCGAAGCCCTCCCGGGAGAGCAGCCGCAGCCAGGGGCGGGCGAGGCCGGTGACGACGGCGGCCTCGGGACCCGATCCCTGGACGTCGCCGAGGACGAAGCACCAGCGGTCGCCGGGGCACGGGAAGATGTCGTAGAAGTCACCTCCCACGACGCCGTCGTCGCTCGGTTCGTATACGAGGGCGCTGGTGACGCCGGGGATCTCCGCGACCTTGCTGGGGAGCAGGCCGCGCTGGAGGATGCGGCTGATGGTGGCCTGCCGGGTGTAGGCGCGGGCGGCGCCGACGGCGAGACCGAGGCGGCGGACGAAGTCCTCGATCAAGGACGCGACCGCCTCCGGCACCTGGGTCACGCCCTCACGGCCGACGAGGACGGTCCCGAGCGCCCGGCCGCCGGCCGTGATCCGGAAGGCGAGGGCGGAGCCGTCGCGGGCACCGGGCTGCGGAGCCTCGTCCGCGGGTGGGGCGGGCCAGGGCACGGGGACGGACACGGGACCGGAGCCGACGCCGGCCGGGAAGCGGAGGGGCTCCCTCTCCAGGGCGGTGCGCAGGGGCTCGGTGCCGGTCTCGTCGCTGTGCCAGACCCGGGCGAGCCGGGGTTCGGCGGCCGGTCCCCCGCCCTCGCCCTCCAGCCAGATCGCGCACCAGTCCGCGAGCCGGGGCACCAGCAACTGGCCCGCTATGGCTGCCACCAGGTCCTCGTCGAGCTGCCCGGCGAGGAGGTCGGACGCCTCGGCGAGGAAGGCCGGGGCGCCCCGGCTGTCCCAGACCGCGTCGTCGCGCTCGGTGCGCCTGGCCGCGGGGGCGAGGATCTCGGCGGCGCGCAGGCCGCGTCTGAGGGCCTCGCCGTCGGGCGGGGCGTGCGGGGCGCTCCAGTCGTCGACGGGGAGGCGGGCCCAGACGGTCTTGAGGCCGGTGCGGTAGGTGATGCCCCAGGAGTCGGCGAGGGTGGCGACGAGCTGGAGGCCCCGGCCGTACTCGGCGGGGTCCGGCAGCTCCCCCGCGACCGCCCCGTCCGGTCCGGGGCCGGGGCCGGGGCCGGGGCCCGGTTCGTCGCCGCTCACCGGGCGGGCCGGGTGGTGGTCGGTGACCTCCAGGACGAGGGCGGCGGACGGCTCGTCGCCGCCCTCCTCCTCCAGCCTGAGGACCAGGTCGACCGTGGTCCCGGCGTGCACGACGGCGTTGGTGACCAGCTCGTTGGTGACGGTCACGGCGTCGTCGGCGAGCCGGTCGCTGAAGCCCACGGCGGCGGGCACCCCGAGCCCGGTCCACTCCGCGAGCGCGGCCCGTACGAACCGGCGGGCGGCGGAGGGGGCGAGAGGTATCCCGGGCAGGCTGGTGCGGCTGGCCAGGCGCGGGCCGTGCGCGTGCCCGGCACGGGGGGTGCCGGGACGCTGCACGGTGTCCCGCTGCAAGGGGATGGGCGCCACGGTGCGGCTCCTACGGTCCGACGACACCGACAGAGTGACAGACCGGCCGCATCCATAAGCACCGAGTTACGGAAGTGAGCAGAAAATCGAGCAGATTCGAACGCGCGGGACGGCTTCACGACGCGTCTGCCGCCGCGTCACCGGTTGTTCCCCCAGCAGGTCAGTCCGTCGTCTCGCGGACGTCTTTCCCCTCTTCGGCGAACGCCTTGAAGTCCCGCATGTGCCGCAGGGACTGCTTGCGGAAGGCGCCGGGCATCAGGAACCCCACCACCCGCATCGGCAGGCCGCTGAACCGGTACTCGTTCTCGCTCTCCCAGAGCGTCGTCTCCGGACCGGCGTCGGTCAGCCGGTCGCGCACGGCGCTCCACATGCCTTCGCCGACGATCTCGCGGTCGAAGTGAACGACGCTCCCTTTCGGGATCCCGTGCAGATCCGCCGGTTCCCGGCGCGTGATCGTCTCGGTGCACTCCATCTGCCGTTGCCCCGTCTGCAACACGACCCGCGACGTGGTGCCGGCCTGCCCGTGCACGCCGCTCAGCGGCTCGTGGAGCACCAGCCCCCGCAGCCACTTCGGCAGGTGTGCCGGGTCGGCGAGCAGGTGGACCACGCTCTCTCTCGGCAGGGCGATCTCGATCGAGACGGTGTACTTCATGGCGGAGCCCTCCGGGTTCCTGAGTGAAGGGGCGACTCCACTGATCTCTCACCCGCGCGAGGGATGCCCTGACAGGATCACCGCCGCTTGCCGTTTCCGACCCCCTGAGTTGCCCATCGGAGCCGGACCACGCGCTCAGTCACCGTCGGAGGACGGGACCGCCACCGCCCTTCGTCTGCGGTACACCACCACCCCGCACACCGCGAGCAGAAGGATGACCACGGCGGAGACCCCGAAGGCGGTCCGCTCGGCGAAGAGCCTTCCCAGCCCCTTGAGGACGCCGAGTCCGGCGGTCGCGTAGATCAGCGCCCAGGCCGCTCCGCCCACGAACAGGGCAGGGAGGTAGCGCGGCAACGGCATGCGCATACTGCCCGCGAGGAAGTTCGCGGCGGTCTGGAAACCGACCGTGAGGAAGGAGACGGCCACCACCGGCGCGCCCCACCGCTGGATCGCCCGCTCGGCACGCCGGAACTTCGCCGACGAGGTCCGCCCGGCGAATCTGCTGCGCCGGGCGCCGGCGCCCGCGAGCCACCCGACGGCGAACGTCCCTCCGGCGCGCAGCAGGACGATGACGTACAGGGCTCCGGCCGCGAGCGCGATCTCATCCACGACGTCTCGCCCTGGGCGCCGGCTCGAAGCCGGGCGCCGGTTCGAAGCCCGCGTTCCCGGTCACCGGCAGGGGCGTTCCCGCCCTGCCGGGCGCACGACGGGCACGAGCCCGGTCACCGTCTCTCACCTGCGCCCCGCCTCTGCCTGTTCCGTCCGCCGGGTTCCCACCGCGGCACCGGAATCCGAACCCCGTACGCCCGGGTACCCACACCAGGCAAGGCCAGCCTAACCGGACCCGCATACGGCGGATACAGCCACCCTGACCTCCAGCAGATGCTCGGGGCACCCGAGGAGCGGCGTGGGCGTTCGGCCCCACGACCGCCATCGTCGCCCGGACACGAAGAGATGCAGTGCCGTGAGCGTGCCCCTGCCGGTTCTCGAGGAGTGTACGTTCGTACTCTCTGGGGCTAGGGTCGTCCGCATGACCGTCGAGATCGAGGCACGGCCTCTCCCCGCCGCACGGCACGCGCGGGCCGCCGTAGCCGTCCTGTTCTTCACGAACGGGGCCCTGTTCGCCAACCTGCTGCCGAGGTATCCGCAGATCAAGGAGGATCTGGCGATCGGCAACGGCGCCTACGGGCTGGCGGTCGCCGCGTTCCCGGCGGGGGCCATCACGGCCGGCCTCGCGGCAGGGGTGCTCATCCGCCGCATGGGCTCGGCGCGGGTCGCGGTCCTCGGGACCCTGCTGACGGGTGCGGGGATCCTGGCCGCCGGTCTGGCCCCGTCGGTCGCGCTGTTCGCCACCGCCCTGTTCCTGGCCGGAGCCATGGACGCGCTCACGGACGTCGCGCAGAACGCGCACGGTCTTCGGGTGCAGCGGCTCTACGGGCGGTCCATCCTCAACTCCTTCCACGCGATCTGGTCGATCGGCGCCGTCACCGGAGGGCTGATGGCGGCCGGGGCGATGACGCTGGACCTGTCGCTCGGCCTGCACCTCGCGGTCTCGGCCGCCGTCCTCGTCGCCGCCGCGGCGGCCGCGCTGCGCTTCTGCCTGCCCGGCCCGGACAACCCACCGGAGGAGACCGGCCCGGAACAGCGGAACACGGAGAGGGCGAGCGGCAATGCGCACGTCGGGTACGTCCTGGCGGCCCTCGTTCTGATCGCCACAGCCGGCACGCTCGTCGAGGATGCGGGGAATTCCTGGGCCGCCCTGTACCTGAACGACGCCCTGCACGCCTCCGCGGCACTCGCCGCCGGGGGCTTCATCGCCCTGGTGGGCGCCCAGTTCATCGGGCGCATCATCGGGGACCGCCTCGTCGACCGCTTCGGACAGCGTGCCGTGGCCCGGGCCGGCGGCCTGATCACCGCGGTCGGCATGGGTCTTGCCCTGGCGGTGCCGACGCTGCCCGGAACCATCCTTGGCTTCGCCCTGGCCGGATTCGGGGTGGCGACCCTGGTGCCCGCGGCGATGCACGAGGCCGACGCGCTGCCCGGCCTCAAACCCGGATCGGGTCTGACGATCGTCTCCTGGCTCATGCGCCTGGGCTTCCTGCTGTCGCCGCCGGTCGTCGGTCAGGTAGCCGACGCGACCAGCCTGCGCACCGGTCTGCTGGTGATCCCCGCCGCCGGACTGCTGGTGGTGCTGCTCGCCGGGGTCCTGCGGGCCAGGCGCGGGTGAACGAGCGGGCGGGGAGTCCGGTCCCCTGAGGGTCCGTACTCCCCGCCCGTGACCGTCCGGGGCCGAGCCCCCGGACGGTCTCCGCGCGAACAGCCGCTGGGCCTCGCGCGAGCCCGTGTACGTCTAGGCCTCGCGCGAGCCCGCGTACATCTCGTCGATGAGGCCCTGGTACTCGCGCTCGACGACCGGCCGCTTCAGCTTGAGGCTGGGGGTCAGCTCGCCGTGCTCGACGTCCAGGTCGCGCGGCAGCAGGCGGAACTTCTTGATGGTCTGCCAGCGCTGGAGGCCCTCGTTGAGGCGCTTGACGTATCCGTCGATCAGCTCGACGGTCTGCGGGGCGGCGACGACCTCCGCGTACGACTTGCCCTCCAGGCCGTTCTCGGCGGCCCAGCCGAGGAGGGTGGGGCCGTCGAGCGCGATGAGCGCGGTGCAGAAGTTACGGTCCGCGCCGTGCACCAGGATGTTGGAGACGAACGGGCAGACCGCCTTGAACTGGCCCTCGACCTCCGCCGGGGCGACGTACTTGCCGCCCGAGGTCTTGATCAGGTCCTTCTTGCGGTCGGTGATGCGGAGGTATCCGTCGGCGGACAGCTCGCCGATGTCCCCGGTGTGGATCCAGCCGTCCGACTCCAGGACCTCTTCGGTCTTGTCGGGCAGGTTGTGGTAGCCCTGCATGACGCCGGGGCCGCGCAGCAGGATCTCGCCGTCGTCCGCGATGCGGACCTCGGTGCCGGGGAGCGGCTTGCCGACGGTGCCGGTGCGGTAGGCCTCGCCCGGGTTGACGAAGGAGGCGGCGCTGGTCTCGGTGAGACCGTAGCCCTCCAGGATGTGGACGCCGGCGCCCGCGAAGAAGTAGCCGATGTCCGGGGCGAGCGCGGCGGAGCCGGAGACGCAGGCGCGCAGCCTGCCGCCGAAGGCCTCGCGGATCTTGGAGTAGACGAGGGCGTCGGCGACCTTGTGCTTGGCGCCGAGCGCGAAGGGGACGGACGCGTTGCCGGTGCGCCGGAAGTTGTCCTGGGAGACCTTGGCGTACTCGCGGGCGACTCCGGCGGCCCACTGGAAGATCTTGTACTTGGCGCCGCCGCCCGCGCGGGCCTTGGAGGCGACCCCGTTGTAGACCTTCTCGAAGATCCGGGGCACGGCGGCCATGTAGGTCGGCTGGACGACCGGCAGATTCTCGATGATCTTGTCGATGCGGCCGTCGACGGCGGTGACGTGGCCGACCTCGATCTGGCCGGAGGTGAGGACCTTGCCGAAGACGTGGGCGAGCGGCAGCCAGAGGTACTGCACGTCGTCGGCATTGATCAGCCCGGTCGAGACGGTGGCCTTGGCCATGTACGACCAGTTGTCGTGCGGCAGCCGTACGCCCTTGGGGCGGCCGGTGGTGCCCGAGGTGTAGATGAGGGTGGCGAGCTGGTCGGCGGTGATGGCGGCGACCCGCTCGGTGACCGCGTCCGGGGTCTTGGCGAGCAGCTCGTTGCCCTGGGCCTCCAGGTCGGCGAGGGTGATGATCCAGCCCTCGGGGTCGCCCTCGGCGGGCTCGACGCCGACCGGGTCGATGACCACCACATGGGCGAGGCCCGGCAGGTCGGCGCGGGTCTCGCGGGCCTTGGCCAGCTGCTCGGCGTCCTCCGCGATGAGAATCCGGCTCTCGGAGTCGGCCAGGATGAACGCGGACTCCTCGGCGTTCGTGGAGGGGTAGATCGTCGTGGTCGCGGCGCCCGCGCACATCACCCCGAGGTCGATGAGGATCCACTCCACCCGGGTGGCCGAGGAGAGGGCGACCCGCTCCTCCGGCCGTACGCCGAGCGCGATCAGCCCGGCGGCGATCGCATAGACCCGCTCCGATGCCTGGCCCCAGCTCAGCGACTTCCAGTCGTCGGGACCCTCGCCCGAGGCCGACGGCACCGGATAGCGGTACGCCTCCCCGTCCGGGGTCGCCGCCACGCGGTCGATGAAGAGGGCCGCCACGGAGGGCGGCCGGTTATCGATCAAGGTCTGTGTGTCGCTCACGACGTCCTCCGGGCCTGCGGCATTGCTACGACCGGCTTCTTTGATACTGCGACTACTGCTGCTGTCCTGCTGCGCAACCTGCTTGTTCGGCTTGTTTAACTGGCGAGTAACCAACGAGTCGTGATCAGAGTAGAGGGCACGTGTCCGCCGCGTAAGAGGCAACGGGCCGCCGCTTTCATAACGAAAGGGCCCTCACACCGCACGTTACTGCGGCGTGAGGGCCCTTCGGGCCGTCGGTCGGCCGAGGGTCGTTCAGGTCCGGGCCGGGACTACTTCTTGCCCTTGCTCTCCCCGGCGGACTCGTCGGTCGACAGCACCGAGATGAAGGCGTCCTGCGGAACCTCCACGTTGCCGACCATCTTCATCCGCTTCTTGCCCTCCTTCTGCTTCTCCAGCAGCTTCCGCTTACGGGAGATGTCACCGCCGTAGCACTTGGCGAGGACGTCCTTGCGGATGGCGCGGACGGTCTCGCGGGCGATGACCCGGGCCCCGATGGCCGCCTGGATGGGCACCTCGAAGTTCTGCCGGGGGATGAGCTTCTGCAGCTTGGCGACGAGCCGGACGCCGTACGCGTACGCCTTGTCCTTGTGGGTGACCGCGGAGAACGCGTCCACCTTGTCGCCGTGCAGCAGGATGTCGACCTTGACGAGGTGGGCCGTCTGCTCGCCGGTGGGCTCGTAGTCGAGGGAGGCGTACCCGCGGGTCTTGGACTTCAGCTGGTCGAAGAAGTCGAAGACGATCTCCGCGAGCGGCAGGGTGTAGCGGATCTCGACCCGGTCCTCGGAGAGGTAGTCCATGCCGAGCAGGGTGCCGCGCCGGCCCTGGCACAGCTCCATGATCGCGCCGATGAACTCGCTCGGGGCCAGCACCGTGGCGCGGACGACCGGCTCGTGCACCTTGTCGATCTTGCCCTCGGGGAACTCGCTCGGATTGGTGACGACGTGCTCGGTGCCGTCCTCCATCTCGACGCGGTAGACCACGTTGGGGGCGGTGGCGATCAGGTCGAGCCCGAACTCGCGCTCCAGCCGCTCGCGGACCACGTCCAGGTGGAGCAGGCCGAGGAAGCCGACGCGGAAGCCGAAGCCGAGCGCGGCGGAGGTTTCCGGCTCGTAGACCAGGGCGGCGTCGTTGAGCTGGAGCTTGTCCAGCGCCTCGCGCAGGTCCGGGTAGTCCGAGCCGTCCAGCGGGTAGAGCCCCGAGAACACCATCGGCTTCGGGTCCTTGTAACCGCCCAGCGCCTCGGCCGCCCCGTTGTGCAGGGAGGTGATCGTGTCACCGACCTTGGACTGGCGGACGTCCTTCACGCCGGTGATGATGTAGCCGACCTCGCCCACGCCGATGCCGTCGGCCGGGGTCATCTCCGGGGAGGACACCCCGATCTCCAGCAGCTCGTGGGTGGCGCCGGTCGACATCATCCGGATGCGCTCGCGCTTGTTGAGCTGGCCGTCGACGACACGGACGTAGGTGACGACACCGCGGTACGAGTCGTAGACCGAGTCGAAGATCATCGCGCGGGCGGGCGCGTCCGCGACGCCCACCGGGGCCGGTACGTCCCGCACGACCCGGTCGAGCAGCGCGTCCACGCCGACGCCGGTCTTGGCGGAGACCTTGAGCACGTCCTCGGGCTGGCAGCCGATGAGGTTGGCCAGCTCCTCGGAGAACTTCTCCGGCTGGGCGGCGGGGAGGTCGATCTTGTTGAGCACCGGGACGATGGTGAGGTCGTTCTCCATCGCGAGATAGAGGTTGGCCAGCGTCTGGGCCTCGATGCCCTGCGCGGCGTCGACCAGCAGGACCGTGCCCTCGCAGGCCGCGAGCGAACGGGAGACCTCGTAGGTGAAGTCCACGTGGCCCGGGGTGTCGATCATGTTGAGGATGTGGGTGGCGCCCGTGTCCTCACCCGTGTTGGGCGCCCAGGGCAGCCGGACCGCCTGGGACTTGATGGTGATGCCGCGCTCGCGCTCGATGTCCATCCGGTCGAGGTACTGAGCGCGCATCTGCCGCTGGTCGACCACTCCGGTCAGCTGAAGCATCCGGTCGGCAAGGGTCGACTTGCCGTGGTCGATGTGCGCGATGATGCAGAAATTGCGGATCAGCGCCGGGTCGGTACGGCTCGGCTCGGGCACGTTGGAAGGAGTCGCGGGCACGCAGGGTCCTGATTCTTGAGACGCCGAACGCCGTGTCTCGGGTCGATGTCGGGTCGGTCGGATCGATACGTAGGCTCCATCGTCCCACGCCTGGGGGGCAGCGACCGGTTTGGGCCGGTCGGAGGGTGACTGCTACCGTGGACAGCTGTGCCTCGTGGCTCTCACGAGCGGCGTGGCTCACCTAGAAGATCCAACGAACCTGAAAAGGCTCTTTCGTGGCGAACATCAAGTCCCAGATCAAGCGGAACAAGACCAACGAGAAGGCGCGCCTGCGCAACAAGGCCGTCAAGTCGTCGCTCAAGACCGCGATCCGCAAGGCCCGCGAGGCCGCCGCTGCCGGTGACGTCGAGAAGGCCACCACGGCCGTCCGCGACGCCTCCCGTCAGCTCGACAAGGCTGTCTCGAAGGGTGTCATCCACAAGAACGCCGCCGCCAACAAGAAGTCGGCGCTGGCGTCCAAGGTTGCCTCCCTGCAGGCCTGAGCTTCTTCCCGAAGCTCACTGATGTGATCGCCGGAACGGACCAGCGGGCCCTCTCTCCCGCCCCGGACCGGCACCCCGCGCCGCACACCGAACCTGCGTTCGCCACGCGGGTGCGGCGCACCCGAGCGTGACCCGGAAGCCCCGGCGCCGATCTCCCCAGATCAGCGCTCCGGGGCTTCCGTGCGTGCGGGGGCCTTTCCCAAGCCCGCCCGACGCACCCCCAGCCCTCGACAGGCACACCCCCGTCCGGTGCACCCCAGCCCCCGTCCGGCGCACCCCGGTCCCGCGTACCCCAGCCCCCGTCCGGCGCACCCCGGTCCCGCGTACCCCAGCCCCCGTCCGGCGCACCCCGGAACGGCGCACCCCCAGCCCGTCCGGCGTTTGAGGACGGAACCGGTGATCACACGTGGTCCCGCACACTCCCAGCCCGATGCCGAGGCAATCCCGGCCCGTCCGGCGCTTGAGGACGGAACCGGTCACCACAGACCCCCGCGTCCGGCGGCGAACCGGAAAACCCCTACCGCCCCGCCCGCGCGGCCCGGGCGACAACGACGACGGCCTTCTCCAGCGCGTACTCGGGATCGTCCCCTCCGCCCTTCACCCCCGCATCCGCCGCAGCCACGGCCCGCAGCGCCACCGCGACCCCGTCCGGCGTCCACCCCCGCATCTGCTGCCGCACCCGGTCGATCTTCCACGGCGGCATCCCCAGCTCCCGGGCCAGATCGGCCGGCCGCCCGCCCCGGGCGGAGGACAGCTTCCCGATCGCCCGCACGCCCTGCGCCAGCGCACTGGTGATCAGGACGGGCGGGACCCCCGTCGACAACGACCACCGCAGCGCCTCCAGCGCCTCCGCCGCACGCCCCTCGACCGCCCGGTCGGCGACTGTGAACGACGAGGCCTCGGCCCGCCCGGTGTAATAGCGCCCGACGACCGCCTCGTCGATCGTGCCCTCGACGTCCGCGATCAGCTGGGACACCGCACTCGCCAGCTCCCGCAGATCGCTGCCGATGGAGTCGACCAGCGCCTGGCACGCCTCCGGCGTCGCGGACCGCCCATGGGTCCGGAACTCCGACCGTACGAAGGAGAGCCGCTCGGCGGGCTTGGTGGTCTTCGGGCAGGCGACCTCCCGGGCCCCGGCCTTACGGGCCGCGTCCAGCAGCCCCTTGCCCTTGGCCCCGCCCGCGTGCAGCAGGACGAGCGTGATCTCCTCGACCGGCGCGCCGAGATACGCCTTGACGTCCTTGACCGTGTCGGCCGAGAGGTCCTGCGCGTTGCGCACGATCACGACCTTGCGCTCCGCGAAGAGCGAGGGACTGGTGAGCTCGGCGAGCGTGCCGGGCTGCAACTGGTCGGACGCCAGATCACGTACGTCCGTGTCGGCGTCGGCAGCACGCGCGGCCGCCACGACCTGCTGCACCGCACGGTCCAGGAGGAGGTCCTCCTGGCCCACGGCGAGGGTGAGCGGGGCGAGCGGATCGTCGGTGGAATTCTTCCTGGTGGCCATCGCGATCCAGCATCCCACGCGCCACTGACAGCCCGGACGGGCCGGCAGCCCCGGGGCGTGGGGCACGGAAGTCCGTACCGGAGAATGTCCGGGTGAGCGATGTGAGACATGTACTGGTACTGCCCGACCGCGACGCCGCCGAGGACGTGGCCGGGGAGCTGGCTGACCGCTTCGGGGTCGCCGAGGAGCCGCAGCTCGTACGGGACGCGCTGGCCGGCGAGGACGACGCCGAGGACGCCCAGTGGCTGGTGGTCGTGGAGGACGCGGCCGGGCGCCTGGACCCGGCCGCGCTCGACGAGTTCGCCGCCGAGTACGAAGGCTGGCTGGAGAAGCCGTAGTGCCCGGCCGACCGGGCCATCGGGAACGACCGGGCCCGGCTCAGCCCTTGGGAACGATCTGGATGTCCAGGTCGATGACGATGCTGGGCCCCACCACGGCGATCCCGCGCGCCAGCATGGTCTGCCAGGTGAGGGTGAAGTCCTCGCGGTGCAGTTCGGTGGTGGCACGGCAGGCGGCGCGCGTCTCGCCCTCCAGGCCGTTGCCGAGACCGAGGTACTGGGTGTCCAGCGTCACGGTGCGGCTGACGCCGTGCAGGGTCAGCGCACCGATGACACCCCAGCGGCTGCCGCCCCGGTGGACGAAGCGCTCACTGTAGAACTCCAGTGTCGGGTAGCGGCCGACGTCGAGGAAGTCGCCGGAGCGCAGGTGGTCGTCGCGCATCTGCACATTGGTGTCGATCGACGCCGCGTCGATGACCACGTGCATGGCGGAGTCCTCCATGCGGTCGGCGATCCGGACCGCCCCGGCGAAGGTGTTGAACCTGCCGTGGATGCGGGCCAGCCCGATGTGCCGCGCGGTGAAGCCGATCTGCGAGTGGTTCGGCTCGATGTCCCAGTCGCCGGGGTCGGGCAGCTGCGGGGGCTGCGCCGCCTGGAGGGTCACATCGCCCAGGGTGGCGTGCGCCCCTTCGGCCACCGTCGCCGCCCCGTGGAACGGGGTGAAGCCCTCGGCCGTGATCGCCAGCCGGTAGTCGCCGCCCGGGACCGTGGCGAGAAGACCGCCGAAGGGGTCCGTCTCGCCTGCGGTCACCTTGCGGCCCGTGCTGTCCGTCACGACGAACTCGGCCTGCTGAACCGGTTCGTTGACCGGGTCCAGCACCCGGCAGCTGAGCACTCCCGCGGTACGGGGTACCTGGAATCCGGCGAGGGCCCCACCGCGCCCACCCGCCTGGCCTCTGTTTCCCAGCCAACGGCCGAACATCTCTGACGTACCCCCACGGGCGCCTCGCACCTCGGGCCCCTGACAGGTGGACGTCTCCGTCGGATCAGCGGCCCGCCGACGATCATGCATTCGATCACTGTTGAGGCGTTCGAGGCAAACCGAGTAGGTCGGAGAACCTTGTGCAGTTATGCGCCAATCCGACTGAAAGATGTGGCACCTTTCGGGTCAGCGGCGAGGGTCCGGACCTGGCACACACTCCGTCGATTCAGGCCCCGCCACCGACCGGCATCGAGCGGCCGAAGTACGTCCACGGGGCCTTGGACAGCCCGACGTCCGCCGCCGAGAAGGCGGTCGCGTACGAGGTGCCGACGCCGCTGACGGAACCGCCCAGGTTCCACAGGGCGCCGTTGCTCGTGTCCTCCATCGGAGCCCCGACGGCCAGGTCGGCGCGGGCGTCGCCGTTGGTGTCGGTCAGGCGTACGGCCGCACCGAACCGGTCGTACGGCTCGTTCGCGCCCGGCACGCCCGCGGTGCCCTGGTGCACGGCCTGGGAACCGACGCCGGTGAGTCCGTCGGCCGAACCGCGCAGGACGACGACCCCGCCGGCGTTGGGAACCGAGCCGATGGTCTCGAACTCGACGCCCACGGCCGCGTCGGCGAAGCCGTCACCGTCGATGTCGCCCACGGCCACCGCCTCGCCGAACGAGTCCTCGGGCTCGGTGGCTCCGGGAACGCCGCGACTTTCCTGGGTGAGCGTCCTGCGCCCGGAGGAGCTGAGCCCCGCTGCGGCGCCCGCGTAGGCGGTCACCGAGTTCTCGTCGCGAGACCCGACGATCAGGTCGTCCCTGCCGTCGGCGTCGAAGTCACCCGTGGCAGCCGCGTGCGCCTCGTCCGGCAGGACCGTGGGGTCGCCGAGCGCCCCGTCGTAGACGAGCGACGCGCCGCCGTAGCTGCCGTCCTCGTCGTAACGGCCCCCCACGACGAGATCGTCCCTGCCGTCGGCGTCGAAGTCACCCGCCGCCAAGTCGCGGTAGTAGTCCGAGCTCTCCGGAGCGATCGCGGTCGTCAGTCGGCGGCGCTCCCCGGCCCCGCCTCTGGCGATGGCTCCGAAGATCCATACGTCGTTGCCGCTGGTGCCGACGGCGAGCTCGGGATTTCCGTCGCCGTCGAAGTCACCGACGACGAGTCGGTCGCCGAAGCGGTCGTGCTGGGTGGGGGCCGGGTCAGGGAGGTCGGCGCCTCCGACGATGCCTGATCTCGAACCCCACAGGACCGTGACGGCACCGCCCGCCACGTCGCTGCCGACCTTCTCGTCCGGCGTGCCGGCGACGATGTCGGTATAGCCGTCACCGTCCAGGTCTCCCGTGGCCAGCGCCGAGCCGAACTCGTCGTTCTCCTCCAGCGCGCCGGGAACACCGGGCGACCCCTGCGTGACGATGTCGGTCCGGCCGGCCGAGACTCCTGCGGACGAACCGGTGTTGACGACGATCGCACCAGCCCTGGGAACGCCTGACACGGCGGCTTCGGAGGCGGTGACCAGGTCACCGTAGCCGTCGCCGTTCACGTCGCTCTGCCCGCGGAGAGGGGCCGCAGGCGCGTTGGGCGCAGTGTGAGCAGGGGTCGCGGCGAGCAGGCCGGCCGCAAGGGCGACAGCGAGGACGGGGGCGGAGCGGTACGAGTGGCGCATGGACTCTTCTCTATCGATGCGGTGGCCGGAAAGACCTGGCAGGCGGCGGCGGTGAGCCGGAACTCCGGCACCTCGCCGGGCCCTGCAGGTAAGACACACCTCTATCTCGAATGGTTGTGCGAAAACCGGGCCGCGTGGCACAGGGTCGGGCAGTCGCGAGGGCGCTGTTCGGGATGGCGAGCCGCGCGAGCCGGAGGGTCACATCGCCCCGAGGTGACGGGGACCACCGGTCCTAGGACTTCTGCCCCAGGCCCCTTGGCCGAGGCGCGGCACGGTGGTCGACCTCTAGCGTGTCGATCATGACCGAGCCCGATCCCCCGCGCAGCCGGGAACAGCGCAAGCAGGACGTCCTGGACCATCTGCGACAGAACGAGGACGCATGGGTGGCGACGGCGACCCCGGACGGCATCCCCACCCTGGTGCCTCTGTCGTTCCTCTGGGAGGAAGGCTCCGGCGCCCTCTGGATGGCCACCCGGCGGACGAACCCGACGGCCGTCAACGTCACTCCCGGCGGGCCGATCCGGGTCACCCTCGGCCACACCCGCGACGTGGTGCTGATCGAGGGCGAGGCGAGGATCGTGGAGGCGACGGACCTTGCCGCCGCGACGAGGGATGCCTTCGCCGCCAAGCTCCGGGGGTGGAGCCCGCGCGGCCCCCGCTATGTGTTTCTGCGCATCGTCCCCCACACCCTGCGCGCCTGGCGCGAGGAGAACGAACTCGCCGACCGCGACCTGATGCTCGCCGGTACCTGGCTGACCTGACCCGGACGCCCCGGCCCCGGGAGCGGGGTGGGGAACGGAACCGGGCGCGGGGCCGGGAGACCGGCGGGCGGGCGGGAACGGCTCCTGCGGTGTCATGACCGGCCCACCGCCCGTAGCTCCTTCCCCGCGCCCGCCACCGCGATCGGGCCGTCCGTGTCGGTGCGCAGAACCCGGGCCCCTGCCGCCGCGAGGGCGTCCACCGTGCGGGGCGAGGGGTGGCCGTAGGAGTTGTCCGCGCCGCAGGAGATGAGCGCCAGCCTCGGCCGTACGCTGTGGAGCAGCCCGGCGTCCTGGAAGGCCGAGCCGTGGTGGGCCACCTTGAGCACGTCCACCGGGCCCGACGCCTCCCGCATGCGCAGCAACTCCCGCTGGGCCGGGGGTTCGAGGTCCCCGAGGAGCAGCAGCGTCAGCCCTCCGGCCGCCCGGACGCGCAGGGTGACACTGGAGTCGTTCGGCTCCCGCACCGCCGCCGCTCCCCCGGGTCCGTGGCGCGGCCAGAGGACCCGCCAGTCGACCGGGCCCGTCCTGCGGTGCTCACCGGCCACGGCCCGCACGGTCGGGACCCGTGCCGAGGCCGCCGTACGCCGCACGAACGCGGCCTGTTCGGGCGGCTCTTCGAGGCTCGTCGTCTGGATCGCACCCACCGCCCTGCCCCGGAGCACACCCGGCAGCCCGCGCACATGGTCGGCGTGGAAGTGGGTCAGGATCACGAGCGGAACCCGGGTCACCGCGAGGTCGCGCAGACACCGGTCGACAACACGGGGGTCGGGCCCGGCGTCGACGACCACACCCGTGCCCTCCCCCGCCGCGAGCACCATCGCATCGCCCTGCCCCACATCGCAGAGCGCGAACGCCCAGTCGGGCGGCGGCCATCCGGTCATGATCCGGGTCAGCGGAACCGGCCGCAGCACCGCCAGCACCAGAAGCAGCCCGGTGGCCGCGCAGATCCAGGGGCGACGGGCCAGCGTGGGCGCCAGGAGCACCGCCAGCACGGTGAGGCAGGCCAGCAGAGCCGCGCCGGACCACCCTCCGGGCCACTGCGCCTCCGCCCCGGGAAGGCCCGCCCCCGTGCGGGCGACCGTGGCGATCCACCCGACCGGCCAGCTCGCGATCCCGGCCAGCAGCTCGGCCACCGGCGGGGCGACCGGGGCGACGGCGAGGGCCGCGAATCCGAGCACCGTCGCCGGTGCCACCGCGAACTCCGCCAGCAGATTGCACGGGACCGCCACCAGGCTGACCCGCGAGGCCAGGACCACCACCACGGGTGCGCACACGGCCTGCGCCGCCGCTGCCGCGGCCAGCACCTCGGCGAGCCTGCCCGGCACCCGCCGCGCCCGCAGGGCGGCGCTCCACCGCGGCGCGAGCGTCAGCAGCGCCCCGGTGGCCAGGACCGACAGCAGGAAACCGTAGCTCCGGGCGAGCCAGGGGTCGTAGAGCACCAGGAGGACCACAGCGGCCGCCAAGGCGGGGATCAAGGATCTCCGGCGTCCCGTTCCGATCGCGAGGAGTGTGATGACACCGCAGGCCGCCGCGCGGAGCACGCTCGGCTCCGGTCGGCACACGATGATGAAGGCGAGCGTCAGCGCACCGCCGACCAACGCGGTCCCCCGCAGGGAGAGTCCCAACAGAGGTGCCAGGCCGCGCCGTTCGGCGTTCAAGGCCGCCCCCGGCGGCCCGACGAGGAGGAAAAGCAGAATCGAGAGATTGGCTCCGGACACGCTCAACAGATGCGTCAGGTCGGTCGACTTGAAGGCGTCCTGGAGGTCGGGAGGGACCCTGGAGGTGTCCCCGACCACCAGCCCCGGCAACAGCGCCCGCGCGTCCGCGTCCAAACCGTCCGTCGCCTCCCGCAACCCGGCGCGCAGTTCTCCCGCCGCGTGCTGGATCCACGTCGGGGGCCCGATGATCCGGGGCTCCCCCGCATCGTCCACCCGCAGGACCGCGGCGAGGCCTTCGCCGTCGTGTGCGGGAGGCGCGAGCCGCCCGGCGAGCCGGAGCCGGGTGGACGGAAGTAGCTTCTGCCAGTCCGCCCGGTGGTCGCCCGCCCCCACCATGAGCAGCACGGGCGTACGGACCCGGGTGCTCGGGCCGTCCGGCGTGCCCACCTCCACGACCTCGGCATCGATCAGGAGAAGGGCCGGGGCGCTGTGGTTGCCCCGTACCGCCGGGCGGGTCGTCCGGGGATCCGAGGTCACCCGTACTTCGGCGTCGATCCGCGCATACTCCCGGGCCAGCCCGGGGACGGGACCGCGCCGCACATCCGCCCCGTGGAGGCCGGCCACAGCCGCGCCCGCCGCCGCGCAGAGCAGCACGGCTCCCCCGGCCGCGACAGCCCGGGACCGTCCGACGGCCCTCCCCTCCCGAGAAGCGCGCGAGGCCACCACCAGCAGAACGAGCGCCGGAACCAGACAGGCGACGGCCACGGCGACCACCCACCGCCCCGGAAGGCCCAGCGTCGACGCCGCGGCGCCCCAGACCGCCAGGGCGGGCGGAACGAGCCGCAGATCCGTGGGACCCTCCCGTCGCGAACCCTCCCCCGCCGCGCCCCCATCACCGGCCCCGGCCGACGAACCAGCATCATCCGCCGCGCCCGCCGCCCCCACGCTTCCGGTGCTGTCCCTGTCCGCGGCCCGGGAGTCGAGCCGGGTCTCACGGCTGCTCATGGCCGTACGAGAGGCTGTAGGTCGGCAAAGCGGCGGTCGCCGATCCCGTTGACCTGCCGGAGCTCATCGACGGACCGGAATCCGTTGTTCTCCGTGCGGTAGTCGATCATGTGCTGGGCGAGCACCGGCCCGACCCCCGGCAGAGTTTCGAGCTGCTCCGCGGTCGCCGTGTTCAAGCTCAGCGGTGCAGAGGGCCCGGCCCCGCCCGGCGGGCCGGACGGACCGGCTCCGACCCCGCCGCCTCCGGTCGTCCCGGTAACCGGCGGGCCGGGCGGAAGGCCCACGGCGACCTGCTCACCGTCCACCAGGAGCCGCGCCCGATTGAGTCCCGTCACATCCGTGCCGGCTCGCACACCGCCCGCCGCCTCCAGCGCGTCCGCCACCCGTGACCCCGCCGGCAGCCGACGGACCCCCGGCCGGTGCACCTTGCCGCTCACATCGACGACGATCTGCCCGTTCTCGTTCCCGATCCCGTTTCCGCTCCCGCCCGCGACCGGCGGCTCCCCGGCGGCCGGACGAGGCACCGTATCGGGGACTTCGGACCGTAACGGATCCGGTGGCAGCGCGGATCCCGTCGCCTCGTCCGCGACCGGGTCCGGCGCGCGCACGGCCTGGGGGCGTACGGACCAGAAGTGCGACGTGGCGACGGCCACGGCGGCGAGCAACACCAGACCGAGCACCACCGGCGTGCGCGGCGCCATCCCGCACCGGAGCCTCACCCACAGCGGCAGCCGCTCCCGGACGGCCGCCACGAGACGCCGCGTCCTCGACGTATCGCCGGGCGGCTCCCCTGCGGTCTCGGGTGCGGGTGCGGGTGCGGGTACAGGTGCCGCTGCCGGCTCCCGTACCCGTACGTATTCGCCGTCGCTCCGAAGCCCCGAGGCGCCCGCCATGAGCGCATCCGCCCGGCGACGCGCGGCCGCCGATGCCAGGGCGGAACGCCCTCGCACGGACCGCCGCCCACCGTGGCGCGCACCGGGACGAGCGCCGGGGCCCGCGCCCGCCCGGCCGCTCGGGCGCGTGCCGGAGCCTGTCTCTTATACACATCT
>NTHE01000168.1 GCA_002551355.1 Streptomyces sp. man185 | reverse complement strand
TGTTCTTCCAGCCGCCGACGAAGCCGTGCCGCTTGAAGGTCAGGCTGACCCAGAGCACGTACACGATCACGGCCAGCGCCACCGGGAATCCGATGACCGAGACCACCGGGAACTGGGCGAAGGGAATGATCGCCCAGAGGTTCATGATCCAGATGAAGAAGAACAGCGAGACCATGAGGGGCACGTACTTCTTGCCCTCGCGCTTGCCGAGCGTCTCGTACACCACACCGGTGCGGATGAAGTCGTAACCCGCCTCGGCGACCATCTGGAGCTTTCCGGGCACCAGCTTCGGCTTGTTGAAAGCCGCCCAGAAGAAGCC
>NTHE01000167.1 GCA_002551355.1 Streptomyces sp. man185 | reverse complement strand
CCGGGACCGTGATCGTGGGCCTCGTCGTGATGACGACCGTGGTGGGTACCGCGGTGGTCAGCAGCGTGACGACCGTGGCGGCCGTCCCAGCGGCGGCTTCGACCGCCGTGACGACCGCCCCCGTGGCCCCCGCCGTGACGACGACCGGCCCTCCGGTGGTGGGTTCCGCCGCGACGACAACCGCGGCGGCGGCTCCGGTGGTGGCTTCCGCCGTGACGACAACCGCGGCGGTAGCTCCGGCGGTGGGTTCCGTCGTGACGACAATCGTGGTGGCGGCGCCGGTGGTGGGTTCCGTCGCGATGACAGCAGGCCTTCCGGTGGTGGGTTCCGTCGTGATGAC
>NTHE01000166.1 GCA_002551355.1 Streptomyces sp. man185 | reverse complement strand
GACGGTGTTCGCGCAGGCGGGTTTGTTCGCTGTGGAGGTGGCGCTGTTCCGGCTGGTGGAGTCGTGGGGGGTTGCCCCGGATGTGCTGGTGGGTCACTCCGTCGGTGAACTGGCCGCCGCGCATTGTGCGGGGGTGCTGTCGTTGGACGACGCGTGCGCCCTGGTCTCGGCGCGCGGCAGGCTGATGGACGCGTTGCCCGCCGGCGGTGCGATGCTGGCCGTGGAACTGGCCGAGGACGCACTCGTCCTGCCGGACGGGGTGGATCTCGCGGCGGTCAACGGGCCCGTCTCGGTGACGGTGTCGGGTGACGCGGAAGCCATCGGCGCACTGGAGGAGCGGCTTCGGGCGAGCGGTGTGCGGGTGAAACGGCTGGCGGTCTCGCACGCCTTCCACTCC
>NTHE01000165.1 GCA_002551355.1 Streptomyces sp. man185 | reverse complement strand
GGAGGGAGCTGTCGAAGGTGGGACTGGCGATTGGGACGAAGTCGTAACAAGGTAGCCGTACCGGAAGGTGCGGCTGGATCACCTCCTTTCTAAGGAGCATCTAGATTCCGCAAGGAATCCAGAGCCACTACGTCGGCAAATGTCCGACGGTGGTCAGCTCATGGGTGGAACGTTGACTATTCAGTACCTGGTGGTTCAGCCGGGACGCGAGTACTGCTCCTCGGAGCGTGGAAAGTGAACCGAATGAATTCCAGATACTGGGCGCGCTGTTGGGTGTCTGAAGGTACGGCCGAGAGGCTGCCTTCGACGCCGGCCCCAGTGAACTCACCAGTTGTTGGTGGGGTGATGGGTGGCTGGTCGTTGCTTGAGAACTGCACAGTGGACGCGAGCATCTGTGGCCAAGTTTTTAAGGGCGCACGGTGGATGCCTTGGCACCAGGAACCGATGAAGGACGTGGGAGGCC
>NTHE01000164.1 GCA_002551355.1 Streptomyces sp. man185 | reverse complement strand
GGGGCCGAGGGGGGCGGGCGGCGAGGGGGGGCCGGGCTGCGCGTGGTGCGTGCGACCGGCAGGCGCCGAACCGGTCTCGGACGGGCCTCCCCGCCCGAACGGGGCCGAGAGCCCGGGGAAGGAGCTGCCAGGGCCTTTCGGCGGCACCGCGAGCGTGCGAGCGTGCGTGCGTGCGTGCCAGGCGCCGCCCGGCAGACAACAGCCCCCCATCGGGGCTGTCCCGTGCCCCGGATCCCCGGTGGATCAGTCTCCGGCGCCGGACACGGTGCACTGCAGGGGCCGCGTCCTTGCGGACACGTTTCGCCGGCGTCCCGGCCCGGACGCAGACAGAGCCCGCTGCGCGGAAAGGACCGGGGCACGGCACGGCCCCTCCCGCCGGACCATCGCATCGCCGCCGTGCGGTGCGCACGCCCGCCGGTGCCCGCCGGCGGGCACCGGCGGGCGTGCGCACCGCACGGCGGCGATGCGATGGTCCGGCGGGGGGGGCCGTGCCGTGGCCCGGGCCTTTTCGCGCA
>NTHE01000163.1 GCA_002551355.1 Streptomyces sp. man185 | reverse complement strand
CCGGTCATCACGACGGAACCCACCACCGGAAGGCCTGCTGTCATCGCGACGGAACCCACCACCGGCGCCGCCACCACGATTGTCGTCACGACGGAACCCACCACCGGTCGGCCGGCTGTCGTCACGGCGCGGGCCACGGTCGCGCTCCGGGTCGTCGCGGCGGAAACCGCCACGGTCATTGTCGCGTCGAGGTGCGCCGGAACCGGACCGGTCGTCACGACCACCGCGGTAACCGCCCCTGTCACCGCCGTCCCGGCGACGCGGCTCGCGCTCCGGACGGTCGTCGGGAGAGTTGGTGGTCATGGGTGTGACTCCTGTCTTCGGGTACCACAGACATTCTCGCGCAGCCGACCAGTCGACGCGCTTCGGGAAAAACAAAAGGACCCTTGGTCCCAGCATGAACGCTGGGACCAAGGGTCCTTGAAAGATTGTTCGGCGGCGTCCTACTCTCCCACAGGGTCCCCCCTGCAGTACCATCGGCGCTGAAAGGCTTAGCTTCCGGGTTCGGAATGTAACCGGGCGTTTC
>NTHE01000162.1 GCA_002551355.1 Streptomyces sp. man185 | reverse complement strand
AGCACACGGCACCGGCACGAGGCTGGGCGACCCGATCGAGGCGCAGGCACTGCTCGCCACCTACGGCCAGGACCGCACCGAACCCCTCTACCTGGGCTCGATCAAGTCCAACATCGGCCACACCCAGGCCGCCGCCGGAATGGCCGGTGTGATCAAGATGGTGGAGGCGATCCGCCGGGGCGTACTCCCGGAGACGTTGCACGTCGACGACCCCACCCCCCAGGTGGACTGGTCGGCGGGCCAGGTGGAACTGCTCACCGAGCCACGCCCCTGGCCGGAGACCGGCCGGCCCCGCCGGGTCGGAATCTCCTCGTTCGGTGTCAGTGGTACCAACGCGCACGTGATCGTGGAGGGGGTTCCGGCTGAGGAGCCCGAGTCCGAGTCCGAGTCCGGGGCGGCGGCCGGACCTGCGGCCGGGCCTGGGGCTGGTGTTGGTCTGTGGGTGCTTTCCGGGCGGGACGAGCGTTCTTTGCGTGCTCAGGCTGAGCGGCTGCGTGGGTTTGTTGTGGCGCGGCCGGAGCTGGCGGCGGTGGATGTGGGGTGGTCGCTGGCGACGACGCGGTCTGCGTTGGAGCACCGTGCGGTGGTGGTGGGCGGTGGCCGTGATGAGCTGCTGGCCG
>NTHE01000161.1 GCA_002551355.1 Streptomyces sp. man185 | reverse complement strand
CCCCAACTGGGCGCCGGCACCTCCGGCGCCCGTCCCGCCGGCGCCGGCCGAGCCGGTCGCCCCGGCGGTTCCGGAGGCTCCGGTCCCCCCCGCCGCACCGCAGACACCGCACGCGCAGACACCGCACGCACCGACTCCGGCCGCTCCAGCCGCTTCCACCGCTTCGGCCGGCGAGACCGGGGATGCCCGTCCGTTCGGCGGCGGTGATGTGGAGAGCGGCGCGACGATGCGGTTCTCGCCCGCCGCGCTGAAGCGGGAGATCGCGGAACGCGAGGCGGAAGCCGCAGCCGGTGCCGGGACCACCGCCCAGGCCGGTTCCGAGACCGGTTCCGGGGCTGCCGCGGAGGGCGCGGCCGACGCCGGGGCGAAGGACGAGAAGAAGGCCGACGCCCCCGCCGCCGGTACGGACTCCGAGGACGCGGCCCCGTCCGGACCGTCCTCCGAGTCGGCCGCCTCCCTTCCCCCGCTCGGCGACACCGGCTCCGCAGCCGCCTCCCGTACGGATGTGGGCACCGCGGATTCCGCGGACGGCGCCCCGGCAGGAGCGAGCACCGACGAGACCCCGGGGCCCGTTGACGCAGCCGCCGCCGATGCCGACGCCGTTCCGGGCGCGCAGGACGTCGTACCGCAGGACGCGGGTCCCCAGGACGCCGCGCCCCGGGACGTGCCGCCGCCCGCCGCCGCCGCCCCGGTGCCGTGGTCGCCGCCCGCGCAGGGC
>NTHE01000160.1 GCA_002551355.1 Streptomyces sp. man185 | reverse complement strand
GTCGGGGACCGTTTCGTGGTGCGTCCCGGGGAGAAGATCGCGACGGACGGGACCGTCGTCGAGGGCTCCTCCGCCGTGGACGCCTCGATGCTCACCGGCGAGTCCGTCCCCGTCGAGGTCACCGTCGGCGACACCGTCACCGGCGCCACCCTCAACGCCGGCGGACGCCTCCTCGTCGAAGCCACCCGCATCGGCGCCGACACCCAACTCGCCCGCATGGCCCGCCTCGTCGAAGACGCCCAGAACGGCAAAGCCTCCGCCCAACGCCTCGCCGACCGCATCAGCGCCGTCTTCGTCCCCATCGTCATCGCCCTCGCCCTCGCCACCCTCGGCTTCTGGCTCGGCAACGGCACCGGACTCACCGCAGCCTTCACCGCAGCCGTCGCCGTCCTCATCATCGCCTGCCCCTGCGCCCTCGGCCTCGCCACCCCCACCGCCCTCATGGTCGGCACCGGCCGCGGCGCCCAACTCGGCATCCTCATCAAAGGCCCCGAAGTCCTCGAAACCACCCGCCGCGCCGACACCATCGTCCTCGACAAGACCGGCACCGTCACCACCGGCCGCATGACCCTCCAAACCATCCACACCACCCCCGAAACCACCGAAGCCGAAGCCCTCCGCCTCGCCGGAGCACTGGAGAACGCCTCCGAACACCCCATCGCCCGGGCCGTCACCGACGCCGCGACCCACACCACCGGCCCCCTCCCCACCCCCGAGGACTTCCAGAACATCCCCGGACTCGGCGTCCAGGGCACCGTCGAGGGCCACGCCGTCCTCGTCGG
>NTHE01000159.1 GCA_002551355.1 Streptomyces sp. man185 | reverse complement strand
GGCGTGCTCGTCCTCGTTGGTCGCGGTCCATCTCGCGGTGCAGGCGCTGCGCAACGGCGAGTGCGACATGGCACTGGCCGGCGGTGTGACCGTGATGGCGGGCTTCGGGGTCTTCAGCGAGTTCAGCCGCCTGGACGGGCTGGCCGCCGACGGGCGCTGCAAGGCGTTCGCCGAGGCGGCGGACGGCACGGGCTGGTCCGAGGGCGTCGGCCTGCTGCTGGTGGAACGCCTCTCGGACGCCGAGCGCCTGGGACACGAGGTGCTGGCGGTGGTGCGGGGGAGCGCCGTCAACCAGGACGGTGCGTCGAACGGTCTCACCGCGCCCAACGGCCCGTCCCAGGAGCGGGTGATCCGCCAGGCCCTGGCCAACGCACGCCTTGAGGCATCGGACGTGGACGTGGTGGAGGCGCATGGCACCGGAACCCGTCTGGGCGACCCGATCGAGGCGCAGGCACTGCTGGCGACCTACGGCCAGGACCGGGACGGGGACCACCCGCTGTGGCTGGGCTCGGTGAAGTCGAACATCGGCCACACCCAGTCGGCCGCCGGGGTGGCGGGTGTGATCAAGATGGTGCAGGCGGTGCGGGCCGGGGTGGTGCCGGCGACGCTGAATGTCGATGAGCCGACGTCGCATGTGGACTGGTCGGGTGGTGCGGTGAAGCTGGCGGTGGAGTCGCGGGGGTGGCCGGAGACGGGTCGTGTGCGTCGGGCGGGTNGATGAGCCGACGTCGCATGTGGACTGGTCGGGTGGTGCGGTGAAGCTGGCGGTGGAGTCGCGGGGGTGGCCGGAGACGGGTCGTGTGCGTCGGGCGGGTGTGTCGTCGTTCGGGATGAGCGGTACCAACGCGCACGTGATCATCGAACAGGCACGGCCGGTGCCCGTCGCTGCGCCGGTCGTGGTGCCGGGGCCCGGGGAGGGCTCCGGGCTGGTACCGCTGCTGCTGTCGGCCAAGTCGGAAGCCGCCCTTGCGGGACAGGCGGACCG
>NTHE01000016.1 GCA_002551355.1 Streptomyces sp. man185 | reverse complement strand
GACCCACACCACCGGCCCCCTCCCCACCCCCGAGGACTTCCAGAACATCCCCGGACTCGGCGTCCAGGGCACCGTCGAGGGCCACGCCGTCCTCGTCGGGCGCGAACAGCTCCTGGCCGAGTGGGAGATCCGCCTCCCCGACCGCCTCGCGGAGGCGAAGAGGGCGGCCGAGGCTGCCGGGCGCACCGCGATCGCCGTCGCCTGGGACGGTGAGGCACGCGCGGTGCTGGAGGTCGCCGACGCGGTGAAGGACACGAGCGCCGAGGCCGTCCGCCGGTTCCGCGCCCTCGGCCTGACCCCGATCCTCCTCACCGGTGACAACCGGGCCGTGGCGGAGTCCGTCGCGGCCGAGGTCGGCATCGACGAGGTCTACGCGGAGGTCATGCCGCAGGACAAGGTCGATGTGGTGAAGCGACTTCAGGCCGAAGGCCGGGTCGTCGCGATGGTCGGGGACGGGGTCAACGACGCGGCGGCCCTCGCCCAGGCCGACCTGGGCCTCGCGATGGGCACCGGCACCGACGCCGCCATCGAGGCAGGGGACCTGACCCTCGTCCGGGGCGACCTCAACGCCGCCGCCGACGCGATCCGCCTCTCCCGCCGCACCCTCTCCACCATCCGCACCAACCTCTTCTGGGCCTTCGCCTACAACGTCGGCGCCCTCCCGCTGGCCGCCGCCGGGCTCCTCAACCCGATGATCGCCGGAGCCGCGATGGCCTTCTCCTCCGTCTTCGTGGTCGGCAACTCCCTGCGGCTGCGCACCTTCAAGGGAGCGTGAGGCCGCTGTCCGGGCCCGGGGGCCCTTACGGTCCCGCCGGGCTCAGGCGCGTACGAAACGGAGCCGGGTTCCCGGCACCGCCTGCGCCGCCGCGGCGAGGGCCCGTTCGGGGACGACGCCGACGACCGGATAACCGCCGGTCGTCGGATGGTCGTTGAGGAAGACGACGGGCCGGCCGTCCGGCGGCACCTGGATCGCGCCCAGCACCATGCCCTCGCTGGGCAGTTCCTCCGTACGGGACCGCTCCAGCACCGGACCCTGTGTGCGCAGGCCGATGCGGTTGCTCTGCGGCGAGACCCGGTAGGCGGCGGTGAGGAGCGTACGGAGCGCGGCCTCGGTGAACCAGTCGTGGCGGGGCCCGGGGTGGACCGGGAGCACCAGTTCGGCGGGGGCGCCCGGCCAGGGGACGGGACCGGCGGGCGGCGGCGGACCGCACTCCGCCGGATCGCCCAGCGGGAGGGGGTCGCCGTCGCTCAGCGGGGCGGGCCCGAGCCCCGAGAGGAGGTCCGCCGAACGGCTGCCCAGCACCGGGTCCGGCACCAGCCCGCCCGCGAACGCCAGGTAACTCCGGAGGCCCGTCCCGGCGGGGCCCGCATCCAGCACCCCGCCCGCGGGCACCCGTACCGGCTCGCCCCACGCCACCGGTCGCCCGTCGACCGTCACCGGGCAGCCCGCCCCGCCGACGACGGCCACGACCGGCCGGTCCGGGCGGACCGCGCACCCGGTGAGGGTGGTCTCCAGGACGGCGGCGTCCGGCGGGTTGCCCACGAGCCGGTTGGCCAGCCGGGCGGCGGGCCCGTCCAGCGCCCCGGCCCGCCCGACCCCGAGGTGCGCCCATCCGGGACGGCCCGCGTCCTGCACGGTGGTCAGCGCCCCGGCCCGGATGACGACGAGACAGGAGACGACGGTCGGCGTCATGCGCTCTCCCGGGGGTCCCGCGGCGTGACCGACCGGTGGTCGCCCGTCCGGGGGTCCTGGGGCGTGACCGCTCGGGGTTCCCGCGGCGTGACCGACAGGTGGTCGCCCGTCCGGGGAGCGGGCAGCACGGCTGCTTCGTCCGCCCCCACCGCCACGAACCTGACCGGCGTCCCCGGGGCGAGCAGCGCCGCCGGCTCCCGGGCCGGGTCCCACAGGGCCCCCGGGTGCGGCATCCGCCCGACGATCTGCCAGCCGCCGGGCGAGGGGCGCGGGTACACCCCCGTGTAGGGCCCGGCGAGAGCCACCGCCCCGGCGGGCACGCGGGTGCGCGGGGTCGTGCGCCGGGGTACGTGCAACCGCTCGGGCAGCCCGGTGAGATAGCCGAACCCGGGAGCGAACCCGCAGAACGCCACCCGGAACGCGGTACGGGAGTGCAGGGCGGCGACTTCCCCGGCCGCGACGCCCCAGAGCGCCGCCACCTCGCCCAGGTCGGGGCCGTCGTAGACGACGGGGATCTCCACCGGCTCACGGCCCTCGCGGCGCGGCGGCTCCGCCTGCCACGCGGCCAGCTCCCGGGCGAACCGGTCCCGGGCCCCGGGCGTGCGCTCCGCGATCCCGTCGAGCAGGACGGTACGGGCGGCGGGGACGATCTCGCGTACGGCGGGGAGTTGGCCGCGCTCGCGACGGCGCAGCAGTTCCGCGTGGAAGGCCTCGGCGTGCTCGCCGTCGGCCAGCTCGACGAGCAGCGCGTGCGGCCCGACGGGCAGGACGCGTACGTCCCCCGGGAACGCGGCCGCCTCCTCCGTACCGGCCGTACCTCCCTTACGGCCCGGGCCGCCCGTACCTCCCGCACCGCCCGGGCCCCCTGTACCTCCCGTACAGCCCGCACCGCCCGGGCCCCCTGTACCTCCCGTACCGCCCGCACCGCCCGGGCCGTTCACACGAACGCCCGTACCGCGATGCCCGCTTCCTCCAGCGCGGCCCGCACCCGGCGGGCGAGGGCCGCCGCGCCCGGGGTGTCCCCGTGGACGCAGAGCGAGCGCGCCGAGACGGGTATCCGGCTGCCGTCCGCCCCGGTCACCACGCGCTCGACGGCCATGCCGACGCTCCGGCGTACGACGTCGTCCGGGTCGTGCACCACCGCGCCCGGCTCACCGCGCGGGACGAGGGTGCCCTCCGGGGTGTACGCGCGGTCGGCGAAGGCCTCCTCGACGGCGGGCAGTCCGGCATCGGCGGCGTGGGCCAGCAGCCGGGACCCGGGCAGCCCGAGCACGGCCAGGTCTCCGCCCGCGAGCCGGACGCCCGCGACGACGGCGGCGGCCTGGTCGTCGTCCCAGACGGCACGGTTGTAGAGCGCGCCGTGCGGTTTGACGTAACCGACGGTGGATCCGGCGGCCTCCGCGAAGACCCGCAACGCGCCTATCTGGTAGGCGATCTCGGCGGTCAGCTCGGCGGCCGGCACGTCCATCGCCCGGCGTCCGAACCCGGCCAGGTCCCGGTAGGAGACCTGCGCCCCGATCCGTACCCCGCCGGCCGCCGCCGCATCGCAGACCCGCCGCATCACGGAGGCGTCGCCCGCGTGGAAGCCGCAGGCCACGTTGGCGCTCGTGACACAGGCGAGGAGCGCGTCGTCGTCGGTCAGGGTCCAGGCGCCGAAGCCCTCGCCGAGGTCCGCGTTGAGATCCATCATCATCACGGGCGCACGGTAATGACCGTGGGGCGGAGCGACAAGGGCCGGTCCGGGGGGTGGAAGGCCCCCGGCCCGTACGCCGTGAACCGGCCACGCACGTCCTAGAGTCGTCCCATGACGGACCACAGCCCCCACCCGCCCCAGGGTGCCGACGCCTACGCCGCGCTGCGCGACCGTTGGCACGGCACGCTGCTGGCCGCGCGCGCCGGGGCGGACGGCCCCGACCCCCTGCCGTACGCGGAGAACCTCCTCGCCCGCTGGGCCGAGCCGCAGCGCCGCTACCACACGACGTCCCACCTGACCGCCGTCCTGGACGGCGTCGACGCCCTGGCCGGGCACGCCGACGACGTGCACGCGGTACGCCTCGCCGCCTGGTTCCACGACGCGGTGTACCGGCCCGACCGGAGCGAGAACGAGGAGCGCAGCGCCGCCCTCGCCGAGCGCGCGCTGCCCGAGGCGGGGGTGCCGGGGGCGGTGGTGGCGGAGGTGGCCCGGCTGGTCCGGCTCACCGTCACGCACGACCCGGTGGGCGGCGACCGCAACGGCGAGGTGCTGTGCGACGCCGACCTCGCGATCCTGGCGGGCGGCCCGCAGGAGTACGGGACCTACGCGGCCCGGGTCCGTGAGGAGTACGGCTTCGTGCCGGACGAGGCGTTCCGGGAGGGCCGGGCGGCGGTGCTGCGGCAACTCCTCGGCCTGCCGCGGCTGTTCCGTACCCCGCACGGTGCGGCGGAGTGGGAGGCGCGGGCCCGGCACAACCTGGCGACGGAGCTGGAGCTGTTGACCTCGTCCGGCACCGGCACCGGCACCGGCTGACCGTCGGCGTGGCTTCGCGAATGTTCCGGTTCGTTCACGGTGTCGTCCCGGTCAGGCCCTCGCCCGACCGGTGAGGCCCATCCACCGCTAACGTCTCGCATCGCAGATGCACACACTCTGCAAAGGCAGCCCATTCATCTTTTGGCTAGACAACTCCACGGGGGTAAGGCGAAATGTCCAAGGGACTCGGCACGGCGGTCGGCAGAACTTCCCGGCGGCGAATGCTGCGACTTGCCGGAGGCGGCCTCACGACGGCGGTGCTCGGCGCCGGCCTGACCGGCTGCGAGGACGAGCTCGCGACCGGCGGCGAAGGCAGCACATCGCCGCCCCGCAGCGCTTCCCCCGAGGACGGCAAGGCGCCCGGGGGCGGCGGGGCCCCCGCGCCGCTGTGGACGAAGTCGACCTCGGCGCAGACGTACGGGGACAACGACGAGCTGGTGGCCGTGGCCGGCCTGGTGATCGCGAGCGGTGATCCGCTGGCCGCGCTCGACGGCGCGAGCGGCGAGGAGCGGTGGTCGCTGCCCGGCGGCGCGGTGCCCGGTGCGCCGCTGCTGCTCGGCGACGGCACCCTGTATCTCGCCAGCGGCAAGTACGACGGCAGCGTCATCGGCTACGTACCGGGTTCCGGCAAGGAGTCCTGGCGCAGCCACCTCGGCAAGGAGTACCGGCAGCCGAGGCCGATCGCGGTGGACGGGGAGCAGGTGTACGTCATCGCCGAGATCCTGGAGGCCGACAACTCGTCCCACACCAACGTGATCGCCGCGCTCAACAGCACCACGGGCAAGGTCGCCTGGAAGGAACAGCGCGACCTCGGCACGCAGCAGAACGGCGTCCACGCCGCCGTACAGGGACGCTATCTCGTCTACACCGACTTCAAGAACAACCTCACGGTCCGGGACACCGCCACCGGCAGGCAGGTGTGGACGCAGAAGACGACGAAGACGAGCTACGGACCCTTCGTCGTCCACCAGGATCTGGTGATCGTCCCGCAGGGTGAGCGGCTCCAGGCCTTCGCGCTGTCCGACGGGTCCGAGAAGTGGTCCGTTCAGGCCGAGAAGTTCACCGCCTTCCGGGAGCCGAGCCTCGTGGAGGACGTGCTCTGCATCGCGGACAGCGGCCGGACGCTGTGGGCCCTCCAGCCGGGGACCGGGAAGAAGGTGTGGCAGTCCACGGCCCTCAAGGACGCGAGCGCCCAGGTGCCCCGGCAGTTCGTCAAGGTGGGCGGCACGCTCTTCGGGGCCACCGACCTCGACCCGCGGGGCGGGATCCACGCCTTCGACGCGAAGACGGGCGACCTGCGCTGGACGTTCAACGACAGGTCCGGCGACCACCACGCCTGGCTGGTGGCCACCGACGGGAAGCGCGTCTACGCCCTGCACGGCAAGAAGCTCCACGCGCTCCCCGCATGACGGGGGCGTGAACAGGCATGTCCTCCTCCCGGCGCCGGGAATGCGGAAGCGTTCTCCGGCGTTGGGACGAGTCATGCCCGACTCTCCCTCCCGCCGCGCACCCATGCCGCTGGCCGTATACATTCTCGGCCTCTCGGTCTTCGCACTCGGCACCAGCGAGTTCATGCTGTCGGGCCTGCTCCCGCCGATCGCCGACGACATGAACGTGTCGATCCCGCAGGCCGGACTCCTCATATCCGCGTTCGCGATCGGCATGGTGGTCGGCGCCCCGCTGCTGGCCGTCGCCACGCTGCGGCTGCCGCGCCGCACCACGCTGATCGCGCTGATCTCGGTGTTCGGCCTCGGCCAGATCGCCGGTGCGCTGGCTCCGACGTACGAGATCCTCTTCGCCTCCCGGGTGGTGAGCGCGCTCGCCTGTGCGGGCTTCTGGGCGGTAGGCGCGGCCGTGGCCATCGCGATGGTCCCGGTGAACCAGCGGGCGCGGGCGATGGCCGTGATGATCGGCGGCCTGTCCGTCGCCAACGTGCTGGGCGTGCCGCTGGGAGCCTTCCTCGGCGAGCACCTCGGCTGGCGTTCGGCGTTCTGGGCGGTGGGCGCGGCCTCGGCGGTGGCCCTGGTCGGGGTCGCCACCCGTATCCCGCACATCCCGCTGCCGGAGAAGAAGCCCGAGCTGAAGCGGGAGCTGGCGATCTACCGTGACCGGCAGGTCTGGCTGGCCATCGTGATCACCGCGCTCGCGGCGGGCGGGGTGTTCTGCGCGTTCAGCTATCTGGCGCCGCTGCTGACGGACGTGGCGGGCCTCGACTCCGGCTGGGTGCCGTGGATCCTCGGCCTGTTCGGCGTGGGTGCGCTGATCGGCACGATGATCGGCGGCCGGGTCGCGGACGCGCACCTCTTCGGGGTGCTGCTGAGCGGTATCACGGCGTCCACGGTGTTCCTGGCGGCGCTGGCCCTGTTCGCCTCCAGCCAGATCGCGGTGATCGCGCTGGCTTTCCTGCTGGGCCTGTCCGCCTTCTTCACCGCCCCCGCGCTGAACGCCCGGATGTTCAACGTGGCCGGGGCCGCCCCGACACTGGCCGGGGCCACCACGACGGCCGCGTTCAACCTGGGCAACACGAGCGGCCCCTGGCTCGGCGGCACGGTGATCGACCTGGACTTCGGCTTCGCCTCCACGGCCTGGGCGGGGGCGGCGATGACGGCGCTGGCGCTGGCGGCGGTGGGCGTGGCGCTGCACCTCCAGCGCGGCGGCGGCAGCGGGGGCGGCCGGTCGCGCTCGCGGCTGATCGCGAAGAGCGCGGCGGGTACGGCGCGGCGCACGGCACGGGCGGATTCCCTGCCGTCGACGGGCGCGTGACTCCGTAGTTCCGGGCCCACCGAGCCACTTTCGGCCGCCGCCCGGCCGATTCCCGTCAGGTAGCCGAACACCAGCCGAAAAAGACACTACCGACCAGTAGTGAGACGGCCACCCGCCCTTCATTATTGAGCGCGAGCATGACAACCCGTCGTCCGATCACGGCGCACGGGCCATTGGCAGGTTCCCCACCCAGGAGTCCCCATGCATGCAGGCGCCACCATCCAGCGCACCGCCGCAGCCCTGGCCGCGACGCTCGCCCTCGTCGCGGTCCCCGTCACCTCGGCCGACGCGACGGAGACGAAGGCCCCGGCCCGCACCGCCCCGGCGACCGCCCCCGCGGCCTCCGCCCTCGCCGCGGATGTCGACTACGCCACCTGGCGAAAGGACGTGTCGGCGGTCGTCGCCGAGGCACGACCCTGGATCGAGGCCCGGACGGAGAGCGGCGGAAGCGAGAAGCGGGCGATCGTCCTCGACATCGACAACACCGCGCTGGAGACGCACTTCCACCCGTTCTGGGAGCTGCCCACCCCCGCCGTCGGGGACGTCCGCGAGCTGGCCCGTTACGCCGACTCGCGCGGCGTGGCCGTCTTCTTCGTCACCGCCCGGCCGGGCATCATCCACTCCCTCACGGACTGGAACCTGAAGAAGGCCGGCTACCCGGTCGACGGACTGCACGTACGCAGCCTGCCCGACCTCTTCGAGGAGGTCAGCGCCTACAAGACCGAGCAGCGGGCCGCGATCGAGGCGAAGGGCTACACGATCATCGCCAACATCGGGAACAACACCACCGACCTCGTCGGCGGCCACGCCGAACGCGGCTTCAAGCTCCCGGACTACGACGGCGCGCTCTCCTAGGGCCTGTCGGTCCGGCCAGATCCGAACGAAAGACCCCGGACCGCACGGGGGCGGCACCGGCGCGGCCCGCCCGGCCCGGAAACGGCCGGGCACTACCCCGGCGCCGGCCGCCCCTTCGGCCTCCGGAGTCCCGCGTCCGTGAGGCGCCGGACCAGCTCCTTCGAGCCGACCTCCCGCGCCCCGGCCCGCACCGCGTCCGCGTAGTGCGCTTCCGGTACGTCGTAGTGGTCGCGCTCGAAGGCGCGGGGCGGGCAGCCGATCGCGGCGGCGAAGGCGTGCAGCTCCTCGAACGAGACATCGCTGACCAGGTGCGACCAGAGGCGGCCGTGTCCGGGCCAGGTGGGCGGGTCGATGTAGAGCGTCACCGCCGCAGCACCTCGCCCAGCGCCCCCACCGGCGCCACCGCCACGGCCGCCTTGGTGCAGACCCAGTGCGGGTCGGGCCCGAGCTCCGGCTCCACGTCCAGCGCGTGCGGCTCCTCCTCGGGGGAGCATGCGGGGCACAGCGGCCACCGCCCGTACCGCTCCAGCAGCGCGTCCTGCACGTCCTGGGCGACCAGCCCGGCCACGAACTCCGCGCCCTCGGGCCACTGCTCCACCCACCACCGCCGGTGCGTCACCGCGTCCTCGACCAGCGAGACGATGTCCGCCTCGGCGACGTCGGCCGCCGCCAGGTCGGCCATGACGAGCGCGCGGGCGGTGTGCAGGGCCTGCTCCAGGGGGTTCAACTCCATGCCCCCATTGTGCGCCCGCGCGGGAAAGGCCCCTCCGGAGGTCCCGCCAGAGGTAGGGACCAAAGAGGGGTTGACGGACCTCAGGGTTGAAAATATCTTTCAGGCGTGACCAGTGACGTGAAGGAAATTTTCAGCGGCGACTCCCCGCCGGCCCCCGCGGCCCTCGCCGCCAAGGTCCGGACCCTCGCCCCGTCCATGACCCGCTCCATGCAGCTGGTCGCCGAAGCCGTGGCGGGCGACCCGGCCGGCTGCGCCGCCCTCACCGTCACCGGTCTCGCCGAGCGCACCGGCACCAGTGAAGCCACCGTCGTCCGCACCGCACGGCTCCTCGGCTACCCCGGCTACCGGGACCTGCGCCTCGCGCTGGCCGGCCTCGCCGCGCACCAGGAGTCCGGCCGGGCCCCCGCCGTCACCGCCGACATCGCGGTGGACGACCCGATCGCCGACGTGGTCGCCAAGCTCGCCTACGACGAGCAGCAGACCCTCGCCGACACCGCCGCCGGGCTCGACACCGTACAGCTGGGGGCAGCCGTCGCCGCCGCCTCGGCCGCCCGCCGCATCGACATCTACGGCGTCGGAGCCTCCTCCCTGGTCGGCCAGGACCTGGCGCAGAAGCTGCTGCGGATCGGCCTCATCGCCCACGCCCACATGGACCCGCACCTCGCCGTGACCAATGCCGTGCAGTTGCGCAGTGGCGACGTGGCCATCGCGATCACGCACTCAGGCTCCACCGGTGACGTCATCGAGCCGCTGCGGGTCGCCTTCGACCGCGGGGCGACGACGATCGCGATCACCGGGCGGCCCGACGGGCCCGTATCGCAGTACGCGGACCATGTGCTGACCACGTCCACCGCGCGCGAGAGCGAGCTGCGCCCCGCCGCCATGTCGAGCCGCACCAGCCAGCTGCTCGTCGTGGACTGCCTGTTCATAGGCGTCGCGCAGCGGACGTACGAGACCGCCGCGCCCGCCCTGGCCGCCTCCTACGAGGCGCTCGCCCACCGCCACACCCCGCGCACCCGCTGACCGCCCGACCCCACCCGTACGCGTACGAGACCGAAACACAGCGACAAAACCGAGAAAGCTGAGCCGCACCCCATGACCTCCACCACCGACGCCAACCCCGACACCCCCGGCGCCACCGGCACCCCTGGCTCCGCCGGTACCTACGGCGAGCTCCGCGCCCAGCTGGCCACCCTCACCACCGAGGCGTTCCGCCCCGAGCTGGCCGAGATCGACCGGCTGTCCACGCAGGAGATCGCCCGGATCATGAACGGCGAGGACGCCACCGTCCCGGCCGCCGTCGCCGAGCGGCTGCCGCAGATCGCCGCCGCCATCGACGCCACCGCCGAGCGCATGGCCCGCGGCGGCCGGCTGATCTACGCGGGCGCGGGCACGGCGGGCCGCCTCGGGGTGCTGGACGCCAGCGAGTGCCCGCCCACCTTCAACACCGACCCGTCCGAGGTCATCGGCCTGATCGCGGGCGGCCCCTCCGCCATGGTCACGGCCGTCGAGGGCGCGGAGGACAGCAAGGAGCTGGCCGCCGCGGACCTGGACGCGCTGAAGCTGAGCGCCGACGACACGGTGGTCGGCATCTCCGCCTCCGGCCGCACGCCGTACGCGATCGGCGCGGTCGAGCACGCCCGCGCCCAGGGCGCCCTGACCATCGGGCTCTCCTGCAACGCCGGCTCCGCGCTCGGCGCCGCCGCCGAACACGGCCTGGAGGTCGTCGTCGGCCCCGAGCTGCTCACCGGCTCGACCCGGCTGAAGGCGGGGACGGCGCAGAAGCTGGTCCTCAACATGATCTCGACGATCACGATGATCCGGCTCGGCAAGACGTACGGGAATCTCATGGTCGACGTGCGCGCTTCCAACGAGAAGCTGCGCGCCCGTTCCCGGCACATCGTCTCCCTGGCCACCGGCGCGTCCGACACCGCGATCGAGGCCGCCCTCGCCGCCACCGACGGCGAGGTCAAGAACGCGATCCTGGTCGTCCTCGGCCAGGTCGACGGCCCCACCGCCGCCCGGCTCCTGACCGAGTCCGACGGCCACCTGCGCGCCGCCCTCGCGGCCGTACGCACCACCTGACCCACCCGGGTACCCCAACCCCACCCCCCGCACAGCAAGGCACCGAGCACCATGGCCACAGAAGACAAGAACCGCGCCACCGCCGCCGCGATCCTGCCGCTCGTCGGCGGTGCCGCGAACGTCGCCTCCATCGCCCACTGCATGACCCGGCTCCGCCTCGGGCTGCACGACCGGTCCCTCGTCGACGACGAGGCGCTGAAGGCCCTGCCCGCCGTGATGGGCGTCGTCGAGGACGACACGTACCAGATCGTGCTGGGGCCGGGCACGGTCGCCCGGGTCACCCCGGAGTTCGAGCGGCTGGTCGAGGAGGGCCGCGAGGCCGCCCCGGCACCGACGCCGGGTGACGCCCCCGCCGTCTCGGCCGAGGAGCTGGCGGCCCAGGGCGCGGCGATCAGGGCGGAGCGGAAGGCCAAGAACGCCACCCCGTTCAAGCTCTTCCTGCGCAAGATCGCCAACATCTTCGTGCCGCTGATCCCGGCGCTCATCGGCTGCGGCATCATCGCGGGCCTCAACGGCCTGCTGGTGAACCTCCAGTGGCTGCCCGCCGTGACGCCCGCGCTGGCGGCGATGGCGTCGGGCTTCATGGCGCTGATCGCGGTGTTCGTGGGCTACAACACGGCGAAGGAGTTCGGCGGTACGCCGATCCTGGGCGGTGCGGTGGCGGCGATCATCGTCTTCCCGGGCGTCGCGAACATCGACGCCTTCGGCCAGACGCTCTCGCCCGGCCAGGGCGGTGTGCTCGGCGCGCTGGGCGCGGCGGTGCTGGCGGTGTACGTGGAGAAGTGGTGCCGGCGCTGGGTGCCGGAGGCGCTGGACGTCCTGGTCACCCCGACCCTGACGGTGCTGATCTCCGGCCTGGTGACGATCTTCGGCCTGATGTACGTGGCCGGCGAGGTGTCCTCCGCGATCGGCACGTTCGCCGACTGGCTGCTCTCCAACGGCGGCGCGGGCGCGGGCTTCGTACTCGGCGGCCTGTTCCTCCCCCTCGTCATGCTGGGCCTGCACCAGGCGCTGATCCCGATCCACACGACGCTCATCGAGCAGCAGGGCTACACGGTCCTGCTCCCCATCCTGGCGATGGCCGGGGCGGGCCAGGTCGGCGCGGCCATGGCCGTCTACTTCCGCCTCCCCCGCAACGAGTCGATCCGTCGCACCATCAAGTCCGCGCTCCCGGCGGGCCTGCTGGGCGTGGGCGAACCCCTGATCTACGGCGTCTCGCTCCCGCTGGGCCGCCCGTTCATCACGGCGTGCGTCGGCGGGGCGTTCGGCGGCGGCTTCGTCGGCCTGTTCAACCAGCTCGGCGACACGGTCGGCTCGACGGCCATCGGCCCGTCCGGCTGGGCCCTGTTCCCGCTCCTGGACGGCAACCACGGCCTGGGATCGACGATCGCGATCTACGCGGGCGGTCTGCTCGTCGGCTATGTCGCAGGCTTCGTCGCGACATACTTCTTCGGCTTCGGCAAGGATCTGCTGGCGGAGTTCAACGTCTCCCAGGAACCGGCCGCGTCCACGGTCGCCGCCACGGGCGGCACGCACCCGGCACCGGACGCGGGCCCGACGGGCGGCACCGGTGGCACGGACCCCGGCACCGACCCGGCCAAGGCCCCGGCGGGCGTCTGACCACGGGGTAACGTCCGCGTACAGTCCTTCCCTCACGGCTCCGGCCGCCGCATGTGCGGCGGCCGGAGCCGTACTCGTCCGTGCCGGAAAACCGGCTGCCCCGGAGCGAGCCGGAGCCTCGGCAAGACCGTGGAGATCACTCCCGGCGCGGACACGGGCGAGCTGCGCGGCATAGGCAACGCCTGGCTTGCCGCTGCCAAGGCGGCGAAGGAGTCCGCCACCAACTTCACCTCGTGCATCGCCTATCTCACCGACGGCAGCAACAACGAGTGGCAGGCGGCGATGAACTCCTTCTGCCAGTCGATCTGGGGCACGACGGCCTGGGGCGGGAGCCGTCGCATCTCGGATGCGAAGCCGGCCGCCCGGGGCGCGGCGGACGCCCGCGAGTGGCGGACCAACCCGTCCGTTTCGCCGGCCGACCGGCGGCCCGTCATCGAGGTGCTCGCCCGAACCGGCGAAACGGTGCATCGGGCCCTGCACGACGCCGCGGATGCGGCGGACAAATGCCGCGACACCACCTCACGGCTCGCGGCGGAGGCCGCCAAGGCGACCGTCAAGGACCTGACGGTGGACATCGACTTCGGCGAACTGACCAGACTCGGGGCCACCATGGCCTTCGGCGAGATCACCGCCGCCTTCGCCGGCCACATGGACAAGGCGGGCGCGGATGCCGCCGTGTTCCACGAGGCCGCCAAGACCGTGAGAGGCCTCGAAGCCGAGCTGACGGAGGCCTTGATGAGCGCTCCGAGGTTCGCGGCGGAGGAAGCACGCGCCCGAGCGTTCGGTGCACGGGCCCTCGACGAGTTCAAGCCGCGCCACCGCTGGTCGCGACCGGGCAACGCGGACCTCGGCATCTATGAGATCGATCTGGCGTCGACGGAGTGGCTGGAGAACTCGCACACCGTCAACAAGCACGTCGGCCTGACAGATGATCAGCTTGCCCAGCGCCTGCGAGATGATCTGAAGAAGGGCCGCGCCCAGGAACCGAGTGGGAACACGGACAGCCCAAGGTTGCCAGAGCATCCGCTTTCAAGGACATCGACTCGGCGCAGCGGATGACGCAGTACACCATCGACGCGAACCAGAAAACCATCAAGGATTGGATCGAAGATCAGCCGAATGCGGAAAATCGCCTCGACATTAGCGTGCCGCATACCGCCGATCCGGATGAGTACAGCGGCCGGAGCATCGACAAGCAGGAAATAAAGAACTCGCCATTCCCGTCGGACAAGGCCACCGATGTGAAAGGCGTCGAAACGCGCCTGGTGTACAATCCCGACCTTGATCCACCTTTCACTGTCCTGACCTCCATGCCGGCCCCTGTGAAGAAGAAGGAAGAGGAATGACCAGAAGCGACGACAGGGGCGGCGTCCGGCGGCAGGAGATGATGGACCATTTCGGCCTGGAAGGCGCGCGCATCCTCCTGGCGCCCTTCTCCTCCACCGGCATCCCGACGGACGCCGACGAGCGGCAAAGACGCCTCGGGCCGGCCCTCCGCGCCCTCTCGTACGCGCAGCGCGGCGGCGGAAGGACCTTCTACGAGATCGCCTCCCAACTGCTCACCGCCGCGGAGACCTTCGCCGCGGACCCCGGGTCTCAGGCGCTAAGGGAGATCCCCGCCGCCGCTCCGTCCGACCGAACACCCGAGATCTATCGCGAGATCTCCTCGTACATTCTGGACTGGCGCTCTCTTCCGATCGAGGAAAAGTACCAGCGCCGGGCTTGGACAGCTCGGGAGATCTCGCTCAGATTTCCGCGATTCAGCCAGTTCCTGCCTATTTACTTCGGGCAGGACGGAGTGGCGATCTCCGACGACATGCAGTCCGCGAGCATCGAGGAGAGCATCGCCCTGATCATCGAGGAGACGCATCCTCTGTGCATGTGGAACCTTCCCGGACTGGCCGCTGAGAGCTACGAGGCGCTGGCACTGTTTCAGAATGACGAGGACGCGATGGACCGGTTTTTCTCCGAGGTGTTCAGCGGAGGATCGGGAAACGCCGACTTCACGGAATTCTTCCCTCTCCTCGCCCGGTCGATCATCGACCACATCGCCTCCGCCCATCCGCCCGTATGGCCGAAAGGGAAGTGACGCACACCGTGCGAACCCGCAGCGCCACGTACACCGACCGCGAAGCAGCCCAGTGGGCCACACAGCAGGTGGTCACCGCCAACGAGCAGACCATCCACCATTGGCTGGCCCAGTCCACCCGGCAGCGCCTCACCATCGAGGCGGCCTGGCCTTCCCGTCCCGAGCCGGTCGGCCGCGTGCTGCTCCAGGCGATGATGCTGGCCGGACGTCCTGCCGTCGATGCGCGCGCCGCACGGGTCGTCCTCAGGCGCGAGCCCACGCGTCCGCACGGATTCGTCGTCCACTCCACCGCACCGATCTATCTCTAGAGGCATCCGTGTCCCTCAAGCCACTCGAACACGACCGCAAGTACGGCGAACTGGATCAGGTGGTCCGCGCCTACCTGGGCCGGTCCGCGGACGACGAAGAAGCGATCACCGGCTATCTGCGCCACACCTGGCGCACCCGCCCGTGGTCCATCGCCACCGCCGAACTCCAGCTCCGTGAGTACGCCCGGAACCCTCCGGGCCGACTGCGGCTCCGCCTCGGCGAGTTCTATCCGGTGCCGGACGTGGGACTGCCGGACGAGCGGATCCAGGACTGGCTCCTGATGCTCGCGGACCGCCTCAAGGAGAGCATCGAGACCGGCCAGGCACCGCCGCCCGCGCCTCCGCAGACCCACTGGGAGTGGCGGGCCCGCTTTCCGGAGCTCGCGCAGTTGCTCGGCGGCTGGTACTCGCAGGACATGCCGGACGAGTTCGAGGACCACGCGGCCGCGCTCCAGGACTATCTGGACAGCACGGATCCGGGGCTGGTGGCCCAGCTAGCCGGAGAGCTTCATGATCAGCTCGCGTTGCCCGTCGAGGAGCCGGACTACGCCGTCGGGCTGGCCGAACTCGGCCTGGAGGTCGAACCTCCGGCACCGCTCAGCACTGTCGGGTGGCTGGTCGAACTCGCCCGCGCGATCGACCGCCGCTGACGCCGCGCACACCGGCCCCCACCCTGCGGACTACGCCATAGGTAGGGCCTCGCACGGGACCACCGGCCGATCCGTCACGGCGGCTCCGCCGCCTAGCGTCGTCGGCATGCGTATAGGACTGCTCGGCACCGGAAATGTCGCTCGCGCCCTGGCCAACGGCTGGCGCGCCGCAGGACACGACGTCCTCCTAGGATCGCGCCGGCCGAAGGAACGGACCGACCTCGGCCTGCCCGTCGCGGGCCTCGACGAGACGGCCGCACACGCGGAGGTCCTGGTCAACGCCACCCCGGGCGGCGTCTCCGTGGACCTGCTCCGCTCCATCGGCGCGCCCGCCCTGGCCGGCACCCTGCTGATCGACGTCGGGGTCGGCCTCTCCGACGACTTCAGCGCCCTCACCCACCCCAACAGCAGCCTGGGCGAACTGATCCAGGAGGCCTTCCCCCTGACACCCGTCGTCAAGACGCTCTGCACGATGGACTCCACCACGATGACCGCGCCGGCCGAACTCACCGAGCCCGGAACGGTGTTCCTCTCCGGCGACGACGCCGAGGCCAAGCGCGCCACCGGCCGGCTGCTGGAGGACCTCGGCTGGCCGCCGTCCTCGCAGCTGGACATCGGGGGCATCACCACGGCACGCGGCCAGGAACACTTCGCGTTCCTCTTCATGGGGATCGCAGGCGGGGTGGGGTCCCACACCTTCAACATCAAGGTGGTCACCCGCCCGTCGGCGGAGACGCTCTAGACGGCGGGTCCCGGGAACTCTCCCGTCATGAGCTGTACGTCGAACGGGGACGGCATGGCCAGCGGCTTGCCGAACGGCACCGCGTCCGTGTGCTTGTACGTGCCGTCCTCGTTCGGCTCCGTGAACAGCGTGGCCATCGGCCCCCGGGTGTCGAACCGGCCGATCAGCAGATACATCGGGACTCCCGCGCGGGCATACGCGCGGTACTCCTTGGTGCGGTCCTCCCGTGCGTTCCCTCGCGACGTGATCTCGACGACGAGCAACGCCTCCGAGGCGTCCATCGGATCGCTGGTCGCCGGATCGGCCGCCGCGATCAGCTCGGTCGGCATGACGACCAGATCGGGGACGTACAGCTTGCCGAGCGGGGCCACGTGAACGCTCAGCGTCCGGTAGATACCCAGTCCGTCGGGCAACCCGGCGACGCACGCCTCCCGCCCGGCACGGGGGCCGGACCTTGTCAGGCCCTCCCGTCGCCCTCGTCCACGTTCACGCCGTCCCGGCCGAGGATCGCCCGGGGCATGGTGTGGGTGATCTCGTCTCCCAGCCGCTCGAACTCGCGCCGCAGGAAGGGATCGGCGAGCCGGGCGACGCCCTTGAAGCGGATGTGGGCGTGGTAGGTGATCCGGGTCCCGCCCTCGCCGTCGGCCTGGAACGTGAGGTCGTCCGTGGACTCGGCCGTCTTGTTCGTCCCGACGAAGACCAGCCGGTCGCGCTCCTTCACCTCCAGCCGGTAGGTGAGCTCCGTGCGCCGGCCCCGGAACTCGGAGACGTTGTGCCAGGTCGCCCCTGCGGTGACCGGGGCGTCACCGGGCAGGTCGGTCCGTTCGCACTCCTGCGTGCCGGGGTCCCACTCCTTCGCCCGGGAGAAGTCCGCGAGGTACGCCACGACCCGGTCGAGCGGCCTCGCGACGGTGAACGAGCGCCTGACGTCAACCATGAATGATCCCCTTGTCCGATCGGAAGAGAATGCGCGGATGCCCTCCCCGTACAGGGAAAGCGTAAACGGGAACCGTGTTTCCGGTTCGGCCCCCCTTCCGCGCTCCCAGGGGTTTCCCGGGGATTTTCGTCTGCCCCGCTCCCGCTTCCCGTACCGGTCGGCGGACCAGGTGTAGCCCCCGGTTCCCCGGGCAGACGAGGGTCAGCGGAATATCGATGACGAAAAGATGATGCGCCGCAGAAATAAGCTGAATCGACCTTCGCGAAAGGAGCCACAATGAGCGACTCCCTGTGGGGCTACCAGCCGTCGAGCGGTCATACCGCGGGCGCCGATCTGACCGGCTATTCGGTCGAGGCGACCGACGGCAGCATCGGAAAGGTCGACAAGCACTCCGAAGAAGTGGGCTCGGCCTACCTGCTGGTCGACACCGGAGTCTGGATCTTCGGCAAGCACGTGCTGCTGCCCGCGGGCACGGTGAAGCGCATCGACGCCGAGGACCGGAAGGTCTACGTCGACCTCACCAAGGACCAGGTCAAGGACTCCCCGGAGTTCGACCGCCACCGGCAGACCGAGGACCCGCTCTACCACGAGCAGCTCTCCGCGTACTACCTGGCATACCGCGTCATGTGACCCGGCGTACGCCCCCCGAACGGCGGCGGGCCCGACCCCGAGGAGGGGCCGGCCCCGCCGCCTCACGTGTGAGCGCGGCCGGGAAGGCCCTCAGACCACAGGGTCCGACCAGAAGGGCACCCGGTCACCGGCCGCCGGCTCAAGCCACCTCGCCGCCCCGCTCCCCTCCGGCGGCGCGGCTCGGCCCGTCCACCGGCAGCCCGGCCGCCAGGGCGCACCGGCCTCAACGCGGCAGCTGACCCTCCCTGTTGATCTCCGTCACCCGGGCCCGCAGCACCACGCCCGGCGACGCCGGCCGCACCGCGTCCGGCGGGCAGTCCCACTCCGGCCCGCCGCCGGGCGGACGCAGCCGCACGTCCGGCCCCGACCGGCCCGTCACCCGGCCGACCCGCCCGTCCCGCGCGTCCACGGCGAACGCGCCCTCCTCCGGCGTACCCGGCTCACGTCCCTCACCCGTCATGACCGCTCTCCTTCTCCGCCAGCACCTCGCACAGCCGCAACGCGGTGTCGATGTTGCAGCGGCCCAGGTCGACCAGGGGCGCCGGTTCGTCGCCCGCGCACGAGACCGGATCGACCCGCAGGGACGGCAGCTTCACTCCGCACTCCGCGAGCCCTTCCCGTAGCTGCCGCACGGCGGCCTCCGCCGTCCGGACGCGGTCCGCCGCCGCCCTGCGCCGCTCCATCGCTTCCATGCCGCACACCTTCCACTCTGAGTGATCGCCATGCATACCCAGCGTGTCCAACGCGCAGTTGACCCGGAAGAGGCGCAGTTCCGGCAAACCGCGCCGGCACGGCCGCCGCCCGCCCCGCCGTGGCCCGGCCACCCGCAAGGCCCCCGACCACTGCCTGGAAGCGCTCTCAGAACTGTCGGCGCCCGGCGCTAGGCTGTAGACGAGCCGGCGGCCCGCGTTTCGCCGCCCCGTCGACGAGGAGCGACCGCCTTGACCGAGCAGTCCCCCGGGTCCCGGCCCACCCTGGAAGCCGTCGCGGCACGCGCGGGGGTGTCGCGGGCCACTGCCTCGCGGGTCGTCAACGGGGGCGACGGAGTCCGCAAGCCGCTCGTGGACAAGGTGCTCAAGGCCGTCGACGAGCTGGGCTACATCCCGAACCACGCTGCGCGGACCCTCGTCACGCGGCGCACCGGCGCGGTGGCCGTCGTCATAGCCGAGCCGGAGACGCGGTTCTTCTCGGACCCCTTCTTCTCGCAGCAGATCCGAGGCATCAGCAAGGAGCTGACCGCCCACGACACCCAGCTCGTCCTGCTGCTGGTGGAGGGTCCCGGGGACTTCGACCGGATCGCCCGGTATCTGTCCGGCGGGCACGTCGACGGGGCCCTCGCGTTCTCGCTGCACACCGATGACCCGGTGCCCGCGATCACCCGGCGGGCGGGCATCCCGGCGGTGTACGGCGGGCGGCCCAGCTGGACCGCCGACCCGGGCGACCAGGCCGTTCCGTACGTCGACGCGGACAACCGGGGCGGGGCCCGGCTGGCCGTGCAGTATCTGAAGGACCTCGGGCGGGAGCGCATCGCGCACATCGGCGGCCCCGCCGACCAGACCTCCGCGATGGACCGGCTGGACGGATACCGGGACGTCCTGCTGGACCTGGACCCGACGCTCGTCGCCGACGGGGCGTTCACCGTGGAGAGCGGGGCCCGGGCGATGGCGGAGCTGCTGGAGCGGCGGCCCGACCTGGACGCGGTGTTCGTCGCCAACGACCTGATGGCCTCGGGCGCGCTGCGGGTCCTGCGCGAGCGGGGGATCTCCGTGCCGGAGCAGGTGGCGCTGGTGGGGTTCGACGACATGGACTCGGTGGCCTCGGAGACCGATCCGCCGCTGACGACCGTCAGCCAGGAGATCGAGGGGCAGGGGCGCCTGATGGCCCGGTTGCTGCTGCGCGCCCTGGACCGGGAGCGTACGGGCAGCGGCGAGGTCCCGGAGTCGGTGATCACCCCGGTCACGCTGGTACGGCGGGCCTCCGCCTGATCCCGCGCGAACGTACGGCGGGCCTCCGCCCTGAGGAGCCGGAGACCCGCCGCGTCTGTGTCACCTGTACCGATCGCCGGCCGGTACAGGTCACCGTCCACCGGTCATCGACCGGCGACGGTCACTGGTACGGAATCCTCAGCACGGCCGCGTCCGTGCCGGTCTGCACCTGGGACGTGCCGTTGCCGAGCGCGTTCCAGATCTCCAGCCGGACCGTGCCGTTCTTCAGCTCGCCCAGGCTGCCGGTGGCTGCCTTGACGCCCGCGGCCTGCGTGTACTCCTCCCACCCGTTCACCGGGTCGGTGGCGAAGTAGCGGAAGGTCTCGGCCCGGTCGAACGTGCCGTCGCCGGTCAGGTCGTAGCTGACCCGGACCTGCGGGGCGAGCCCGACCTTCGTGCCCGCGTCCACCCGGAGGCGGAAGGCCGTGGCGGCCCCGGCGCTGACCTTGCCGTTGACCTTCTTCACCTCGTAGACGGTCGGGCGGTACGGGGTGCCGTCCCGGTTGACGCCGTCGGCCGAGGCGACGGTGTCCGTGCCCGCCGGGTCGGTGGTGGCAGTGGTGAGGGCACCGCCGGTCTTGAGGCGGAAGGTGTTGCCGGTGGAGGGGTTGCCCGGGTCCGGGTCGGGGTCCGGGTCGCTGCCGCCGGGACCCGTGCTGGTGGCCGTGGAGCGGGCCGGTACGGACAGGGTCTTGCCGTCGGAGAAGGTGACGGTGCGGGCGGTGGAGCCGTGGTTGTGGGCGGTGTAGGTGCGGGTGCCGTTCTTGGAGAAGACGGCGGAGGTCGGGATGTCGCCGCTGACCGTCATGTCCGGCGCGCCCACCGCCGCCAGGGTGTTGATCCAGTGGTAGGTGTGCGCCTTGGACTCACCCTGCTCGGGGGTGTAGTTCCCGTTCACCCCGTCCCACTTGGCCTTCGCGGAGGCCGGGTCGGACAGTGACTCGAACTCCCAGAGCAGGTCCCGCCACTCCTGGGCGGGCCCGCCGTTCTCGCGCTCCATCTCGGCGATGTTCCGCTTGATGGCGGCCTTCTCGCGGGCCAGGTGCAGCGAACCACCGGTCACCGGGAGGACGTTGATGCCGTGGATCTCCTCCGGGTTCGCGGTCCACCAGGTGGAGTACGCGCCGCCGCTGCCCCAGACCATGCCGACCGTGTCGTGGCCGAAGGAGCCGGGGAAGACCTGCTCGTTCGCGTCGAACCAGTACTGGGTGATGGCCTCGGACTCGGTCGTCAGCAGGTAACTGCCGAGGTCACGGAGGGAGTTGTCTCCGGTGGCCGAGCCGAGGAGCACCAGGGCGGCGCTCAGGTTGATGGACTCCGACGAGGACTCCTGATTGTTGCCCGCCGCGAAGCCCTGGTGGCCGGAGGCCCAGCTGTGGCCCGCGTACACGTCGAAGCCGCGCAGGAAGGGGTAGGCGGAGTCGGTGCGGCTGGCGTTGGCGGTGTCCCGGATCAGGTGCTTGATCATCGTGCCCCAGGCCGAGTCGGCGACCCAGGCCTGGTCGTACTGGGCGATGATCGCCGCCGCGTAGACGTAGTAGCTGTAGTGGAAGTGGTGGTCGTTGAGCTCGGTGTCGCTGCCGTAGGAGGCCGGGTAGCCGGTGAGGGTCTTCCAGTCCTTGTCGTAGCTGAACTCACTGGCCCCGCCCGCCGTGAACCACTCCTGGAGCCGGCCCTTCATCAGGCCGAGGAGCTTGTCGCGGGTGGCGGTCTGCCCGATCTGGTCGGCGACGGGCACCAGCTGGGCGAGGCGGCCGAGCGCCTTGCCGGTCCAGTAGGTGTCGGTGGCCCCGGAGAACGGGTCGGAGGCGTTCGCGACCTCGTTGAGGTAGCCGGTCAGCCGGGCCTTGTCGACGCCGCTGGAGGCGGGCAGCGCGGGCACGACGCCGTTGTTCTTCTGGCTGGTGGTGAAGGTGGCGGACTCGCGCACCTTCATCGTGCCGCGCGGCGATACGTACGTGTACGGGGTCAGCGCGTCCGAGGTGTGCAGCCACTGGTGGCGGTAGAGGGCCTGGAGCGTGCCGCGCTCGGCGCCCTCCTTGGCCTCGGTGGTCAGGCTGTAGGTCGCCCGCACATTGCCGCCGGTGGACTGCCAGGCCACCTGGGAGCCGGTGACGAAGCTGAAGGCGTACTTGCGGTAGGTGGCCAGCGCGTCCGTGGAGGGCAGCACGGCGAGCGAGAAGTAGTCCTTGGAGCCCAGCCCGGCGGTGATCGCGGTGCCGGAGACGTTCCAGTCGCTGCCGGTCGGGGCGAAGAGGGCGTAGTGGTGCCCGGCGACGGTGATGCCGAGGACGTTGCCCTGGTCGGAGAAGACGGTGGGCGCGGAGGCGGTGGTGATGCGGGCGTCGCCGCCGGAGCCCTTGGCGTACACGAAGGGCATGCCGTGGCCGATGGTGGCCCGGAAGGTGCGGGAGCCGTCGGCCCAGTAGGGCGTGACCGTCCAGTCGGACCAGGCGTCGGCCTTGGTGTCGGGCGAGTTCAGGCCGGAGAGGCCGACGGTGAGGTCGGCCTTGTGGGCGTACTCGTACTGGCGGCCGTCGCCGACGATCGCGGGCGTGGTCGGATAGCCGACCTCCAGGCCGGAGGCCTTGGCCTGGTAGGTGAGCGGGTGGCCGTACATGGGGGTGGAGTGCGGGTTGTCGCCGTAGCGCTGGAAGGCGAGCGAGGACCACCAGTCGTTGGTCGGGACCGGCTTGTCCCGCGCGGCGGTGGTGAGCTTCGGGGTGACGGGCGCGCCGGTGTTGGTGGTCGGGCCCTGGGTGCCGGCGGGGCGGGAGTCGGTGTAGCTGCCGGCGCCGGCGGGGATGGTGGCGGCGGCAGCCGGGGAAGCGGCGGGTCCCAGGCCCACGGCGGCCACGGCGACGGCGAGGAGCGCCGCCGCCGCGGGTCTGGGAGTGACCCGGGAAACGAGTCCGGAGAGGGAGGTTCGCACGAGCAGCACCTCGATCATGGGGGGCGAAGAGCGCGTTCGAGAGCGCTCTCAAGTGCCAAGGAACGTAAAACTCCTGAAACGTAAGTGTCAAGAGAACGCACACAGGCGGCAGTTGGGCGGACGTCCGGTGTAACCCCAAGCTGTTATGCGTTCGAGTCTTGACGGGGCGGGGGTGGTGGGAGACGCTCCAGACGCAGGTTTTGAGAGCGCTCTCAAGGCGCTCGGTTCATCCCGAAGCCAAGGGAGGCTTCCCATGCCCATCGCCCGAGCCGCCAAGAGAGCCACCGCCCGCCTCGGCGCGGTCGTCCTCGCCGGGGCCCTCCTCGCCGCCTGTGGATCCAGCGACTCGTCGGACTCCTCCGACAGCGCGGGCGGAAAGGTCACGCTCAACGTCGACCTCTTCGGGTCCTTCGGCTTCAAGGAGGCCGGCCTGTACGAGGAGTACCAGAAGCTCAACCCGAACATCACGATCAAGCAGAGCGACACCCAGGACGAGGCGGACTACTGGAAGTCGCTCCAGACCCGCCTCGCGGGCGGCGGCGGTCTGGCGGACGTGCAGGGCGTGGAGGTGGGCCGCATCGCGTCGGTCACCCAGCAGCAGTCCGACAAGTTCCAGGACCTGAAGGAGTTCGGGGCCGACAAGCTCAAGGGCGAGTTCGCCGAGGCCAAGTGGTCCGCGGCGACCACCAAGGACGGCAAGATCCTCGGCCTCGGCACGGACGTCGGCCCCGAGGCGATGTGCTACCGCACCGACCTCTTCAAGGAGGCCGGGCTGCCCACGGACCGCGAGGAGCTCGCTTCGAGGTGGGCCACGTGGGACGGCTACCTGGAGCTGGGCAAGGAGTACAAGAAGAAGGCCCCCGCCAAGAGCGCCTGGCTGGACAGCGTCGGCTCGCTCTACGGGATCATGATCGGCCAGGAGGAGGAGCGCTACTACGACGCCTCCGGCGAGCTGATCTACGACAAGAACCCGGCGGTCAAGGAGGCCTGGGACACCTCCGTCGAGGCGGCCGAGGCGGGCCTGAGCGCCAAGCTCGACCAGTGGTCCCCGCAGTGGAACCAGGCGTTCGCGGCCGGTTCGTTCGCCACGATCCCCTGCCCGGCCTGGATGCTCGGCTACGTCAAGGGCCAGGCCGGCGACGCGGGCAAGGGCAAGTGGGACATCGCCAAGCTGCCCGGCGGCGCGGGCAACTGGGGCGGCTCGTACCTCTCCATCCCGCGTGCGGCCAAGCACAAGGAGGAGGCGTACAAGCTGATCGAGTGGCTGACCGCCCCCGAGCAGCAGGCGAAGGTCTTCCAGAAGCAGGGCAACTTCCCGTCCTCGACGGGCGCCATCGAGACGATCTCGGGCGCCGAGGACGAGTACTTCTCGGGCGCGCCGATCGGCCAGATCTTCGGTGACGCCGCCAAGGAAGCTCCGGTCCAGGTGCTGGGCGTGCACGACCAGAACGTGATGCAGCAGATCACGAACGCGCTGGGCGAGGTCGAGCGCAAGGGCGTGGCGTCGGACAAGGCGTGGGGGACGGCGAAGAAGGGCGTGGACAACGTGATCGGCTGACGCCGGCCCGCGCTGTCCCTCTTCCCCGGGGCGACCTGACCGGCTGACGCCGGACGCGCCGCCCCTTCTCCCCACCGGGCCGGTCCGCCCCCGCAGCGCGCGGGCGGACCGGCCCCACCCCCGTAACGCCTGACGCACGGGGCGGGCAACACCGCGGCCCGTATCCGTGACGCGCGGGGCGGGCCCGTCGTGGCCCCGCACCCATGACGCGCGGGGGCCTGCCGAGCCCTCCGCGCGCCTCGCACACGGCAACGGGGCCGCCGAGACCCCGTACCCCTCCTCCCCGTAACTCATCGACTCACCGCCCCCGATCCCGAAGGGCCGCACCGTGTCCCTCACCGCCACCGCGAAGGCCGGGCCCCGCAGCCCCGCCGGAACCGGGCCCGGCCCCGACGACGGCCGGGCCGCCGCGCTCCGGCGCACCTGGCGCAAGGCCTCGCCGTACGCCTACATCGCCCCCTTCTTCACGCTGTTCCTGGCCTTCGGCCTCTTCCCGCTCCTCTACACCGCGTTCGTCTCCCTCTACCGGGTCGAGCTCCAGACGAGCGGCGAGATGGAGTGGCGGGGCATCGCCAACTACACGGCGCTGTTCACCGACGAGTTCTTCTGGACCTCGCTGCGCAACACGTTCACCATCGGCGTGCTGTCCACGGTCCCGCAGCTCGCGATGGCGCTGGGCCTGGCGCACCTGCTCAACTACAAGCTGCGCGGCCGGACCTTCATCCGCACCGCGATCCTGCTCCCGTACGCGACCTCCGTCGCCGCCGCGACGCTGGTGTTCGCACAGCTCTTCGGCAAGGACTTCGGGCTGATCAACTACGTGCTCGGTCTTGTCGGCTTCGACCCGGTGGACTGGCAGACCGGCACGGTGGCCTCGCAGATCGCGGTGTCGACGATCGTGATCTGGCGGTGGACCGGCTACAACGCGCTGATCTACCTGGCGGGCATGCAGTCGATCCCGCACGAGCTGTACGAGGCGGCGGAGATGGACGGGGCGTCGCGCTGGCGGCAGTTCATCCACGTGACGCTGCCCGGCCTGCGCCCCACGATCGTCTTCACCGTCATCATCTCGACGATCGGCGCGACCCAGCTCTTCGGTGAGCCGCTGCTGTTCGAGGGGTCGATCTCCGGCGGCATCTCGCACCAGTACCAGACCCTCGGCCTGTACATGTACGAGCAGGGCTGGGGCTTCTTCCACCTGGGCCGGGCCGCGGCCATCGCCTGGGTGATGTTCGTCCTGATCGTGGTGCTCGTCGGGGTCAACGCCCTGCTCGTGCGCCGCCGCGCACGCAAGGAGGCCGGCCGATGACCGCGCTCGCCGCACCGCCGACCGCCCCCGAGAAGGGCGATCCGCCGCAGAGCCCGCCGGCCGCCAGGCGCATCGGCCGGGGAGGTGCGGGCCGCACGATGAAGGGCGGCTGGCTCTCCTACCTCATCCTCGGCTTCGCGCTGCTGATCTCGGCGTTCCCGTTCTACTGGACGATCGTCACGGCCAGCCGGTCCAACGCCGACATGGCGAAGGTCCCGCCGAGCCTGCTGCCCGGCCCGAACCTGATCAAGAACTTCGAGCAGGTCCTCGAAGAGGCGGACATCGGCAAGGCGCTGCTGAACTCGCTGATCGTGTCGGGTTCGATCACGATCGGCACGGTCCTGTGCTGCACACTGGCCGGATTCGCCTTCGCCAAACTGAAGTTCAAGGGCCGCAACGCCCTGCTGACGCTGACGATCGGGACGATGATGATCCCGCCGCAGCTCGGTGTGATCCCGCTCTTCATGCTGATCGCCGAACTCCAGTGGGTGAACCAGCTCCAGGCGGTGATCCTGCCCGGCCTGGTCTCGGCCTTCGGTGTCTTCTTCATGCGCCAGTACCTGGTGCAGTCGCTGCCGGACGAGCTGATCGAGGCGGCCCGGGTCGACGGCGCCTCCACCGCGCGCATCTTCTGGTCGATCGTGATCCCGATCGCGCGGCCGGGGATGGCGGTGCTCGGGATGCTCACGTTCATGACGGCGTGGAACGACTTCTTCTGGCCGATCATCGCACTGTCCTCGCAGGAGCCGACCGTGCAGGTCGCGCTGCGCCAGCTCGGCGGCGGTTACGTCAACGACCAGTCGGTGATCATGGCCGGCACGCTGCTCGGCACGCTGCCGGTGCTGCTGGTCTTCGGCCTGCTGGGCCGGCAGATCGTCGGCGGCATCATGCAGGGCGCGGTGAAGGGCTGACCCGAGCGCCCTCCCGCTGCCCACCCCTCTCCCCCTCCTCCCTTCACCCTGGAGTGTCCGTCTCATGACCGCTGTCGATGCCCGCCCGGCGACCTCCCCAGGCGCCCGCCCCGAGACCGGTACGGTGCTCCGCTTCCCGACCGGCTTCCGGTGGGGCACGGCCACCGCCGCCTACCAGATCGAGGGCGGGGCCACCGAGGACGGCCGCACGCCGTCCATCTGGGACACCTTCAGCCGCACCCCCGGCAAGGTGCGCAACGGCGACACCGGCGACATCGCCGCCGACCACCTGCACCGGATGCCGGACGACGTACGCCTGATGAAGGAACTGGGCGTCACCGACTACCGGTTCTCCGTCTCCTGGCCCCGGGTCCAGCCGACGGGCCGGGGCCCGGCGGTGGAGCGCGGCCTGGACTTCTACCGCCGCCTGGTCGACGAGCTGCTGGCGGCCGGCATCAGACCGGTGGCGACGCTCTACCACTGGGACCTGCCGCAGGAGCTGGAGGACGCGGGCGGCTGGCCGGAGCGGGACACGGCGCACCGGTTCGCGGAGTACGCGGGTCTGGTGGCGGGCGCGCTGGGCGACCGGGTGCCGACCTGGACAACACTCAACGAGCCCTGGTGCGCGGCGTTCCTCGGGTACGGGAACGGGGTCCACGCCCCCGGCCGGACCAGCGACCTCGCGGCCCTGCGCGCGGCCCACCACCTGAACCTCGCGCACGGCGCGGGCGCGAGGGTCCTGCGCGACCGCCTGCCGGAGACGGCGGAGATCTCCCTGACCCTGAACCTCCACGCCCTGCGCCCCTTGAGCGACACCGAGGGGGACCGGGACGCGGTGCGCCGGATCGACGCGGTGGCGAACCGGATCTTTCTGGACCCGGTGTTCCACGGCAGGCTGCCGCAGGACCTGGTGGCGGACACGGCGGCGGTGACGGACTGGTCGTTCGTGAAGGACGGCGACCTGGAGGTCACGTCGACCCCGATCGACTCGCTGGGCATCAACTACTACTCGCCCAGCGTGGTTTCGGCGGGCGCTTCGGAGTCCCCCTCGCCCTGGGCGGGCGCGGAACAGCATGTGGCGTTCACTCCGGCGGCGGGCCCGCGCACGGCGATGGACTGGCCGGTGGACGCGAACGGCCTGTACGAACTGCTGACCCGACTGCGCGACGAACTCCCCGGCCTGCCGCTCCTGGTGACCGAGAACGGGGCGGCGTACGACGACTACGCGGACCCGGAGGGCGAGGTCCACGACCCGGAGCGGGTGGCGTACCTGGACGGTCACCTGACGGCGGTGCACCGGGCGATCGCGGACGGGGTGGACGTACGCGGCTACTTCCTGTGGTCGCTGCTGGACAACTTCGAGTGGGCGTACGGCTACAGCAAGCGGTTCGGCATCGTGCACGTGGACTTCGCGTCCCAGCGGCGTACGGCGAAGGACAGCGCGCGGTGGTACGCGGACGTGGTCGCTCGGGGCGGGCTGGAGCGGGGCGGGCCGGTGGGCTGACAGCCTTCGGTACGCGATTCCGTCGGGGCCCCGGGGTGTGGACACCTCGGGGCCCTGTGGTGTGCCCGGGCCGGAGCCCTTCGGCAGGCGCCGGTCGAAGCCCTTCGCCATGCACGGGCCGGAGCTTTTCGGCGCACCCGGGCCGCGACGGCGGGCGGCGCCCGATGGCTGACGCCCGATTCCTCCCGGTATCGGCCGGGCCACTTTCGGCCGGATGAAAGATCCGGGACGCGTGGCGGACCCACGAGCGGCGGGCGCGGCGGGCAACCGGGCGCAGGGAAGACCGAAAGTCCATCCGGCCCGGTGAACGAGGGGTGACCCCCGCCGGGCTCCGTGGAGACTGCGCCCCCGGCCGGGTGGGACGACCGCAGGGGCAACCGCTTGCACACCCTGAAGCAACATGGCGCGAATGCACCCCGTCCGGCGAGTGCCGCGAGACACGCCCCTTGACGACCTCCCAACCCTCGTCCGTATGGTCTAGACCAAGCAGTAGGGGCAGTCGGCCACGTCGATCACGTACCGGCTCCGCCTCGTCCACGGATCCGGCACCGCTCCCCACCTCTCCGCCGGCCCCGCCCCCACTTCCGGGCGCGCACCGATCAGCACCGGACCGCATCGATCCGCACCGATCCCGAACACATCACAGCGCCCCGCTCCATGCCCCAGGTGCCCGACGAGCCGCACGGGCCACCCATGCACGTTTTCCCACCCCCACAGACACCGCGGGAGATCGCACATGAGCAGCCACACCGTAGAGCCGAGCCTGCCCCCGACCGCCGACAGGGCTGAACCCCCGCCCCACCCGACCGAGTTCGACCGCGCCCGCCGCCCGGCCGGTTTCCGGGCCCTTCGACGGGTCGCCGAGCATGTCGACGCCCACGCCCTCACCCTGCTGAGAGCGACGGTCGGCATCGTCTTCGTCGGCTTCGGCGTACTGAAGCTGTTCCCGTCGGCGAGTCCGGCGGAGCAGCTGGCCGTGGACGCGGCGACGAAGATGACCCTGGGCCTGCTGCCGGAGACGGTGCTGCTCATCTCCCTCGCGGCACTGGAGACGGCCATCGGGATCGGCCTGATCGCGGGCCGCCGCCTGTTGCGCCCCGCCCTGGTCGCGTTCTTCCTCCACATGGGCGGCGTGTTCTCGACCCTCTTCCTCCTCCCCGACGCGATGTGGCAACCCCACTCGCCCGCCCCGACCATGGAGGGGCAGTACGTCGTCAAGAACGTGGTCCTGGTGGCCGTCTGCCTGGTCGTGGCCGCGAACGAATGGAGTCGAGGGGCCGGTGCCCGGGGGCCGGACGGAACGGCCCGGCCCCCGGCGGGGTGAGGGCGTCAGCCGACGTGGGCCGGCACCTCGGCGGCCTGGTGCGGGGCGGCTACGGGCCGGGGGCCCCGGAGCATGGTCGCGGCGATGACCGCCGCGACCGCCAGGGTGACGGCGGTGGCGAGGAAGACCGCGGAGTAGCCGTCGGTGAGGGCGGTGGCCCGGCCGCCACCGGCGGCGGAGCGTTCGACGGCACCGAGGTAGATCGTGGTGAACACCGACAGACCCACGCATCCCCCGATCTGCATGGCGGAGTTGACCAGGGCCGATGCCGCACCGGCATCGTGGTGGCCGACACCGACGAGAGCGACGTTCTGCACCGGGATGATCACGAAGGCGATCCCGACACCGACGACCACGAGGCCACCGAAGACCTCCGTCCAGTAACTCCCGTCGGCGGTGATGAAGGTCAACCACAGCATCCCGGCCGCGGCGATCAACGGTCCCGCGGTCATCAGCACGCGGGGGCCCCGGGTGGGCAGCAGCCTGGCGGCGACGGGCGCGGTGATCATGGTGGCGAAGGTCATCGCGAGGCTCGCGAGGCCGGCCAGGAGCGGGGAGAGCCCGAGCACGATCTGGAGGTGGAACATCAGGTAGAGGGTCATCCCGATGTAGACGGCGCCGATGGTCGCCTGGATGAGGAACGCTCCGGCGCGGACGCGGTCGCGCACGATCCGCAACGGCAGCAACGGCTGCACGACACGGGCCTCGATCCCGACGAAGACCGCCAGCAGCACCAGTCCGCCGGCGAGGAAGCCGATGGTGTCCGGCTCGGTCCAGCCGGACTCGGCCAGAGTGAACCCGTAGACCAGGGCGGCCAGGCCGAGGGTGACGGCGAGGGTGCCCCAGATGTCGTACCCCCGGCCGCCCTCGACCCGGCTCTCGGAGACGACGAGCAGCGCGCCGACCAGCCCGACGACGGCGAAGACGATGTTGACCAGCAGGCACCAGCGCCAGTCGGCGAACTCGGTCAGGACGCCGCCGAGGGCCAGGCCCACCGCGGCACCGGTGCCGGCGACGGTACCGAAGACCGCGAACGCCGTCCCGCGCTCACGCCCGGCCGGGAACGCGACGGTCAGCAGCGCGAGCGCCGCGGGCGCCAGCAGCGCCGCGAACACCCCTTGCAGCCCGCGCGCCGCGATCAGCTCGGTCCCGCTCTGCGCGAGACCACCCCACGCGGAGGCGGCGCCGAAACCGAGCATGCCGACCATGTAGCTGCGCTTGCGCCCCCAGTAGTCGGCGACGCGTCCACCGAGCAGCAACAACGCGCCGAACGCCAGGACGTAGGCGGTGATGACCCACTGGCGCTCGGTGTCGCTCAGCTCCAGGTCGAGCTGGGCCTGGGGCAGGGCCACATTGACGATCGTCGCGTCGAGCACGACGACCAGCTGCGTCAGCGCGATCACGGCCAGCGCCCACCACCGGCGGGGATCAGGGCCTGCGGACGGAGACGGAGCTGGAGACGGAGACGGCACGACAGACATGAAGAAACCTCCGGGGTTCTGTCAAAGGAGCGCCGGAGGTTTCAAGCCTCGGACCGGACGCGGGATGCCGGGTCCGACCACCTCGACCACGGGGCCGAGCGCATCCATCCTAACCACCGCCCACCGCCCGCTCCGCGCCGGAAAGGCTCGTGATCCGGCTCACAGAGGGCAGCGGCGATCGACGCGGGGGAGCTGCGCGGACGGCTCCTCCCTACGGCCGATCGACCCGGATCGAGCCCCGTGATCAGGTATGTGGCGCGAATTGATGCCGCTTCGATGGAACGGATTCGCTGAGACGGAACCCGGACATTCACGTCAACACGCCCAGAGTCTCCTTCGGCTCGGCCGCCGACGGCGTGGCCTCGCCCGTCGGGCAGGGCGGCGAGGACCCCATCAAGCTCTCCGGTTCCTCCGCCGCGTACGCCGGGATCAACGTCAAAACCACCGAGGGAAGGCGGCAAGCAGTTCGAGCACGTCATCATCGCCACCACCGAGGACGACCCGAACCCCGACCAGGTCGAGCTTCCCGACGCCCCCACCGTGGACAAGCCGATCGTCACGAACTGGTCCACCAAGCGCAACGAGGTCATCCCGCGCGTCATCTGACCGGCCCCGTCCGTCACCGTTGCGACGACCGAAGCGGGCGCCTGAACCCGGACACCGGGTTCGAGGATGCGCCGAGGCACGACCACGGCCGACTAGGGACACCGTCGACCGGGAGAGCACGCCCGACTGGGCCTCGATGAGGTCGAGGAGGATGCGGCGGAGGTTGGGGCGTTCGCCGGTGCGGGTGGTGTAGGTGCCGAGTCGGTCCGGCCCGCCCTTGCTGAGGGCCTCGTCGACGACGGCCCGGGAGCGGGCGACGGATTCCTGCCAGAGGGAGTGCAGTTGATCCGGTGTGTCTGCGGTGGCGGAGCGGTAGTCCGGTCATGGCCGCAGACCTTGGCGGACACGGCTGACAGCGCACGACGGTCACACCAGCTGGATCACATGCTTGCCCCGCACTCCACCCTCCTCCAGCGCCCGGTGGGCGGCGGCGATGCCCGCCAGCGGATGGACCGTGTCGACGACGGGCCGCAGGTCACCGCGCTCCACGTATGCGCTCAGCTCGGCGAACAGGTCGTGCTTCGGGTTGCCGCTGAAGAACCGGACCCGCTGACGGCCATGCACGGCTGAGCCCAGCAGATAGCCGATGCTCCGGACCGGACGGTCGATGTCGAAGGCGATGGAGACCAGCCGTCCGCCGGGGGCCAACCGCGTGCGCAACACGCGGTGTTCGGTGCCGACGGTGTCCATGATGACGTCGTAGCGGTCCAGTTCGGCCAGGGGCGTGGTCCGGTGCTCCAGCACCTCGTCCGCGCCCAACTCCCGTACGAAGTCGGAGTTCTTCGCGCTCGCGAGGCCGGTGACGTGGGCCCCGAGGGCCTTGCCGAGCTGCACGGCGACACTGCCGACGCCGCCGGACGCCCCACGGACGAGAAGGCGTTCGCCCGCCCGGAGTCCGGCCTTGTCACGGAGGGCGGTGAGGGACGTGGTACCCCCGGCGGGCAGCGAGGCGGCCTCGGTCAGGGTGACGTTCTCGGGGGCGTACGCGATCTGGCGGGGCCGGACCGAGACGTACTCCGCCGCGCTGCCGAAGGAGCGCCCCAGGATGCCCCACACCCGGTCGCCCACCCGCAGCCCGCTGACCGAGGCGTCCACCTCTGCGACCTCACCGGCGAAGTCGAGCCCGGTCCGCTGCGGGAAGCGTCGGCCGGTGACCAGACGGGCCTTCCCCGCGCGCCCGTACAGCTCCCCGCCGTTGACGCTCGCCGCATGAACCCGGACGAGCACCTCGCCCGGCTTGCGAGCCGGTACGGGGACCCGACCCTCGTAGAGGACCTCGGGCGGTCCGTAGCTGTCGTAGAGCGCGGCGCGCATGTCGTTCACGGTGGAGGGTTCCTGTCTGTTCCGTCGATACGGGGTGAGTGCTGCTCCCGAACCACGGTAGGCGGGTAAACGGACGACCCCCTCCATTTACCCTAAAGTGAGAGACATGCCTGCTCAGCCCTCTCACAACCCACCCCCGGCCACCCCGGACCCCGCCCCCGAAGCGCTGCGGGCGGACGCCCGGGAGAACCGGGAGCGGATCCTGCGGGCCGCCCGCGAGGCGTACGCGCTGCACGGCATCGACGTACCGATCAGCGCCATCGCACGGCGGGCCGGCGTCGGCGTCGCCACCCTCTACCGCCGCTTCCCCACCCGGACCTCACTGATCACCGAGGCGTTCATCGAGCAGCTCACCGAGTGCGCGGGCGCGCTGGACGAGGCTCTGGAGGACCCGGACCCGTGGCACGGCTTCTGCACGGTGTTCCGGAAGGTGTGCGCGATGCAGGCCGCCGACCGGGGGTTCACGCACGCGTTCCTGGCCCGGTTCCCGGGCGACACGGCGTACGCCGGGGAGCGCGACCGGGCGGAGGAGGGGCTGGCCCTGCTGGTCCGGCGGGCGAAGGAGGCGGGAGCACTGCGCCCGGATTTCGACGTCTCGGACGTGGTGCTGGCCCTGCTGGCCAACAACGGCGTGACGAACGGAGCGGGCCCGGAGGCCGCCGCGGCGTCCCGACGACTGGTGGGCTACCTGCTGGAGTCGTTCCGGGCCGGCCCGGCCACCGGCCCGCTCCCGCCGCCTGCGGAACTGGAGTTGGACCGGTTGGGCGGGGCGGGGTGAGGGCGGAGGAGCGAGGGCGTGCGGGCCCGCGCAAGCGAGGGGCATCCCGCCCGCAGACCTCCCGGCTCGCCCCCTGACTCAGGCGAGGGCCGTGACCAGCGATGCGAAGGCGGCGATGAGGACGACCACGCGGACGTAGTGGTAGCGATCCCAGCGGTTCATCTGCTCCTTCCAGTCCTCGGGCCGGTTCTCCGGGGTCCACGTCCTGCCCCGGTTGTTGATCGGGACGAGCAGCAGCAGCGACATGACCACGCTGAGGAGCAGCAGCACGCCGGCCGCGACGACCAGCCCGACACCCTTCTCGTGCCATCCGACGAATGCCCAGACCGCGCTCAGGACGAGCGAGCCGATGTACCAGAACGGCATCACGGCACCGAGCATCCGGCCTCCATGGCTCCGCCCGAGCTGGGCGCTGTCGCCGGGGAGAGCGTCGAGGATCCGGTTGATGACGAAGGCGACGGAGAACTCCACCCCCACCAGCAGTCCGACGATCACGGTGGTGACGATCCCAAGTCCGTTGAGCATGATGACCCCTCCTGAAATCTAGCGGCGCTAGATGATGAGGCAACGCTAGACCTACTGCCGCTCGATTGTCTAGCAGTGCTAGGGTCGACTCATGTCGGTACAGGAACGCAAGGAACGGGATCGGGCGAACCGCGAGCGCCTCATCGTGGCGACGGCCCGTGAACTCGCCGAGCAGCAGGGCTGGGACGCGGTCACCACGCGCCGGCTCGCCGAGCGCATCGAATACAGTCAGCCCGTCCTCTACAGCCACTTCCGCGGCAAGCGCGAGATCATCGGCGCTGTCGCCCTCGAAGGCGCCACCGAGATGGCCGCGGCGCTGCGGGCCGCCACCTCCGACGCGGGCGACCACCGCGCCCGGGTCTCCGCGCTCGCCCGCGCCTACCTGGAGTTCGCCGAGCGGAACCCAGCCGTCTACGACGCCCTGTTCCAGCTCGACGGCGGCCTGGCCTTCGCGCACGAGGACACCCCGGAGCCGCTGAAGGACGCCTTCGCCGCGCTGCTGGAGACGCTCGGCGAGGTCGCCGGAGAAGGCGTTCACCCGGGGCTGTTCACCGAGCTCTTCTGGTCCGCCCTGCACGGGCTGGCCACCTTGACCCGGGCGGGGCGGCTACTGCCGGAGGGCGCCGAGCAGCGTCTGGATCTCCTGGTGGAACGACTCGCCGCCCTCTGACCCGTGCTCCGGCCGCCCGTCGCGCCCTCGGTTTGGGACCGCCTCCGGCAGCAGCGCCACCACGGGCCACCCGCACCTCACCCCGCCCACCTCCCCGTCAGGAACGTCAGCGCGACGAGCGTCGTCACCGGGGCCGCCACGCACAGGTACGCCGTCCTGAACCACGGGCGGCGCAGGCTCAGTGCCGCCAGGCCGATCCACAGCGGCCACCACAGCAGCGTCGCGCGCGGGATGGACGTGTACCAGTACGAGGTGCCCAGGGCCCACAGGCTGAGGGCCACGTACACCGCCTCCGGCCAGCGGCGGCGGCGCAGGAGGACGGCGACCAGCGCGAGCCCCGCCAGCATCGCCGCCAACTCGGCCTGGAACATGAACGCGTACCCCGTCGACTGCGTGCCGCCGAACGCACCGGCCCACGTGTTCGCCCACGCCTCCCAGGGGGTGTGGAACGTGCGGTACCAACCGCGTTCCTGCGCGTGCTTCCAGGCCATCCAGTCACCCGTGTGCGCGTGCAGATACCAGCTGTACGCGGCCGGGGGAAGCGCCGGAAGCAGCGTCCAGCCCGCAGTCCGCCAACTCCCGCCCGCACGCGCGGACAGCAGGAACAGCAGCGCGACGGCCGCCGCGAGGAACAGGCCGCTGACCCGCACCGTCGTCCCCAGGGTGGTCAGGACGGCGGCCGCGGCCCACCGGTGCTTCATCGCCGCGAGCCAGGCGGGCAGGGCGAACGCGAGGAAGAGCGCCTCCGTGTAGCCCGCCGCCAGGAACACCGCGCAGGGCGAGAGCAGGAAGAGCACGGCCGTACGGTGGCCCGCCGCCTCCCCCGGGAGATACGCCCGCGCGATCCGGGCCAGGGCCACGACCGCCACGGCCCCCGCGACGAACGAGATCAGCAGCCCGGCCGCCGTCCAGTCCGGCACGACCGTGTGCACGGTGCGGAGGAGGAAGGGGTAGCCCGGGAAGAACGCCTCGCGGTTGTCCCAGCCGCTCGTCCACGGCCCCGCGCCCGCCGGGAAATAGCCGTCACGCGCGATGTGGAGGTAGTGGTTCGCGTCCCACCGCTGGAAGGGCGCGAGGACGGGGGCCGCCTCCCGTGCGTCGGACTGGGCGGGGAACAGCCGGCGGGCGAAGTGGGCCGTGATCCACAGCGATATTCGGGTCAGGAGGTAGAGCCACAGCACGCTCCGGTCGACGGAGGTCAGGCGGCCCGCCGCCCGGCCGCACCACCCCTGCCGGGGCTCGGGCGAAGCGGTGGCCGCCCGGGCATCGGGGGGCGCGGGACGGACGGGAGCAGGTCGCAGCCCTGGGGAAAGCGTGGACAACTCAGGCACCTTTCGGGCCCGCCTCGCAGAGACACCGGGGCGAGGGCACAGGGGATCGCCCGGTGAAGCCGCCGGGGCACGGAGGGGGGAAGGAAGGGGGGGAGGGGAGGGGCGGGGAAACGTGCGCCGATGTCAGGGCATCGACGCGTCCCCGTCAGTTGCCGCCGTCGCCGTTGCCGTCGGTGGCGTCGGCGCACTCGCCCCCGTGGGCAGTCCGCCCGGCGCGGTGGTCCGGTCCGACGCCCCCTCCGTCCCCGGCATCGTGTTGCTCGGCGTCGGCGGCGGTGACGGCGGCTCCGTCGGCTGCCGGTCCGTCGGCACGGGTGACGGGTAGCTCGGCGACGGGCTCGTGGCCGGGGCGACCGGCTCCGGCCGGACCGGCAGCAGGCCCACCGCGACCGCGCCGCCCCCGCCGACGACCAGGCACACGCCCACCGCGACCACGGCCATCCGGCGGCGCTGCGCGCGCATTCCCCGTCGGGTGATGCTCGCCGCGGCGTCCGCGTCGGAGCGGACCTGCCCGAACTCACCGGCCTCCCGGAACAGGGACCGCAGCGGATCCGCGGGGCTCTGAGAGCCCCGCGGACTCTGCGGGTTCTGCGGGTCCTGCGAACCCCAGGGATCCCGCGAACCCTGCGAGCCCTGTGAGCCCCGCGGTTGGCGCGAGCTCTGTGGATCCCGCGGATCAGACATCACGTGCCTCCTCGATGAGGGGGTCCCGCAGACGGTGCGCGAGCGCCGCCCGGCCACGGACCAGATGCGTCTTGATCGTGCTGGCGGAAAGCCCGGTCTCCCCGGCGATCTGCTCGACCGTGAGGTCGCACAGGTAGTGCAGGGTCAGCGTTCGCCGCTGCTGGGCGGGCAGTTCCCGGAGCGCGTCGACCAGCACCACATGGTCCGGATCCGGCGGCGCGACGTGCTCCGCCCCGCCGCTCCCCCGGCCCCAGGCGTCCGCCGAACGCCGCCGGAAGCGCCAGCGGCTCACCGCCAGACGCCAGGCGACCGTACGGATCCACGCCTCGGGCTGCCCGTCCCGCTCCAGCCGCCCCCGCCGGACCCACGCCTTGACGAACGCTTCCTGCACGACGTCCTGCGCCTCCTGGAGGTCGCCGGTCATCACGTACAGCTGGCCTGTGAGGCGCGCGACCGCCTGGACGTAGAACTCTTCGAACTCCTCGACGGTCAAAAGTCGCTCCCGGATCTTCCGCTTCACCGGGTATACGCCCGCCGCAGGTCATCCGGTCGACACTACCCACGAGGAAATCCGGGTGACGGTCGTCACAGCACCCGAAGGGCCCGTGTCATCACCGTCACCGACCATGCCCGTCGGGCCCGTTCCCCGCCCGCGAGGTCGCAGGGCTGCGGGCCCGCGCCCCGAGGAGGTCAGAAGCCGCCGGTGAAGACGAGAAGGAAGGAGAGCGGGAGGAGCACCCCGACGGCACCGGCGGCGATGCCGGTCAGGCACTGCGTCCGGTTGAACTTCTTGACCAGACCGAGGACGCCGAACGTGATCGCGAGACTGCCGGCCAGGACGGCGAAGACGCCGAGGAAGAACGTGGCGGCCAGTGCGAGGACGCCGAGGCCGAGCGAGACGGGTCCGTAGAGGGTTGCGGGGCTTTCGACGGTTCCGGTTCCCATGTCGCCATCATGGCATTCGCCGCCGGCCCGTCATCGCGCCGCATCCGCCGCCAGCTGCGTCGTCGCCAGCTCGCGGTACAGGTCATCCGACGCGATCAACTCCTCGTGCGTGCCCGCCGTGCGGACCCGGCCCTCCTCCAGGACCACGATGCGGTCCGCGTGCCGGACGGTGGAGAGGCGGTGCGCGATGACCAACACCGTGGTGCGCTCCGCCAGTTCGAGAATCACGTCGCGCAACGCCTGCTCGTTGACCGCGTCGAGCTGCGAGGTCACCTCGTCGAGGAGGAGCAGGCGGGGGCGGCGCAGCAGGGCCCGGGCGATGGCGATGCGCTGGCGTTCGCCGCCGGAGAGGGTGACGCCCCGGTGGCCGACCGCCGTGTCCAGGCCCTCGGGTAGCCGGTCGACCAGGGCGTCCAGGCGGGTACGGGCCACCGCCTCCGCCAGCGCCTCCTCCTCGGCGTCCGGGGCGGCGAAGACGAGGTTCTCCCGCAGCGTCCCGGCCAGGACCGGCGCGTCCTGTTCCACGTAGGCGAGCGAGGCGCGCAGCTCGGCCAGCGGCCAGTCGCGGATGTCCCGGCCGTCCACGGTGATGGTGCCGGAGTCGTGGTCGTAGAAGCGTTCCAGCAGGCTGAACACCGTCGACTTGCCCGCCCCGGACGGGCCCACCAGCGCCACCATGCCGCCGGTCGGCACGTCGAACGTGACGCCCTTGTGGGCGGGGGCGCGCTCGTCCCCGTACCCGAAGCCCACGTCCTGGAACGTGACGCCGAGTGGCGTGCCGCCTCGTGGCACGCCGCCGGAGCCCGTCGCCGGTTCGCCCGGCAGCGACTCCACCTCGTCGATCCTGCGCACCGCCGCGAGCCCGCTCTGCAGGCCGGTCCAGCCCTCGACCAGACCGCCGATCGGGCCCATCAGGTAGAACAGGTAGAGCAGGAACGCGATCAGGGAGGAGATCTCCAGCGAGCCCGACGCGACCCTCGCTCCCCCGACGCCCAGCACGGCCAGGAAGGCCAGTTGGATCGACATCATCATCGTGACGTCGGAGACCGAGGACCACTTCGCCACCGAGACGCCCCGGTCGTGCGCGTTACGGGCCGCCGCCGCGACCGCCGCCGTCTCCCGCTCCTCCGCACCGCTCGCCTTGACCGTACGGAACGCCTGGAGCACCCGGTCCAGTGCCGCGCCCATCGCCCCGACGGACTCCTGCGCGCGGAGCTGTGCGCGCTGAATCCGGGGCATGAGCAGTGCGGTCACGGCTCCGATGCCGACGATCACCACCAGGGTCACGCCCAGCAGCGTCAGGTCCATGTACGCCATGAACGCGACCGTCCCCAGCAGCATCAGCACGCTGTTGAACGATTCGACCAGGCCGCTGGAGAGGACCGTTCGGAGGAGGGTGGTGTCGCTGGTGACGCGGGACTGGAGGTCGCCGGGGGTCAGCCGGTCCACCGCCGGGACCTTCAATCGCATGATGCGGCCCACGAGTTGGTCGCGGGCGCGCAGGACGACGCCCTCTCCCGTACGGGCCATGAGGTAGCGGCCGTACGCGGAGAGGCAGGCCCCGGCGAGCACGAGGGCGGTCAGCGCGACGAGCGGGGCGACGGGCGAGCGGTCGGCGGCGAACGCGTCCACCGCGTACTTCGCCATGAGCGGCATCGCCAGCCCGGCCGCGGACCCGGTGAGCGAGAGGAGGCCCGCGCGAATCAGCACGCCCCGGTGGGGGCGGACCCGGGCGAGGAGCAGACGGAGGGGGGAGGGGCCGGGAGCGGGCGTGGACCGGACGTCGTCCGCGGGCGCCGCTGCCCCGGACGGCTCCGCGGTCTCAGGCGGTCCGCCCGACTCCGTCCGCCCCGCCCCCGCCGTCGTCCCCGCCACCGTGCTCATCGTGAACCCCCTCGCCTACCGTCACCACCATCAAGGGACGCAGATCCGCCGGTTCCGCCTGCTCCCCGACCGTACGGCCCCCCGCCTGTACCCAAGCATGCGGCGAGAACGGAGGCGTCGCCCACACCCCCGCGCACCAGTCGGGCCAGACTCCGGACATGCGGCAGGCCAGGGCGACGGCCACGGAGCGGGGCAGGCAGCCGTACCGGCTGGCGCAGCGGCGGCTGATGGCGACGACCGCCTCCAGCGCCTCCAGCGCCTCGGCGTGCGAGGCCGGGCGCGCGCCCCGGGCGCATCGGGTCAGCACCCTGCGCAGCCGTCCGGGCTTGAGCCGGGCCAGGACGAACGCGGCGGCGACGGCGGTGCGCAGCCGCACCCCGCCGGCTCCCGCGCCCCGGCGGGGCATCGTCATTTCGGTGGTCATGGGCGCAGGATCTTCGCCTCGACGAGCCGGCGGGTCAGCTCCGCGACGTCCGACTCGGCCTCCGCGCGCTCGACGTCGAACTCGGCGACGATCCGCTCGACGGCGGCCTCGGGAGTCCGGCCGGCCGCGAGGGTCTCGACGACGATGACGCTGGTGTCGTTCAACTGCCAGTAGCTGCCGTCCTTCTCGTCGAGGAGGACGCCGCCGTACTCGGTGGTCGTGACGGCGATGCCTTTTCTGAGCTTCACAGGGCTGCCTCGCTGGCGCTGGTAGGGGTCCGGTGGGGGGTCGGCCAGGCGTTCTCGGCCGTGCGGAGCCAGGTCTCCCCGGCCACGGTGGAGCTGATGGAGTGTTCGACCAGGACCGGCGAGAAGGGTTCGGCCGCCAGTCGGAGCAGGTGGCGGGCGTCCACCAGTCCGTGTTCGGCGAGGCGGGATCCGGTCCACAACTCAGCCAGATCCGGGGCGTGTTCGCGCAGGCCCTGGTGTTCGTCGGAGGCCATGTGGTCCTTCGTCGTCCGGGCCAGCAGCGCGTCCGGCACGACCCCGCGCATCGCCTCGACGAGGAGCGGCTTGTAGCGCCAGGGGCTGATGCGCTCCGGCAGGCGTACGGCGAGGGCCGCTTCCAGGACCCGGTCGTCGTAGAAGGGCGCGGCGACCGGCAGCCCGAGCGTCATGCCGATGTCCTCCATCGCCTGGAAGTGCCGGGCCCCCATCCGTACGCCGTCGATGTCGACGTGCCGTCCCCGCCACGGGTCGATCGGCTCCGCGTGCTCGGCGGCGGTCCGGAACTCCTGCGTGATCAGGGTGCTCGCGTGCTCGGTGAGCCAGGGGTGCGGGGACTGCCGTACGCCCCAGGAGAGCAGCGGGGTCCGGGCGACGGGCTGGGGTTCGGCGGTGACCGCCCCGGCGAGCCAGCAGGGGAACGTCGAGCGGTCCAGCAGGGCCTTCAGCGTCGGCAGGAGCGGCCAGCCGAGCTGGTGGCGCAGGCCGCCGAGGTGGTTCCAGGCGGTGAGCGGGTTGCCCTGGAAGAGGTCCCGGTAGGCGTGGGGCAGGCCGAGGAAGATCTCGTCGCCGCCGTAGCCGGTGAGGTGGTAGCGGGAGCCGGTGGCGTGGGCGCGGCCGAGGAGCAGTGCCGCGCGGGCCCGGCCGGGGGCGACGGGGAGCGGTTCGTCGTTCAACTCGGCGGCGGTGGAGGCGAGGTCGGCGTAGAAGTAGGGGGCGTCGTCGGCGGGGACGACGTGGTGGTCCGGGGAGGGCCCGGCCGTGCCGCGTGCCGCCTCCACCGCTCTGCGCGCCCAGGTCTCGTCCTCGCTGTAGCGGTCCCGGGCGGCCACGGTCAGCAGCGACAGCGCCTCGGGTCCGGTCTCCCGGGCGGCGAAGGCGAGGGCCGTGGAGTCCAGGCCGCCGGAGAGTTCGCAGCTGATCCGGTCCAGGCCGCCGACATGGGCCCGTACGGAGGCCGCGACGGCGTCCCCGACCCTGCGGGCCCCCGCCGCCAGGGAGAGTTCCCCGGGCGGCGGCTCCCACCAGCGGTGCTCCGTGGGACCGGGGACGGCGGCCGTGCCCGGTGCTGCGACGGGCAGGGCCAGGCCGTACCCGGCACCGGTCTCGTGGACACCCCGCCAGACGGCGCGGCGGCTGAGGGGGTGCGGCAGGAAGTCCAGCAGCCGGAGCGCCAGCGCGCCCTCGTCCAGGGGTGCGTCGACCAGGCGGGCCAGGACGGCGGGGCGGTCGGAGGCGATGGTTCCGGCCTCCGGGTGCCGGGCGTGGTAGATCCGGCGCAGTCCGGTGGCGGTGCCCCGGATCCAGCTCTCCCCGGACAGCCGGGCGACCACGTGGTAGAGGCCGGGCAGCCGGGCGAGCCGGCGCTCCAGCCCGGCCCGGTCGCGGGCGCTTTCCAGCAGTCCGGCGAGCACGGCGTCGGGGACGCGGTCCGGGCCGACGAGGACGAGGGCGTCCTCGCCCCGCGCGAGGTGGCTGACCCTGCGGACCAGCGGGCGGGCGACGACCCAGGGCCGGCCCGAGGGGTGGGCGACGGTCAGGGTGTCGCCCACCCCTCGGGCCGGCCCGTCGGCTCCCGGCGCGGGAAGCTGCCCGGCCGCTGCCGCTCCCGCCACGCTGTCCGGCAGGACGACGAAGTAGTCACGCAGCTGGCCGGGCATCTTCACCTTTCGGAAGTTCTCTCACGGTGCACAGGGAACGGGCCGGCGGATCAGATGATGCGCCGGCTCCAGTACTCCTTGTACGAGCCGACGAAGTAGCCGGCGGTCTTCTTCGAAAAGTCGCCCTGCTTGAACATCGACGGCTTCACATAAGCCTTCTTCTGCTGCTTCATGACACCTTCCCTTCTGTTCGGTTGACGACCGTTATGCCCAAACGGCCACTGCATAACTGGAGTTATTCATGCGACTGGTGTTCACCGCGTGAACACCAGAGCCATCATGTCCCGCTGTTGAACCGGTACGCATGATTCCGACTTACCGTGCGAAGTTGGCTGGATAGCGCGAGTGGCGAGGCCCGGGGCGGGCCGCTTCGCGGTGGCTCCGCCCGGGCCCGGGCGGTCGGCCTGCTGCCATGTGCAGTCGCACACCGCCGGGGTGTGGACGCGCGGTGGACTGGACCAATGACTGGACGCGGTCAGCCGACCGGGCAGTGAGCTGCCCGGAGACGGGACGGCTCTCGGCGGAACCGAGGAACCGGCCGGCTCGGGCGTCCGGGCCGCTTCGCGTGCGCCCTACCCCAGGGATCGCGGGTGCCCCACCGCCATCGGCACAGCCGCGCCGACCCGTGCTGCCGTACGGGGAAGGCCACGGCAAGTAGCCATTCGGCCACGCCGACCGCTCGCAGCCGCCCCGCGACCACGTACGGGCAGCCGGCATCCGCCCCAGGCCGCCGCTCCCGCGCCCAGCACCAGCGGGATCATGCCGTAACCGACGACGGTCGAGGAGTGGGCGTACCAGCGTCCGCCGTCGAACACCTGGGTCGCGGTGATCGTCCCGGGGTCGGTCCGGCCGTCGTGGTCGGCGAAGAGGATCCTGCTGCGCCCGATCTCCGCCGGCCGGGGCACCCCGTCCACATGGGCGCGCAGCGCCTCCCGGGCCACCCGGTCACGCTCGGCCGCGTTGGCGCGCTGCTGGGCGGCGCTCTCGCCGGAGCAGTGCCAGACGGTCCGGCCCTTCTCGGTGCGGGTGTCGTGGCAGTCGATGCGGCCGAAGGCCTCCACCCGCATGCCGAGGACGCCGGAGAGGCCCGTCCCGGTCACCACGACGAACAGCCCCAGCGCGAACAGCGCGGCCCCGCCGAGGGCCGGCGAGACCCCCTTGAGCCGCGCTCGGTCCGTTCTTCCCGCAGCTCTCACCCTCATGCCCGCGCCGCCCCCGTATCCGTACGACCGTCCCCTCACTTCATTGTCCCGGACACGCCACAGGGGCGGCACCTCCGGTGAAGGAGATACCGCCCCTGTGGGACGTACGCGGAGCTTCGATCAGGCGGAGGCCGAAACCTCCGTGGCCGATCAGAAGTCCATGTCACCGCCCGGCATGCCGCCCGGAGCGGCCGCGCCGGCCTTCTCGGGCTTGTCGGCGATGACGGCCTCGGTGGTGAGGAAGAGCGCGGCGATGGACGCGGCGTTCTGCAGAGCGGAGCGCGTGACCTTCGCCGGGTCGAGAATGCCCTCGGCGATCATGTCGACGTACTCGCCGGTCGCGGCGTTGAGGCCGTGCCCGATCGGCAGGTTGCGGACCTTCTCCACGACGACGCCACCCTCGAGACCACCGTTGACGGCGATCTGCTTGAGCGGGGCCTCCAGCGCGAGCTTCACGGCGTTGGCGCCGGTCGCCTCGTCGCCCGTGAGGTCGAGCTTGTCGAAGACGGCCGAGGCCTGGAGCAGAGCCACGCCACCACCGGCGACGATGCCCTCCTCGACGGCGGCCTTGGCGTTGCGCACCGCGTCCTCGATGCGGTGCTTGCGCTCCTTGAGCTCCACCTCGGTGGCGGCGCCGGCCTTGATGACGGCCACGCCGCCGGCCAGCTTCGCCAGGCGCTCCTGGAGCTTCTCGCGGTCGTAGTCCGAGTCGGAGTTCTCGATCTCGGCACGGATCTGGTTGACGCGACCCTGAACCTGGTCGCTGTCACCGGCGCCGTCGACGATCGTCGTCTCGTCCTTGGTGATGACGACCTTGCGGGCGCGGCCGAGCAGGTCCAGGCCGGCGTTCTCCAGCTTGAGACCGACCTCCTCGGAGATCACGGTGCCACCGGTGAGGATGGCGATGTCCGCGAGCATGGCCTTGCGGCGGTCGCCGAAGCCCGGAGCCTTGACGGCGACGGACTTGAACGTGCCCTTGATCTTGTTGACGACCAGGGTGGAGAGCGCCTCGCCCTCGACGTCCTCGGCGATGATCAGCAGGGGCTTGCCCGACTGCATGACCTTCTCCAGCAGCGGGATCAGGTCCTTGACGCTGCCGATCTTCGAGTTGACGATCAGGATGTACGGGTCGTCGAGCGACGCCTCCATACGCTCCATGTCGGTCGCGAAGTACGCCGAGATGTAGCCCTTGTCGAAGCGCATACCCTCGGTGAGCTCCAGCTCCAGACCGAAGGTCTGGGACTCCTCGACGGTGATGACGCCTTCCTTGCCGACCTTGTCCATCGCCTCGGCGATCTTGGCGCCGATCTCGGTGTCGGCGGCGGAGATGGAGGCGGTCGAAGCGATCTGCTCCTTGGTCTCCACGTCCTTGGCCTGCTCCAGCAGAGCGGCGGAGACAGCCTCGACGGCCTTCTCGATGCCGCGCTTGAGGGCCATCGGGTTGGCGCCTGCGGCGACGTTGCGCAGACCCTCGCGGACGAGAGCCTGGGCGAGAACGGTGGCGGTGGTCGTACCGTCGCCGGCGACGTCGTCCGTCTTCTTGGCGACCTCCTTGACCAGCTCCGCACCGATCTTCTCGTACGGGTCCTCGAGCTCGATCTCCTTGGCGATGGAAACACCATCGTTGGTGATCGTGGGCGCGCCCCACTTCTTCTCGAGGACGACGTTACGGCCCTTGGGGCCGAGGGTGACCTTGACGGCGTCGGCGAGCTGGTTCATCCCGCGCTCGAGACCGCGCCGTGCCTCCTCGTCGAACGCGATGATCTTGGCCATGTGAAGTGGTCCTCCCGGACAGGGGTGGATTTCTCCGGACCGAGAGGCGCCCGCGACGGACGGCCTGCCTGCGTGGTGGTTCCTTGCCCCACCGCGCCTGCGGGCCTCACCGGCCCGGTCCAAGTTTCTGTCACTCTCACCTGGAGAGTGCTAACGCCAATGATTAGCACTCGACCCCCGAGAGTGCAAGCGCCTTCGGCCGGTGCCCGCCATGCGGTCAGAGGGCGCGGCGCCCCGCCGCCCCCGGACGCGCGTAGGGCCCGATCCCCTGATCCCGGGGTCGGGCCCTACGTGCGTGAGTGGTGTCGTCGGACGACCGCGCCGAGCTCAGCCGACGGCGAGCTTGACCATGTCGGCCTGGGGCCCCTTCTGGCCCTGCGAGATCTCGAATTCAACTCGCTGACCCTCTTCGAGGGTGCGGTACCCGTCCATCTGGATCGCGCTGTAGTGGACGAAAACATCCGCACCACCGTCGACCGCGATGAAGCCGTACCCCTTCTCCGCGTTGAACCACTTGACGGTGCCCTGAGCCATGCCTAACTCCCCTATTACTGGCCCTTGCACGGGACCGCACTTCGCGGACCCGGGTCGGAACTCACCCTCCGACAGGAGAGGGTGTGCGGCGCCGCAGCGCGTCGACCGCGGCCGAATGTATCCGCCCAACTGCCCTCTGCAACAGGTCAATCGGACGAGAATTCTGGGCGCAGAAGACCGCGCGAATATGCGGGTTTGCTGAGATTTACGGGCAAGTCGGGCCAGGCAAAGGGCACTTATGCCGCAAGAGGTTCACGCACTTTGGCTGCTTCTTATCGGGGCCGGGCGCATTCTCATATGCGGGCGGCACGGGCAGCGGGTGGGGCTTCCCCAACTGTACCGCGCTCAACCATGCAGAATTGCCCCCTCCGCTTCTCTCGCGGAGGGGGCAACCGTGGTCACACAGGGGTGCGGTGGGGGCCGCCGGCGAGCGGCCCGGTGCGGTTCAGCAGCCGCCGGCCACCGCGGGGATGATCGAGACGCCCGCGCCGTCCGGCGTGGCCGCGTCCAGACCGCCCTCGAAGCGCACGTCGTCGTCGTTGACGTACACGTTCACGAAGCGGCGCAGCTTGCCCTGGTCGTCCAGGACGCGGGCGGCGATGCCCGGGTGGTCCTTCTCCAGGGACTCGATGACCTCGGAGAGCTTCGTGCCCTCCGCCGAAACCTCGGCCTGGCCGCCCGTGTACGTACGGAGGATGGTGGGGATGCGGACCTTGACGCTCATGGTGGTGCCCTTCTTCCTTCGTGCCGGTGTGGTCAGGCGGTGCCGAGGCCCGCTGCGCGGAACGCGTCCAGGCTCGGCTTGATGGTCGCCGTGGCCTGCGAGGTGGCGGAGACCGCGTCGAGCGTCTTGAGGCCGTCGCCGGTGTTGACCACGACGGTGGTGAGCGTCGGGTCGATGACACCGGCCTCGATGAGCTTCTTCGCCACCCCGAGCGTCACCCCGCCCGCCGTCTCGCCGAAGATGCCCTCGGTGCGGGCCAGCAGCTTGATCGCGTCGACGACCTGCTCGTCGGTGACGTCCTCCACCGCGCCGCCGGTGCGGCGGGCGATGTCCAGGACGTAGGGGCCGTCCGCCGGGTTGCCGATGGCCAGCGACTTGGCGATGGTGTTCGGCTTCTGGGGCCGTACGACGTCGTGACCGGCCTTGAAGGCGGCGGAGACCGGGGAGCAGCCCTCGGCCTGGGCGCCGAAGATCTTGTACGGCTTGTCCTCGACCAGACCGAGCTTGATCAGCTCCTGGAGACCCTTGTCGATCTTCGTGAGCTGGGATCCGGACGCGATCGGGATGACGATCTGGTCGGGCAGCCGCCAGCCGAGCTGCTCGCAGATCTCGTACGCCAGCGTCTTGGAGCCCTCGCCGTAGTACGGGCGGAGGTTGACGTTGACGAAGCCCCAGCCCTCGCCGAGCGGGTCGCCGATGAGCTCGGAGCAGAAGCGGTTGACGTCGTCGTAATTGCCCTCGATGCCGACCAGCTCACCGCCGTACACCGCGGCCATGACGACCTTGCCCTGCTCCAGGTCGTGCGGGATGAACACGCAGGAGCGCAGTCCGGCGCGGGCGGCGGCGGCGCCCACGGCACCGGCCAGGTTGCCCGTGGAGGAGCAGGAGAGAGTGGTGAAACCGAAGGCGCGGGCGGCCTCGACGGCGATCGCGACGACGCGGTCCTTGAAGGAGTGCGTCGGGTTGCCGGAGTCGTCCTTCACGTACAGGCCGCCGGTGACGCCCAGCTCACGGGCGAGGTTGTCGGCCTTGACCAGCTTGGTGAAGCCGGGGTTGATGTTGGGCTTCTGAGCGACGTCGGCGGGCACCGGCAGCAGCGGGGCATAGCGCCAGATGTTGTCCGGCCCGGCCTCGATGCGCTTGCGCAGCTCCTCCGGGGAGCCGGTGGGCAGGTCGTAGGCCACTTCGAGCGGCCCGAAACAGGACGCACAGGCGAAAAGGGGGCCGAGCTCGAAACGCTCGCCGCACTCGCGGCAGGAAAGCGCCGCGGCGGGACCGAGGTCCGGGGAAGCGGTGGTGGCATTACCTGCGACGGTCTGAACAGCCATGATGGCGGAGGCCCTTTCTCCTCATCTTCCTCGCGACGCATTTCGCCGCAAGACGGAATTGGCACCTTCCCCACCGTGACCTCGCGGTCGGCAGGAGGGTTGCCGGGACTTCAACGGGCCGTTCCCTCAGTCCCTCTGGATGAGCTCTATGGCTCTGGATCTTCGATCCAGGCGTTTATGTGCGGTCCGACCCCGACATGCGAGGGTCATCCGCGTTGTTCAAGACTGTAACCGAAGCACCGGACCGTTGAGATAGTCGTCCGAACCGCGAGATGGATCACACACAGGGAGTGCCGACCGTGCTCGAAGAGGTGGAACGCTGGCTGACCAGGCGTTCCTGGTCGTCCGGCGACCGCCCGCTCAACCGGCTCACCGACGCCCGGGCCGCCGATCCGCGCGTCACGTCGGTGAGCGTGGTGCTGCCCGCGCTGAACGAGGAGGCCACGGTCGGCGCGATCGTGGCGACGATCCGCCGGGAGCTGATGGAGAAGGTCCGGCTCGTCGACGAACTCGTGGTGATCGACTCCGGCTCCACCGACGCCACCGCCGCGGTGGCCCGGGCGGCGGGCGCCCGGGTCGTCCACCGGGACGCGATCCTGCCCCGGATCCCGGCCCTGCCCGGCAAGGGCGAGGTGCTGTGGCGGTCGCTCCTGGTGACAAGCGGCGAGATCGTCTGCTTCGTGGACGCCGACCTCAAGGACTTCTCGGCGGACTTCGTCTCGGGGACGGTCGGCCCGCTGCTCACCGACCCCACGGTCCACTTCGTCAAGGCGATGTACGACCGTCCGCTCGGCGACAGCGCAGGTCAGGGCGGCCGGGTCACCGAACTGGTGGCACGCCCGCTGCTCAATCTGCACTGGCCGCAGCTGGCCGGCTTCGTCCAGCCGCTGGGCGGCGAGTACGCGGTGCGGCGCTCCCTGCTGGAGCGGCTGCCGTTCCCGGTCGGTTACGGAGTGGAGCTGGGGCTGCTCGTGGACGCGCTGCACACCGTGGGCCTGGACGCGCTGGGCCAGGTCGACGTCGGCGTACGCAAACACCGCCACCAGGACGGGCAGGCGCTGGGCCGGATGGCGGCGGCGATCTACCGCACGGCGCAGCTGCGGCTCTCCCGGGGCCATCTGGTGCGGCCGGCACTGACCCAGTTCGAGCGCGGCGAGGAGGGTTTCGTGCCCCGCACCCACGCGGTGGACACGGAGGAGCGGCCGCCGATGCGGGAGATCGCGGAGTACGCGGAGCGCCACGCGGCGTGAGGCGGAGGGCCGCATGAGGTCCCGAGGCGTTTGGCGGCTTCCCGAACGGGCTAGGTTCCGCTACATGGTCACCGAGCATCCCGAAGCCACTGCCCAGGTCCTCGTCGCGTCCAACCGCGGCCCGGTCTCGTACACGCTCGGCGAGGACGGGACGCTCGACGCCAAGCGCGGCGGGGGCGGTCTCGTCTCCGGGCTGAGCGCCGTCGACGACAAGCTGTGGGTCTGCGCGGCCCTCGGCGACGGCGACCGCGAGGCGGTGCGCCGCGGGGTCGGGGAGCCGGGCGTGCGGATGCTGGACATCGACGCCGAGGTGCACGCCGACGCGTACAACGGGATCGCGAACTCGGTGCTGTGGTTCGTCCACCACCTGCTCTACCAGACGCCCGTCGAGCCGGTCTTCGACGCGGAGTTCCGCCGGCAGTGGGCTTCGTACGAGACGTACAACCGGGCCTTCGCCGATGCGCTGGCCGAGGAGGCGGGCCCGGGGGCGGCTGTCCTCGTCCAGGACTACCACCTGGCCCTGGTCCCCGGCATGCTCCGCGAGCTGCGCCCGGACCTCAGGATCGGCCACTTCTCGCACACCCCGTGGGCGCCCGTCGACTACTTCCGGCTGCTCCCCGACGACATCGCCGAGCAGTTGCTGCGCGGCATCCTCGGCGCGGACCGGGCCGCGTTCCTGACCCGGCGCTGGGCGGACGCGTTCATCGGCTGCTGTACGGAGATCCTCGGCGGCACGGGCCGGACCAGGATCGGGGTGCACGGCCTCGGGGCCGACGCCGACTTCCTGCGCCGCCGCTCGCACGAGGCGGACGTGGACGAGCGGATGGCGGCGTTGCGGGAGCAGGTGGGCGAGGGCCGCAGGACCATCGTCCGGGTGGACCGCACCGAGCTGTCCAAGAACATCGTGCGCGGCCTGCACGCGTACCGGACGCTGCTGGACGCCCACCCGGAGTGGCGCGAACGCGTCGTGCACATCGCCTTCGCCTACCCCTCCCGCCAGGACCTCGCCGTCTACCGGGACTACACGGCGGCGGTGCAGTCCCTGGCCACGGAAATCAACGGGGCCTACGGCACGGAGAGTTGGACGCCGGTCATCCTCCACGTGAAGGACGACTTCGCCCGCTCGCTGGCCGCGTACCGGCTGGCGGACGTGGCGCTGGTCAACCCGATCCGCGACGGGATGAACCTGGTCGCCAAGGAGGTCCCCGTCGTCTCCGACCACGGCTGCGCGCTGGTGCTGTCGCGGGAGGCGGGGGCATACGAGGAGCTGGGCGAGGACGCGATCGTGGTGAACCCTTACGACGTGACGGGCACGGCCGAGGCCCTGCACGAGGGACTGACGATGAGCGCGGACGAGCGGTCCGGGCGCACGAAGCGACTGGCCGAGGCGGCGACCGCGCTGCCGCCGCAGCAGTGGTTCCTGGACCAGCTGGAGGCGCTGCGGCAGGGGTGACGGCCCGGAAGCGGGCCGGCCGGAATCGGACCGGCCGCCCCTCCCGCTCCCACAGCCGCTCCGCCTCCTACAGCCGCTCCGCCAGGGCCGCCAGGAAGTCCACCACCGCGGCCGGGCCCGGCACCGACAGGTCGGCACGCTCGGCCAGTTCGGGCACCTCGGCGCTGCCGCTGCACACCAGGAGGCCGGGGATGCCGTCCGGGCCCTCCGTTCGCAGCTTCTCCACGGCGGCGAACGCTGCGAGGTCCCCGAGGTCGTCGCCCGCGTAGATCACGGACTCCGCGTCCAACTCCGCGACGAACCCGGCGAGCGCGACGCCCTTGTCCATGCCTGGCGGCCGCAACTCCAGGACCAGGCGCCCCGGTTCGACGATCAGACCGTGGGTCGCGGCCAGCTCGCCGAGGGGCCCGCGCAGCGACTCGAAGGCCGCCTGCGGGTCCTCGGCGCGCCGGGTGTGGACCGCGACGGCCTGCCCCTTCTCCTCGATCCAGGTACCGCGCCACGCGTCGAACTCGTGCAGTACGCCGGGGAGTTCGGCACGCACGGCGGTGACGCCCGGGTGCGGGGCGGGGGCCCGGACGGTGCCGGTGACGGCGTCCCAGCGTTCTGCGCCGTAGTGCCCGAGCACGACGAGGTGCTCCAGGCCGGGGACGCCCGCGAAGCCCCCGTAGCGCACGGCGACGCCCGCCGGGCGGCCGGTGATCACGGCGATGGCGGCGACCTTCGGCGCGAGTGCGGCGAGCGCCTCGACGGTGCCGGGGTGAGCGCGGGCCTGTTCGGGGTCCGGGACGATGTCGGCGAGCGTGCCGTCGAAGTCGAGGGCGACGACCGCGCGGTCCGGCCGGGCGAGAACGGCGTCGAGCCCCTCGCGGCCGGCCGGGGTGGTCGGGGTCGGAAGACTTTCCGGGTGACTGCCCATGGAGCGAGCCTAAGCCCTGGGCGGATCGATCACGAGCGTTGTCGAGCCGGTCACCGCTGCGCGCGGGCTGACGGGCGCCGGTGAGCACGCGGTGACCACCACGCGCGCGCTCACCGGCGCCCTTCAGTACGGCGACGACTACTCACGCGCGCCCGCGAGTTCGACCGGCCGGGTCCGCAGGGCGAACGCGGCCGGCAGGACGGCGGAGCCGGCGGCCAGGAGCGCCGCGGCCCCGACGACGAGGCCGAGCGTTCCCCACGGCACCACGACGACGGACGTGACGCCCAGGAGCGCCAGGGCGCCCCACACCACCAGCAGGTTCACCACCGCGACCACGCCCCCGAGCACCGCTCCCACCCCGACCGCCGCGACCGCCTCGGCCGCGACGAGCCGCAGGACCTGCGGGACGGTGGCCCCGGCGAGGCGGAGCACGGCGAGGTCCCGGACCCGGTCGGAGGTGGCCATGACCAGGGTGTTGGCCAGGGCCGTCCCCGTACACAGGAGAGCGATGGCGAGGATCATCCGGAGACCGGTCCCGGTGTGGTCGTTCGTCCCCGGGCTGTCCGCGGCCAGCCATGCGTCCCGGGTCTCCACCCGCGTACCGGTGGCGGCAGCGGCAGTGTCCAGCGCGGCGGCGACGGCCTGCCGGTCACCGCCCGGGGCGACCTTGACGTCGATCCGGTCGAGGGCCGCGCCCCCGGCGTTCCGGGCGGTGACGTAGACGCCGTTGTCGCCGGTACCGGTGGCCAGGACGGCGGCGATCCGCAGCGACGCCTCGCGCCCGTCGCCGAGCCAGACGGTGACCCGGTCGCCGACCCGCGTGGTCAGCCACTCCTCGTTGACGACGATCGCGCCGTCGTCGAGATCGGTGAGCCGGCCGGCCGTCACGGGCAGCTCCGACACGGCCGCCAGCCGGGCGGGGTCGACCGCGCGGGCCTCGGAGGAGACGAGGGCCGTGCCCTCCTCGAGGACGGTGACGGCCGTGGACCGCGACACGCTGACCACCGCCCCCTCGACGGCCCGCGCCCGCTCCACGAAGGCGGGGGCCAGCGGCCGGCCCTCCTGTCCCGACGTCACCACGAAGTCGGCGGTGGTGGCGGTGCGCGCCTCGGTGGCTCTGGCCTCCTCCAGGGTCGCGACGGTGCCGGTGAGGGAGGCGGCGAGGGCGACGGTGATCAGGACGGGCGCGGCGACGGCGGCGGTCCTGCGCACTCCGGCGGCGGTGTTCTCCCGGACGAGTACGCCGGTGGCGCCGGGCAGCCGCGCGGGCAGGCAGGTCAGCAGCCGGCCGACCGGGCGCACCAGGACGGGGGCGAGGAGCGCGCAGCCGACGATGAGGAGCATGGGCCGGGTGACGTAGGACTTGCGGCCCAGCAGATCGCCCGGGTCGACCGCCAGCGCCAGGGCGGGCAGACCGAGTCCGGCGAGCACGGCCAGGACGGCGGCGGCCCAGCGGCTCACCGGCATGACCCGGCTGTCGACGGCGGCCTCGCGCAGCACCTCCGTCGGGGCGGTCCGCCCGGCCCGGTGGCAGGAGACGAGCGCCGCCGCGGTGGCGACGAAGACCCCGGTCCAGAAGGCGGTGTGCAGCGGCCAGGTCGGGTCCCCGAGGGCGAACCAGGGCGGGGCGAGGCCCGCGTCGGTCATCCGGCGGACCAGCAGGGGCGCGCTCCGGGCTCCGAGCCAGGTGCCCGCCGCCGAGGCCAGCACTCCGAGGAGGACCGCTTCGGCGCACACCGTACGGCGGATCTGGCCGGGCGTCGCACCGGCCGTGCGCAACAGCCCGAACTCCCGCCGCCGCCCGGCCACGGCGAACGAGAACGTCGACGCCACGACGGCGGCGGAGACGAACAGGGTGATGCCCGCGGCGGTGCCGAGCAGCGCGTTGACGGAGATCAGGGCCCGGACGTCGCGGTCGGGGTCGGGGTCGGCGCGGCGGCGGTCGTGGCCGGTGAGGACGTCCATGCCGCTGTCCGGTCCGAGGGCGCCGCGTACGGCGTCGGCGTCGGCGTGCACCACGAGGGCGTCGATGTCCGGGGAGATCCGGGCGGCCTCGTCGTCGGTGAAGAAGACGGCCTCCTCGAAGCCCCGGCCGGCCACGGTGCCGACGACGGTCCTGATATCGCTCCCGGCCGGGGTGCGGACCTGGACGCGGTCCCCGGTACGGAGCGGGGCGCGGCCGGGTCCGGTGGTGACGACGACTTCGCCGGGGGCGGCGGGGGCGCGGCCGGTGGAGAGGCGGTACGGGGCGGCGGCGGCGACGGACCAGGGGTGGCCGGCCCGGGTCTGGGCGCCGATGCCGGTGCCGGTGTCTCTGCCGGTGCCGGTGCTTCTGTCGGTGCCGGTGCTTCTGTCGGTGCCGGTACGAGGGGCCGTGAGGTCCGCCGGGAAGGTCCGGTCCTCCACCGTGCGGCCCAGGACGGCCAGTTGGCCGGCGAGGTTCGGCGGGACCGGGCCGGGGCGGTCGAGGGGGCTGGTCCGGGTCCCGATCGGGGTGTCGACCCGAAGGCGGTCGACGGCCCGGACGACGACGGGAGCGGCGGCGAACCGTTCGGGCCCCCGCTCCGGGGCGTCGAACGTCGCGGCGAGGGCGAGTCCGGTGGCGGCGATGAGCCCCGTCCCCAGAGCCAGGGCGACGAACGACCCGACGAAGGTGACCCACCTCTGCCGCACACCGCGCAGCGCCAACATCAGCACGGGACCACCGCCGGGGACGTCAGGGACGCCGGGGACTCCAGGTCCCCCGGGGCCGCCTCAAGCCCCGGAGCGGAGAGTGCCGCCATGCGCGCCGCGATCCGCTCCGCGGAGGGCGCGTCCAGGTCGTCCCGGATCCGGCCGTCGGCGAGGAAGAGGACGCGATCGGCGAAGGAGGCGGCGATCGGGTCGTGGGTCACCATGATCACGGTGCGTCCGTCGTCGGTCATCGCGCGCAGCAGGCCGAGCACCGCGCGCCCGGCGGTGGAGTCCAGAGCGCCGGTCGGCTCGTCGCCGAAGAGCACTTCGGGCCGAGTCACCAGGGCGCGGGCGATCGCCACCCGCTGCTGCTGGCCGCCGGAGAGCTCGCCGGGCCGGTGACCGGCCCGCTCGCGCAGCCCGACCTTGTCCAGGGCGTCGAGCACCTCCGCCTTGCGCGGCCGCCGTCCGGCGAGCCGCAGCGGCAGGGCCACGTTCTGCGCGGCGGTGAGGGAGGGCAACAGGTTGAACGCCTGGAAGACGAAGCCGATCCGCCCCCGGCGCAGCTTGGTCAGCCGGGCCTCGCTGAGCCCGGTCAGATCGGTGTCGCCCAGCAGCACCCGGCCGCCGGTCGGCCGGTCCAGGCCCGCGACGCAGTGCAGGAGCGTCGACTTGCCGGAGCCGGAGGGGCCCATGACGGCGGTGAAAGTGCCGCGGCGGATGGTGAGGCTGACATCGTCGAGCGCTCTCACGGTGCTGCCGTCGCGGCCGTCACGGCCGTAGGAACGGGTCACGGACCGGAGCCGAACGGCCGCTGTCGGGTCGGTGGTCGCTGCTGGATTCATGGCGTCCACTCAACCGGCGGCGCTCGCCCGGCACATCGCGGCGAGGTGGAGTCCTCGTGGTGGAGCCAGCTCCACCACGGGAGGGCAGAGAGCGGGGTGGTCGGCCGGGGAGACCGTCTCATAGCGTGCCCGTCATGCTCTCCCCCAGCCCGCCGTCACCGCCACCGCCCACGCCACAGTCACCGTCACTGTCACCGTCACCGTCACCGGGATCCTCGCCCGCCCTCCTCCGGGCCGCCCCCTTCCGAGCCGCTCTGCTCCGAGCCGTCCGCCGACAGCTCCTCGACGGCCGGCCGTGGCGTGCCGCGCTCTACCTCCTGACCAGCGTGCCCCTCGGTGTCGTGACGCTGGTCGCCCTGCTCCTGCTGGCCGGTGCGGGCAGCGCGCTGGCCGTTCTCGTCATCGGGGTGCCGCTGCTGCTGACGCTCGTCCTGGCCGGGATCCCGCTGGCGGCGCTGGAGCGGCGCAGGCTTCGGCTGATCGACCCGGTCCCCGTCCTCGCCCCGCACCGCGATCCGCCCGACCCGGGCCTTGCGTCCTGGCTGCGCACCCGGCTCCAGGAGCGGTGCACCTGGCGGGAGTTCGCGTACGCACTGCTCTTCGCGTTCGTCCTGTGGCCGGTGGAGGCTCTCGCCGTCGGCACGGTTCTCCTGGTGTGCGGCGGGCTGATCGGGACGCCGGTGATGATGGCGGCGGGCGGGGACGGAGAGGCGCGGGTCCTGAAGCTGTGGCTCGCCGATTCCTGGCCGGAGGCGTTCGCGGTGCTGCTGGCGGGGGTGGTGCTGCTGCCGTTGCTGATCCGGCCGCTGGGGATCGTCGCCCGGGGCCGCGCCGTACTGACGCGGGCCCTGCTCGCCCCGCCGGACTCCGCGCTCGACTCCCGGATCGCGGAGCTGGACCGGTCGCGGATGCGGCTGGTGGACGCGTTCGAGGCGGAACGCCGCCGTATCGAGCGCGACCTGCACGACGGGGCGCAGCAACGGCTGGTGGCGCTCTCCATGACGCTGGGACTCGCCCGGCTGGAGAAGCCGGCCGAGCCGCTGGGCGGGCTGCTGGAGCGGGCGCACGAGGAGGCGTCGGTCGCGTTGGTGGAGATACGGGAGCTGATCCACGGGATCCATCCCCATGTCCTCACCGACCGGGGGCTCGTGGCCGCCGTCGAGGACCTGGCGGACCGCTCCCCGGTCCCGGTCGAGGTGCGCCTGACGGTACCGGGCCGGCTGCTCGAAGCCGTCGAGACCGCGGTCTACTTCGCGGTGAGCGAGGCGCTGGCGAACGTGGCGAAGCACAGCGGGGCGACCCGGGTCACGGTGACCGGCGGGACCGCGCGCGGGCGGCTGACGGTGGAGGTCGAGGACGACGGACACGGCGGCGCGCGAATGGGCGGCGCCCCCGCGCGGGATGAGGGCGGTGCCGGCGGGACCGGCCTGCAGGGCGTCGCCGATCGCCTCTCGGTACTCGGCGGGGCCCTGCTACTGTCCAGTCCGCCCAAGGGGCCGACGGTGTTCAGGCTGGAGGTCCCCTGCCCGCCCGCCCGATCGAGGACCTGATGCTGCGCGTCGTACTGGCCGAGGACAGCGTGCTCCTGCGCGAGGGCCTGGTCGGCCTGCTGGAACGTTTCGGGCACCGGGTCCTGGCAGCGGTGGGCACGGCAGAGGAGCTCGACGCCGCTGCCCTGGAGCACCGCCCGGACATCGTGGTGACCGATGTCCGGATGCCGCCCGGTTTCACGGACGAGGGCCTGCGGGCCGCCGTCGCGCTGCGCGGGAAGCTGCCGGGCCTGCCGGTCCTGGTCCTCAGCCAGTACGTCCAGCGCACCTACGCCGAGGACCTGCTGGACACCTCGGACGGTACGGGGGTGGGCTATCTGCTCAAGGAGCGCATCGGCCACGTCGAGGAGTTCGCCGACGCCCTGCGCCGGGTGGCCGAGGGCGGCACGGTGGTGGACCCCGAGGTCGTACGGCAGCTGATCCGGCACCGCCGCGACCCGCTCGCCCGGCTCACCGCCCGCGAGCTGGAGGTGCTCGCGCTGATGGCGGAAGGCCGGTCCAACGCGTCCGTAGCCGAGGCCCTGCACGTCGGCGAGGGCACGGTCAGCAAGCACTTCGGCTCGATCCTCACCAAGCTCGACCTCGACGTCTCGGACGCCACCAACCGCAGGGTGCTCGCGGTCCTGGCGTTTCTGCGCGGCTGAGCCGAGCGCCGTACGCCTCCGCACACCTCCGTACGTCTCCGTACGCGGAAGCCCCGGCCTCCCTCCCCCGCGACTCCCCCTCACCCCGCCCCTCTTCCGCCCCGCGACCTGCCGCGCTTGACAGCCATTCCCTCACGACTCCATGATTCCATTAATTGACTAATGGAATCGAGGCGAGGCGCGTGGCAGACACGACCACCCCGAACGCGACATCCGGCAGCTGGGCACTGGAAGCCCGCGGCCTGGGCAAGCGCTACCGGCGCGGCTGGGCGCTGCGCGACTGCTCCTTCCGGATCCCGGCCGGCCGCATCTGCGGTCTGGTCGGTCCGAACGGGGCCGGCAAGTCCACCCTGCTCGGACTGGCGACCCGGCAGGTGCAGCCGACGACCGGCGAACTGCGGATCTTCGGCGTACCGGTCGACGACCCCGCCGTGATGCCCGGATTCGCGTTCCTCGGACAGGACAAGCCGCTGTTCAAGCGGTTCACCGTGGCCGAAACGCTGCGGATGGGAGCCGAGTTGAACCCCGGCTGGGACGCGGCGGCGGCGACGCGGATCGTCCGCTCGGGCAACGTCCCGCTGCACGCGAGGATCGGCACGCTCTCCGGCGGCCAGCGCACCCGCGTGGCCTTCGCGCTCGCCTTCGGCAAGCGGCCCGACCTGCTGCTCCTGGACGAGCCGATGTCGGACCTCGACCCGCTGGCCCGCGACGAGATGAGCACGCTGCTGATGGCGGAGGCCGTCGAGCGCGGCACCACAGTGGTGATGTCCTCGCACATGCTGACCGAGCTGGAGGACATGTGCGACTACCTGCTGGTCGTCGCCGAGGGCCGGATCCGGATGGCCGGTGACGCCGACGCGCTGGTCCCGGCCCACGCGCTGGTCACCGGGGTGGCCCGGGACGGCTCGCTGCCGATGGAGCTCGACCACCACACGGTCGTCGAAACCCGGCTCCAGGGACGGCAGTTCCAGGCGATGATCCGGCCCAGGGGCCCGCTTCCCGCCGACTGGGAGAGCGCCGAACCCTCCCTGGAGGAAGTCCTCCTCGCCCATCTCCGCTCCCCGGACGCGCCCTCGCTCTACACCCAGGGCGCCCGCGTCGAAGCCGAAGGGAACCAGGCCGCATGAGCACCACCCTCACCGAGAAGCCCGCCGAACTCGGCAGCGGACGACGTCTGTTGCGCGGAATGCCGTGGCTCGTCGTACGCCAGCACCGCGTCGCGCTGGCCTGCGTCCTCGGCCTCACCCTGCTGACCGCGCTGTGGATCGTGTACGAGCGCAACGAGCTGGTGCAGCTGCTCGACGCGAAGGGCTGGCCGGAGAAGGACGCCGGCCGGCCGATGGACAACAACCGCGGCTACAACTACATCACCAGCATCATCAACGGCCTGCCGCTGATCCTCGCCGTCTTCATCGGCGCCCCGCTGATCGCGGGCGACCAGGAGAACGGCACCGCTCAGCTCGTCACCACCCAGTCCGCGACCCGCCGCCAGTGGCTGATCGCCAAGCTGGGCCTGGCCTACACTCTCGCGCTGGTCTCCGGCGTGGTGCTCTCGGCGCTGTTCACCTGGTGGTGGAAGCCGCATCGCTCCCTCTTTCTCAGTGAGTGGATCGACGGCGTCATCTTCGACAACACCGGGCCGGTCCTGCCCGCGTTCCTCCTCTTCCTGACCGCCGCGGGCATCACGATCGGCACCGTGGTCCGCCGGGTGCTCCCGGCGATGGTGCTCACGTTCCTCTTCACGGCGATCACCACGATGTTCGTCTGGGACGAGGTACGCGTACGGCTCGGCTCCCCGAAAATGTTCACGTACCCGATGGACACCGACCTCCCGGCCCGCTTCAACGACGCGTACGAGGCGGACCGCTGGGTCGGCAGCGCCGACGGCACCTTGTACAACTGGGGCCGCTGCGCCGAGGCGACCGAGAAGGCGCAGAACGCGTGCATCAAGGAGCACGGCATCGTCAACGACGTGATCGAGTACATCGGTTACAACCAGATGGCGGGCATGCAGTGGCTCGCGGCAGGCATCCTGCTGGCCGGCACGGCCCTGCTCACGGCGTTCACCCTGTGGCGGGTCTCGCGCCGCCCGCTGTAGGTGCGGCCCTCTCCCCCTACGTAAAGTGTCGGCAATCGAGCGGAAGGTGAAGTCCGTGGTCGTGTTCCGCATCGACCGGCGCAGTGGAGTGGCGACCTATCTCCAGATCGTCCGGCAGGTCGAGCAGGCTCTGCGGATGGGCGCGCTGGAGGAGGGCGACCGGCTGCCCACCGCGGCCCAGGTCGCCGCGACCACCAAGGTCAACCCCAACACGACGCTCAAGGCCTACCGCGAACTGGAACGCATGGGCCTCGCCGAGGTGCGCCAGGGAGCGGGCACGTTCATCACCCGCACCCTCGCGCAGCCGCAGTCCGGCCCCGGCTCACCACTGCGCGCCGCCCTCGCCGACTGGCTGACCCAGGCCCGTACCGAAGGCCTCACCGGCCAGGACGTCACGGCCCTGTTCCACTCGGCGTTCGAGAGCGCGTACCCGGGCGAGGCGCCGGACTGACCGACTCCGGACCGGTCGGCACCGGCCTGACGGGTACGTAGGATCGCGGGAATGGGGACGAACACGGGGAACCCCCTCCGGAGCCGCTTCCCGGAGCGTGCCGTCGGTCCGGTCTGCGTGGTGCCGAACAGCACGAAGATCACCATCTCGGAGGCGACCCCCGTACCGACCACGGTCCGGGGCAACAGCGCAACGGGCGTCAGCCAAGCCCGCCAGGCCGCCCGGGCCTTCACCGACCGCCTGGTCCCAACGCCCTGTCCGGACGTGGCGGGCACCCTCGTCCTGGTGGTCTCCGAACTCGTCACCAACGCCCTGCGCCACGGCGACGGCACATTCACACTCCGTCTGAACGCTCACCCCGGCGCCATCGAGGTGTAGCTGTCGACGACGCAAGTCCGCGATGGCCGCGCATGCAGACCCCCGACTTGACCGGTTCCGGCGGCGGCTTCGGCTGGCCCATGGTCAACCGCCTGGCCCGCACGACCGCGGTCACGCGCCGGGCAGCCGGAGGCAAGACCGTCACGGCCTTCCTCTCCCGCTGACACTGCCACGGGCAGCAAGACCTCCGGGTCAGATCACCGCAGAGCCGGCGAAAGTCCGAGGGACTGAACATGGAAGCGACTGAGGTCTCTCCGGGGTGCATACGGGGCACCTGCGGCAACAAGGCGGCGATCGCTCGTGGCCGACGCGAAGGCGACTGAGCGGACTCTCCTCGGCACTCTGATCGATGATGCGAGGGGCTACGGGGAGCGATACCCACCTCATGACGTCTTCCGCCCCTCGGCACTCCGGTTTCGCGCCGCTGGCGGTGATCGCCCCTCGCGGAGAATTCGACTTCGAGTCCCTGCCGTCCCTGCAAGCGCAGAGCGAATCCGCCGTCGCAGCCAGCGGTGGAGTGATTCTGGACGCCGGCGGCATCACGTTCGTCGATTCGATGTTCCTCGTGCTGGTCCTCACCACCCATCAGCAGACCGACCTGCGCATGGTCAGCCCTTCTCCCAGGCTCACACGCCTGTTCAGCATCCGGGGCATCGACGCGGTCCTGGACATCTACCCGAGCCTCGATGCGGCTCCCATCATCTGATCCCACCGCTACGCACGCCCGGCGCCCTCGCTGCCGCTCCGCCCCGAACACAGGGACGGAACGGCTGTCTGTCGGCACACCGGAACCGGAGCGGCCGAGGCAGGCGTGCCAGGGCCGGTCTCGTCGCGGTGGAGTACCGGCTTCCCCGGTAGGTGGGCCCGCCGACTGCGTCCAGGTTCAGCAACGGGGTGCGGTGCGGAGAGAAAGGTAGTGGTCACCGACCGCCGACAGGTAGCCCTGCGAAGGTCGTGCGCAGGCAAGCCAAGTCGGCCGAGGGAAGCACGACAACAGTATCCGGAGAGGTGGAGGAATCGTTCTGGCATATGTGACGAATGATCATGAAGCTGAATCGAACCGCAGCGCACCGGCCGGCAGGGGCAAGCGCAGAGCCGGCCCTCGTCTTCCGGAGCAAGCGCGCGGCAAACATTCCTGCAGCCCGGCTCACGCCCGAGAGCAGGCCTCTGACGAAGCAATGAACGGGAGCACACCTCTGTACAGTCGGCTCGCCGAAGAATGGTCATCCGAAGGAGCCGCCGTCCCCTGCCGTCCTGACCCGTTGTGGCAGCGTCTGGTGTCCTTCGAACACTTCAGGCGTGAGACGGAAGGCACATTGCGCCGACTCCACCTGGAAGCAGAAGCCCCTTGGGACGCCCAGCGGGGTCGGTTCGACTGAGGGCTCCCGAGGTGGTCCGCGCCGCACCGGTGTCTCAGGGCTGGCCAGGCACCTGGCCACCTCCGCTTCCGGTCCCATGAGCTCCACTCCCGCCAGGCCGGAAAGTCGGTCACGACCGCGCTCCGCCCTCTCCCTTGGATCAAAGCCGATACCCGCTGGTGCCCCCGCCCAGGGTGTCGGCAGACGCACCGCAGCGGCTGCGCATCCTTGCGGTCGGCTCGCGGTGCATCGCCGGAACACGACACCCGCGGCGAGTGCAGACCAGACGTGTCGGCGGCACGTCGCCCGGCCGAGCAGGTAAGCCGTGCCCTGCGGTGGGGTAGCTTGCCTGTCGTGCTCGGCCGGAAAGTCGTGTCGCCAGGCACGTACACGCGGGCACGCTGGCGGGAGGTCGCTTCCATGCGGGACAGTGAGAAGGACGGCCTGGGTGAGGCGCTGGCCGCGGCGGAGGCCGCGCCGCCGGTGGAGTCCGTCGATGTCATAGCCGCTTCTTTGCGAAGACAGCTCGGGGCCCGGTCGGTGTCGTTTCTGATCACCGACTTCACGGGCGCCTCCGTCGTCCGCCTGGGCACCGCGGACGACATCGACCTGGAGCGTTCCGCAGATCCCATCGCCGTCTCCGGCACCGTCTACGACAAGGTGATCCGGACCCAACGGCCGCATGTGGAGGCCGTAGAGGGCGGTGCGTGGACGCGGGTGATCGCACCGGTCACCAATCGCGGGGATGCGCTCGGCCTGCTGGAGCTCCATCTGCCCCAGTACCCCGGGACGGACACGCTGCTGGGAATTAGCCGGAGTGCCCACGCCCTGGCCTACATCGTCATCGCGAACCGGCCCTTCACCGACCTGTATCAGTGGGGTCGGCGTACCTCCCCGCTGGGCCTGGCCGCGGAGATCCAGCACCGGCTGCTGCCCACGTCGCTGGCCTGCGAGGCGGCCCAGTTCGCGGTGGCCGGGGCCTTGGAGCCGGCCGAGCATGTCGGCGGCGACACCTTCGACTACGTCATAGACCGCGACTACGTCCAGCTGTCCGTCACCGATGCCATGGGGCACGACGTGGACGCCGCGCTCCTGGCCACCCTCCTCGTCGGCGCACTGCGCCGTGCCCGCAGGCAGGGGGCCGACCTCGCCGAGCAGGCGCGGGCCGCCGACCAGGCCGTGGCCGAGCACAGCGGCGGCCGCTACGTCACCGGACAACTGCTGCGGATCAGCCTGCACGACGGTCGAACCGAGTTCATCAACGCCGGCCACCCCTGGCCCCTGCGTCTGCGCGGCGGGAAGGTCGAGGAGATCACACCGGCCGTCGACATGCCCTTCGGGTTCATAGCACCCCACACCTACTCGGTCCAGGAGCTGGACTTGAGGGCCGGCGACCGGCTGGTCATGCTCACCGACGGAATGCTGGAGCGCAGCGCTGCGAGTCTCGATCTGCCGGCCCTCATCGAGAGCACCCGGGACCTGCATCCGCGGGAGGCCGCGCGTGTCCTGATCGAGCAGGTCGTCCATGCCCATGACGGGCATCTGCACGACGACGCCACCGTGATGTGCCTGGACTGGTACGGCACCGGCTTCACCCGCCGCGACGCCGACCACGGCGCCGACGTCTCCGAAGCATCCCCGACAGGGGACAGCACGCCTCTCCCCCGCCCGCCGCAGGGCCTCGGAGCTGAAAGCACCCGGCCGAACTCATCTCCGTAACGGAACATGCGCCGAACGCAAGGATCACTCGACACGGAGGTAAGGCGACTCGTCTTCCTCTCGGAACAGGCGTCCGCGGGCAGGAGAAGTGTCGGCTGCGGTGCCGCTCACCGGCGGTTCAGCGCCTCAGCGCTGTCCTGCCCGAAGCGGCAGCGCGGGAGAGCCTGCGATGTTCGACGAATATAATCGGCCCCATGTCGAAGCCTGACGCGCTGCTTGTTGACGTTGCCGCCCTGGTGGAGTCCGGGCGCAGTAATCAGATGTCTCTGACCGTGGTCGCCGGAGGAGCTGTCATCACGGGTCGGCTGGCACCCGAAGCCGTCTGGAGGCAGCGGGTGTCGGATGTCCTTGCGGACTCGGCCCGCCTGGGCGACTTTTCCCCCATGTTCACGACCGCTGCACCCGAGGAAGGGCCGCCCACGCATCTGCACTTCCACGTGGCGCGGATTCTGCAGGGCACGGTGGGGATCCCGGAGACAGGCGGGATGTACCGGGTCGCGATCGAGGACGTCAGCGCCTGGACGATGGGCGACTTCAGCTACTCCGACCACTGACCCGCTGCCTGGCCGGGGCACCTCGATACGCGGTGAGGGTCCGGCCGGAGTGCTCCGGCCGGACCCTCACCCATGCTTGCCGACGGCTCGCGCCTGCCCGTCCGTCAGGCGGCCACAGGGGCGCCGAGCATCGCGGACGCCTGGTGCACCGGGTTGAGAACGCGGGTGGGTGCGGGGACCGGGGCCAGGTCGCGGCAGGTGAAGCCGAGCTGGGTCATGGCCCGCAGGACTTCTCCGGCGCTGAAGTCGCGGCGATCCTGGCGCGTGATGACCTGTCCGACCTGTTTGACGGGGTAGGTACGTCGGCCGATGATCACGCACTCGCCGGGTGCGTGCTCGGGCTTGATGCCCTTCATCGATTCCAGGACGCCGCTCCTGGTGAGGTCGAACGGGAAGCGGGCGATGACACAGCGCATGATGCCTCACAGGGAGAGGAACGAAGAGGGAGTGGTTCTGCTGCGGATGGGACGGCTCAGCGGGCGAGGGCGAGGACGCCCAAGGCACTGCCGTGTTCGTCGACCACAGGCAGGGCATCGACGTCGGTGTAGCGCATCATGTGCCCGGCTTCGACCATGGTGGTCACGGGCGAGGTGAACGGCCCCCGGTCCCCGAGGATGTCCCGCAGCCGGACCCTGTCCGAGTACGCGGTGCCGTCACGAACTGCTGTTAGCTGAGACCGGGTGACCAGCCCGGTACACCGGCCTGAGCCGTCGCAGACAAGCAGATGCCCGGTACGGGCGCTGGCCATGACGGACAGGGCCACCTCGACGGTCATGTCGTCGCAGGCCTGCGGCCCGGCGGTGTCCATGGCGTCTGCCACCGTGTCGCCTCCGGCTGTGGCCCGGGTCGAGCGGGGCTGCATCTGGACCAGCGTCAAAAGGTGCCTCCTGCACAGGTGAGTCAGCTTCCGGATCACGAAGTTCTCAGGCCGCCGCGTCGAAGGCGGACTGATGTGCGGTCACGCGCCGGGCCGCGGAGGCGGGGCTGCGCCGGCCTCGTGAGGACGCGCTGCGCTGACGCCGCGCGGCCACCGGCGCGGTGATCGTCACGGGAATGCCGGAGGGGGTCTGTGCGCCGGTGATGCGGCCGAGTGCCTCCTCGCCGGAGCGGACCTGGGTGGTCTGGGGCACGATGCCGGCGGCGGCCATGAGGCGGGTCATGTCCCGGCGCTGGTTGGGAGTGACCATGGTGACGACGCTGCCGGACTCCCCTGCCCGCGCCGTTCGGCCGCCGCGGTGCAGGTAGTCCTTGTGGTCGGTCGGCGGGTCGACGTTGACGACGAGGTCGAGGTTGTCGACGTGGATGCCGCGTGCGGCGACGTTCGTGGCCACGAGCACGGTGACGTGCCCGGTCTTGAACTGGGTCAGGGTCCGGGTGCGCTGCGACTGCGCCTTCCCGCCGTGCAGAGCCGCCGCCCTCACCCCGCTGGCCAGCAGGTGCTCGGTGAGCTTGTCCACGGCCCGCTTGGTGTCCAGAAACATGATGACCCGGCCTTCGCGAGCAGCGATCTCAGTCGTCGCTCGGTGCTTGTCGGTGCCGTGGACGTGCAGCACATGGTGCTCCATCGTCGTGACCGCGCCGGCGGAGGGGTCGACGGAGTGGACGACCGGGTCACTGAGGTAGCGGCGGACCAAGCGGTCGACGTTGCGGTCCAGGGTGGCGGAGAACAGCATCCGCTGCCCCTCGGGGCGTACCTGGTCCAGAAGCTCGGTGACCTGGGGCATGAAGCCCATGTCAGCCATCTGATCGGCCTCATCGAGGACGGTGATCGCGACCTGGTCGAGCCGGCAGTCACCCCGGTCGATGAGGTCCTTGAGCCGGCCCGGCGTCGCCACGACAACCTCCGCGCCACCGCGCAGCGCGTTGGCCTGCCTCCCGATCGACATCCCGCCGACGACGGTGGCAAGGCGCAGCCTCACCGAGCGGGCGTAGGGGGCCAGGGCGTCGGTCACCTGCTGGGCCAGCTCACGCGTCGGCACCAGGACCAGGGCCAGCGGCTGTCGGGGCTCGGCACGCTGACCGGCGGTGCGGGCCAGCAGAGCCAGGCCGAAAGCGAGGGTCTTGCCGGAGCCGGTGCGCCCACGTCCCAGGGCGTCGCGGCCCGCGAGGGTGTTGGGCAGGGTCGCACCCTGGATCGGGAACGGAACGCTCACCCCCTGCGCGGTCAGCGCCGCGAGCAGCTGCACCGGCATGTCGAGGGCGGCGAACGCCTCGACGGCGGGCAGCGCGGGCGTGACCGTGACCGGCAGGGCGAACTCGCCCTGGACCGCGGCGGGCCGCCGCCCATGTCCACCCGGGCGGCCCGAACCGCCGGAACGGGCCGGGGCAGCCGAACGGGCCGGGGCGGTCGAGCTGAAGCGGCTACCACCCCGGCCGGAGTCGGCCGTACGGCTGCGTGCGCGGGAAGAGCGGTTGTTCGTACGTGTGGGGTTCATTCAGAACCTTCCTTGATACGGCACGTATCAAGGAATTCCCGCAGCGGAAGAACAGCGCAAGGAATCACAAGAACGGGCCGAGCGAAATGCAAAAATAAATGAGGCCGGTGATGTATCCCGGATCGGGATGCAGGCCGTGGAATGAGTGACGCCATAGGGGCGAGGAATCCAGCCCACTGGCGAGTGGGACTCCGCAGGAGTGGCGGCGACTCTGCTGACGAAGGTTCTGCCGCAGGTGGCACCGATCCGGGAGGATGCCCGGAGCTGGGTCCCGCACCCCGAAGGATGCGGGACCCAGCTACGAAGTGCGCGTCAGCGTCAGACGGGAACGATGTTCTCGGCCGTCGGGCCCTTCTGGCTCGGCGCGATGTCGAAGGTGACCTTCTGGCCTTCAAGGAGCTCGCGGAAGCCCTGGGCGGCGATGTTCGAGAAGTGGGCGAACACGTCAGCGCCGCCACCGTCCTGCTCGATGAAGCCGAAACCCTTGGCCGCGTTGAACCACTTCACAGTGCCTGACGCCATGTCACATCTCCTTCGGGGGGGGGCAGGTACGCCGAAACCCGTGAGGTACGGATCCCGCGTCGCCGCGATGATGCCCCGACCGGAGAAAACCGGAAATACAATGAAGCTTCTACTGGTCGAAAACACCCGAACAGAAGCCTGAAGTTCTGGGAACCACAACTGCAACCGAGATCGACAGTAGCATGCCGTAATGATCCGCGTACGGCGAATAACTCCACTCTCTTTACCGCCGCAATAACACTCCCGGCGCGGCGCGCTAAACCCTCATGCCGTGGCCATAGATATTGGTCCGCCCTGAGCACAGCGTTGGAGAAAGGACACTTACGCTCCACAGCGCGAGGATGCCCACCACGCGAAGCAGGTCAGCGCGTCGCCCGCCGGACGAAGGACCGGGGAGGGCGCACCTGGCAGAGCCCACCACGAACTGAGCAGTGCGCCTCCGGGCGCCGTTGGTGCTGCAGCCGGGGCCCTTGACCGTGTTGAAGTCAACCCGCAGACACCGCCGCGACCAGCCGATGGACCTCCTGCGCGAATAAGCAGCGGCACGAATGGGCGCCAACGCCCGGGGCGAGAGCACACTTTCGAGCATGGCAACCGCAGCGGGAACCAGCCCTTGAGCACGCTCCCGGCAGGGGGTCGGCAGCCGACGGGCTTCCACCGGCCGCGACGGGCTTCAGGCGGCGGGTGGTGCGCTGGGCGGCTTGGCGTCTCGGTGGTGTTCGGCGTTGATGCGCTGGGCTTCTTCGAGTTGGTCCTCGAGGATGACGATGCGACAGGCGGCCTCGATCGGGGTGCCGGCGTCGACGAGCTCGCGGGCGCGGGCGGCGATGCGGAGCTGGTAGCGGGAGTAGCGGCGGTGGCCCCCCGCGGAGCGCAGGGGGGTGATGAGACGGGCCTCGCCGATGGCGCGAAGGAATCCCTGTGTGGTGTCGAGCATCTCGGCGGCCCGACCCATGGTGTAGGCGGGGTAGTCGTCGTCGTCGAGGCGGCCGAACGAGTCGTCTGCTGTCATCTGTACCTTCCTGTGGAACACGCGTCGGAGGGGCCCGGGTGCCATGTGGCACCCGGGCCCCGAAGGAACTGCTACACCATCAGCCGGCTTTGATCGGCTACGCCGGCTCTGTGTTTCCGCATACCTGCCGGGAAGAGATCCGGGGGTTGCGGGGATCGCGGTTGCTTGACCGGAGACCACCTCACTATCGATGTCCTGCGGTACCCGGGCACACGTCGTTCGCCCGGGCGATCCTGATGGCGCTCAACTCCTCCGTTCTTTTCCCTCTGGACAAACTACTTCCGTACTCCTGGTGGCCTCTCACAGCGCCACTCCGGCAGCCAGCCCCGTCGCCCGTCCTGCATCTGCTCTGGCTTAGAACCCCACTGCCGAACCTCCCGGCACGCGCGCCGCAGCCTGACGCCATTCACCGAGGAAACACTGGTACTGCGGACTGCACCTACCTACTGCGGCACTGCTGATGGCAGCCCCTGAATACCGCGGGCCACCCGGTCCGGTCGCCAGCCCCGTCGCCATCCTGCAACAACCCTGGCTTCGGAACTCCACCACCGCACCGACCTGCACACTGCAACTGCTGGGTACTGCTGCCTGGCAGTTCATCTCTGCCAAACTCTGCTGTCCTTCTTGGCTACGAGAGAAACCATAACCACCCTGCACGTCAATGTCTACCTCAGCCGGAACAGATTTTCAGATGCTAGCCAGGGAGACTCCCTGCCCGAGCCGCCGACGGTGCACGTGTAGGCCGTCCCGGCCGAGCTCATTGCACCCTGACCAGCAACGCTCCCCGAGCAGCCGGTATCTCCGACTGCGCCGCCGAGCCGGTGGACACGCTCCACAGTCGGGGGCGCATCCAGATGGAGCTCGGCAGACGCTCCGGCAGACGGGCCCCCGGCACTGGTGACGGGACCAGGCCCGATGGGTACGAGGAGCACGACGCCTCTCCCCCTCGCACGGGAGTTCATCGAAGCACTCGTCCCAACGATCCCAGCGGGAGCCGTCGGCACGGCGGTCCTGGTCGTCTCGGGACCCGCCACCCAGGTGCCGCGCCAGGCCGCGGCACCTGGACCTGGTCACCTGCTGGGACAGCAGCTCGGTGGCCACCCATGACAACAGTCCGCGGCCCCTCGCGTGCGGGCCCTCGACCTGAAAGCCCATCAGCACCTTCTCGCCCGGTACGACGGCGCCCGAACACGCCGCTGAACGCGGCACGGTTGGTCGGGGCCTGGCCCCCGCCGAGGGCGGCGACCGGTCAGGATGCGGCTAGGAGGATGGCGATGTAGTGCGCGGTGAACGCTGCCACGGTGAGCGCGTGGAAGACCTCGTGGAAGCCGAACCAGCGAGGTGAGGGGTCGGGTCGCTGGATTGCGTAGACGACCGCGCCCGCGCTGTAGAGGAGACCGCCGGCCACGACCAGTGTGAGTACGGCTGCTCCTCCGGTGTGCAGGAAGTCGGCCAGATACCACACAGGCGCCCACCCCAGGGCCAGGTAACACGGGGTGTACAGCCAGCGTGGCGCTCCGACCCACAGGACCCGGAACACGATGCCGGCCGAAGCGCCGACCCACACGGTCCACAGCAGCACAGGCCTGTCGCTCGGCGGCAGCAGCAGCACGGCCAGGGGGGTGCAGGTACCGGCGATGATCAGGAAAATGTTGGCATGATCGAGACGTCGCAGGAGAGCCTCCCCCAGCGGCCCCCAGGTACCGCGGTGGTAGACGGCACTCGTCGCGAACAGCAGCCAGGCGGTGACCGCGTACACGGCGCAGGCCCATACCGCTTGCGGCGTGCGAGCCAGCCAGATGAGCGCGATCCCCGCAATCACTGAGGCGGGGACCATCCCCGCATGCAGCCAGCCACGCAGCCTCGGCTTGACCGGCTCCACCAGGTCGACAGCCTGCTCCACCAGAGCAGCGACCAGATGACCACTCTTCGCTCCGTCGTCACCCTGGGCTTCGCGGGGCTGAGCGACTTCGCCGCGCTCTCCATGCACGGAGCCGACGTGGACACCTCCAGCTGCATCGCGGGGCACGGCTTCCCGACCTTCACCGGACTCATGAGCCTCACTGGCAATCATGCGCTCATGCTAGAAAAGCCCACGCGAAAGCCTTCAAGAGGTCCGGGAGGAAAAGTCCGGGAGGAAGAGCTCGTCGCCGATGGGCGACCGACGCCTTGAGACGAACCCGCCGCGACCCCGAAGTCGGTTGGGCCTTCCGGAGCCGAGTAGACCGATCGGCCGCGGGGAACGATCAGGGCTTCCGAACCGGCATCTCTGCTCGCCCACCCGCAAGGAGCGCCCATGCTTCCTGAAGTTCACCCCCACCTGTCCACCCCCCTGACCGATCAGTTGGAACATCAGCTGGGCCCCGCTTCGGAAACCAGCCAGCTCGACGTGGAGCGCGTCGCAGGCATCGCAGTCGTCGCAGCTGCCCACTCCGGTGGCTACGCGGCCATCGGTCATCTCCTCGGACTGCTGGCCGCGCTCCCCGCCCCCACCGAGGCAGGAGAACGCTTCTGGTCGGACCTGTGGAGGTCTTCGGGAACCGCCTACCTACTGCCCGCCACCATCAAGGCCGGCGTACTCGAATCGCTGACAGGCGAGGGAACGATCCTGGCCCGACAGATTCTCTCGGCCGTCGACGAGATGACCCCGCCCCAACGCCTCGCAGCCGGAGAGGTGATCGGCCAAGCCCTCATCGAGTCCGACCACCTGCCCGACCTCAAGACACAGGTCATCGGCGAACTATGGCTCCGCGATCTCGAACTCACCGCGTGGCACGTCCTGCACGCCGACCGTCGGTCGGACGATCCTGTGGGGCGGAAGGCCTTCCTCAAAGCTTGGTCGAACGTCTGAGGACAGGCTCTCGCGCTGGGCTCGGCAACGGCGCGTCTGCGACGGACGGCCGCCGCCGGCCCGGGTTCGCACAGCTGGGTCGTGAGTGAGGTGCCGCAACCCTGCGGCACACCCGAGGCGCTTCCCCTGAAGGCACTTGGCCCAGACCACAAGCGGTCGCTGCGCTCCCGCACACAGCGAGGGACATGACGGCCGGCGGCGACCAGCAGGCTGGTGGAACAGCGACAGGCTGCTGCTGCTCAGAGGCTTCTTCCCTAGGCCGTTTCGTTCGGATCATCGGGCGGACCAGCGGAAGATGCCCGCAACGTGGAGTCCGGCCACTTAGATCGTGGCTGTCTTCTCGTAGCGGCTGGCGATGCCACGCCATTGCTTGAGGCGGTTGATGCACCGCTCGACGGTGTTGCGCTGCTTGTGTGCCTCGCGGTCGAAGCGGGTGGCCTGCCGCCCCGGCTCCCGCGACCTAGCCGATGGCCGCGCTGGTCTGCGGGAACGGGGATCACCGCGCGGATGCCGCGCCTTCCCCTCCCCACGAAAGGCGCAGCCTTCCCTGAAGCAGCGTCAAGCACGCTTGTCCACCGGCTGTCCGCCGGAGCAAGTGACCACTCGGTCACCAAAGGGCTCAACTGCACCAGAGCTGCAGGTCAGAGTCTTGCCGGACTCTCAGGCGACAGCGCAACAGGCCTGCGACCTACGCGTTGAGGCGAACAGACCATAAGTGACCGATCTATCCTGATATGACGGTCACCAAAAGAGAAAACCCCAGGTCACGGGCTATGTGACCTGGGGTTTCGCTGAGCCGCCTTCGGGATTCGAACCCGAGACCTACGCATTACGAGTGCGTTGCTCTGGCCAACTGAGCTAAGGCGGCGCGCCCTGTCGCACCATGGTGCGATCAGCAGCGGAGCCAAGTCTACACAGTTTCCGGGGGTGCTCCGTACACGGCACCCCCGGAGGCGTTTGTGCTGGTCAGAGGCGGTCAGGTGCACTTCTTGCCGTCGGCGGGCGGGGTGCCCTCCAGGAGGTACGTGTTGATCGCCGTGTCGATGCAGTCGCTGCCCCGGCCGTACGCGGTGTGGCCGTCGCCCTCGTAGGTGAGCAGGGTGCCGGAGGAGAGCTGCTCGGCGAGGGCCTCGGACCACTTGTACGGGGTGGCCGGGTCGCGGGTGGTGCCGACGACCACGATCGGGTCGGCGCCCTTCGCCTCGGTGCGGTGCGGGGTGCCGGTGGCCTTCGTGGGCCAGTACGCGCAGTTCAGGGAGGCCCAGGCGAAGCCGCGCCCGAAGACCGGGGAGGCCTTCTCGAAGTCCGGGACCGCCTTCTCGACCGCGTCGGGGCCGTCGAAGGCGGGCGGCAGGTCGAGGCAGTTCACGGCGGCGTTGGCGGACATCAGGTTCGCGTACTTCCCGTCCGGCTCGCGCTCGTAGTAGCTGTCGGCCAGCGAGAGGAGGCCGGAGCCGTCGCTGCGCTGCGCGCCCTCCAGCGCCTCGCGGAGCTGCGGCCAGGCCGCCTCGTCGTACATCGCGGCGATCACCCCGGTGGTGGCCAGCGACTCGGTCAGCTCACGGTCGTCGCCGGTCGGGATCGGCTTGGCGTCCAGGTCCGTGAAGAGCTGCTTGAGGGCGGTCGCCGCGTCGGCGGTGTTCGTGGTGCCGAGCGGGCAGTCCGGCTGCTTCACGCAGTCGGCGGCGAAGGACTGGAAGGCCCCCTCGAACCCCGCCGTCTGGTCGCGGTTCATGTCGATGGCCTCCAGGGACGGGTCCATCGCCCCGTCCAGGACGAGCCGGCCGGCCCGCTCCGGGAAGAGGTCCGCGTACGTGGCGCCCAGGAAGGTGCCGTACGACGCTCCGACGTAGTGCAGCTTCTCGTCGCCGAGCAAGGCGCGCAGGACGTCCATGTCGCGGGCTGTGTCCACGGTGGAGACGTACGGGAGGATCTCTCCGCTCCGCTTCTCGCAGCCCGCCGCGAACTTCTCGAAGGCGTCGGTGAGCTTCCCGGCTTCCGCGTCGTCGTCCGGAGTCTGGTCGACCTGCGTGTAGGCGTCCATCTCCGCGCCGGTGAGGCATTCGACGGGTTCGCTGCGGGCCACGCCGCGCGGATCGATGGCCACCATGTCGTAGCGGGCCCGCACCGGGGCCGGATAGCCGAGCGCCGCGTACCCCTGGAGATAGCCGATCGCGGAGCCGCCGGGGCCGCCCGGGTTCACCAGGAGGGAACCGATCCGCTTGCCGGGGCCGGTGGCCTTCTTGCGGGAGACGGCCAGGTCGATGTCGCCGTCATCCGGCTTGTCGTAGTCCTTCGGCGCCTTCATCGTCGTGCACTCGAACCCCTCCACGCCGCAGTCGCGCCAGCTCAGCTTCTGCGTGTAGTACGACGACAGCTCCTCGGGAGCCGCGGTGCCGGTGGCCGAGGCGTTCGGCGACGAGCCGCTGCCGCTGCAGCCGGAGATGAGCAGGCCGGCAGTGCCGATCCCGATGGCGAAGGTGCGGAGCAGGCGCCTGGTATCCATTCAGGGAGCGTATCCGCCGGGTGACGAGTCGTCCGATTCCCTGCTCATTCGGGTGAACCGGGGCCCGTCGCGGGAGCCCTCAGCCCGCCCGCAGCGCCATCGTCATCGCCTCCACCGCGAGCAGCGGTGCCACATTGCGGTCCATCGCCTCGCGGCAGGCGATCACCGACTCGATCCTGCGCAGCGTCTGCGCGGGCGTCGAGGACTCCGCGATCCGGTCGAGGGAGTTCTGCACGTCGACGTTGGCGATGGCCAGCTTCGAACCCAGCTGGAGCGCCAGCACATCGCGGTAGAAACCGGTGAGCTCGGTGAGCGCCAGGTCGAGACTGTCGCGCTGCGTACGCGTCTTGCGGCGCTTCTGCTTGTCCTCCAGCTCCTTCATCGCCCCCGCCGTACCGCGCGGCATTCGGCCCCCGGCCACCCCGCCGAGCGCCGCCTTGAGGTCCTCGGTCTCCTTGACGTCGACCTCCTCCGCCATCTGCTTGGCGTCGTCGGTGGCCGTGTCGATCAGCTCCTGGGCCGCCTTGAGGCAGCCGCCGACGTCGGCGACCCGCAGCGGAACCTTCAGCACCGCTGCCCGCCGCGCCCGCGCCCGCTCGTCCGTGGCGAGACGGCGGGCCCGGCCGATGTGCCCCTGGGTGGCGCGCGCCGCGGAGTGCGCCCGCTCGGGGTCGACGCCGTCGCGGCGGATCAGGACGTCGGCCACGGCCTCCACCGGCGGGGTGCTCAGGGTGAGGTGCCGGCAGCGGGAACGGATCGTGGGCAGGACGTCTTCGAGCGAGGGGGCGCACAGCATCCAGACCGTGCGCGGCGCGGGCTCCTCGACGGCCTTCAGCAGGACGTTGCCCGCACCCTCGGTGAGGCGGTCGGCGTCCTCCATGACGATGACCTGCCACCGCCCGACCGCCGGGGAGAGCTGGGCGCGCCGGACCAGGTCCCGGGTCTCCTTCACACCGATGGAGAGCAGATCCGTGCGGATGACCTGGACGTCGGCGTGCGTACCGATCAGGCTCGTGTGGCAGCCGTCGCAGAAACCGCAGCCGGGCGCTCCGCCCAGTGCCCGGTCCGGGCTCGTGCACTGGAGCGCGGCGGCGAAGGCGCGCGCCGCCGTGGACCGGCCGGAACCGGGCGGTCCGGTGAACAGCCAGGCATGCGTCATCTTCGAGCCCTGGTCCAGCGGCTTGCCGTCGGACACTGCGGTGACCAGCGCATCGGCGTCCCTGGCGGCAGCGGCGAGCTGTTCCTGCACTCGGTCCTGTCCGACCAGGTCGTCCCATACGGTCATGGGTCACCGCCCTTCCGGTGGTGTCGTGCCGTGGTGTCGTGCTGTGGAGGAGCGGTCCGTCGTCGCCCTCCACCGCGGTCGCTCTCCATTGTGGAGGACGCCACTGACAGCCCCGGCCCGCCCGCCCCCGGAGGGACGGACGGGCCGGTACGTCACCGTCGACGCCGCGGCGAGCGCGTCAGCCGCGCGGGCGACGTCCCCCGCGGCCGCCGTGGCCCTCGTCGTCCTGGCCGCCGAGGAGCTCGTCCGCCAGGGTCGGCAGGTCGTCCAGCGGCGTCTCCTCCGCCCAGTCCGGGCGGGGGCGCTGGCGGCGGCCCTGCTTCCGGTCGGGTGTCTCTCCGGCGTTCGGATCCTCGACCTGCGGCAGTTCCCGCGTGCGCTCGTTCTCGCTCTCCGCGGGCGAGGGCGCCGGGCTCTCGTCCCGGAAGAAGCCCTGGGGCATCCGGTCGGAGGGCTGGTCGTCGCGCACCGGAGGGAGCACGGCCGTCTCGTCCGCGTCCCGGGCCTGCCGGCGGTCCGCCGGCCGCTGATCCGTGAAGCGCGGCAGCGTCGTCGTCTCGTCGTCCCCGGAAGCCCCGCCCTTACCGGCAGCGGCGCCCGAAGGGCCCTCGCTCTCCGGTCGGGCCGTCGGTACCGGCTGCGTGATCTCGTTCGGGTTCACGATCGGCGTGGGCACCGTCAGCTCGTTCTCCGGAACGGACGGACCCTCCGACTGCGAGGACGACTGCGTGGACGCCCGCGAGGACGTCTCCGCACGGGACTCCCGCGCCGCCTCGGCCCGCGCCGCCTCGGCCCGCTCGGCCTCAGCCCGCGCCGCCTCCGTACGGACGGCCGCCTCGGCCTCGGCCCGGCGGCGGGCCTCCTCGGCGCGCATCAGGGTTTCCTCGGCCCTACGCTGCTTCTCCAGCCGCTGCGCCTCGGCCTCCTGGCGCTGCCGGGCCTCCTCCTCGGCCTTCAGACGCAGCCGCTCCTGCTCGGCCTCGCGGACCCGCTCCTCGGCCTCCAGCCGGAGCCGGTCCTCCTCGGCGCGGCGGCGGGCCTCCTCGGCGCGCTGCCGGGCCTCCTCCGCCTGGCGTTCGGCCTCGCGACGGCGGGCCTCCTCCAGTTCGCGCTGCTTGCGCTCCTCCTCCTCGGCGCGCAGCCGGGCGAGCTGCTCCTGGCGCTCCTTCTCCAGGCGCTCCTCCTCGGCCTTGCGGGCGGCTTCTTCCTCCGCCTTGCGCCGGGCCTCCTCCTCGGCCTTGCGCCGGGCCTCCTCGATGGCCTCGATCTCGGCCTCGGAGAGCGGAAGGAGCTGGTCGAGCCGGTGACGTACGACCGTGGTGATCGACTCCGGCTCCTGGCCGGCGTCCACCACCAGGTAGCGGGTCGGGTCGGCGGCGGCCAAAGTCAGGAACCCGGACCGTACCCGCTCGTGGAACTCCGCCGGCTCCGACTCCAGCCGGTCCGGCGCCTCCGTGAACCGCTCGCGCGCGGTCGCCGGGTCGACGTCCAGCAGCACCGTCAGATGCGGTACGAGGCCACTCGTCGCCCACCGCGAGATCCGGGCGATCTCGGTCGGGGCCAGGTCCCGGCCCGCGCCCTGGTAGGCCACGGACGAGTCGATGTAGCGGTCGGAGATGACGATCGCGCCGCGCTCCAGCGCCGGGCGGACGACGGAGTCGACGTGCTCGGCGCGGTCGGCGGCGTACAGCAGGGCCTCGGCCCGGTTGGAGAGACCGGCGGAGGACACGTCCAGCAGGATCGACCGCAGCCGCTTGCCCACCGGGGTGGCCCCGGGCTCGCGGGTCACGACGACCTCGTGGCCCTTGGACCGGATCCACTCGGCGAGCGCCTCGACCTGGGTGGACTTGCCCGCTCCGTCGCCGCCCTCCAGGGCGAGGAAGAAGCCGGTGGCAGCGGGCGCGACCGCCGGGTCGCCGCCGCGCAGCGCCTCGCGCAGGTCCCGGCGCAGCGGCACGCCCGCCCGGTCGTCCGTCTGGGCGAGGACGACGGCGGCGACGGGCAGCAGCAGCGCGCCGAGCAGCATCAGGGTGAAGGCGGCCCCGCCGTGGGCGAAGACGAAGTCACCGGCGACCAGGCGGTGCCGCCCGATCGCGGCGGCCAGCAGGGGGCCCGCGACCGCGCCGAGCGCGACGAGCACCCGGACGACGGCCTGGAGGTGCTCGGTGGTCCGGGCCTGCCGGAACGCCTCCGTCTCCTGGTCGATCAGGGTGTGCCCGGTGTTCGCGGCGACTCCGGCGGCGTAGCCGGCGAGCAGAGCGATGGCGATCCCGGTCGCGGTGTCCGGCACCAGGCCGAGCGCGAGGAGCGCGAGGCCGGTGACGGCGGTGGCCAGCGCCAGCAGGCGGCGGCGCGACAGGGTGGGCAGCACGTGGCGTGCGGTGCGGATGCCCAGCGCGGTGCCGCCGGTCAGTCCGAGGATCAGCAGCGCGAACGTGGCGGGCCCGCCGCCCAGGTCGTAGGCGTGCAGGACGGAGACGGCCGCCGCGGCGGCGATGGCTCCGGCGACGGCCGCGCAGACCGCGACGAGCAGGGGGACGGCGCCGGTGCGGCCCTTGTCCGGGCCGGTGCCGGTGGCGGGGCGGCGCAGCCCCTCCAGCGGGGAGCGCGGCCGGGGCGTCCGGTCGGCGGGGAAGTCGAGGAAGTACAGGGTGGAGATGGAGGCGGAGAAGAGACCCGCCGCGACGTAGGACCCCAGGGCCGCCTGGTGGAAGGAGAACCACTCCAGGCCGGAGCCGAGGAGGTTGCCGACCAGCGTGGCGGCCAGCAGGACCACCGCGGCGGCGGGCACGGCGAGGAAGTTCGTGCGCAGCGAAAGGCGGCGCAGGGCGTCGAGATGGTCGGGCAGGGGGCGTACGGCCGCGCCTTCGGGGGGCGGGCCGGGCAGCAGCGCCGGGGCGGCGCTGTCCTTGGCCACGGCCCACAGGCGCTCACCGGCGCCGGTCACGAAGACGGTGATGAGGATCATCATGAACGCCTTGTCGGGCGTCCAGTCGATCCACAGCGGGGCGACGACCAGCAGCGCCAGGCGCAGGCCGTCCACCCCGATCATCAGCCATCGCCGGTCCAGCTTTCCGCCGTGCCCCGTGAGGGACGTCAGGGGTCCCAGGAGTACGGCTCCGAAGAACAGGGTGGAAAGGATCCGGGCACCGAAGACGGCGGCGACGGCGAAGGCCGCCCCGCGGTATCCGGTGCCGAATGAGCCCTCAAGGACCGCCGCTTGCAGCGACAGCAGAACCAGCACGAGAAGGGCGAGTGCATCGCCGATACCGCCGACGAGCTGGGCGCTCCACAACCGCTTCAGCGGAGGAATACGCAACAGGGCCCGTACGGCGCGCTCGCGTGAGTCTGCGGCAAGTGTGTCGGAGGTGGGGCTCACGACCGTTGGCTGCTCGGCTCGCGTCATCCGCCCAGCCTATCGGCAGCGGTGCGGTGACTGTCGGCCCGTCCGAACATATGGGCGCAGACGACTTCCGGCCACCGCCGTCCTGCCCCTGACGCACCGCCGCCCGGCACCTGGGTGAGGTGCCGGGCGGCGGGGTGTGCGATGCGGACGATACGGAGGTCAGTCGTCCGACGGCGAGGAGGACGGGGCGGAGGAGGAGGCCGAAGCCGTCTTCTTCGTGGTCGCCGTCGTCTTCTTGGCGGCCGTCTTCGTGGCCGTCGCCTTCTTGGCCGTCGTCGTCTTCTTCGCCGCGGTCTTCTTGGCGGCCGTGGTCTTGGTGGCCGTCGTCTTCTTCGCGGCCGTCTTCTTGGCCGTCGCCTTCTTCGCGGGGGCCTTCTTGGCCGTCTTCTTCTTGGCGGGCCCCTTGGCGCGCTTCTCGGCGAGCAGCTCGTAGCCGCGCTCCGGCGTGATGTCCTCGACGCTGTCGTCGGTCCGCAGCGTCGCGTTGGTCTCGCCGTCGGTGACGTACGCGCCGAAGCGGCCGTCCTTCACCACGACCGGCGCACCGCTGACCGGGTCGGTGCCCAGCTCCTTCAGCGGCGGCTTGGCCGCGGCCCGGCCGCGCTGCTTGGGCTGGGCGTAGATCGCGAGGGCCTCTTCGAGGGTGATGTCGAAGAGCTGGTCCTCGGAGGTCAGCGACCGGGAGTCGGTGCCCTTCTTCAGATACGGGCCGTAGCGGCCGTTCTGCGCGGTGATCTCGACGCCCTCGGCGTCCTCACCGACGACGCGCGGCAGCGACATCAGCTTGAGGGCGTCGGCGAGGGTCACCGTGTCCAGGGACATGGTCTTGAAGAGGGAGGCGGTCCGCGGCTTCACCGCGTTCTTGCCGGTCTTCGGCGTCCCCTCGGGCAGCACCTCGGTGACGTACGGGCCGTAGCGCCCGTCCTTGGCGATGATCTGGTGGCCGGTCGCCGGGTCGGCCCCCAGCTCGAAGTCGCCGCTGGGCTTGGCCAGCAGCTCCTCGGCCAGCTCGACGGTCAGCTCGTCGGGTGCGAGGTCCTCGGGCACGTCGGCGCGCTGGTGGCCCTCGGCGTCCTTCTCGCCCCGCTCGATGTACGGGCCGTAGCGGCCGACGCGGAGCTTGATGTCGTTGCCGACGGGGAAGGACGAGATCTCCCGGGCGTCGATCGCGCCGAGGTCGGTGACCAGTGCCTTCAGGCCGCCGAGGTGGTCGCCGTCGCCGTTGCCCGCGTCGGAGGCCGATCCGGCTCCGGCGGTGTCGTCGCCGGGCTGGGCGCCGAAGTAGAAGCGCTTGAGCCACGGCACGGACTGGGCCTCGCCCCGCGAGATGCGGTCGAGGTCGTCCTCCATGCGGGCGGTGAAGTCGTAGTCGACGAGCCGGCCGAAGTGCTTCTCCAGCAGGTTGACCACGGCGAAGGACAGGAAGGACGGGACGAGCGCCGTGCCCTTCTTGAAGACGTAACCGCGGTCCAGGATGGTCCCGATGATCGAGGCGTACGTGGAGGGGCGCCCGATCTCGCGCTCTTCCAGCTCCTTGACCAGCGAGGCCTCGGTGTAGCGGGCCGGGGGCTTGGTGGCGTGCCCGTCGACCGTGACCTCGTCGGCGGACAGCGCGTCGCCCTCGGCGACCTGCGGCAGCCGGCGCTCGCGGTCGTCCAGCTCGGCGTTCGGGTCGTCGGCGCCCTCGACGTACGCCTTCATGAAGCCGTGGAAGGTGATCGTCTTGCCGGACGCGGAGAACTCGGCGTCGCGGCCGTCGCTCGCCCGGCCGCCGATCTTGACGGTGACGGAGTTGCCGGTCGCGTCCTTCATCTGGGAGGCGACGGTCCGCTTCCAGATCAGCTCGTAGAGCCGGAACTGGTCACCGGTGAGCCCGGTCTCGGCGGGGGTGCGGAAGCGGTCGCCGGAGGGGCGGATCGCCTCGTGCGCCTCCTGCGCGTTCTTGACCTTCCCGGCGTACGTACGCGGCTTGTCGGGGAGGTAGCTCGCCCCGTAGAGCTGCGTGACCTGGGCCCGGGCCGCGGAGACCGCGGTGTCGGAGAGGGTCGTGGAGTCCGTACGCATATAGGTGATGAAGCCGTTCTCGTACAGCTTCTGCGCCACCTGCATGGTCGCCTTGGCCCCGAAGCCCAGCTTGCGGCTCGCCTCCTGCTGGAGGGTCGTGGTCCGGAAGGGGGCGTACGGGGAGCGGCGGTACGGCTTCGACTCGACGGACCGGACCGCGAAGGAGGAGTCGGCGAGCGCGGCGGCGAGCGCGCGGGCGTTCGTCTCGTCCAGGTGGAGGGTCTGGGCGGAGCCGGCCTTGAGCTGCCCGTCGGGGCCGAAGTCGCGGCCCTGGGCGATGCGGCGGCCGTCGACCGCGCTGAGGCGGGCGGTCAGCGTCGAGGGGTCGGAGGCGTCACCGGTGCGGCCGGTGGCGAACTTTCCGGTCAGGTCCCAGTACTCCGCGGAGCGGAAGGCGATGCGCTCGCGCTCCCGCTCGACGACGAGGCGGGTGGCGACGGACTGGACGCGGCCCGCCGAGAGCTTCGGCATGACCTTCTTCCACAGGACCGGCGAGACCTCGTAGCCGTAGAGGCGGTCGAGGATGCGGCGGGTCTCCTGGGCGTCGACCATGCGCTGGTTGAGCTCGCGCGGGTTGGCGACGGCGGCCCGGATCGCGTCCTTGGTGATCTCGTGGAAGACCATCCGGTGGACCGGGACCTTGGGCCGCAGGACTTCCTGGAGGTGCCACGCGATGGCTTCGCCCTCGCGGTCCTCATCGGTGGCGAGGAAGAGTTCGTCGGATTCGGCCAGCAGCTGCTTGAGCTTCCTGACCTGGGCCTTCTTGTCGGCGTTGACGACATAGATGGGCTGGAAGTCGTGTTCGACGTCCACGCCGAGGCGGCGAACCTCGCCGGTGTACTCGTCCGGGACCTCGGCCGCGCCGTTCGGGAGGTCGCGGATGTGCCCGACGCTCGCCTCGACGACGTATCCGGGGCCGAGATAGCCCTTGATCGTCTTCGCCTTGGCAGGCGACTCGACGATGACGAGTCGGCGGCCGCCCTGTGCGGTCTCGCTGGTCGGGGACAACTTCGCTCTTCTCTCCGGTCGACACTCGATGGGCATCCGGGGCAGCGTGATGACGCTGCCCGCGGTGCTGTCGCTGCGGAGTGTGACGGTACAACCCGCCCCCGTGTCAAACGGCAAAAGCCCGCAACGGCCACTCGAACGGTAACCCGACTTCCGCCATTCCTGCCGCCCGGACCGCCGGGTCCGCGCCGCGCGGGGCTTCGGCCTGCGGCTTTTCGGAGGCGGTCTCGGTGTCGGCCGCGGGAGCTGTCGGCCCGGGCGTCGCCCGGCCGGGGACGGGGATCAGACGAGCGTGAAGCACCACACGCCGAGGCCGAGGAAAACTACGCCGAAGAGCGTCGTGAGTGCGGTGGAGGCGACGGGGCTCACACCGTGCGCCACCGGCGCGCGGTGCAGGGCTCGCGCCCCTGTCCAGATGAGGAGGGCGGCACCGAACAGGGCCAGGGCCGTACCGGCGAAGACTGCAGAGACGCTCTCCATGTCGTACCCCTAGACCGTCGTGTGCCCCGTCGTGGCGAACCGCCCGGGACGGGCCGGCCGGCCCGTCGGATCCGGACCTCGGCGGTCCGGCACGGGGAGGTTGTCACCCCGGGGCGTCACCCACACCAACCCCAGGTGAACAGCACTCCCCCGCCGACCGGCAGAACACCGTCGGCGGCACGCACCGCGCCGGAGCGGGGGCAGGACCCGGGGGCGGGGCAGGGGCGGGGCGGGAGGAGGGGCCGGGGTCTCAGCACCCCGTGAGCGGAATGTGCGGACCGGGCGCGTCGCAGGGAGCGGCGGACACGAACGCGCTGGTTGGCCAGGACACCGCGCCCCGGACGGTGATCAGCGCTCACCGATACCGGAAGGCGCCGACCGCGCCGGGCGATGCCGGACGCACTCAGCTCCGAATCCGGCCGACCGGCCGGCCTACTCGCCCCTCGGTACGACGCCGGGCGCCGGCTCCAGGAAGCCCTCCTCGACCAGCAGCCGGATCGCCTGCGGGGTGCGGTCGCGCAGGAGCACCGGGTCCTCCGCCATCAACTGCGCGATGGCGTCCAGGATCCTCCCGGCGGGCAGCGAGCCGTCGCACACACCCGCGAACCCGGCGGCCACCGCGTCGACCTTGGTCGCCCGCATCATGCCGCGGTGCTGGCGCAGCACCACATGCTCGGGGTCCTCCGCACCCGGCAGGCCGACCTGCTCCTGCACGATCTCGGCGGCGAGAGTGAAGTGCCCGGCGAGCAGCGCCGCGTCGTCCTGGTCCCGGAGGTAGTCCTGGCGGGCGAAGTGCTCTTGGACGGCCTGTCCGAGCGGCTGCTGCACCGCGTGCGGCCATTCCTCGACGACGATCGAGGGGTTGCCGGCCGCCGCCGCGGCGGATTTGCGCAGGGTGATCCAGCCGAATCCCACGGACGTGGTACCCCGGGCCTCGAACTCGTCGAGCCACGCCTCGTACCGCTCGTCGTACTCGGCGGGGTCGCTGCGGTGGTCGCCGCTGTCCCGCAGCCACAGCTCGGCGTACTGCGTGACGTCCTGGACCTCGCGCTGGACGATCCAGGCGTCGCAGCCGTACGGCACCCAGGAGCGCAGCCGGTCCTGCCACTCCTCGCCCTCCACGTGCTGCCAGTTGGCGAGGAACTGCGCGTATCCCCCCTCATTCAGATGGTCGCCCGCCTGCTGCACCAGCGTGCGGCACAGGTCGTCGCCGCCCATGCCGCCGTCCCGGTAGGTGAGGCGGGCGCCGGGCGAGATGACGAAGGGCGGGTTGGAGACGATCAGGTCGAACGTGTCGGAGCCCACCGGCTCGAACAGGGAACCCTCGCGCAGGTCGGCGGGGGCGGCGCCGGACAGAGCGAGAGTGAGCCGGGTGAAGTCCAGGGCGCGGGGATTGAGGTCGGTGGCGGTGACCCGGGTCGCGTACGGGGCGGCGTGCAGCGCCTGGATGCCGGAGCCCGTACCGAGGTCGAGCGCCGAGTCGACCGGCGTACGCACGGTGATCCCGGCGAGGGTGGTGGAGGCCCCGCCGACCCCGAGGACGACGCCCTCCTCGCGCGAGCCGATCCCGCCCGCACCGCCGACCGCGCACCCGAGGTCGGACACGATGAACCAGTCCTCGCCGTCCGGGCCCCCGTACGGCCGTACGTCGACGCACGCGCGGACCTCCCCGTCCGCAGCGCTCTCACGGGTCACCCAGCCGTCCGCGACGCACTCGTCCAGCGGCAGGGCCGCACGGACCCGCTCCTCGGCGACGGGGCGCTGCAGAAGGAACAGCCGCACCAGCGTGTCGAGCGGGGTGTCGCCCCGGGTGGCCCGCAGGGCGGGGACGGTCTCGCTGCGGGCGAGGGCGGCATAGGCGGGCGCGCCGAGGCGGTCGAGGAGCCCGTCCGCGGTGAAGTCCGCGGCGAGCAGGGCCTCACGGAGGGCGGCGGCGTGGTCGGGTGCGGGAAGGCTGCTCTTACTCACCCACCCATTGTGTCCGGTCCCACCGACAACGGCAGCGGCCCGGACACCCACCGGGTGTCCGGGCCGGGAGAAGAGCGCTCAGGACTTCTTCTCCGAGGAGTACTCCTCCCCCGGTTCCTTGCCCTAGGAGCCCTTGTCCGAGGAGTCCTTGTCCGAGGAGTCCTTGTCCGTGGACTCCTTGTCCGTGGACTCCTTGTCCGTGGACTCCTTCTTGTCGGGGGCCGAGCCCTCCGCGGGCGCGTCGGCGTCGGCCGCCCCGGAACCGGAGGGGCCGGTGGAGGCGGTCTGCTTCTGGCAGCCCTCCTGCTTCGACATCGCGACACCGACCTTGCCGGACTGGAGCTTCCTCAGCGCCTGGTCACCGCCGGTGCTGATCTTGTTCAGCTCGTCGGCGATGGTGTTCAGTCCATCGGCGAACTTGCTCTGCTCCTTGGTGTCGAGTGCGTCGACCTTGGTCTTGAGGTCGGCGTATGCCTTGGAGGAGGCGTTGAGCTCCTTCACCGCTGCCTTCTGCGTGGCCTCGCCGTCATCGACCGGCGGCGGGCCGGCCGAGTCAACGGCCGCGCCCAGCGCCTTGTACGCCTGGGCCATCTGCTCGAAGGCGACCGAGTCGGCCTTCTGAACGTCAGCGGGCTTGTTGTTGTCGCCGGTCTTCTCAAGGATGGAGGCGTTGGCATTGTTGATCTTCTGGAGTTGCGGCTGAACCTGGTCGCAGACCTTCTTGGCCCAGTCGTTGACCTTGTCGTCGCTGTCGTCGCTGCAACCCGACAGCGTCAGTACGAGTACCGCACCGCCGGACAGTGCGGCTGCAAGCTTCTTGTTCACCGGATTGGTCCCTTCCAAGGCTCTCGGCCCGGAACCTACACGCCGAGGGGGCGACAGCCGGGTGCCAGTCATCCGGTGTGCACCCTTTTGAAGCCATTTGCACCAAGGGAAATGAGGGAGATACCACTCACGCGGAGAGCCGTACGCATGATCGGTAACTCATCCGAATGACGGAATCCTCTTGGCGGGGCCCGGCACGACGGGGTCCGACAGGACGGAATCCGCGGACCGGAAGAAGACGGGCGAGGGAGAGCGAGAGAGGGCGAGTGGAAGGTGAGAGAGGGGCAGGCGAAGGCGGACAGCACGTCAGCACGCGCCGTCCGCCCACCCCTTGGCCACCTCGTCACCTCGGAACAGGGCGCCACTCCTCCTTTACGTACAGGTCACGGGGCTGCTGCCGGATCCGGCGCGGGGACCGAGGGACCGCCGTCACCCGAGGCGTCGTCGTCGCCCACGGCGATGCCCCGCCGCTTGGAGACGTACACCGCGACGACGATGATCCCGATGGAGACGACGGCCACCAGCGCCCGCACCCAGGGATTCGCGTCCGCTCCGTAACTGAACTGCACGATCGCCGGGGCGATGAGCAGGGCGACCAGGTTCATCACCTTGAGGAGCGGGTTGATCGCCGGGCCCGCGGTGTCCTTGAACGGGTCACCGACCGTATCGCCGATGACGGTCGCGGCATGGGCCTCGCTGCCCTTGCCACCGTGGTGGCCGTCCTCGACGAGCTTCTTCGCGTTGTCCCAGGCGCCGCCGGAGTTGGCGAGGAACACCGCCATCAGCGTTCCGGTGCCGATCGCTCCGGCGAGGTACGAGCCGAGCGCGCCGACGCCGAGGGTGAAGCCGACCGCGATCGGCGCCAGCACCGCGAGCAGCCCCGGGGTGGCCAGTTCGCGCAGGGCGTCGCGGGTGCAGATGTCGACGACGCGCCCGTACTCCGGCTTCTCCGAGTAGTCCATGATTCCGGGGCGCTCGCGGAACTGCCGCCTGACCTCGTAGACCACGGCCCCGGCGGACCGGGACACCGCGTTGATGGCGAGCCCGGAGAACAGGAAGACGACCGCGGCGCCCAGGATCAGGCCGACGAGGTTGTTGGGCTGCGAGATGTCCAGGCTGAGCCCGAGGTCGCCCACCCCGGCCCCGACGTCGTCGACCGCCGTGGCGATGGCGTCGCGGTAGGACCCGAAGAGCGCGGCCGCCGCCAGGACGGCCGTGGCGATGGCGATGCCCTTGGTGATGGCCTTGGTGGTGTTGCCGACCGCGTCCAGGTCGGTGAGCACTTGGGCGCCGGCCCCCGTGACGTCCCCGGACATCTCGGCGATGCCCTGGGCGTTGTCCGAGACCGGGCCGAAGGTGTCCATGGCCACGATGACGCCCACCGTGGTGAGGAGCCCCGTCCCGGCGAGCGCGACCGCGAAGAGCGCCAGCATGATCGACGTACCGCCCAGCAGGAACGCCCCGTAGACGCCGAGGCTGATCAGCAACGCGGTGTAGACCGCCGATTCCAGGCCGATGGAGATGCCCGCGAGCACCACGGTGGCCGGGCCGGTGAGCGAGGACTTCCCGATGTCCCGGACCGGGCGGCGGTTGGTCTCGGTGAAGTAGCCGGTGAGCTGCTGGATGAGCGCGGCCAGGACGATACCGATGGCCACCGCGACCAGGGCGAAGATCCGTGGATCGCCGCCGTGCGCGGCGATCGCCTCGTCGGCGACCCCGTCCAGCTCGGCGTACGAGGACGGCAGATAGGTGAAGGCGGCCACGGCCACCAGGGCGAGCGAGATCACCGCGGAGATGAAGAAGCCACGGTTGATCGCGGTCATCCCGCTGCGGTCGGCGCGGCGCGGGGCCACCGCGAAGATCCCGATCATCGCGGTGACGACGCCGATCGCCGGAACCATCAGGGGGAAGGCGAGACCGGAGTCGCCGAACGCGGCCGTGCCGAGGATGAGGGCTGCCACGAGTGTGACGGCGTACGACTCGAAGAGGTCGGCGGCCATGCCCGCGCAGTCACCGACGTTGTCGCCCACGTTGTCGGCGATGGTGGCGGCGTTGCGCGGATCGTCCTCCGGGATGCCCTGCTCGACCTTGCCGACCAGGTCGGCGCCCACGTCCGCGGCCTTGGTGAAGATCCCACCGCCGACCCTCATGAACATGGCGATGAGCGCCGCACCGAGACCGAACCCCTCCAGCACCTTGGGCGCGTCGGCGGCATAGACGAGCACCACACAGGAAGCCCCGAGCAGACCGAGCCCCACCGTGATCATTCCGACCACACCACCGGTGCGGAAAGCGATCTTCATCGCCTTGTGCGAGACAGTGGTGAGATCCTTTTCCGGTTCACCTTCTGCCGGAGTCGCCTCCCGCGCGGCCGCGGCCACCCGCACATTGCTCCGAACCGCGAGCCGCATGCCGATGTATCCGGTCGCCGCCGAGAAAAGCGCGCCCACCAGGAAGAAGAGGGAACGCCCGGCGCGCTGCGACCAGCTGTCGGCCGGCAACAGGAACAAGAGGAAGAACACGACGACGGAGAAGACACCGACCGTGCGCAGTTGTCGGGCCAGATAGGCGTTCGCACCCTCCTGGACCGCCGCGGCGATCTCCTTCATCCGTTCGGTGCCCTCACCGGCCGCCAGGACCTGGCGTACGAGTAGCTGGGCGACGACCAGCGCTGCGATGGCGACGACCGCCACGACGATGACGATCAGCCGGTTGCCGTCGGTGAGTACCGCCGCCGCGAGGGAGACGGGTCGGTCGGAAAGTGCGGATTCTTGCGTCAGTGCTGCCATTGGGGTGGTGAAGAACTCCGCCATACGTCCTCCTTGACGCTCAGCGCTCAAGTCGTGGACGGATTGTAGGGAGCGGAACCTGATCAAAACAGTGGGCAGGAGGAGAATTGATCGCTCTCCCCGCCAACGCCGAGAGATCAGGGGAGTGATTCCCCTCGAATGCAGTAATGGGACAGACGCATTACCTCGACACCCTCAAAGAAAAAGGCCCTGCTCAGCAGGGCCTGGAAAAACGAAACATCACCTCACCCGCGCACCTGGGGACCCACGGGCCTCAGCGGCCCGGGAACGCGGGCACGGGCACAGGTACGAGCACGCACGGGCACAGGTACGAGAACAGAGGTATGAGCGCGGGCCTCAGGGCCGTACCGCGGCGTCGGCCGTCGGCCAGCTCATGCGGATCACTCCGCCGCCCGCACCGGAGCGGACCTCCACGTCGTCGACGAGACCGCTGATGACCGCGAGGCCCATCTCGTCCTCGGCCTCGCCGTCGGTCTCGTGGTCGGGCCGACCAGGCCCGACTCCGGAAGCATCGGCGCCGCTACGCGCGCCGGACGCGGCCGGGTCTTCGCCGGGTCCGGGAACACTGTCCCCGACCTCGATGGAGAACGCCTTCTCCTCCTCGGTCAACGCGACGCTGACCGGCGCGGTGATGCCGTGACTGCGGTGCAGCCCGACCGCGCGGCTGCACGCCTCGCCGACGGCGAGCCTGACCTCGTCGAGCACCGCCTCGTCCACGCCGGCCCGGCGCGCCACGGCGGCAGCCACCAGGCGGGCCGTCCTGACATGTTCAGGCTGGGCGCTGAAGCGGAGTTCAACGGTGGCCATGCCATCCCCCTCGAACGTTCGGGCGTACTCCTCAGGGGCCCCGGGCGTGTCGCCCGGCACCCCTGCACTCCTCCGGAAGCCGACAAGGCCGACAGCCGACCCGAAGGTCGACCGCCTGCCCGTCGCGGCCCATGCGCTGCCGCTGTCGGCCTGCTCACTGCCTGCCGACCGGCCCGGGGGCCGGTCGGCTCCGACCTCAGTCGGTGGCGGCGACAGCCTCGTCGACCGTGGTGTGAATCGGGAACACCTTGGTCAGACCTGTGATCCGGAAGATCTTGAGAATGCGCTCCTGGTTGCAGACCAGGCGCAGCGAGCCCTCATGGGCCCGGACACGCTTCAAGCCGCCCACGAGCACGCCGAGGCCGGTGGAGTCGAGGAAATCGACGCCTTCCATGTCGACAACCAAGTGGTAGCTGCCGTCATTCACCAACTCGACCAACTGCTCGCGCAGCTTGGGCGCGGTATACACATCAATCTCGCCACCGACCTCGACGACCGTACGGTCGCCACCAGGGCCGGACACATTGCGAGTCGACAGGGACAGGTCCACGGATCCTCCAGCACCTTGCTATCGAGCGGTCGCCCCTCGCTCTCCCCGACGGAGGCCAGGGGACGGATCGCCAGCCGCGATGGCATTCAATCACTTACCAGCAGCCATGCACGACGCCTTGGGACCATTGTCCGTCACGCCAGTGACACACTCGGTGCCGATGGCCAAGAATCACCGTCCCGGACGACCACCCGAGAGTGGGGGCTCGCGCCCCTCTCCCGCCATGATCCTCGACCGGCTCGCCGCAGGGGCGGGCCGGGCCGCGCGCATCACTCATACGGAGCACCTGCCCCCGAGATCGGGAACCCATGCCATCTGGCCGGATCGCGTGCGGCCAGAAGTGATCTCGGCGATCGAAGAAGCCGGGATCGACCATCCGTGGGCGCATCAGGCGGCCGCGGCCGAACACGCTCTGGACGGCGAATCGGTCGTGATCGCCACCGGCACGGCCTCCGGAAAGTCGCTCGCGTACCTCGCGCCCGTTCTCAGCACCCTGCTGGACGGCTCCGAGGCCCCGAACGGCCGCGGGGCCACCGCCCTCTACCTAGCCCCCACCAAGGCCCTGGCAGCCGACCAACGGCGCTCGGTGAAGGCGCTCGCGGCCCCGCTCGGCAACGCCGTCAGGCCCGCGGTCTACGACGGAGACACCCCGGTCGAGGAACGCGAATGGGTGCGGCAGTACGCGAACTACGTCCTGACCAACCCCGACATGCTGCACCGCGGAATACTGCCCTCCCACCCCCGCTGGTCCTCGTTCCTGCGCGCCCTGCGATTCGTCGTGATCGACGAATGCCACACCTACCGGGGCGTCTTCGGCTCCCACGTCGCCCAGGTCCTGCGCCGCCTGCGCCGCCTGTGCGCCCGCTACGGGGCCGATCCGGTCTTCCTGCTGGCCTCGGCCACGGCGGCGGATCCCGCGGTCGCAGCCGGGCGTCTGACGGGCCTGCCGGTCGTCGAGGTGTCCGACGACGCCTCCCCGCGCGGCGAGCTGGTCTTCGCCCTGTGGGAGCCACCGCTGACCGACCTGCACGGCGAGAAGGGCGCCCCCGTACGCCGTACCGCGACGGCCGAGACCGCCGACCTGCTCACCGACCTGACCCTCCAGGGCGTCCGCTCGGTCGCCTTCGTACGTTCCCGGCGCGGCGCGGAACTCATCTCGGTGATCGCCAAGGAGCGCCTCGCGGAGGTCGACCGCTCGCTGCCGAAGCGGGTCGCCGCCTATCGCGGGGGCTACCTCCCCGAGGAGCGCAGGGCCCTGGAACGGGCACTCCACTCCGGCGAACTGCTCGGCCTGGCGGCCACCACCGCCCTGGAACTCGGCATCGACGTCTCCGGCCTGGACTCGGTCGTCATCTGCGGCTACCCGGGCACGCGGGCGTCCCTCTGGCAGCAGGCGGGGCGCGCCGGCCGCTCGGGGCAGGGCGCCCTGGCCGTCCTCGTGGCCCGGGACGACCCGCTGGACACGTACCTGGTGCACCACCCGGAGGCGCTGTTCCGGCAGCCCGTCGAGTCGACGGTGCTGGACCCGGACAACCCCTACGTCCTCGCCCCCCACCTCTGCGCCGCCGCCGCCGAGCTGCCCCTCACCGAACCCGACTTCGCGCTCTTCGGCCCCGCCGTGCCCGAGCTGCTGCCGCAACTGGAGGCGGCGAAACTGCTGCGCAGACGGGCGTCGGGCTGGCACTGGACCCGCCGCGAACGGGCCGCCGACCTCGCCGACATCCGGGGAGGGGGCGGCCGCCCGATCCAGATCGTCGAGGAGGGCACCGGCCGCCTGCTGGGCACCGTCGACGCGGCCGCCGCCCACACGGCCGTCCACGAGGGGGCCGTCCATCTCCACCAGGGCCGCACCCACCTGGTCCGGAAACTGGACCTGGAGGACTCCGTGGCCCTGGTCGAGCAGGCCGAACCGCCGTACTCGACGGTCGCCCGCGACACCACCGCCATCACCGTCCTGGAAACCGACACCGAGGTCCCCTGGGGTCAGGGGCGGCTCTGCTACGGCTCCGTCGAGGTCACCAACCAGGTCGTCTCCTTCCTCCGCCGTAAGCTGATCACCGGGGAAGTCCTGGGCGAGACGAAACTCGACCTGCCGCCCCGCACTCTGCGCACCCGCGCCGTCTGGTGGACGGTCACCGAGGACCAACTCGACGCGGCCCGCATCAATCCGGAGATCCTCGGCGGCGCACTCCACGCCGCCGAACACGCCTCGATCGGGCTCCTCCCCCTCTTCGCCACCTGCGACCGCTGGGACATCGGCGGCGTATCCGTACCGCTGCACCCGGACACCCTCCTGCCGACGGTCTTCGTGTACGACGGCCACCCGGGCGGCGCCGGATTCGCCGAGCGGGCCTTCCACACCGCCCGCGCCTGGCTGACCGCGACCAGGGAGGCCATCGCGTCCTGCGAGTGCGAGGCGGGCTGCCCCTCCTGCATCCAGTCCCCCAAGTGCGGCAACGGCAACGAGCCGCTGCACAAACGCGGAGCCGTACGCCTGCTCACCGAACTCCTCAAGGCCGCGCCCCAGGACCCGGTCGAATCAACCACGCCGGAGGAGTGATCCGGTCGGCGGTCCGGCCCGAGCCCTGACGGTGGGTAGGTAGGGGCCGAAACCCGAGCGAGCGGTCACATCGGCGATCTCCCCGTGCACCGCGCAGCGAACGACCACGGCGCCCTGTGCCAGGGCTACTCTCCGGGCCGCCCCACACGCGGTGACCGCTCCCTCCAACGCCCGGTCCGCAGCCGCGAGAGCCGCCAGATCCGCGGCCCCGCCCGCCCGGTGACGGGCAGCCACGGCCTGTCCCAGCGCGAGCACCACGGCGAACACGGCGCACAGGCCGGCGGCGGTGACAGCCACCCACACCGTCGCCAAACCCCGATCCGCACCACGGCCCGTATCCCAGCCCGCACTACGGCCCATGCGCGGCCCCACGCTCCCGTCCGCGCCTTCACCCGTGCCTTTGCCCGCACCCCGGCCCCGGCCCCGACCCCGGCACAGGCCTCGGCCTCGGCCTCGGCCCCAGAGTCGGAACACGTCCGGACGACCGCGGTCCCGACGACACCCGTCCAGCCCCTGGCCCCCGGGTTCCCTGGCCCTCATGGCCCGGCACCTCCCACCGTGTCCTCCGCGAGGGCAGCCGCCTCGGCGCTCAACGTCAGGGCCAGCACGCCCGGCCCCTGGGTCGGCGCCTCCACCCGGACGCGCCACAGGTCTCCCGCCCGTCCCAACTCGACCCGGGCGCCTTGGGGCGCCGCGTCACGCGCGGCGTCCAGCACCGCCGTCTCCGGTTCCGAACGAGCCGCGGCCCGGGCCCCCGCCCGCGCCGCGTCCACGCACCGGATCTGGTCCGAGGCGGCCACCAACGCCCAGAGCAGCGCCATGGCGAAGGCCACCAGCACCGGGATCACGACCGCCGCCTCCGCCGTCACCGCGCCCCGGTCGCGGCGCCCTGCGCCGCTCGGGACCCGGCCCCGGTGCCGCCCCCGGGGGAGCCCCCCGGAGAGGCACCGGGAGAGGCACCGGGAGAGGCACCGGGAGAGGCACCGGGACGATGCCATGAACCGGTGCCCCGGAAAGGGCCCCGACCGAATCTCAGAACTTCGCATCGAGCGCGTCCTCGACCAGTGACTGCAGCGCCGACAGCACCGGCCCGCTGTTCACCACCTTGTAGAGCACCGCCGCGAAGGCGCACGCCGCGATCGTTCCCACCGCGTACTCGGAGGTGGTCATCCCCCGATCGGACCGGCCGAGCCGCCCCGCCCATCGTGCGGACCACTTCGCCGGCCGGTCCGGAGCCCCTGTGAACAGCCCGCTCCCACGCAGAGCGTCGACGGCCCAGTCCCAGAACTTCGTTTCCATTCCATCCCCCGATGAGCATCGATGACGAGCGGGCGTCCGAACGGAACACCCGTGAGTGACAGCGAAAATGAATGACCGGAAGGTCGTCGTCGGCCGTGAACCGCGCGCGGCCTCACCGGCCCGGACCACCGGTCGTGAGCAGGCCGCCGGCCAGGCCGATGATCACCGGCGCCACCCCGACCGCCAGGAAGGCGGGGAGGAAGCAGAGGCCGACCGGCGCGGTGATCAGCACCCCGGCCCGTTGCGCCCGCGCCACCGCCGCAGCGGCTCGCTCGGCGCGCATCGACTCGGCCAGCCGGGCAACCGGCTCTGCCGCCGGGGCCCCCGTCGCCCCTGCCCGGTGCAGACAGCGGGCCAGCGGGCCTGCGCCCGGTATCTCCCCGAACCGGCCCCACGCCTCGGCCGGTTCGCCGCCGAGGCGGATCTCGGCCGCGGTTCGGGCGAGTCGCTCTCCAACCGGGCCGCCGATCGACTGGCCCACCTCCTCCGCTGCCTCCCGGGGGCCGGCCCCCACCGCGATACAGGCGGCCAGCAGATCCGCGGCCAGCGGAAGCTGCCCGGCGATCACGGCTCGCTCCGGATGGCTGCCACCGGCACGGCTCCGGGGCCGGGCTCGCTGCCATCGCCACGTCCCGTACGCTGCGGCCGCACCGACCACGCAGCCCGTCACCCCACCGACCAGAATCCATCCGGTCAGCCAGGCCCCGGCCGGACCCGCCCACTGCCGGGAGGCCTCGGCGAGGCTCGACCCACCGCACGACCGGAACCGTGCGAGCAGCCGGCTCCGCCTGCCGGGCCGGGGAACCGCGACCATCCCCGACAACAGCGCACCCCGCCCACGAACGGCTCGCTTCCGGTATCTGTCGACGGCCCCGGCTGCCAGCTGCACCACCAGGCCCAGCACCGCCGCCGACATCCCCAGGCTGTGGAGAACTTCTCCGCGCGCCGCGTTCACGCCGCCTCCCCTCCGCGCACGATCCGGCAGGCCCAGTACAGCCCGGCCGCCTCCAGGAACGCGCCCACCGTCAGACAGGCCAGGCCGCCCGGGGTGTGCAGCAGTACGCGCAAGGGCTCGGCGCCGAGGGCCGCTCCCAGCCCCAGCCCCGCGACCGGGAGCAGCGCCAGGACCACGACCGTCGACCACGCACCCGCCAGCCGGGCACGCAACTCCTCCCGTCTGCGCCGGTCATCCCGCAGCGCGGCCTCCAGGCGCTCCAGCCCGGTAGCCAGGCCTGCCCCGCCGTCCACGGCCACTCGCCAGCACGCGGCCATCCCTGACAGGCCGGCCAGCCCCGGGCCCTCCGCCGCCTGGCGTAGCGCGATCGGCACATCGCCGCCGAAGCGCGCCGCCGCCAGCACCGCGGCCTCCGCCTCCCTCAGCCGGCTGCCGGAAGCGGCCGTCGCCGAAGGGCCGTCCTCCGCGAGGCCTTCGCGCAGCGCGACCAGCAGCGCCTGTCCCGGCTCGCGGCCGGCCCGCAGCTCCCCGACCACGGCTCCGCACAACGCCGCCACGGCACTCGCGGCTCTCTCCGCCTCCCGTGCTCCGGCCCGCCTCCGCAGCAACCGGCGTACCGACGGGACCGCGACGGCTCCCACGACCAGCGGCAGCACCGAACCCCCCAGCACCGCAAGCAGCACCGCGACCGGAACGCACCACCACTCCCGACGTCTCCGGGCCGCCTCCGTCACGTACCCGCGGGCCTTACGCAGATGTGGCCACCGGCCCCACGACCGACGCGGTTCGGGCGGGGCGTCCACGAACAGCACCCGCGCCCTCCGCACGCCCGGATCCCGGACCATCGCGAGCCACACCGCCGAGCCCGCGCAGAGAGCCACCGCGTGGGCCGCGTACGCCGATGCCGTACCCGTCACAGCGCACCGCCGATCAGCGACCGCAGCCGCTCCCATCCCCGCTCCGGAACAAAGCCGCCGATGCCCCAGCTCAGGGCCGGAACCGTGATGACGAGGCCCGCCGCGTCCCGCTCCAGGACGTGCACCTCGGCGACCCGCCGTTGCCCCGCGCGGTCCCGTACGAGATGCACGACCACCGAGAGCGCGGCCGCCAACTGGCTGTGCAGCGCCACCCGGTCGAGACCCGCCGCGGTGCCCAGCGCCTCCAGCCGGGCGGGGACATGCTCGGCGGCATTTGCGTGGACGGTGCCGCACCCTCCTTCGTGTCCCGTGTTCAAGGCGGCCAGCAACTGGGTGACTTCGGCGCCCCGTACCTCGCCGACCACCAGCCGGTCGGGCCGCATGCGCAGCGCCTGCCGCACCAGATCGCGCAACGTCACCCGGCCCGCGCCCTCCTGATTGGCCGGACGGGACTCCAGGCGGACCACATGCGGGTGGTCCGGCCGCAGTTCGGCGGAGTCCTCGGCGAGCACGATCCGCTCGTTCACGCCGACCGCGCCCAGCAGACTGGCGAGGAGCGTCGTCTTGCCGGCCCCGGTACCGCCGCTGATCACGTAGGAGACCCGCGCTTCCACGAGGGCCCGCAGGATCCGGTCACCACCTGGCGGCACCGTACCCGCGTCCACCAACTCCGCGAGCGAGAAGGCCCGCGGCCGCACGACGCGCAGGGATAGGCAGGTCGAGCCGACGGCCACCGGGGGCAGCACGGCGTGCATCCGTGTGCCGTCGGGCAGTCGTGCGTCCACCCAGGGACGTGCGTCGTCCAGCCTCCTGCCGGCCACCGCGGCGAGACGCTGGGCCAGCCTCCGGACCGCCGCCGCGTCCGGAAAGGTGACACCCGTCAGTTGGAGCCCGCCGCCCCGGTCCACCCACACCCGGTCCGGTGCGGAAACCAGGACATCGGTCACCTCCGGATCCGCGAGCAACGGCTCCAGCACTCCCGTGCCGACGAGCTCGCCACGCAGCTCCGCCGCTGCTCCGAGAACCTCGGCGTCTCCCAACAGCCGCCCCTGGGCCCGTAGAGCGGCAGCCACTCCCGCAGGGGTGGGAGCCGCGCCGCTGCGCGCCAGCCGCTGGCGTACGGCGTCGAGCAGTTCGTCCGTCATGCCGTCCCTCCCCCGGGCGGGCCGGTCACGGGGCTCGTGTCGCCGGCCGCCGCCACCTGCTCCCAGAAGGCCGAACAGAACCGGGCCAGCGGGCTCCGGGCACTGCCGCCGGGCGGGGTGCCATCGTCCTGGGAGTCCAGAAGGCCTGACTCCAGAGGGAGTTCGCCGACGAGCGGAAGACCGATGGCCCGGGCGACCCACCGCCCGTCCAGGCCTGACGCATACGGGCCCCGGGGCACCACCCGCAGGTCGTCCAGCACCATTGCGGCCGTGGACGCGACGCGCTTGGCCGCTGCCACCGCGCGCAGTTCGCCCGGCACCACGAGCAGGCCGAGATCGAGTTGGGCCAGGGCTTCGGCGACTCCCTCGTCGACCCGGCGCGGAAGGTCCACGACCACCACTCCACCGAGCCGGCGCGCGGCGGCGAGCACCGCGCGCATCGCCTGCGGCGGGATCACCACCTCGTCGTCGCGCCCCCAGCTCAGTACCCGCAGCCCGTGGAGCGCGGGCAGCGAGTCCTCAAGGGCTCCGCCGCCGAGACGGCCCTTCGACTGCGCGAAATCCGGCCACCGCATGCCTTCGGCGCGTTCGCCGCCGAGCAGGACGTCGATGCCGCCTCCCAGCGGATCGGCGTCGATCAGCATCGTCCGCCGACCGGACTTCGCCGCACTCACGGCAAGGGCGCAGGCCAGCGTCGATGCGCCGGAGCCGCCCCGGCCGCCGATCACGCCGACGGTGAGCGCGGGCCGTCCCACGCCTTCGGCTGCGTTGGCGATCTGATCGACGAGCCAGCCCTCGGAATCGGGCAGCCGCAGCACATATTCGGCCCCGATCTCCACCGCCCGCCGCCACACGTCCGGATCGTCCTGGTCCCGGCCGACCAGCATCACCCCCTTCCTGCGGACAGCGCCCCTGCATCGCGCGGCGGCGTCATCGCCCACCAGCACCATCGGAGCCCGCTCCCAGCCGCCACGGCGTCCGGGCGGCCCGTGATGAACTTCCGGCTCGGCCCCGGCCGCCGCGCACAGCCGCAGCAGGTCGTCGAGCAGCTCCGCGTCCTCCGTCACGATCAGCGGGCCTCCGCGCCGCCCGTCGGCAACTGCCGCCTCTTCTCCTGTGAGGGATCCAGCCACGATCTCCGCCCCCTTCTCACTGCCCCTTCAGTGCGGTTCGCGGTGTTCTCGGAGCGTTTCCGAGATGCGCGATTCCGGCACCCGCGGACTTCGCGGTGGAATCAACGTGCAGCACCGCGGAAAAACATGTGGATCTTGACGGAGAACTGTGGACAACCCCGGGGTTGTGAATAACTTCGTCACCCATACCAGCGACTTCCGGAGTGCAGCCCTTTGGCTACACACTGTGACGAGACGAGTCGCGCAACGCCCGGCTCGCACGATCAGGCCGATGACGGCCGGATGGGAGGCTCAGGTGGTTTCCGCCCCTAAAACGCGTCCGGACATGCGACGACCCCCGCCGGGGGGGAGAGCGGGGGTCGTCCCCACGGCCGACTCGGGGGGGGAGGAGTCGGACCGGGTTAGCACGGTCGCGAACGATCCGTGACTTCCATGGTGTACCCGAGGGCCTTCTCAGGCAAACCCACGCGCCGGAGTTTACGCCGAATGGTGGGCCCCTATGCTCAGCGTTGTGGAAAACTGCTTCTCGCCGCGCACAGCAGCCTTCTTTGACCTGGACAAGACGGTCATTGCGAAGTCTTCGACGCTGACCTTCAGCAAGTCCTTCTACCAGGGCGGGCTGATCAACCGCCGCGCCGTACTGCGCACCGCGTACACCCAGTTCGTGTTCATGGCAGGGGGCGCCGATCACGAGCAGATGGAGAAGATGCGTGCCTACCTCTCCGCCCTCTGCAAAGGCTGGAACGTCCAGCAGGTCAAGGAGATCGTCGCCGAGACCCTGCACGACCTGATCGACCCGATCATCTACGACGAGGCCGCCACCCTCATCGAGGAACACCACACAGCCGGACGCGATGTGGTCATCGTCTCGACCTCGGGCGCCGAAGTCGTCGAACCCATCGGCGAACTGCTCGGCGCCGACCGTGTCGTCGCCACGCGCATGGTCGTCGGCGACGACGGCTGCTTCACGGGCGAGATCGAGTACTACGCCTACGGACCGACCAAGGCCGAGGCCGTGAAGGCGCTCGCGGACTCGGAGGGGTACGACCTCTCGCGCTGCTACGCCTACAGCGACTCGGCGACCGACGTCCCGATGCTGGAGTCGGTCGGCCACCCGCACGCGGTCAACCCCGACCGCGCGCTGCGTCGCGAAGCGACCCTTCGCGAGTGGCCGATTCTCGTCTTCAACCGCCCGGTCCGACTCAAGCAGCGACTGCCCGCCTTCTCGATGCCGCCACGCCCCGCCCTCGTGGCGGCCGCCGCGGTCGGCGCGGCAGCCGTCACCGCGGGGCTGGTCTGGTACGCCAGTCGTCGACGTACCGCCGGCGCCGCCCTGCCCGGGTGAGGCGGAGCGGGGCGGCTTTGGGCGGGACCGCGCGGAGCGGGACAGCGTGAAGCGCTTCGCCAGGGCGACCATCGCCCGATTCGCCCTTGATTGAACCTAAAAGTAAAGAAGCGGGGGCCAGGGGTTTCCGTTCTCCTGGTCCTGGAGTACAAAGGACATAACGGCCCGCGAGACCAAGGACATCCGCGAGGATGACCTGTTACGCAGGACGGCCCCACGGACCGCGCACGAAAGTCGAGCACCCACGCGACGTCGACCCGTCGAATACGGGCCAGCCGCACCAGGTGACGGGCAAAGTACCCGACCTGATGGGCAATTCACGAGGACGCTTGGTAACTGGGCGGACGTGCCAGCGGCGGTACCGCACATCGGTACCGCCGCAACCCTTGCACCGGGCCATCGCCTCAGGCCGCCCGGCGCCGGCCCCGGCCGACCCTCTCCGACGCCTCGCGCTTCGGGCCCTCAGGCCGCGCCGCGCTGAAGCGCCTCGCACACCGCGGTCGACTCGCGCACACCCAGCTCGATCGAGCGCCCGCAGTGGGTGATCCAGGCGGCCATGCCCTCCGGGGTTCCGGCCGTGTAGCCCTCGAACGCCGCGACATAGGCCGCCCGGCCCTGTTCCGCGTGCCCCACCTCGGCCGGGCAGATCGACTTCGGGTCCAGCCCACTGCCGATCAGCACGATGCGCTCGGCCGTCCGGGCCACCAGGCCGTTGTGCGAGCCGAACGGGCGCAGCGCCAGCAGCTCGCCGTGCACCACGGCAGCCGTGACCAGGGCGGGGGCACTGCCGCCCGCGATGATCAGCCGCGAGAGTCCTTCGAGTCGCCCGGCAACCTCCTCGGCCCCGGGAAGCGGTGCCTCGATCAGCGGCTCGTCGACGGGTTCACCCGCCAGCCGAGGACGCCCCACCGCGTCGTCGGGAGTCGCCCCGCCGGCCGCCACCAGATGCAACCGAGCCAGCACCCGCAGCGGCGACTGCCGCCAGATGGAAAGGAGTTGCCCCGCTTCCGCCGTGAGTCGCAGCGCCGCACCGACCACGCGCGCCTCGTCCTCACCGCTGAAGTCGGTACGCCGACGGACCTCTTCGAGGTTCCAGTCGGCACCGGCCAGCGCGGCCGAGCCACGAGAACCCCGCAGTGCCGCTTCGGCCGTGACCTCGTTGCTGCGGCGTCGCATGACGCGATGGCCGTAGACCCGGTCGACGGCCTTGCGCACGGAGTCCACGGCATCGGGCACACCGGGCAGGGAACCGAGCGCGGCGAGCGGGTCTGAGGCAGTCGTACTCATAAGTAGCGAGGCTACGCGCCCACCACACCCGAGCCACCCTCAAGTGGCCTTCTTCACGAACGATGACAACGCTGAGCAAGTAAAGCACTACCCTAGGTGAACATGAAGATCGCTTTCGTCGGGAAGGGCGGCAGCGGTAAGACCACGCTGTCCTCGCTCTTCATCCGCCACCTCGCCGCCAACGAAGCCCACGTCATCGCCGTGGACGCCGATATCAACCAGCACCTGGGGGCCGCCCTGGGGCTGGACGACGCGGAGGCCTCCGCGCTGCCCGCCATGGGCGCTCACCTCCCCCTCATCAAGGACTATCTGCGGGGCGCCAACCCCCGCATCGCCTCCGCGGAGACGATGATCAAGACGACTCCGCCCGGCGAGGGCTCCCGGCTGCTGCGGGTCCACGAGGACAACCCGATCTTCGATGCCTGCGCGCGTACGGTTCGGCTCGACGACGGGGACATCCGGCTGATGGCGACGGGCCCCTTCACGGAGTCCGATCTCGGGGTCGCCTGCTACCACTCCAAGGTCGGTGCCGTGGAGCTCTGCCTCAACCACCTGGTCGACGGCCCCGACGAGTACGTCGTGGTCGACATGACGGCGGGCTCGGACTCGTTCGCCTCGGGGCTGTTCACACGCTTCGACATGACGTTCCTCGTCGCGGAGCCGACCCGCAAGGGGGTGTCGGTCTACCGCCAGTACAAGGAGTACGCACGCGACTTCGGCGTCGCACTGAAGGTCGTCGGGAACAAGGTGCAGGGTCCGGACGACCTGGAGTTCCTGCGCTCGGAGGTCGGCGACGACCTGCTGATCGGGGTTGGCCACTCCGACTGGGTACGGTCGATGGAGAAGGGTCGGCCGTCCAGGTTCGAACTGCTGGAGGCCGACAACCGGATGGCCCTGCAGACGCTGCAGGACACCGCCGAGGACTCGTACGGGCAGCGCGACTGGGAGCGCTACACACGCCAGATGGTGCACTTCCACTTGAAGAACGCCGAGAGCTGGGGCAACGAGAAGACCGGCGCCGACCTGGCCGCCCAGGTCGACCCGGCCTTCGTGCTCGACGAACGACACGCCGGAGCGGGCGTCGCAGCACCCGCCTGACGCCATCACCCGAGCAGCCGCTCTCCGGCCGCCTTCGCCAACCGCCGTTCGCCGGCCACCCATCCGGTGGCCGGCGGACGATGCGGTGCGGTGCGATGCGGTGCAGTGCGTTGCAATGCAGCGCGTTGGGATGCAGAGCGGTCAGTCTGCGTATCGGTCGGTCGCCTCGTCGGGGTTCAGCCGGTCACTCCGGCCGGAACCGAGCCGGCTTCACCCTTGCCCGTACCCTCGTCGGCACGCTTCGCAGCGGGCTTGTCCGCGCCTTCGTCGGCAGGCTTGTCGGCGGGCTGGGCGGCATCCGGCTGGTTGCCGAGGTAGGCGGACCAGCCCGTCTTGGGCGCCTCGCCGACGCCGAGCGTGGTGAGCTTGGCCAGCGTCTGCGGGTCCTGCGCGTCCAGCCAGTCGACGAGCTGACGGAAGGACACGCAACGCACGCCTTCCTTGGTGCACACCTTCGCGATGGTCTCCTCGATGGCGCGCATGTAGGTGCCACCGTTCCAGGACTCGAAGTGGTTGCCGATGATCAGGGGCGCCCGGTTGCCGCTGTACGAGCGGTCGAAGGCCTGCAGCAGCCCGTCCCGCATCTGGTTCCCCCAGTACTCGTGCTGGGAGGGGTCTCCCTGGGTGGCCGTACCGGACTGGTTGACCATGAAGTTGTAGTCCATCGACAGGGTCTCGAAGGCGCGGCCCGGCATCGGAACGAGCTGGAGCGGGATGTCCCAGACCCCGCCCTTTCTCTGGGGCCAGACCTGGTTGCCGACGCCGCTGGAGTCGTAGCGGAAGCCCATGGTCCGGGAGGCGGCGACCATGTTCTTCTGGCCTTCGAGGCAGGGGGTGCGGGCGCCGATCAGTTCCTTGTCGTAGTCGAAGGGGAGCGGGGCCTCGCCCTTCAGCTCCGGCGTGTTGGTCTTCCAGCCCTTGACGAAAGCCTTCGCCTGGCTGATCTCGCTCTTCCACTCATCGACGGACCAAGTCCCGACGCCACCGTCCTTGCCGCAGAAGTGGCCGTTGAAGTGGGTGCCGATCTCGTTGCCGTCCTTCCAGGCGGCACGAACCTCGGCGAGGGTGTTGCGGATGCCCTCCGTGTCGTTGAAGCCGATGTCGGAACGGCCCGGAGCGTGCTGGGGCGGGCTGTAGAGGTCTTTCTTCTCCTCCGGCAGCAGGTACACACCGCTCAGGAAGTACGTCATCTTGGCGTTGTACTTCTTGGCCACGCCGCGGAAGTGCGAGAAGAGCTTCTGACTGTCCTCGCCGGCGCCGTCCCAGGAGAACACCACGAACTGGGGCGGCTTCTCGCCGGGCGCCAGGCGTTCGACGGCCGGCATGTTCGGCTGGACGCCGGTGAAGGCGGTGGACCCGTCCCCGATGAGCTTGACCGCGTTCTTGGGGGCGGCGGCCGGGGGGTTCTCCTTGGCGCCGTGGGCGCCCTTCTCCGCGTCGGTCTCCGCACCCCCGGAGGCCGTCCCTCCGGATCCGGAGCAGCCCGCGAGAACGGCGACCAGGGCCGTGGACATGATGCCCATGGCGATCCTCTTCGTGGCGGCCATCATCCGCCCACCCTCTTCCTTGCAGGTTATTTGCGTCGAAGTGCCGACACGGCGCGGCCAAATTCGCACGCGATCCCGCACAGAAAGGGCGACATACCGAATGAAAAGCTGTTTATTAACCGATATGAGTTATCAACTAGCCCGAACGCCTCCACTCAGCCCGAACGCCTTCGGCCGGCCCGAACGCCTCCGCCCTGAACCGCACAAGCCCCGGGCCCGTGCAACCAGATGACCCCGTTCCCCATCGCACCCCGGCGCACCTCGCACGGGCCGGAAACGCCGCGCGCCACTCGCCGCAAGGCGGCCCTCGACCGCGGAGCGGGATCATGGCCCCATACACGAAGACACAGGTCTAAACCAATTCCCGGCAGACACTTGTCACCCGGCCTCGCGCCTGATGAGCTATGCCCCGGGACACAACGGACACCCTGGGACTGGGAGAAGTCGTGAGCAACGAGAGCCTGGCCAACCTGCTTCGGGAAGAGCGGAAGTTCGCTCCGCCTGCCGAGCTGGCCGCCAACGCCAACGTCACCGCAGAGGCGTACGAGCAGGCCGAGGCGGACCGGCTGGGCTTCTGGGCCGAGCAGGCCCGCCGCCTGACGTGGGCCACCGAGCCGACCGAGACCCTCGACTGGAGCAACCCGCCCTTCGCGAAGTGGTTCGCGGACGGCAAGCTGAACGTCGCGTACAACTGCGTGGACCGCCACGTCGAGGCGGGCAACGGCGAACGGGTCGCCATCCACTTCGAGGGCGAGCCGGGCGACAGCCGGGCCATCACCTACGCGGAGCTGAAGGACGAGGTCTCCCGGGCCGCCAACGCGCTCACCGAGCTGGGCGTCGGCAAGGGCGACCGGGTCGCCGTCTACCTGCCGATGATCCCCGAGGCCGCCGTCGCGATGCTGGCCTGTGCCCGTATCGGCGCCGCGCACTCCGTGGTCTTCGGCGGCTTCTCGGCCGACGCCATCGCCGCCCGTATCAAGGACGCGGACGCCAAGGTCGTCATCACGGCCGACGGCGGCTACCGCCGCGGCAAGCCCTCCGCGCTCAAGCCCGCCGTCGACGACGCCGTCTCACGCTTCGAGACCGTCGAACACGTCCTCGTCGTCCGTCGCACCGGTCAGGACACCGCCTGGACCGAGGGCCGCGACGTCTGGTGGCACGAGATCACCGCCCGGCAGTCCGCCGAGCACACCCCGGAGGCCTTCGAGGCGGAGCAGCCGCTCTTCATCCTCTACACCTCGGGCACCACGGGTAAGCCGAAGGGCATCCTGCACACCTCCGGCGGCTACCTCACGCAGGCCTCGTACACGCACAGCGCGGTCTTCGACCTCAAGCCCGAGACCGACGTCTACTGGTGCACCGCCGACATCGGCTGGGTGACCGGGCACTCGTACATCGTGTACGGGCCGCTGGCCAACGGTGCGACGCAGGTCATGTACGAGGGCACGCCCGACACCCCGCACCAGGGCCGGTTCTGGGAGATCGTGCAGAAGTACGGCGTCACGATCCTCTACACGGCGCCCACCGCGATCCGTACGTTCATGAAGTGGGGGGACGACATCCCCGCGAAGTTCGACCTGAGCAGCCTCCGTGTCCTCGGTTCGGTCGGTGAGCCGATCAACCCCGAGGCGTGGATGTGGTACCGGAAGAACATCGGCGCGGACAAGTGCCCCATCGTGGACACCTGGTGGCAGACCGAGACCGGCGCGATGATGATCTCGCCGCTGCCCGGTGTGACGGAGACGAAGCCGGGAAGCGCGCAGCGCGCACTGCCGGGCATCTCCGCCACCGTGGTCGACGACGACGCCAACGAGGTGCCGAACGGCGGGGGCGGCTACCTCGTCCTCACCGAGCCGTGGCCCTCCATGCTCCGCACCATCTGGGGCGACGACCAGCGGTTCATCGACACCTACTGGTCGCGCTTCGAGGGCAGGTACTTCGCGGGCGACGGCGCCAAGAAGGACGAGGACGGCGACGTCTGGCTGCTCGGCCGGGTCGACGACGTCATGCTCGTCTCCGGGCACAACATCTCGACCACCGAGGTCGAGTCCGCCCTCGTCTCCCACCCGTCGGTCGCCGAGGCCGCCGTGGTCGGCGCTGCGGACGAGACGACCGGCCAGGCCATCGTGGCGTTCGTGATCCTGCGCTCCACGGCGACCGCGTCCGACGAGCTGGTCGCGGGGCTGCGCAACCACGTCGGAGCGACGCTCGGCCCGATCGCCAAGCCCAAGCGGGTCCTGCCGGTCGCCGAGCTGCCGAAGACCCGTTCCGGCAAGATCATGCGCCGGCTGCTGCGCGATGTCGCCGAGAACCGCGAGCTGGGCGACGTCACGACGCTGACCGACTCCTCGGTGATGGACCTGATCACCACCCAGCTGCCGTCCTCCTCGTCCGACGAGGACTGACAGCGCGGAACCACCCACCGCACGAGTGCGGCTCCGATGGGCATCCGGCGACGCGCCGGGTGCCCATCGGGCATTCAGCCCGAGGACCCGCTCGGACCACCTCGAACCACCTCGTACGGTTCCGCTCCGCACGCCCCCGGTAGGGTGGGCGCTTCACCGACAACGTCGGACAACTTCAGAGAACATCTCCACAGGGGCGCCGGGAAGTCTGGTCGGCACATGACCAGTCATGCCCATACGCCATCCCGACCTGGAGGTCTCTCTCGTGGCATCGCCCGACCCCGCACCGCCCCAGCGCCCGCTGCTCGGCAGGCTCTCGCTCCCCGAGCGGAACTACGTGGCGGAGGCCCTGCGCACCGAGACGGTCGGCGGTGTGCTGCTGCTGGTGGCGGCGGTCGCCGCACTCGTCTGGGCCAACGCCTTCGGCGGCTCGTACGAAGCGGTGAGCGACTTCCACTTCGGCCCCGGCGCACTTGGCCTGGACCTCTCCGTGGCGCACTGGGCAGCGGACGGACTGCTCGCCGTCTTCTTCTTCGTCGCCGGTGTCGAGCTGAAGCGCGAACTTGTCGCGGGTGAACTCCGTGACCCGAAGGCCGCGGCCCTCCCGGTGGTGGCGGCCCTGTGCGGGATGGCCGTGCCCGCTCTCGTCTACTTCCTCACCGTGGTCGTCGGCGGCGGGTCGACGAACGGCTGGGCGGTCCCGACAGCCACCGACATCGCCTTCGCGCTCGCGGTCCTCGCGGTGATCGGCACCTCCCTGCCGTCCGCGCTGCGCGCCTTCCTGCTCACCCTGGCCGTCGTCGACGACCTCTTCGCGATCCTGATCATCGCGGTGTTCTTCACCGCGGACCTGAACTTCCTGGCGCTCGGCGGGGCCGTCCTCGGCCTGGCCGTCTTCTACCTCCTCCTCCGCCTCGACGTCCGGGGCTGGTACGTCTACGTTCCGCTCGCCCTGGTCATCTGGGGCCTGATGTACAACAGCGGCATCCACGCCACCATCGCCGGGGTCGCGATGGGCCTGATGCTGCGCTGCAGTCGGCGCGAGGGCGAGAAGCACTCGCCGGGCGAGCACATCGAGCACCTGGTCCGCCCGCTGTCGGCCGGGGTCGCCGTTCCGCTGTTCGCCCTGTTCTCGGCCGGGGTCGCGCTGAACGGCGAGGCACTGGCCGGCGTCTTCACCCGGCCCGAAACGCTCGGCGTCGTCCTCGGTCTCGTCGTCGGCAAGACCGTCGGCATCTTCGGTGGCACCTATCTGGCCGCCCGCTTCACCAAGGCGGAGCTGAACAAGGACCTGGCCTGGGCCGATGTCCTGGCACTCGCCTCACTCGCCGGCATCGGCTTCACCGTCTCGCTGCTCATCGGCGAGCTCGCCTTCGAAGGCGACGCGGAGATGGTGAACGAGATCAAGGCCGCAGTACTGCTCGGTTCGCTGATCGCGGCCCTTCTCGCCTGTGTGCTGCTCAAACTCCGGGTACGCAAGTACAAGGAGCTGTACGAGGCCGAGGAGCGGGACGAGGACGAATCCGGGGTACCGGATGTCTACGAGCAGGATGATCCGGAATATCACCTGCGGATGGCCGCCATCCACGAGCGCAAGGCGGCCGAACACCGCCGTCTCGCCGAAGAGCGGGCGGGGGCAGCGCGCAACAAGCCGAACAGTCCGGCATGATCTGACATCGGATGTGTCGAAGACGGAGAGGGAGTCAGGGATGAGCGACCCCGGCAACTACGCGGGCAACGCGGACCGCAGCATCGGGCAGTTGGTCGCCTCGGCGACGGCCGAGATGTCCGCGCTGGTGCACGACGAGATCGCCCTGGCCAAGGCGGAGGTACGGCAGGACGTCAAGCGCGGGGCGATCGGCAGCGGGGCGTTCATCGCCGCGGGTGTGCTGCTGCTGTTCACGATGCCGATGCTGAGCTTCGCGGCCGCGTACGGGATCCACAACCTCGGTCTGGGCCTCGCGTGGTCCTTCCTGATCGTGGCGGGCGCCTTCATTCTCCTGGCCGCCCTGATCGCGTTCATCGGCCTGCGGAAGTTCAAGAAGATCAAGCCGCCGGAGAAGTCCATCGCCTCCGCCAAGCAGACCGCCGCCGTCCTGCAGAACGCCAAGCCTCACCCGCGTCCGTCGATCGAGGCCGCGGCGATCATCGAGCGCTCCGGCAGCAGCCTGACGAAGAAGAGCATCGAGAGCGGCACGGGTAAGGACGAGGCCGCCGCTGTGGCACGCTCGTCCACATGACGGTTCCCGATTCCAGCGCATTCGGCCCGACGGGTCCGGTGGACCCGGAGGGTTCGGCCGCCCCGTCCGCCCCGGTAGACCCGGCCGCCACGAGGCCCGCGGGCCGGACCGCCCCTGCCGGGGGGCCGGTGCGTCTCGACGGCCCCTGGACCCACCGCGACGTGGCGGCCAACGGCGCGCGCTTCCACATCGCGGAGCTGGGCGAGGGGCCTCTGGTGCTCCTGCTGCACGGCTTCCCGCAGTTCTGGTGGACCTGGCGCCACCAGATGACCGCGCTCGCCGACGCCGGTTTCCGGGCGGTCGCGATGGACCTGCGTGGGGTGGGCGGCAGCGACCGCACCCCGCGCGGTTACGACCCCGCCAACCTGGCCCTCGACGTCACCGGCGTGATCCGCTCCCTCGGTGAGCCCGACGCGGCCCTGGTCGGCCACGACCTCGGCGGCTACCTCGCCTGGACGGCCGCCGTGATGCGGCCCAAGCTGGTCCGCCGGCTCGTCGTGTCCTCCATGCCGCACCCGCGCCGCTGGCGCTCCTCGATGCTGTCCGACTTCGCCCAGTCGCGGGCCGGTTCGTACGTCTGGGGCTTCCAGCGCCCGTGGCTGCCGGAGCGTCAACTCCTCGCGGGCGAAGCCGCCCTGGTGGGGAGCCTCATCCAGGACTGGGCAGGCCCCCGCACCCCGGAGTTCCCCGACGAGGAGACCCTGGACGTCTACCGGCGGGCCATGAGCATCCCCTCCACCGCCCACTGCTCGATCGAGCCGTACCGCTGGCTGGTGCGGTCGATGGCGCGTCCGGACGGGATCCAGTTCAACCGGCGGATGAAGCGTCCGGTCCGGGTGCCCACGCTGCACCTGCACGGGTCGCTCGATCCGGCGGTCCGCACCCGCAGTTCGGCCGGGTCCGGCCAGTACGTCGAGGCGCCCTACCGGTGGCGACTTTTCGACGGTGTCGGACACTTCCCGCACGAGGAGGATCCGATCGGCTTCTCCGCCGAACTCATCAACTGGCTCAAGGACCCCGAGCCGGACCGATAGCCGCCCACCCGCCCGAGGAACACGTGTCCGACGAACAGCCAATTGCCTGCCGCATAGGCCAATTGGCTGACTCGCGCACGATTACCGACCTTGGGTCACGGGCAGACGTCGGGGTATGGGCTGGACGCACGACTTCACTGACGAAGCACGCAACCGCCGCTCCACCGCGTCAGCCGGTGTGAGCACTCATGAGGGGGGCGGCCCTCGCGGCCGGGTGCACCAAGTGCATGACCTTCACCGTTCCCGTCTCGGGATTTCCCGCATCCTCCGCCGTCGGGCCCGCTGGGTCTCGGCCCGGCTCCGCCATCCCCGTAACTGACCCTCGTCCGTAACCGACCCTCGTCAAGGCCTGCTGTACGGGGCGGGGACGGGGACTGCTGTACGGGGGCGGGAGCTCGCGATACCAGGTCCTGATCCGCCGGACACGCCCTAGAGGGCGCATCCCTGGCTGTCGACCTGTTGGTTGGCCGTGCGGCCGATCTCGATGTCCTCGCGGATCTCGTCCGCCGTCAGCGCGTACCCGGTGTCCGGGTCGTCGAGCGACTTGGCGAACACCACTCCGTACACCTTTCCGTCCGGAGTGAGCAGCGGGCCGCCCGAGTTGCCCTGGCGCACTGTCGCGAAGAGCGAGTACACATCGCGGCGCACCGTGCCCCGGTGGTAGATGTCCGGGCCGTCGGCGTCGATGCGGGCGCGGACGCGGGCCGAGCGCACGTCGTACGCGCCGTTCTCGGGGAAGCCCGCGACGATCGCGCTGTCGCCGGTCTCCGCGTCGTCGTCCGGGCCGGTGAACTGCAGCGGCCTGGCCCGGAGGTCGGGGACGTCCAGGACCGCGATGTCGCGCTGCCAGTCGTAGAGGACGACCTTCGCGTCGTACAGCCGGCCCTCGCCGCCGATCTGGACGGTGGGCTCGTCCACGCCGCCGACCACGTGGGCGTTGGTCATCACCCGGCGCTCGGAGAAGACGAAGCCGGTCCCTTCGAGAACCTTGCCGCAGCTCGGGGCCGTCCCCACGACCTTGACGATCGACTTCTTGGCGCGGGCGGCGACCGGGCTGCCCACCAGGGCCGGGTCCGGGGCCTTGACCTCGGTGATCGGCTCGTTGGCGAACGGGCTGAAGACCTGCGGGAAGCCGTTCTGCGCGAGGACGGAGGAGAAGTCCTGGAACCAGCTGGGCGCCTGCTCCGGCATCACGCGGTCGACCCCGAGCAGCACCGAGGAGCTGCGGACCTCCTTGCCGAGGGTCGGCAGTGAGGTGCCCGCCAGCAGCAGGCCGATCATCCAGGCCACCAGCAGCATGGCCACCACATTGACCAGGGCGCCGCCGGTGGCGTCCAGGGCGCGCGCGGGCGACCACGTGATGTACCGGCGGAGTTTGTTGCCCAGGTGGGTGGTGAAGGCCTGGCCGATCGAGGCACAGACGATGACGATGACGACCGCGCCGATGGCGACCGCCGTGGAGACCTCGGCGTCCTCGGTCACCCGGTCCCAGATGACCGGCAGCAGGTAGACGGCGACGAGGCCGCCCCCGAGAAAGCCGATCACCGACAGGATGCCGACGACGAAACCCTGGCGATAGCCGATGACCGCGAACCACACGGCAGCCAGCAGCAGCAGGATGTCCAGCACGTTCACCGTCTGTAGCCTCGCAGTTTCGTCACCTGGCCCGTCGGTGGTGACGGGGTCCGGGCCGGGCCCGGAACAGCGCAGCAGGACAGCCAGCGTGTCATGCGCGCCAGTCGAGCGGCACCTGTCTGGTCCTGTCCCAGGGGCGTTCCCATCCCGCGTAGTGCACAATCCGGTCGATCACTCCGGCCGTGAAACCCCAGACAAGGGCCGATTCGACCAGGAATGCCGGGCCGCTGTGCCCGCTCGGGTGAACGGCCGTGGCCCGGTTCGCGGGATCCGTGAGATCCGCCACGGGAACCGTGAAGACCCGGGCCGTCTCGGCCGGATCGACCACCCCGACCGGGCTGGGCGCCCGCCACCAGCCGAGCACGGGCGTCACGACGAAGCTGCTGACCGGGATGTAGAGCCGGGGCAGCACGCCGAAGAGCTGTACGCCCCGGGGGTCGAGCCCGGTCTCCTCCTCGGCCTCGCGCAGCGCCGCCCGCAGGGGCCCGGTGGTGGCCTGGTCGCCGTCCTCGGGATCCAGCGCGCCGCCGGGGAAGGACGGCTGACCGGCATGGGAGCGCAGGGTCCCGGCGCGCTCCATGAGGAGCAGTTCGGGCCCGCGCTCCCCCTCGCCGAACAGGACCAGGACGGCGGACTGCCGGCCCGCCCCGCTCTCGGGCGGCAGGAAGCGGCTGAGCTGCTGCGGCCGGACGCTGCGGGCGGCGCGGGCGACGGGATCGAGCCACGCGGGCAGGCCGTCGGTGGTGACGGCGACGGCCGTGTCGGGAACACGGCTGACGAAGCCGGGGCCGTGACCCGGCTCGGCGGCGGGGCCGGTCCTGGCCTGCGTCGTGCTGTGTGTGTGCGTGTTCGTCATAGGCACCCCCGTCGATTCACAACGCCTGTCGTCGGCCATTTCGTTCCGAGCCGTTCCGTCCTGAGGGGTGAATCCGCTCCGAGGGGTCAGTCCGCTCCGAGGGGTCAATCCGGTCCGGGGCGTGCGTCCGGGCCCTCACCCGGCCCCCAGCTCGGGCGCGGGCTTGCCCGGGTAGTCGGCGGGCGGGCTGAGCCGCTGGCCCGGGTAGCCGCCCATCTCGTACTTCAGGAGCTTCCTGGCCTTCTCCGGGTCGGTCTCGCCCTCCCCGTACGACGGGCAGAGCGGCGCGATGGGGCAGGCCCCGCAGGCGGGCTTGCGGGCGTGGCAGATCCGGCGGCCGTGGAACACGACGCGGTGCGAGAGCATCGTCCACTCGCTCTTCGGGAAGATCCCGGCGACGACCGCCTCGACCTTCACCGGGTCCTCCTCGTCCGTCCACTTCCAGCGCCGCACCAGCCGCCCGAAGTGCGTGTCGACGGTGATACCGGGGACGCCGAAGGCGTTGCCCAGGACCACGTTGGCGGTCTTGCGACCGACGCCGGGCAGCTTCACGAGGTCCTCCAGACGCCCCGGGACCTCGCCGCCGAACTCGTCCCGGAGGGCGGCCGAGAGGCCGAGCAGCGACTTGGTCTTGGCCCGGAAGAACCCGGTCGGCCGGATGATCTCCTCCATCTCCTCCGGCACGGCCGCCGCCATGTCCTCGGGAGTGGGGTAGGCGGCGAAGAGCGCGGGAGTGGTCTGGTTGACCCTCAGGTCGGTGGTCTGCGCGGAGAGGACCGTGGCCACGAGGAGCTCGAAGGGGTTACGGAAGTCCAGCTCGGGGTGGGCGTACGGATAGACCTCGGCGAGCTCGCGGTTGATCCGGCGCGCCCGGCGGACCATGGCGAGATGGGACTCGGCCTTGGGCGCCTTGGCTGCCGTGGCCGGCCCCTTGGGCGCCGCCTTGGCCGCGGCCTTGGTCGCCGCCGGCGTGCGCGCCGGGGCTGCCTTGGCCGCCTTGGCGGTTTTGCCGGACTCCCCGGACTCTCCGGATTTACCAGATTTGCCGGTTTTGCCGGGCGTTGACGATGACACTGCTTGACCTCCTGGCCGACTTCCCGAGCGGCTTCCCCGACTCCCCGGGGGAACCGTGCGCGTCCCCGAGGGAGCCATTCGCGGCAATCTTCGGGCGCGGCCGGGGCTGTTCGCCCACAGCGGAATCGGCGCCCTCCAGCGCCCCGTCAGCCCCGTTGGCCTGCGCTCTCCCCGGCGTTCCGGACACCCGGCCAGCCTAGAGCCAGGCACCGACAACCACCCCTGTGACGGCGTATCCGCCCCCGATCGGCCCCCTGCCGTAGGGTCCGGCACGCCCGTGCGTCAAACTGGTTTGTGATTGATCGCACTGTTTTACCGTCCGGCATGATGGGGACCACGGTTCCCTGGACAGGCCGACAAGGAGAGAACTCGTGGACGACGTTCTGCGGCGCGCCCCGCTTTTCGCGGCGCTCGATGACGAGCAGGCCGCGGAGCTCCGCGCCTCGATGAGTGAGGTGACCCTCGCGCGCGGAGACGCGCTGTTCCACGAGGGCGACCAGGGTGACCGCCTGTACGTGGTCACCGAGGGCAAGGTGAAGCTCCACCGCACCTCGCCCGACGGGCGCGAGAACATGCTGGCCGTGCTCGGCCCCGGCGAGCTCATCGGGGAGCTGTCGCTCTTCGACCCGGGCCCGCGTACGGCGACCGCCTCCGCGCTGACCGAGGTCAAGCTTCTCGGTCTCGGCCACGGCGACCTGCAGCCCTGGCTGAACGCCCGGCCCGAGGTGGCCACCGCGCTGCTGCGCGCGGTCGCTCGGCGCCTGCGCAAGACCAACGACCAGATGTCCGACCTGGTCTTCTCCGATGTGCCGGGCCGTGTCGCCCGCGCCCTCCTGGACCTGTCGCGCCGCTTCGGCGTGCAGTCCGAGGAAGGCATCCACGTCGTGCACGACCTCACCCAGGAGGAGCTGGCCCAGCTGGTCGGAGCCTCCCGCGAGACGGTCAACAAGGCGCTCGCGGACTTCGCGGGCCGCGGCTGGCTGCGCCTGGAGGCCCGCGCGGTCATCCTCCTGGACGTGGAGCGGCTGGCGAAGCGTTCACGCTGACCCGCCCCGTACACGACCGAGCGACTCGGTCACCGGTGACCGAGGTCGTGATGTGACCTGACACGAAGAGCCCCGCCGACCTGCGTTCGTGCGTCGGCTGGGCTCTTCGGCGTCCGGTCGCATCAGCTCTGGATCAGCCCGTGCTCGGTCAGGTACTCCAACTGCGCCCGTACCGACAGCTCGGCGGCCGGCCACAGGGAGCGGTCCACGTCGGCGTACACCGTCGCCACCACCTCCGACGGCGTACGGTGCCCGGCCTCCACCGCCGTCTCCACCTGGGCGAGCCGGTGCGCCCGGTGGGCCAGGTAGAACTCCACCGCCCCCTGCGCGTCCTCCAGCACCGGACCGTGGCCCGGCAGCACCGTGTGGACGCCGTCGTCGACCGTCAGCGACCGCAGCCGCCGCAGCGAGTCCAGGTACTCGCCGAGCCGCCCGTCCGGGTGCGCGACCATCGTCGTACCGCGGCCGAGGATCGTGTCGCCCGTCAGCACCGCCCGGTCGGCGGGCAGATGGAACGAGAGCGAGTCCGCGGTGTGCCCCGGCGTCGGCACCACGCGCAGTTCCAGGCCGCCGGTGGTGATCACGTCGCCCGCCCCCAGGCCCTCGTCGCCCAGCCGCAACGCCGCGTCCAGGGCCCGTACCTTCGTTCCCGTCAGCTCCGCGAACCGGCCCGCGCCCTCCGCGTGGTCGGGGTGCCCATGAGTGAGCAGCGTGAGGCCCACGCGCCGTCCGGACCGCTCCACCGCGTCGATCACGGCCCGCAGGTGTACGTCGTCGAGCGGCCCGGGATCGATGACGACCGCGAGACCGGAGTCGGGCTCGGCCACGATCCAGGTGTTCGTCCCGTCGAGCGTCATCGCGGACGGGTTGGGCGCGAGGACGTTGACCGCACGGGCGGTCGCGGGTCCGGAGACCACGGTTCCGCGCGGCTGTCCGGGCAGGGCGGCTGCGTCGCTCACGCGGCGCCCCCGGGGTTCGCCGTGGGCACGTGCTTGGTGAACTCGTCGTGTCCCGGCCAGCTCAGCACCAGTTCGTCGCCCTCCAGACGGGCCTGCGCGAGGACCGGGGTCAGGTCCTGCACGTCAGCTGCCTCCAGCGCCTCGGCGGCCGTCCTGTACGCCGTGAGGGCCCGCAGCGTGGTCACGGTGGGCGGCATCATCAGCAGCTCGCCCGCGTCGTAGCGGCGGGCGGCCTCCACCGGGGCGATCCACACCGTGCGGTCGGCCTCGGTGGAGACGTCCCGGGTGCGCTGCCCCTCGGGGAGCGCGGCGACGAAGAACCAGGTGTCGTAGCGGCGCGGTTCGAACTCCGGGGTGATCCAGCGCGCCCAGGCGCCCAGCAGGTCCGAGCGCAGCACCAGGCCGCGCCGGTCCAGGAACTCCGCGAAGGACAGGTCCCGGGCGACCAGCGCCTCCCGGTCGGCCTCCCAGTCCTCCCCGGTCGTGTCGCCGACCACCGTCGTGGCGGTCTCCCCGGCGAGCAGGACGCCCGCCTCCTCGAACGTCTCGCGCACCGCCGCGCAGACGACGGCCTGCGCCTCGGTGACCGTCGCCACGCCGAGCCGGTCGGCCCAGTACTCCAACGGGGGCCCGGCCCACCCGATCAGCCGGTCGTCGTCGCGCGGATCGACTCCGCCACCCGGATAGGCGTACGCGCCGCCGGCGAAAGCCATCGAGGTGCGGCGGCGAAGCATGTGCACGACAGGGCCACGCGCCTCGCCCTGTCCGCCCGCGTCACGGAGCAGCATCACCGTCGCGGCCCTCCGGGGCGTCACGGCCGTCAGCTCACCGGCGGCGAGGGCCCGGATCCGGTCGGGCCATTCCGGGGGGTACCACTGACCTTGGGACATGGCCGGAGGCTATCCGGAACCGCGCCGATGTTCGAGAGGCTCCCTGATCATCGCGGCGACCCGACATGCCCCGCACACGCCCGGCATACCCCGTACACGCGATCGCACCCGAACACACGCGATCCCGCCCGGTCGCGGGGACCGGACGGGATCGGCGGGACGGGCGAGAAGGGTTCTCAGGCCTCGACGAGCTCCACCTGGACCTCGACCTCGACCGGTGCGTCCAGCGGCAGCACGGCGACGCCCACGGCGCTGCGGGCGTGCACCCCCTTGTCGCCGAGGACCGCGCCCAGCAGCTCGCTGGCGCCGTTGATCACGGCGGGCTGGCCGGTGAAGTCGGAGGCCGAGGCGACGAAGCCCACGACCTTCACGACGCGTTTGATCCGGTCCAGGTCGCCGGCGATCGACTTCACGGCGGCCAGCGCGTTGAGCGCGCAGGTCTTCGCGAGCTCCTTCGCCTCGTCCGGCGTGACCTCGGCGCCGACCTTGCCGGTGACGGCGAGCTTGCCGTCCACCATCGGCAGCTGGCCCGAGGTGTACACGTACACCCCGGACTGCACGGCCGGCTGGTACGAGGCCAGCGGCGGCACGACGGCGGGCAGGGTCAGGCCGAGCTCGGCGAGCTGCGCCTCGACGGCGCCCGCCACTACGCCTTCTCCCGCTTCAGGTAGGCCACGAGCTGCTCGGGGTTGTTCGGGCCGGGAACGACCTGGACCAGCTCCCAGCCGTCCTCGCCCCAGGTGTCCAGAATCTGCTTGGTCGCGTGCACGAGAAGGGGCACGGTCGCGTATTCCCACTTGGTCATGGGCCCGACTGTAACGCCTGGCACGTACGGTCCCGTGCGTAGGCCGGGGCAGGACTGGTTAGGCTCGAATACGTGAGCAGGTTCCAGGTCGTCAGCGGCAAGGGCGGTACCGGTAAGACCACGGTGGCCGCCGCCCTCGCGCTCGCCCTCGCGACCGAGGGCAGGCGCACCCTCCTCGTCGAGGTCGAGGGCAGGCAGGGCATCGCCCAGCTCTTCGGTTCCGATGCGCTCCCCTACGAGGAGCGCAAGATCGCCGTCGCGCCGGGCGGCGGGGAGGTGTACGCGCTGGCGATCGATGCCGAACGCGCGCTCCTCGACTACCTCCAGATGTTCTACAAGCTCGGCAGCGCGGGACGGGCCCTGAAGAAGCTCGGCGCGATCGACTTCGCCACCACGATCGCGCCCGGCGTCCGGGACGTCCTGCTGACCGGGAAGGCGTGCGAAGCCGTACGCCGCAAGGACAAGCAGGGCCGGTTCGTCTACGACCACGTGATCATGGACGCCCCGCCGACCGGCCGGATCACCCGCTTCCTGAACGTCAACGACGAGGTCGCCGGGCTGGCGAAGATCGGCCCGATACACAACCAGGCGCAGGCGGTGATGCGGGTCCTGAAGTCCCCGCAGACCGCGGTCCACCTGGTGACCCTCCTGGAGGAGATGCCGGTCCAGGAGACCGCGGACGGCATCGCCGAGCTGCGCGCCGCCGAACTGCCCGTGGGCAGCGTCTTCGTGAACATGGTCCGCCCGCATCTGCTGGACGAGGACGCACTGCGCACCGCCGCGGGCGGCCGCCGCAAGGAGATCGCCAAGACGCTGACCCGGGCCGGAGTGACCGGTTCCGCCGCTCTCGTACGCCCGCTGATCGCGCAGGCGGCCGAGCACGCCGAGCGGGTCGGCCTGGAGCGGGAGCAGCGCGCGGTGCTGACCGGCCTCGGCCTGCCGACGGCGGAGCTCCCGCTGATCGGCGACGGGGTGGACCTCGCCGCGCTGCACGACCTGGCCACGGAGCTCCGTAAGCAGGGCGCAGGAGAGGAGGGGGACGCATGAGCGCGGACACAGCCGGTACGGATTCGACCCCGGCGGCGGACGGCGGCCTGGACGAGGCCGGGTCGGACACGGCCGTGCCCGAGGCCGGCCTGGACACCGATGCGCTGCTGGACGACCCGGGCATCCGGATCATCGTGTGCTGCGGCTCCGGCGGGGTCGGCAAGACCACGACCGCCGCGGCCCTCGGCGTACGGGCCGCAGAGCGCGGCCGGAAGGTCGTCGTCCTCACCATCGACCCGGCGCGCCGGCTCGCCCAGTCCATGGGCATCGACCGGCTGGACAACGTCCCCAGGCGCGTCGACGGCATCGACGGCGACGGCGAACTGCACGCCATGATGCTCGACATGAAGCGGACCTTCGACGAGACCGTCGAGGCGCACGCCGACGCCGAACGGGCGAAGGCCATCCTGGAGAACCCCTTCTACCAGTCCCTGTCTGCCGGGTTCGCCGGTACGCAGGAGTACATGGCGATGGAGAAGCTCGGGCAGTTGCGGGCGCGCGACGAGTGGGACCTGATCATCGTCGACACCCCGCCCTCGCGCTCCGCGCTGGACTTCCTGGACGCGCCGAAGCGGCTCGGGTCGTTCCTCGACGGAAAGTTCATCCGGCTGCTGATGGCACCCGCGAAGGTGGGCGGCCGGGCCGGGATGAAGTTCCTCAATGTCGGCATGTCGATGATGAGCGGCACTCTGGGCAAGCTGCTCGGGGGCCAGTTCCTGCGGGACGTCCAAACGTTCGTCGCCGCGATGGACACCATGTTCGGTGGCTTCCGCAGCCGCGCGGACGCCACGTACAAGCTGCTCCAGGCGCCCGGCACGGCCTTTCTCGTGGTCGCGACGCCGGAGCAGGACGCGCTGCGCGAGGCGGCCTACTTCGTCGAGCGGCTGGCCGCCGAGAAGATGCCGCTGGCCGGTCTGGTTCTCAACCGCGTGCACGGCAGCGAGGCTTCTCGGCTCTCCGCGGAGCAGGCGCTGACCGCCGCGGAAAATCTTGACGACGCCCGCATTGTGGATCAGGGGGCCGGGAAAGCTGGCCTTGGTGACCAGGTGGCCCCCGACCCGGCGGTCCCCGCTTCCGGAACGACCGAGCCGCCCCTCTCCCCCGAGGCAGGGCAGGCGTCCGGCCCGAAGACCCCAGCCGAGCACCAGGACACGACGGAGAACGAGCCGCCCCACGAGAACATCGCGACCACCGCGACCACCCCTGAGGACGACACCGTCGAGGCGACGGACACCGTCGGCACGAGCGATGCCACCGACGCCATCGGCGACGTCATCAGCATCGAGGAACTGACGGCGGGTCTCCTGCGCCTGCATGCCGAGCGCATGCAGGTCGTCGCCCGCGAACACCGCACCCACGACCGCTTCACCGCGCTCCACCCGGAGGTGCCGGTGACGGCCGTGGCGGCGCTGCCCGGCGACGTACACGACCTGAACGGCCTCCGGGCCATCGGCGACCGCCTGGCGGACGGCTCCGCCCCGGCCCGTGCCGGAGCGGCGTAGCCACCGCCGCTAGCCCACGGCGGCGTACGTCTCGTGCAGTTCCTCGTCCTCCAGCCCGATGACTCCGGGCAGGATGCCGGTGGACCGCTCGTATTCGCTGCGCGCGGTCTCCAGCAGTCGGCGCCAGGACGTGACCGTCGGCCGCCGGCGCAGCAGTGCGCGGCGCTCCCGCTCCGTCATTCCGCCCCACACGCCGAATTCGACGCGATTGTCCAGCGCATCGGCCAGGCACTCGGTCCGCACCGGGCATCCGGTGCACACCGCCTTGGCCCTGTTCTGCGCTGCCCCTTGTACGAACAGTTCATCCGGATCGGTAGTGCGGCAGGCTGCCTGCGCACTCCAGTCGGTTACCCAGCCCATGCCGGCGCCGTCCTCTCCCGAATCGAGGCTCCCCCACGGCGGTAGCGGCATATTCACCGCTGCCAGTTGAGGACGTTACGGAAGGTGGGGACAGCACAACACCCCCTTCGGGCCCAATCTTGAATGGTCCGAACGGACTATGCGTATGCGGCAGATCACCCAGGGGAGTGAGGCGAGGACATACGGGACCATCCCCGTCAAACACGGACAGTGCACTCAAGTTGCAAAGGACTTCTCGCGACATACGGGGCGTTTTCGGGAGTGCCTCGATGGGTGCGTGAAGGGCGATGCGGTTGCACGTGGCCGGGTGAAGAATGACCAGAAGATGCGCATGGGGCGGCAGGGGGCTTGATACGGAACCGGACTGCTGTGACAGTTGAGAGCAGCTTAGGCCAAGGCCTGTCCGTCTGTCCGGCGAATGGGAACGCAGGCCCCTCGCGTCCGCGTGCGTCCGCGCCCTGATGTCCGCGTGCGTCCGCACTCCTGATGCCGTGGTCGTGATGTCGTGGTGCCGCCGACCCGGCCGGATGTCACGGTCTGGTACGCGAACGCTCCGAGAGCCCCCTGCTCCTGCGACACCTTCATCACTACGGATTAGGCTGCCCCCTATGCCAAAGAAGCGCTCGGGCGGGGGTCTCACCACGACCCAGCAGGCCGCCAAGTTCCTCGGTGTCGCCGCGCTCTCCGGAGCTGTCCTGGCAGGCATCGCGCTGCCCGCAGCCGGAGCGCTGGGGCTCGCCGCCAAGGGGACGGTCGAAGGATTCGACGAGATCCCCTCCAACCTCAAGACTCCACCGCTCAGTCAGCGGACCACGATCCAGGACCGCGACGGCGGCACCATCGCCACGGTGTACTCCCGCGACCGCACGGTCGTCCCGCTCAAGGACATCTCGCCGTACATGCAGGACGCGATCATCGCGATCGAGGACTCCCGCTTCTACGAGCACGGCGCGATCGACCTCAAGGGCATCCTCCGCGCGATGAACCGCAACGTGCAGGCGGGCGGGGCCGCGCAGGGCGCGTCGACCCTCACCCAGCAGTACGTGAAGAACGTCTTCGTCGAGGAGGCGGGCGACGACCCGGAGAAGGTCGCGGAGGCCACGCAGCAGACGCTCGGCCGCAAGGTCCGCGAGCTGAAGTACGCGATCCAGGTCGAGGAAGAGCTCGGCAAGAAGAAGATCCTGGAGAACTACCTCAACATCACGTTCTTCGGGCAGCAGGCCTACGGCATCGAGGCCGCGTCCCAGCGCTACTTCTCCAAGCGCGCCAAGGACCTCAAGGTGGAGGAGGCCGCGCTGCTCGCCGGCATCGTCCAGTCGCCGAGCCGCTACGACCCGGTCAACGACACGGAGGAGGCGACCAAGCGCCGCAACACCGTGCTGGCACGGATGGCCGCGGTCAAGAGCATCACCCGGGCCGAGGCCGACAAGGCCATGGAGACGCCCATCAAGCTGAAGGTGTCCCGGCCGAAGAACGGCTGCATCACCGCCGTCAGCGGCTCCGGCTTCTTCTGCGACTACGTCCGCAAGACGATCCTCACCGACCCCGCGTTCGGCAAGACCGACGAGGACCGGGCCAAGCTCTGGAACCTCGGCGGTCTGACCATCCGGACCACGCTGGACCCGCGCGCCCAGAAGGCCGCCAACGAGGCCGCCACCGCGAAGGTCAACAAGGACGACAAGTTCGCGGCGTCCGTGGTGCAGGTCCAGCCGGGCAGCGGCAAGATCCTCTCCATGGGCCAGTCCCGCCCCTACGGCCTGGACCAGAAGCAGAACGAGACCGTGCTCAACCTCTCCGTCAGCAACAAGATGGGCGGCAGCACGTACGGCTTCCAGGTCGGCTCGACGTTCAAGCCGTTCACCGCGGCGGCGGCGCTGGAGAAGGGAATCAGCCCGGCGACGTCGTTCTCGACGGACTGGAAGATGACGCTGAAGGAGCGGGACTTCCGGAACTGCTCCGGCTCCCCGGCCGGTTTCGCGGACTGGCCCCTGCAGAACGAGCTGGAGTCCGAAAAGGGCACCTGGGACATGACGAGCGCGCTCGGCAAGTCCATCAACACCTACTTCGCGCTGCTGGAGCAGAAGGCCGGCCTCTGCGAGACCGTCGAGCTGGCCAAGAAGGTCGGCTACGAACGCGGTGACGGCAAGAAGATCGAGGAGTACCCCTCGATCACCCTCGGCGGTGAGGTCAGCACGCCGCTCTCCATGGCCGGCGCCTACGCGGCGTTCGCCAACCGGGGCACGTACTGCACGCCGATCGCCATCGAGTCCATCAAGGACCCGCAGGACAAGCAGCTCCCCGTGCCGAAGTCGTCCTGCTCGCGGGCGATGAGCGAGAAGACCGCGGACACGATCAACCAGATGCTCAAGGGCGTCGTGGAGGACGGCACCGGTACGCAGGCCGGACTCAGCGACCGGGACAACGCGGGCAAGACCGGTACGACCAACGACCGCAAGGACGCCTGGTTCGTCGGGTACACGCCGAACCTCTCCACCGCGGTGTGGGTGGGCGACGACATCGGCGAGAAGAGCTCGATGTTCAACGTCACCATCGGCGGCCAGTACTACGACAAGGTCTGCGGCGGCTGTCTCCCCGGCCCGATCTGGCGCATCGCGATGACCGGAGCACTGAACGCGTCCGAGACTCCTGGGTTCAATCCCGTCCCCGTGCCTCGCGGCAAGGAGAAGGAGGACAAGGAGAAGGGCGGCGGTGGCCGTGACCGCGGTGACGAGGACGGCGGGGGCCGCGAGGACGCCAAGCCCGGCGGCGACGACGGCAACCGGTTCCCCGGCATCGAGCTTCCGGAAGGCGTGATCGGCGGACCGGGCGGCGGCCGGGGCGGCGGCAACGAAGGCCCCTGACCCCTACGGTCGGTGAAGACGCGAGAAGGGTGGGCGCCCCGGTCCTGGACCGGGGCGCCCACCCTTCTCTTCTCCGCTCGGCGTCGCCTCAGCCGGCGAGGAGCTTCTTCACCGCGGCGGCGACCCGGCCGCCCTCGGCGAGCCCGGCGACCTTCGGGTTGACGATCTTCATGACGGCGCCCATCGCGCGCGGCCCCTCGGCCCCGGCGGCCTTCGCCTCCTCGACGGCGGACGCCACGATCGCGTTCAGCTCGTCGTCGGAGAGCTGCTTGGGCAGGTAGCCGTCGAGCAGCTCACCCTCCGCCTTCTCCCGCTCGGCCTGCTCGGTCCGGCCGCCCTGGGCGAAGGCCTCGGCCGCCTCGCGGCGCTTCTTCGCCTCCTTGGCGATCACCTTCTGCACCTCGTCGTCGGAGAGCTCGCGCGCCGACTTGCCGCTGACCTCTTCCTTGGTGATCGCGGTGAGGGTGAGCCGAAGGGTGGACGAGGTCAGCTCGTCACGCGCCTTCATGGCCGTGTGGAGGTCTTCCTTGAGCTTGGACTTGAGCGTGGTCATGCCGCGATTGTGACAGGTACGGGGCATGGGCCGCCCACCGGTTTTCCGCTCACGGCGCCGCTTCTGCGACGATGGGCGCATGCGCGCACGCTACGGAGTACCCCTGAAAGTCACGGCAGTCGGCGCGGCGGTCGGCGCCGCCGGACTCGCCTACGCCGCCGGATTCGAGGCCCGCTCGTTCCGCCTGCGACGGGTCACCGTTCCCGTACTCCCGCACGGAGCACGTCCGTTGCGCGTGCTCCAGGTCTCCGACATCCACATGGTGAGCGGTCAGCGCAAGAAGCGCGCCTGGCTCCAGTCGCTGGCGGGCCTGCGCCCCGACTTCGTCGTGAACACCGGGGACAACCTCTCCGACCCGGACGCGGTTCCCGAGGTGCTGGACGCACTCGGCCCGCTGATGGAGTTCCCGGGGGTGTACGTCTTCGGCTCCAACGACTACTACGGCCCCAAGCTCCGCAACCCGGCCCGCTACCTCCTGGAGAAGGTCCAGGGCAAGCACGGCCTCAACGGCAACGAGCCCGCGGTCGGCGTCGTCCACAACCCGTGGGAGCCGATGCGCGACGCCTTCGACGAGGCGGGCTGGCTGGACCTGTCGAACACCCGGGGCCGGCTGAAGCTGGATGGCATGGAGCTGGCGTTCACCGGCCTGGACGACCCGCACATCAAGCGGGACCGCTACGCCGAGGTCCAGGGCGGCCCTACGAGCGACGCCGACTTCTCCATCGGCGTCGTCCACGCCCCCTACCTGCGCTCCCTGGACGCCTTCACGGCAGACGGCTACCCCCTGATCCTGGCCGGTCACACGCACGGCGGCCAGCTGTGCATCCCGTTCTACGGGGCCCTGGTCACCAACTGCGACCTGGACACCGACCGGGTGAAGGGCCTGTCCAGCCACACGGTCGGCGACAAGCGCGCCTACCTCCACGTCTCCGCGGGCTGCGGCACCAACCGCTACACCCCGGTCCGCTTCGCCTGCCCGCCCGAGGCCACCCTGCTGACGCTGACCCCGAAGGCCTGAGCGGGGCCAGCAGCCTGCTGACGCTGACCCCGAGGGCATGAGCCGGGGGCCCGCAGCCGCGGCGTCCGCGACGGGCAGGGCCGGCGGCGGACGGTGGACGGTGGACGGTAACTGCGGACCCGGGCGACAGCAGCGGGTCGTGGGCCCGGCCCGCGGCGAATGGCAGCGGCAAGACGTGGGGGCTGCGGCGGAGGGCGGCAGCGGTGCGCGGGGCCGGCCAGCGGCGGGTGGCGGCAGCGGGGCGTGAGGGAGGCGCGCGGCATCGGTGCGGGGGCTCCAGCGGCCGGCGGACGAGGAATCGCGGGGGTCTTCCCACCCGCTTACGGTACGAATCATGACCGCGCCCCGGATCACCCTGCTTCCCCGCCCCCGGGCGGCAGAGGCGCTCCCGGACACCACCGCACCCCGCCGCCCCCGGGCCGCGGTCCTGCGCGCCCTGGTGTGCGCAGCGGCGGCCGCGGGCCCGGTCACCGCCCTGGCGACCGGGTACGCGCCACCGACGCTGATCCACTTCACGGTCCTGGCGAACCTGCTGGTCGCGGTGGCCTTCGGCTGGTCGTCGGTACGTTCCTGGCGAGGCGCTCCGCCGCTCCCGCCGCAGCTGACCGGCGCGGTGCTCCTGCTCGCCGCGATCACCGGCCTGATGCACCACCTGGTGCTGGTGAACTACGACGGCCCCCCGGCCACCGGAACCGGCGGGCCCCCCGCGGCGAGCCTCCTGCTCCACACGGTGACCCCCCTGGCCGTCGCCGCGGACTGGCTCCTGCTGACCGCCCCCCGGACCCTGCGCCTGGCCCACATCCCCCTGTGGCTCACCGCTCCGGCGGCCTACCTGGGCCTCATCCTGGCCCGGGGAGCCCTGCTCTCCCCCGGCTCCCCCGCCCGCTACCCGTACCCGTTCCTCGACGTCGACACCTACGGCTACACCGGCACCCTCCCCCAGGCACTCGCCCTCGGTCTCCTCTTCGCCGCCCTGGGCACCCTGATCACCGCCCTGGACCACCTACGGCCGAACGTCGCGGGGTGGATCCAGCGCCGAAGAACCGGATTTCGCCTCCGGCCGCCGGTGGGCTAAAGTAATCGATGTCGCCGGGAGTCCGGTGGACATCGGGGTGTAGCGCAGCTTGGCAGCGCGCTTCGTTCGGGACGAAGAGGTCGTGGGTTCAAATCCCGCCACCCCGACAGCTAAGCACCAGGTCAGAGGGCCCTTACCGAATCGGTAAGGGCCCTCTGACGTTGCTGTGTGTCTATCTGCGTGACTATCGCTTTCTGCGTGCCTACGGCTTCCGTGGGTCCGCGCCGAAGATGCCGTCCATGACGACGGCGCCCGTCTGGATCACCGGCCTGATCTGCTTCCGGTAGACCTCCTCGGTCACGGCCGTCCCCGAGTGACCGACGAGCCGGGAGATCTCCTCCAGCGGGACGCCACGGTCGGAGAGCAGTGACACGAAGCTGTGCCGGAGCTCCCGAGGCGTCCACTCGGCCGCGTCGACCCCGTCGATGTCCTTGAGCGCCTGGCGGAAGGCGCGGCGGACGTTGGCGGCGTCGAGCGGCCTGCCCACGGCCGAGGAGAAGACGAGCCCGTGTTCCTCCCACTCGTCGCCGGCGGCGAGCCGATCCCAGCCCTGATCCTCGTACTGCCGCCAGAGCGCATCGATACAGCGTGACGGCAGGGCGAGCGTGCGCCGGGACTTGCGGGTCTTGGTGTCGCCGCTCCGCCGGACTGACCGCCACACGGCGATGTGCGGAGGCTGCGCCGGGACCAGGTCGGGCCGTCCCTTGAGGAAGACGTGGTCCCAGGTGAGGGCCCGCAGTTCCTCGGTGCGGGCACCGGTCAGGAGGGCGACGACGATGTACGCGTACATCGAGGTTCCCTCAGCTCCCCGGAGAACGGCCTCGGCCTGGGCGAAGGTGAGGGCTTTCGAGGGGCGCCCGGACTGTCCCTGAGGCACCGAGCACAGCTCCACGACGTTCCGTTTGACCTTGTCCCGGGCCATGGCCCGCTTGACCGCCCGGTTGAGGCAGGAGTGAAGGCCCTGGAGAGTTCGGGTGCTGAGCGTCCTGGACTTCTTGGCCAGCCAGCGGTCAACGTCCTCCGCGCTGAGATCGCGGAGCTTGCGGGCGCCGAGCGACGGAATGACGTGCTTTTCGCTGAGGAGCGTGGTCGTCGCGACGGTGCTCGGGTCAAGGCCGGCCAGACCATAGGCGAGCCAGTCCGTGACGGCGTCCTTCACGGTGTAGTTGGTCGGCGCGATGGCAAGACCGTCTTCGTGGTCGCGCAGCACCTCTTTGAGCTTGTTCTTCGCTTCCGTCTTGGTCCTGCCACTCCCCCGCTTCACGATCCGCTTGCCGCTCGGGTCGAAGCCGAGGTTCGCCGTGGCGATCCACCGTTGTCTCTTCTCGTCCCAGTGCAGGCCGCCATCACCGCGGCTGCGTCGCTTGGTCACTGCTCAGCCCCGGCTTCCCGCTCCAGGAGCGCAACGTAGTCAGCGATGGCGGAAGCCGGCACGAGACGGGTCCGCCCTTCCTTAACGGTCCGGAGACGACCAACACGGATCAAGTCGTAGACGACGCTCCGGCTCAGCCCCAGCACCCTTACAGCGTCGGGAACGCGGTACAGAGCCTGGGGGATCGCCGGTCCCTCAACGTCGAGCACGGTCACCATTCCTCCTCAGCGCTCAGCAGTTCGGCGCGGTGTTCGCGGGCGGTTTCGCGGTTGTGTTGGATGTCGCGGTGGATGTTGGCGGCGAGCCAGGATTCGCCGGGGGTATGGCCGTTTCCGGCGTAGGCCCAGTGCGCGAGCGTGAGCGTGGTGGCTTCCGGGTGGTCGTCGGGGTCGGGGAGGCCGAGGGCGGCGCGTTGTTCGGCGGCGCGGTAG
>NTHE01000158.1 GCA_002551355.1 Streptomyces sp. man185 | reverse complement strand
AGCACACGGCACCGGCACGAGGCTGGGCGACCCGATCGAGGCGCAGGCACTGCTCGCCACCTACGGCCAGGACCGCACCGAACCCCTCTACCTGGGCTCACTGAAGTCCAACATCGGCCACACCCAGGCCGCTTCCGGCGTGGCCGGAGTGATCAAGATGGTTCAGGCGATGCGGCACGGCGTGCTCCCCAGGACCCTCCACGTCGACGCGCCCAGCCAGCACGTCGACTGGACCTCGGGCAGCGTCGAACTGCTCACCGAGAACCGGCCGTGGCCCGACTCCGAAGAACCCCGCCGGGCCGGAATCTCCTCGTTCGGTGTCAGTGGTACCAACGCGCACGTGATCGTGGAGGGGGTTCCGGCTGAGGAGCCCGAGCCCGAGTCCGAGTCCGGGGCGGCGGCCGGACCTGCGGCCGGGCCTGGGGCTGGTGTTGGTGGGGGTTCGGGTCCTGCGTCGTCTGTTGGTCTGTGGGTGCTTTCCGGGCGGGACGAGCGTTCTTTGCGTGCTCAGGCTGAGCGGCTGCGTGGGTTTGTTGTGGCGCGGCCGGAGTTGGCGGCGGTGGATGTGGGGTGGTCGCTGGCGACGACGCGGTCTGCGTTGGAGCACCGTGCGGTGGTGGTGGGCGGTGGCCGTGATGAGCTGCTGGCCGNTGGCGGCGGTGGATGTGGGGTGGTCGCTGGCGACGACGCGGTCTGCGTTGGAGCACCGTGCGGTGGTGGTGGGCGGTGGCCGTGATGAGCTGCTGGCCGGGTTGGGTGCGCTGGCCGGGGGAGTGGCGGCTGCTGGTGTGGTGAGCGGGGAGGTTCGCCCGGGCAAGTCGGCGCTGTTGTTCTCGGGTCAGGGGTCGCAGCGGCCGGGGATGGGCCGTGAGTTGTACGAGGCGTTCGGAGTCTTCGCGGATGCTTTCGACGCGGTGTGCGCGCGGGTGGATGTGGGCCGGCCGTTGCGTGGTGTGGTGTTCGGGGAGGATGCCGGTCTGCTGGAGCGGACGGTGTTCGCGCAGGCGGGTTTGTTCGCTGTGGAGGTGGCGCTGTTCCGGCTGGTGGAGTCG
>NTHE01000157.1 GCA_002551355.1 Streptomyces sp. man185 | reverse complement strand
TCAGAGATGTGTATAAGAGACAGCCCCGGCTCCGGCCCCGGCGCCCACCCGGGCACGCGGAGCCGCAGGGGGCCGGGCGGCCTTCGCGCGCAAGCCGCTCCGGACGGCCAAGTGGGCGACCCGGTTCGACGGACCGCAGCCGCCTGCGGCCGCATCCGCCCCCGTATCCACCCCGGCGTCCGCCGCCCCCGCGCCCGCACGGCAGGAGCCGTCGACCGGGCTCGACATCGCGATCATCGGGCTGGCCGGGCGCTACCCGAAGGCCCGTACGCTGGACGAGTTCTGGGCGAACCTGGCCGCGGGCCGTGACTGCGTGACCGAGATCCCGGCCGACCGCTGGGACCGGAGCGTGTACTACGACGCCGACAAGGACGCGCCGGGCAAGACGTACAGCAAGTGGGGCGGATTCGTCGACGGCGTCGATGAGTTCGACTCACTGTTCTTCCGAATATCGCCGCCAGAGGCACAGTTGATGGACCCTCAGGAGCGGCTCTTTCTGCAGTGCGCGTACGAGGCCGTCGAGGAGGCGGGCTACACACCCGACCGGCTGAACTCCCCGCCCAATGAAGGGGAGCGGGCGCGCGTCGGCGTCTACGTCGGGGTGATGTACGAGGAGTACCAGCTCTACGGTGCGCAGGAGCAGGTCCTGGGCAACCCCGTCGCCCTGTCCGGCAACGCGTCCGCCGTCGCCAATCGCGTGTCGTACTTCTTCGACTTCCACGGCCCGAGCATGAGCGTCGACACGATGTGCTCGTCGTCTTTCACCGCCATCCACCTCGCGTGCCAGAGCATCGTCTCCGGTGCGTGCGACGTCGCTATCGCGGGAGGGGTCAACCTCTCGGTCCACCCCAACAAGTACCTGATGCTCGGGCAGGGCAAGTTCGTGTCCGGCAAGGGCCGGTGCGAGAGCTTCGGCGCGGGCGGGGACGGCTACGTGCCCGGCGAGGGCGTCGGCGCCGTCCTGCTGAAGCCCCTGGCGAAGGCCATCGCCGACGGGGACCGGATCCACGGCGTCATCAAGGGGGTCGCGGTCAACCACGGAGGGCGGACGAACGGCTACTCCGTGCCCAGCCCGCAGGCACAGGCCCGGTCCATCTCCGACGCCTGGCGGCAGGCGGGGATCGACCCGCGCGCGCTGAGCTACATCGAGGCGCACGGCACCGGCACATCGCTCGGCGACCCGGTCGAGATCGCCGGACTCACCCGGGCGTTCCGTGAGCACACCCAGGACGACCGGTTCTGTGCGATCGGTTCGGTCAAGAGCAACATCGGCCACGCGGAGAGCGCCGCCGGCATCTCGGGCCTCACCAAGGTGCTGCTCCAGATGAAGCACGG
>NTHE01000156.1 GCA_002551355.1 Streptomyces sp. man185 | reverse complement strand
GCCCGCTACTACGACCCCAACATCGGCCGCTTCACCACCCCCGACCCCTCCGGCCAGGAACAGAACCCCTACCTCTACGCCGCAGGCGACCCCGTCAACAAGATCGACCCGCACGGACTGTCCTTCTTCGATGCCGTCGGTAAGGGCTTCGACATGTACGACATCGGAAGCTTGGCCAAGGACATCGACGAAGGCAACTACAAGGACGCCCTGGCTACGGGAGTCGGCATGGCGGCGGGAGCTGCCGCTGAGGCCGGTTGCGGCGCAGTCGCCGTCGCCGTCAGTGCCCCGACCGCAGGCGTGGGCGGCCTGGCCGTCGGAGCCACTTGCTTCGCAGTCGGATACGGGGCCGGCGAACTCGGCGAGAAAGCCGCCAGCAGCGTCCTCAACTAATCACTGGCCGCAAACAACACAAGGAGACAGAGATGATCGATGGGCTCATTCTGGCTAAGGGAGCTGGGCAGGGAACCCCGTCTTTCTGGATGATTGCGATCATCTTGATCGTTATCGTCGGGGTCGCGTTCCTGGTGAGCAAGGCCCGTAAACGGTAGCGATTCTTCGCCATCTTTCGCTCTGCCATGCCTGAGTTGTTGCGCCGTCAGCTCAGGCATGGCACCCGCTAGTACGACCCCAGCATCGGCCGCTTCACCACCCCCGACCCCTCCGGCCAGGAACAGAACCCCTACCTCTACGCCGCAGGCGACCCCGTCAACAAGATCGACCCCACCGGGCTTGCATTCCTGGATGCCCTGGACCTTGCTGGTGACCTCATTCAAGCAGGCCAGCACCTGGCTGAGGATGATACCGAGGCGTTGTGGGGCGGCGTAGCAGGTGCGGTGACTGGGGGCGGCTTCCCGTGGATTGCGCAAGCGCTGTAGTGGCGGCCCCAATGTCACTCGGAACCTCGCTGGGTTTTGCCGCTGGCTACTATGCGGCCGGATAGGCTGTCAGCCAGATAGCCCAAATGCCCTTCAACTAGTCGGACCACTCTCGGAGGGTTGCCCCTTCAGGGCCGTGAAAGGAGATATGGCATGCGCCAAGTTGGAGTTCCACTGCAACGACAGTCGCTGCTGAAACGACTGCTGGTGACCAGTCATATCTTTGGCTTCCTCGGAGTGATTCTCTCCATGGCGCTCCTAGCTATGGGCATGACCGCTGGCGGTCTCACCGTCCTAGGCATCACTCTGGCTACATGGGTCGCCGCCGCCTTGAGCGCACGCCATCGGAACAAGAACCAATTCTGATCCAATTCGGGCCCCAGGAGGGCGAGCTCCGCACAATGGAGCTCGCCCTCCTGACGCATGTGATGCCCGTAGTGCATTCGAGGGTGGCCGCCCGGAGAAAACAGGGGGCGGAGGTACAGCGGGTCAGTACGGCTCCACCGACCAGTCCGAGCGCATCAAGCTCGGCGACACCTTCTTCCACAACGGACCTCTCGGTCTGTCTGCCACCTCAACGGCCGGAGTGGACACGGGATTCAACCGCGAGCCCGGGGGCACGCTGAACTCCATGACCCGTGGGGGGAAGAACCACTCCTACCTGACCGACGCACTCGGCAGCATCGTCGCCCTGACCGACGAAGCGGGCACGAAGGTCAACACGTACGCCTACAGCCCCCGCGGCGTCCAGCGAGCCGCCACCACCGAACAGGTCCCCCAGCCCTACCGCTTCGCC
>NTHE01000155.1 GCA_002551355.1 Streptomyces sp. man185 | reverse complement strand
CCTCCAGGAGCTGCGCGACCTGGCCCGCGGCATCCACCCCGCCGTCCTCACCGACCGCGGCCTGGACGCCGCGCTCTCCGCCATCGCCTCCCGCTGCACGGTCCCGGTCAAGGTGTCGGTGGGGCTTCGGGGGCGTCCGGCGGAGGCGATCGAGGGGATCGCGTACTTCACCGTCTCGGAGCTGCTCCAGAACGTCAGCAAGCACAGCGGGGCGCGGTCGGCCTCCGTCGACGTGTGGCGTTCGGGGGACCGGCTGATGCTCCAGGTCACGGACGACGGCGGGGGCGGGGCCCGGATGGACGGTGGCTCGGGGCTGGCGGGGCTCGCCGAGCGGCTCGACGCGGTCGACGGGGTGTTCGTCGTGGACTCGCCGGAGGGCGGGCCGACGACCGTCACCGCCGAGCTGCCTTGGCGCGACAGGACCGCCGCACCGACCGTATGACGCCTGACCGCCTGACCGGCAGGGGGTAGGGAAAACCCCCGGTCGGATACGGAGAGGGACCTCATGGTGCGGAAGGCCGCCGGCCAGCACCCTGGAGGGAGAACGGGGGAGGAACGGTCCGTGTGACAGGACGCCTCCGGCGCCACCGCGGCGCACACCCCATGTACAGCCCACTGAAAGACTGAGACAGAGACGGAACGGACGGGACTCATGGCCACGGCATACGGACCGGACACGAGGGACCGGGAGCACGAGGGTTCCGCCCCCGGCTTCGGAGCGAGGGCCCCGGCGAAGCATTTCCTGCCCGCGCCGCTGCGTGCGCCGCTGGAGGCCCGTGCCTGGCGCGAGCTCCTCTACGCGCTGCTCAGCTTCCCGCTGAGCACGGCGATGTTCGTCTTCGCGGTCACCATGACGTCGGTGAGCGCGGGCCTGCTCATCACCTTCGTCGGGATACCGCTCCTCGCGGTCGGCCTTGCCGTCTGCCGCGGTTCCGGGGCGCTGGAGCGGTACCGGGCGCGGGCGCTGCTGCGTGTGGAGGTGGCGGATCCGGAGCGGGTGCGGGGGAAGACCGGCGGCCCGATGTCCTGGATGGGCGCGGTCCTCAAGAGCGGGGTGTCCTGGCGGCACCTGCTGTACACGCTGCTGCACTTCCCGTGGGCCACATTCACGTTCGTCGTCGCGATCACGTTCTGGACGTACGGCCTGGCGGCGCTGACGTATCCGCTGTGGTTCTGGCTCTTCCCGGTGTTCGGTGGACAGGACGGCCTCCAGCTGTACGGGGACCGCACCCACCAGGAGTATCTGGACTCGCCCGCCGAGCTGGCGGTGACCGGGGCGGTGGGCCTGGTGCTGGTGTTGGCGGCGCCCTGGATCGTGCGGGGTCTGCTCTCGGTGGACCGGCTGATGGTCACCGGTCTCCTGGGGCCGTCCCGACTGGCCACCCGGGTCTCCGAGCTGGAGTCGGACCGGGGCGTGGTCGTCGACACCGCCGCCGCGGACCTGCGCCGCATCGAACGCGACCTCCACGACGGCGCCCAGGCCCGCCTGGTCGCCCTCGCCATGGATCTGGGCCTGGCGAAGGAGAAGCTCACCGACGACCCCGAGGCCGCGGCCCGCATGGTCGACGAAGCGCACGGCGAGGTGAAGGTGGCCCTCCAGGAGCTGCGCGACCTGGCCCGCGGCATCCACCCCGCCGTCCTCACCGACCGCGGCCTGGACGCCGCGCTCTCCGCCATCGCCTCC
>NTHE01000154.1 GCA_002551355.1 Streptomyces sp. man185 | reverse complement strand
CCGACTCCAACTCGGCAGCCCAGCAATCGACTTCAGTCATCCCTTCCATACCAGGACAACGACAGACGGCAGCTCAGGAAACGAACCGCTGCTGGAGTACTAAGTCGTGTATGCATCGCTCATCCATGCCGCCAGGTTAGTCGGCGGGTCTGACGGGACCATCAAAAGTTCATGCCAATCTGAACCTTGGGTCCAACCCTCAACGGAGGTTGACCTCTTCGTCCCGAAGCAATTCGATCAACAGGTTGTGGCCAGGCCAGGCCCTCGCTGACCTCGCGCGATGGTTCCTGAACGTCCGTGGTTGTTCGCGTCAGTACGTCGTCGTTGTAGCGCAGTTAGACACTCAGCTGCGCGCACAGCCCACAGAAGGAAGTCGCCTCCGGCGCCTGCGACCTACGGGGTCGGCTTCACCGACGGGCTGCAACACGAGGTGTGTTGCAGCCGCCTGCAACCGGACAGCCCGGACAACTTCGCCTGCAGCTGTCCGGCTCGCTTTCGCTGTTCACGGGCCTAACCGGACAGTCGGACCCCACCACCCGCAGCGACCTCAGCTGGCCCTGGCCGGCCGCTGCGCGACCCACATCATCGCTAGGGCGATCAGCGTGCCTGCTATTGCCAAGTCGCCGAACGGGAAATGCATCCTCGGGCTGTCGAATATCAGGAGCGCAAGGCATGCAGCCATCAGCAACGACGCGCAGCCCCACAGGCGCGGCCGGAACACCTTGCTGCGGAGCCACGGCAGCACCCACCCTGTTCTGATCGCAGCGGATCCCTCGACCGCCGCGAGCATCGACATGACTGCAAACGGCACCGCCACATACCAGTTCATCTGCCCCGCCCCTGGGCGCCTGGCCCCCCGTGGGGCCGAACGTTGCCGATCATGGCACAGCCGTCTACCCCCGCCCGCGAGACCTGGCACCGTCGGCGGACCTTAAAGCTGCGCGCACTGTCGGCGACCGGAGTTCCCCGCCCGATCTGGCGCGTTTGTGGCACGGGGAACTCCTGATCCGTAGCTCTAGCCGGATCGGTCAGCTACGGCCATACCGGCCGCTACGAAGCCCCGGAGAGGCGATAGCGGACGGGGAAGGTTACTGAGGTTGCAGTACTCCGCTGCTGTACACAGGTCGTGATCAGCATGGCCGCGACTGCGGCAGCATCGGCATACGCTCCGATCAAATCTCCCAGAGTGGGCCACGTGATCATCACAATGACGATCACGGTGACAAGCCGCCTCCGAGCAGGGGGGTTTGACAGCTCCCATGGTGCACGGGTCAAACTCATAGATGAGCCTCCATTGGTTCACCGCCCGCCCCACCGCTGCGCTTGCAGGCTTTTGCGGTGTGGGCGGGCTTTCCTGTGCCCATATTGAGGGCTGCCGTGGCGGAGAAGCCAACCTGACCTTGTTGAGGAAAGGAGGGCTACCAACATGCTTCTTGAAGGGGGTTGGGGCAGACCGGCACGTCTGAGTTAGGGGCTCTGAACTGCCAATTCATCGGGTACATAGCACATGCCGCTGACAACCATTAGACGAATACCACCTTTGAACCGGGTGCAATATCGGCATAGAGGGCGATTTACCTCATAATTAGGTGTGTTGTAGATCACGTGACAGTCAGCGCTCCCAGTAGCCGAACCATGCCAACCCACCACTCGCCCCGGCTCCCATCCCGTCCGCCTTCGACCCACACTCCGTGGAGCGGTCGTGGTTCAGGGCGTCAAGGTGGAGCGCGCCACTGTACGAACGACCTTGAC
>NTHE01000153.1 GCA_002551355.1 Streptomyces sp. man185 | reverse complement strand
CTTCGGCAGCGGGCGCGGTGTCGGGAGTGGCCTCGGTGGCGGAGGTCTCCTCGGGAGGGGGCACGGCGGTGGGGACGGCCTCGGCTGGAGGCGCGGTGGCGGGGGCTTCTTCGGCAGCGGGCGCGGTGTCGGGAGTGGCCTCGGTGGCGGAGGTCTCCTCGGGAGGGGGCACGGCGGTGGGGACGGCCTCGGCCGGGGCCGCGGTCCCGAGGGCAACGGTGGGTCGCGGCGCGGCGCGGTCGCCGGACGGCGTTGGACGCCGGTCGTCGTGGGCGGGCGCCGGGAAGGGAAGGCCGAGAGCGGTCAGGAGCTCGCGGGCCGCGAGGTCGGCGGCCGTTCGGCGGGCCAGCTCGGCAGGATCGTCCGCGTCGAGGCTGTCCACCCGTTCGCCCAGCCGCTCCTCGACGGTGCCCAGCAGGCGGTCCCGGGCGGCCGGGCTCAGGGTGTCGAAGCCACCGCGCAGGGCCGGCAGCCGGGCCAGGAAAGCGGAGTCGTCCAGCTCGACGACCCGGTTCAGCAACGGGTCCAAAGCGCCGGCGCCGACGGTCAGGAGTGGGCCCGCGACCGTCAGGACTCCGGTGAGGCGGGCGGTGAGCGTGGCCCGGGAGGTGCTGTCCACGGCTCCGTCCACCCAGGAGGCGACCCGCTCCCCGAAGGCCTCGGCCTCTTCGTGGCCGGTGAGCACGCGGACCGCCCCGGCGGCCGCGGCGATCAACGGGGTGCCGTCGGCGGCCAGCCGGGCGAGGGCGTCAGTGAGCCGGATGCCTCCCAGCCGGTCGGCACGTTGGGCCAGTTCGAGGAGTGCGCGGGCGTCCTCGGGCTTCTCGGAGCCGGTCAGCCCGTCGACCTGGCGCACCGCGGCAGCGGTCAGCAGCTCCGCCGCGTGCGCGGTGCGGGCGGCCCTCGCGGCGCCGGCGGCGTCCGGGGCCGCGGCGGGAGCATGGGACGAGTCCTCGGGGCCGGCGGACGGGTCTGCGGGACCGGCGGACGCGGTGAGGCCCGGCAGATGGCCCGCGTCGACGCGGTCCAGCAGGTCGAGCCCGGCGAGGAGTTCGGGAAGGGTGCCGCTCGCGGGGAGTACGGCCGCCAGTTCGGTCAGCCGTTCGTCGGCCAGGGCGGTCAGCCCGCACGCGGCGGCCTCCGCGAGGCCGCGGACGACCTGGGCGGCTGTCGGACCGCCCTCCGCGCGCTCGGCCGCGTGGCGCTGCCGCAACACGCCCTCGGCCGCCTGGGCCGGGGTGACGCCACGGGCCCCGGCCGCGGTGAGCATCGCGGCCGTCGCCGGGGTCCACCGCACCTGCCAGCGCGTCGTCAGCCCTTCACCGCCCGCCGCACCGGTCACCCCCTGTTCCTGCGCGTAGGGGATGCCGCACACCGTCAGCCTGCGCAGCAGCAGTTCGCGGCGGCGGTCCAGGGCGGAGCGCGCGGGGTCGAGCCGTAGGTCGCGCGGTGTCCGCTCGTGCGCGTCCTGCGGCCCGGGGAGCGCGAGGGCCGCGGTCTCGGCCTCGACGGCGGGACTCAGTCCGCTGCGCGGAGCGGCGGGTGCGGGCCGCCCGGTGCGGGATCCGACGAGTACCCGTTCGAGGGCCTGGGCGACGGCGCGGCCCGTGCCGTAGGTCTCGCCGCGCCCCAGCACCGTCTGCACGGCTTCCAGGAGTTCACCGCGGCCCGGCGCGGGCAGATCCCGCAGGCGGGCCAGGTCGCCGGCGACCCGGACGACCTCCCGGCCGTCCGCCGGGCCGTACGGGTGACCCTGTTCGCGCAGGGCGGCGCAGAGGCGTACCGCGGTGCGGATCAGCGCCTCGTGCACCGCGGCCGGGTCCCCGGCGGCCTCCAGGACGGTGTGCTGCCACTCCGGGTCCCGGATGCCGGCCGGGTAACCGGACCGTGAGTCGAGCAGCGGGTACGTGTACGGGATCAGGGAGACCGTGCACCCCGCCGCCCCGGCAGCGCCGTCGGCGTGGCCGGCCGCGCTCGGCTCCGGCGCGGCGACCGGGCCAGGC
>NTHE01000152.1 GCA_002551355.1 Streptomyces sp. man185 | reverse complement strand
CGACACCCCCGCCTACTGGGTGGGGCAGATCCGCGAACCCGTCCGCTTCGCCGACGCACTCACCTCGCTCACCGGCGTACGGACCGCACTGGAACTGGGCCCCGCTGGAGGGCTCTGCGCCCTCGTACAGGAGCAGGCCCCCACCCTGGCCGCCCTCCCCGCGCTGCGCCCGGACCGCCCCGAGGCCCCCACCCTCGTCCGCGCCCTCGCCCGCCTGCACACCCGGGGCATCCCGGTGGACTGGGCCGGCTACCTCGCCCCCTTCAACGGCGCCCGCATCGCCCTGCCCACCTATCCCTTCGCACGCCGGCGGTACTGGCCCACGCCGGTGGCCGCCCCCCGCCCCGCCACCGGGGAGAACCCGGCCGAACGGGACTTCTGGGCGGCCGTGGAATCGACCGACGCCGATGCCGTCGCCGGCGCACTGTGCCTGGACGACGAGCAGCGCGACGGCCTCGGCGCCGTCCTGCCCGCCCTCGCCGCCTGGCGGGAGAGAGGCCGCCACAAGGCCACCACCGACGCCTGGCGCTACCGCGTCGACTGGAGCCCGGTCACCGACCGGCAGGCACGGCTGACCGGAACCTGGCTCCTGGCCACCGGCGGCGAGATGCCCGGCGGGGTCATGGACGCCCTGCGCGGCGCAGGCGCCGACATCGTCGAGATGACAGAACTCGGCGCGGACCGCACGGAGTGCGCGGACACGCTGGCCGCTCTGGCATCGGCCGCCGCCGAGCGCGACCGTCCCGTCGCAGGGGTGCTCGCCCGCGTGGACACCGTCGCGGACCTGCTGCGGCTCATCCAGGCCCAGGGCGACGCCGGACTCGCCGCACCACTGTGGTGCCTCACCTCCGGTGCGGTCGCTGTCACGACCGGTGACACATGCGACCCGTCAGCGGCCCAGCTGTGGGGCCTCGGCCGGGTCGCCGCGCTCGAACACCCCGACCGCTGGGGCGGTCTGGTCGACGTACCGGCCCACCTCGACCCGCGAGCGGCCGGCCGACTGGTCCAGCTGCTGGCCGGAGACTCGGGCGAGGACCAGGCGGCCATCCGGCCGACGGGCCTGCACGCCCGCCGGCTGCGGCGTGCCCCCACCGGCGCCGCCGCGCAGACGCAGCCCGCCCAGTGGCACGCCGAGGGCCCGGTCCTGGTCACCGGCGGCACCGGTGCCCTGGGCGGCAAGGTCGCCCGGCTGCTGGCCGAACGCGGCGCCACCCGCCTCGTCGTGGCGAGCCGGCGCGGCCCCGCCGCACCCGGTGCGTCCGAGCTGGTCGCGGACCTCTCGGAGCGTGGCTGCGACGCCCTCGTCGTCTCCTTGGACCTCAGCGACCGCGACGCGGTCGCCGAACTGCTGGAGCGCCACCCCGTGACCGCGGTCGTCCACGCCGCGGGCATCGTCGACGACGGTGTGCTCGACGCGCTGACACCGCAACGGCTCGCCGCAGTGCTCGACGCCAAGGCCCGCTCCGCCGACATACTGGACGAACTCACCGGCGAGCTAACCGACTTCGTCGTGTTCTCCTCGGTCGCGGGCGTCATCGGCAGCGCCGGGCAGGGCCCCTACGCGGCCGCCAACGCACACCTCGACGCCCTGGTGGAACGCCGCCGCGCCCGGGGCGTGCCCGGCACCGCCCTCGCCTGGGGCGCCTGGGCCGGAGCCGGCATGGCCGCCGACCCGGCCGCCGCCGCCCGGCTGGCGCGCGGCGGACTGCCCGCCATGGAGGAGAGCCGGGCACTGGAGGCACTGACCACCGCCCTGACCGAGCGGGACGGCGCGCTGGTCGTCGCCGACATCGACTGGGAACGCTTCGTTCCTGGCTTCACCGCGGTACGGCCGAGCAAGCTCTTCTCCGAACTCCCCGAGGCCGTCCCGGTCGTCCGCGGAGCCCAGGCCGTCGATCCCGTCGCACTCGCCGCGCAGGGCCCGGACACCGCCGAGCAGGCCCGCGACGTGGAGCACCTCGTCCTGGAGACCGTCGCAGGCGTCCTCGGCCACGGTTCACCGGCGGACGTGGACCGCGAACGCGCCTTCCACGACATGGGCTTCGACTCCCTCACGGCCCTGGAACTGCGCAACCTCCTGGCCTCCCGGACCGGGCTGACCCTGCACGCCGGCCTCGTCTTCGACTTCCCGACCCCCGGCGCCCTGGCCGAACACCTGCTCACCCTGTTGTCCGATGAAGCGGCCGCCCCCGACGCCCCCTCGGCCGGGGGCCGTCGCCGGGCGGGGTCCACCGAGCACGAACCCATCGCCATCATCGGCATGTCCTGCCGCTTCCCCGGCGGGGTCGACTCGCCCGAGGCGCTGTGGCGCCTGGTGCGCGACGGCGTCGACGCGATGGGCGACTTCCCCG
>NTHE01000151.1 GCA_002551355.1 Streptomyces sp. man185 | reverse complement strand
TGTGTATAAGAGACAGGGCGGGTGCCGCCCCTGCCCTGCACGCGGCGGCGCCCGGCGCCCGAGGCATCCACGTCCTCGCCTCCGGCGACGCACGCCCCACCCTCGCCCGCTGGGCCGCGCGCCAGCGGTGGATCGGGACCGCAGGCGCGGTGCTCCTCGCGCACGGCTGCCCCGAGGACGCCCCGCCGGCCGCTGTCCGCGGCAGCCACCTCGCCGCCGGATACGCGGCCGGAGCGGCCCAGGCCCACGCCACCGCACTGGGCCTGCGCTCACGCCCCATCGGTTCCTGGCAGCAGGCCGACCTGGGCGCGGCGCTCGGCGACACCCCCGGACGCGACTGGATCGTGCACGGCCTGGCCCTCGGCGCACCGCCGACGACAGCAATCACCCCAGCCGCGGCTCCAGCCACCACGCGGGCCACTCCGTTCGCGACAGCAGCCACTGACACCACGGCGTCCGCCGCCCCGGCGGCCACGCCCGGCCAGGAAGAACGCCCATGATGCTCCACCCCGAACTCCTGCGCGCCGCGCATACCGCGCGCCGCCCGCTCGGCCTCGCCACCGCGCTGCTCGTGGCGGTCACCGCCACGCACCTCGCCCAAGCCGTCCTCCTCGCCCTCGTGCTCTCCCGGATCGCGCAGGGGGAGACGGCCGCCCTCGCCCCGCTGCTCATCGCCGTGCTCGCCGTCGTCCTGGTCCGTGCCGCCCTCGGCCGCGCCCAGCGCCTCACCGCCGTCACGGCCGGCGCCACCGTACGGGTGAGACTGCGCGACACCCTGCTGGAGCGGCTCGGTGCGCTCGGCCCCACCGCGATCACCGGTGCGCGGGCCGGAGCCGTGCGCGCCACGCTGGTGGACGGGGTCGAGGGCGTCGACGCGTACATCTCGCGCTACCTGCCCCAACTGCTCATCACCTGTGCCGTGCCGCCTCTGCTGCTCGTCGCCGTCGCCCTCGTCGAGCCGTACGCGGCCCTCGCCCTCGGCCCCGCCCTGCTGCTCGCCCTCTTCGGGCCGCGCTGGTGGGACCGGCTGCTGGCCCGGCGCGGCAAGGAGCACTGGGACTCCTACGAAGCCCTCGCCGCCGACTACCTGGAGGCCCTCCAGGGCATGCCGACCCTGCGCAACGCCGGCGCCGTGGGCCGCGTGCGGGAACGGCTGGAGCGACGGTCGGCCGCCCTGCACCGGACCACCGTCGCCAAACTCCGCATCTCGCTCGTCGACACCGGCCTCACCGACCTGGCCGTCCAGGGCGGCACCGTCGCCGCCGTCCTCGTGGCGTGCTCATCGGCCGCCTCCGGCCGTACCGCCGCCACCGGCACCTACCTCCTGCTCCTCCTCGCCTCCGAATGCTTCCGCCCCGTCCGCGACCTCTCCCGCGAGTGGCACGCGGGCTACCTCGGGGTGTCCGCGGCCGACGGAATCGCCACTCTGCGCACCGCCGAAGCCGCCGTGCAGGACCGGGGCGCCGTCACCGCGGCCTGGGAGAGCGCGCCCGAAATCCGCTTCGAGGACGTGCACTTCACCCACCCGGGGAGCGCACGGCCCGCCCTCGACGGCGTTTCCTTCGCCGCCGCCCCCGGGCGCACCACCGCCGTCGTCGGCCCGTCCGGCGCGGGGAAGTCGACCGTGCTGAGCCTGCTGCTGCGGCAACGGGAGCCGGACAGCGGGCGCGTCACCGTATCCGGGACGGACACCGCCGCGTACACCCTCGCCTCGCTGCGCCGGGGCATCGCCGTGGTCTCGCAGGACACCTACCTCTTCCACGCCACGATCGCGGACAACCTGCGCATTGCCCGCCCGGCCGCCACGGACGAACAACTGCGCACCGCCGCCCGCACCGCCGGGATCGACGAGGAGATCGCCCGGCTGCCGGACGGTTACGCCACCCTCGTCGGCGAACGCGGCGCCACGCTCTCCGGCGGACAGCGCCAACGACTCGCTCTGGCAAGGGCGTTGCTGGCCGACGCCCCGGTCCTGATCCTGGACGAGGCCACCAGCGCGGTCGACGAACGCGGTCAGGCGCGCATCGTCCGGGAACTGTCGGCGGCCGGCCGCGGCCGCACCTGCATCGTCGTCGCCCACCGGCTCGACGCCGTACGCCACGCCGACCACATCGTCGTCCTCGACGCGGGCCGCGTGGCCGCGGCGGGCGACCACACCACCCTGCTCGCGGGCGGCGGCGTCTACGCCTCGCTCGTCGCGGCCGGACGCACCGCACAGGAGGAGCGCGCCGCATGACCCCGACCCCGGCCCAGGCCTCGACCGATGCCGCCCGGCCCTCCGCACCGCCCGGCCCTCACCTCGCCCCCGCCGACGAGGCCCCGACCGGCGCCCTGCGCTCGCTCCTCCCGGCCCTCGGCGCGCACCGCGCCACCGTGCTGCGCACCTGCCTGGCCGCCCTCGCCGACCAGGCGGCCCTGGTCGCCCTGGTCACCCTCGCCGCGTACACGGTGGGCACGGCCGTCACCGAGCACCGACCGCCCAGCCCCGGCACCGTCGCCGTCCTGATCGGGCTCGTCCTGCTCCGGGCGCTGGCCACCTGGCGCGAGATGGATCTCTCCCACGACCTTGCCTACCGGGTCCTGGCCGAACTGCGCGTCCGGGTCTTCGACGGTCTGGCCCGCAGCGCCCCCGCCCGGATCGCGGGCCGCCGCAGTGGCGACCTCGCTGCCACCGCGCTCGGAGACGTCGAGGCACTGGAGTTCTTCTACGCCCACGCCATCGCCCAACTCCTCGCCTCCGGCATGGTCTTCGCGGTCTCCGCAGCCGTACTCGCGACCCTCGGGCCCTGGTTGCTGCTCGCCGTCGTGCCGGCCGCGCTGCTCCTGATCTGGTCCCCGCTGGTCGAAGCGCAGAGGCGGGCCGAACGCGGCCACCGCACCCGAAGCGCGCTCGCCGAGGTGTCGTCGGAGACCGTGGAGAGCGTCGACGGGCTGCGCGAGCTCCTGATGACGGGGGCGCTGAACCGCAGGCGGGCCCGGCTGCGGTCCGCCGGACGCCGACTCGCCCGTGCCCAGCGCGCCGAACAGTCCTGGGAGACCGGTGCGGGCGCGGCCCGCGACCTGCTGGTCGTCGCCGCCGTCATCGGGGTCGTGGCCGCCGCCGCCCACGCCGCGTCCGCCGGACGCCTCGACGGGGCGTGGGCCCCGGCCGCCATGGCCCTCGCCCTGGGCTCCCTGGCCCCGGTCGCCGAATCGGCGGCCGCGCTAGGCCGGGCGGGTGGCCTGCGCGCCGCCGCGGCCCGGGTCCGGGCCGCCGTGCACGCT
>NTHE01000150.1 GCA_002551355.1 Streptomyces sp. man185 | reverse complement strand
TGCCAGCCCGCTCAGAGATGTGTATAAGAGACAGACCCCCGCCCGCCGCCCCCTGCACCGGGGCCCCGCCTCCGCCGAGCCCCCGTCGTACGGCGGTACGCAGGGCGGTGTCGTGCGATCGCTGGCCGACCGCGGCCCCGCCGGTGCCACCCGGACCGCCGCCCCCGCCCGCCACGCGGGCCCGCCGACGACCGGCCCCGAATACTTCGACGTCCCGGCCGAGGACCCCTCGATCCTGCCGGGCCCGCAGCTGGGCGAGATCCCGCCGCAGGCCGGCGCCCCGTGGGGGGCGCAGCCGCCGGAGCCGGAGCAGGCCGTCGCGGAGCCGGTGGCCGCCGAGCCGGCTCAGCAGCCGCAGCAGGCTGTCGTGGCCGAGCAGCCGGTGGCGGAGCCCGCCGTGGTCGAGGCGGCGGCCGAGCAGCTGGTTCAGGCCGAGCAGCAGATTCAGACGGCCCAGCCGGTTCAGCAGGCGGAGCAGGCGACCGTGCCCGCCCCCGATGAGGTCCTGGTGGCTCCGGTCTCCCCGGTGGCTCCGGCCGAGCAGCCGGACCAGCCTGTGCAGCCCGCTGCCGATGCGCAGCCCGAGCCGTATGCGCAGGCCGTCCCGGCAGAAACGGTCGTTCCCGAGCCGGCAGCGGTGCCCCCCGCCGGACCGGTCCTCGTCCCGGAGCCGGAGGCGGCTCGGCCGGAGACCTCGGCCGAGCCGTCGGAAGCTCCCGTCCAGGCTGCCGACGAGGTGACCGCACCGGAGACGCCGGAGCCGCTGGAGGCGCAGCACGCTGTCGCCGAGGCCCCGGAGCCCCAGGCGCAGGCCACCCCGGCGGAAGCCGCGGCTCCGGAACCCCAGGCCCCCGTACAGGCCCCGCCCGTGACCGAGGAGCCTGCTCAGCCCGAGGAGCCTGCTCAGCCCGAGCAGGCGGCTGAGGCCGAGCAGGCGGCCCAGCCCGGGCAGGAGCGGCCCGTCGAACCGGCCCCCGAGCCGGTCCCGGCCGCAGCGGTGACCGAGAGCCCGGAGGTCCTCGTGGCTCCGGAGACCGCCGTGGCGGAGCCGGTGCCCGCACCGCTCGCACCCGAACCCGTAGAGCCGACGCCCGTACAGGCAGCGCCCGTGCAGCCGGAGCCCGTACAGCCGGTTCCCGTCGCCGATGAGCCCGTAGAGGCCACCGAGCCCTTGGCCGAGGGCACGGCGGCAGGAGACGCGCCGGAGCAGGAAGCCGCAGCCGCCTCCGAGCCCGCTGTCGAGCCCGAGACCGCGGCGACGGCGCCGGAAGCAGCCCGCGTGGCCGCGCCCGACGCGGAGGACGGCACCGGCCCCGAGGTCATCGAGACGCCGGAGCTCCTTCCGGAGCCGCAGGCGACCGACGCACAGCCCACCGAGACGCAGGCCGAGGTGGAGCACGAGCCCGACGTGCCGCAGCAGCCGGCGACGGCAGCGCGGCCCGATGAGTCCTCCGAGCCCACCGGGGCCGCCGAGTCGTCGTTCACCCCGCCCGCTCCCGGCTACGACGACGCCGAACGCGAAGCGGTGCTGCGGGTCATGCGCGAGCGCCGGGACATTCGCAACGGCTTCCGCAGCGACCCGATCCCGCACGAGGTCCTGCTCCGGGTGCTGGAGGCGGCGCACACCGCGCCGAGCGTCGGCCACTCGCAGCCGTGGGACTTCGTCGTCATCCGCTCGGCGGAGACCCGCCGCTCCATGCACGAACTGGCCCAGAGCCAGCGCGACGCCTACGCCAAGTCGCTGCCCAAGGGCCGGGCGAAGCAGTTCAAGGAACTGAAGATCGAGGCGATCCTCGACACCCCGGTCAACATCGTCGTCACCGCCGATCCCACTCGGGGCGGCCGCCACACCCTCGGCCGGCACACCCAGCCGCAGATGGCGCCGTACTCCTCGGCCCTCGCCGTCGAGAACCTCTGGCTCGCCGCCCGCGCCGAGGGCCTCGGCGTCGGCTGGGTCAGCTTCTTCGACGAGCGGGAGATGGTCCGTGCGCTGGGCCTGCCCGAGCACCTGGAGGTCGTGGCCTACCTGTGCGTCGGTTACGTCGACGAGTTCCCCGAGGAGCCCGAGCTGATGCAGGCGGGCTGGTCCAAGCGCCGCCCGCTGTCCTGGGTCGTCCACGAGGAGACGTACGGCCGTCGCGCGCTGCCCGGCGCCGAGCCGCACGACCTGCTCCAGGAGACGATCTCCGCGATCCGCCCGCTGGACGCGAAGGCGCTCGGCGAGGCGTGGGAACGCCAGAAGCGGATGACGAAGCCCGCCGGCGCGCTCGGCATGCTGGAGATCATCTCCGCCCAGCTGTCCGGGCTCTCCCGGATGTGCCCGCCGCCGATCCCGGAGCCCGCGGCCGTCGCGATCTTCGCCGGTGACCACGGGGTGCACGCCCAGGGGGTCACCGCCTGGCCGCAGGAGGTCACCGCTCAGATGGTGGCGAACTTCCTCGGCGGCGGAGCCGTCTGCAACGCCTTCGCGGCCCAGGTCGGCGCGGAGGTCTGCGTCGTGGACGTCGGCGTGGCCACGGACCTGCCCGCGACCCCCGGCCTGCTGCCCCGCAAGGTACGCCGGGGTACGGCGGACTTCACCACGGGCCCCGCGCTCAGCCGCGAAGAGGTCCTCGCCGCGATCGAGGTGGGCATCGAGACCGCCCGGGACCTGGTGGCGGCGGGCAACAAGGCCCTGCTCACCGGCGAGATGGGCATTGCCAACACCACGGCGTCGGCCGCGCTGATCTGCGTCTACACCGGGATCGACGCCGCCGAGGTGACCGGCCGGGGGACCGGCATCAACGACGAGATGCACGCCCGCAAGGTCGACGTCGTCCGCCGCGCCCTGGACCTGCACCAGCCCGACCCGGCCGACCCGATCGGCGTGCTCGCGGCGGTCGGCGGCCTGGAGCACGCGGCGATGGCGGGCTTCCTCCTCGGCGGAGCCTCCCTGCGTACGCCGGTGATCCTGGACGGCGTGAGCGCGGGCGCGGCGGCCCTGGTCGCCCGCGCCATCGCCCCCGAGGCACTGGCCGCCTGCATCGCCGGCCACCGCAGCGCGGAGCCCGGCCATGTTGCCGCGCTCAACAAGCTGGGTCTGCGCCCTCTGGTCGACCTCGACCTCCGCCTGGGCGAGGGCACCGGCGCGCTGCTGGCACTCCCGATCGTGCAGAGCGCGGCGCGCGCGATGCACGAGGTGGCGACGTTCGACTCGGCAGGCGTAACGGAAAAGTAGCCCTCACCGGTCAGACCCTCTGGCGCTTGAGGAGCGGGGCCCGGGGCGGAGCCCCGGTTCCGGGAAGGGGCGGGTGGGGGAGAGAGGCCCGCCGCAGGCGCCCCACCCCACCCGCCCCCGCC
>NTHE01000149.1 GCA_002551355.1 Streptomyces sp. man185 | reverse complement strand
CTCTTGGGCGGGGGTGGGCTCGTCGGGGGTGGGGGCGGATTCGTCCGAGGGCGCGGGTCCGTCTTCGGGGTCGGTGGCTTCGCTGGGGGTGGGGCCGCTGCGCGGGGCTCCTCCCCCACCCGCCCCTTCCCGAACCGGTGGCTCCGCCCCCGTGCCCCCGCTCCTCAAACGCCCGAGGGGCTGAGAAGGCGCGTCCGGAGACTCTGCCTCCGGGCCCTCGGTTTCGTCGAAGGCCGGTTGGGCGTCGTGCCACGGTGCGTCCGTGCTGCGTACCCGGGGCGGCAGCGCCTGGCCGCCCCCGGGTGTGTCCGACGCCGGACGCTGGCTCGCCGAACCGTCCGATGCCGACCGGGAACGGCGCGCCGGAGCGGCCGGGGGCGCCGGAGCGGCGTCCGGGCGCGGTTGCTGGCTGGCCGAGCCCTCGGACGCCGACCGCGAGCGGCGCGGCCGGGTGGTCGGGATCGCCTGCGGAGGTGCCTGCGGGGGCGTGGTGGACGGCGGCTGCCCGGTCGTCGTCGAGGGCGCCTCCGGCAGTGCGGGCGCCTCCGGAGTTACGGACGCCTCCGGCGTCGTGGGGGCAGCCGCGCCGGTTTCCTTGGGCGCCTGCGTGCCGGGCGCCTCGGGGGCCGGCACGGCGGTCGCCTCGGAGGTCTCCGCACCGGGCGGCGTGGGGCGTTGTGCCGCCGAGCCCTCGCCCGCGGTGCGGGTGCGGCGGGGCGGGCGGTCGGCCGCGGGGCGGGCGGCCCGGGCCGGGCGGGCGGCGGCCGGGGGGAGTTGGCCCTTCAGAGGGCCCCATTCGTTCGGGTCGGGGACCCCGGGCGGGAGCATCGCGCGACGCTTGGGACCGGTGTGCCCCTCCGCGGGCTCCCCCGGCTCCTTCGCCCCGGGCCAGGCCTTGGCGACGCGTGCGGCCAGGACGAAGTCCTTGCGCAGCGGGTGGCCCTCGAAACCTTCCGGCAGGAGCAGCGGTACGAGATGGGGGTGCCCCTCGAACGCGACGCCGAACATCTCGTGCGTCTCGCGCTCGTGCCACGCCGCGCCCGCGTACACGTCGATGGCGCTGGGCAGGACCGCCGCGTCGTGCGGCACGGTCGTCCGTACCAGGAGCCGCCGCACCGTGCCCGTGCCCAGGGCCGCGACATGGGCGCAGACGCGGAAGCCGACGCCCGGTTCGTCCACGGCGCTGAGCCAGTCGAAGTAGCTGCACCCGAGTTCGTCGCGGGCGGTCCGCAGCGCGGTGAGCCAGGCGGTGGCGGGGACGTCGACGGTCAGCAGGTCGTACGCCGACTCCGCCGTGGCCCCGTCGCCGAACAGGTCGGTGACGGCGTCCGGCAGCCGGTGGTAGGCCTCGCCCGCCGCGGATTGCGCGTGCTGGTCGCGGTCGATCATCGCCGCCCCTCCTCGTCCGGTTTCGAAGCCACTGCCGGCGCGGCGACCAGGCCGCTGCGCAGGGCCTGGGTGGACGGGCCGCCGCTCGTCGCCCCGGAGGCGTACCGCTCGGCGAGGGATTCGCGCGCGATCTTCTCCTGGAGCTTGAGGATGCCCTGGAGCAGCGCCTCGGGCCGGGGCGGGCAGCCGGGCACGTACACATCGACGGGGATGATCTGGTCGACGCCCTTGGTCACGGAGTACGAGTCCCAGTAGGGGCCGCCGCAGTTGGAGCAGGCGCCGAAGGAGATGACGTACTTCGGCTCGGGCATCTGCTCGTACAGCCGCTTCACGGCCGGGGCCATCTTGTCCGTCACCGTGCCGGACACGATCATGAGGTCGGCCTGACGGGGCCCGGGGGCGAACGGGATCACGCCGAGCCGGATGAAGTCGTGGCGCGCCATGGACGCGGCGATGAACTCGATGGCGCAGCAGGCGAGTCCGAAGTTGAAGACCCAGAGGCTGTAGCGGCGGCCCCAGTTGAGGACGACCTTCATCGGCTCCGGTGCGAGCCGGGAGAGTACGCCGAGGCGCTTCGGCTCGGGGAGGAGGACCGGGTCGGACGGGGGCGGGGGCGCGGGCTGCTGCGACGCGGGGGTCGGCCGGCTCGTCAGGCCCATGCGAGGACGCCCTTCTTCCATGCGTAGAGCAGTCCCACGGCCAGGAAGCCGAGGAAGATGAACATTTCGACCAGGGTCGTCGCCCCGTATCCGGGCGCTGCGAACACCGTGGCCCACGGGAACAGGAAGATGGAGTCGACCGCGAAGATCACGTACAGGAACGCGTAGACGTAGTAGCGGACCTGGGTGTGCGCCCATCCCTCGCCGACCGGGTCGACGCCGCATTCGTAGGTGAGCAGCTTCTCCGGGGTGGGGACGACGGGGCGCAGAAGTCGGCCGGCCCCGAAGGCCACGGCGACGAACAGGACGCCGACCAGGGCGAGCAGGCCGATGACCGAATAGCTCTGGAAGTACTCCGAGGCGAGTGCGGTGGGTCCGTCCACCGGGCCGCCGGACACCCCGGTCATGCCCGCCGCGTCCGCCACGCCGGTCACGTCCGTAACGTCGGCCACGTCCGCCCCTCGCTCCCTCATCGTCAGCGTCTGTCCCACGTGCCCGTTCTGTGCGCACGGGTTCTGTACGCACGGGAGTCTAGGGCCTGCTAAACGGAGCGTAAGCAGCCGCGTCGGGCATCAGGTGGGGTTATCCCTACTTCGCCCCACCCATGAGCCCCATGGTGTGCGCGGGCGCGGCCCGGCAGGCTGTGGGTATGACCATGAGCCCTTCCGTGCCGGACCCCGACCGGCTGCCGCCCGCCCGCTTCGCCTTCGACCGGTGGACCTGGCGGGAGATCGCGTATCTGCTGGCCAATCTGCCGTTGGCCGTCGTCGGGTTCGTCTACACGGTGCTCGTGATCGCCGTCGGCGCCGGACTCTCCGTCACCGTGGTCGGTCTGCCGCTGCTGGTCGGCGGGCTCCAGGGCTCGCGGCTGCTGGGCCGGCTGGAGCGGCGGCGGTCGCGCGGGATGCTCGGTGTACGGGTCGACGAGCCGAGCCCGCTGGCGCGCGGCCACCGGGATCAGGGTTTCTTCGTCCGGCTCTGGGCGGGGCTGAAGGACCCGGTGGGCTGGCGGGCGTTGTTGTACGGGTTCATCCGACTGCCGTGGGGGGTGCTGACGTTCGCGGTGACGCTGGTGAGCCTGTTCGTCCTGTGGCCGGTGCTGCCGTTCATCGCGCGGGGGCTGACGGCGGTGGACCGGGCGATGGTGCGCGGGCTGCTGTCTCCCTCGGACGAGCTGGAGCGGCGCATCGCCGAGCTGGAGTCGGACCGGGGCGTGGTCGTCGACACCGCCGCCGCCGATCTGCGCCGGATCGAACGCGACCTCCACGACGGCGCCCAGGCCCGCCTGGTCGCCCTCGCCATGGGGCTCGGCCTGGCGAAGGAGAAGCTCACCGACGACCCCGAGGCCGCGGCCCGCATGGTCGACGAGGCCCACGGCGAGATCAAGGTGGCCCTCCAGGAGCTGCGCGACCTGGCCCGCGGCATCCACCCCGCCGTCCTCACCGACCGCGGCCTGGACGCCGCGCTCTCCGCCATCGCCTCC
>NTHE01000015.1 GCA_002551355.1 Streptomyces sp. man185 | reverse complement strand
ACCCCCGACAAGCCCACCCCCGCCCAAGAGCATCCCGCCGAAGACCACCCCGCCGGAGGCGATCCCGAGTGAACGACGTACTCGACGTCGCCCTCCGCCTGGCCATCGTCTTCGTCGTGTTCCTGGTCGCCCCGCTCCTCGTGGGCCAGACGGAACACAAGGTGATGGCCCACATGCAGGGCCGCCTGGGCCCCATGTACGCAGGCGGCTTCCACGGCTGGGCCCAGCTCGTCGCGGACGGCGTGAAGTTCGCGCAGAAGGAGGACGTGGTCCCGGCCGCCGCCGACCGCCGCGTCTTCCAGCTCGCCCCCGCCGTCGCCCTCCTCCCGTATCTCCTCGTCCTCGTGGTCATCCCCGTCGGCCCCGGCGACGGCGCGGTCGGCCAGGTCGTCGACGCGGGCATCTTCTTCGTGCTCGCCGTCATGGGCATCGGCGTCCTCGGCTCGCTCATGGCCGGCTGGGCCTCCGCCAACAAGTTCTCCCTGCTCGGCGGCCTCCGTACCGCCGCGCAACTCCTCTCCTACGAGCTGCCGATGCTCCTGACCGCCGCCTCCGTGGCCATGGCGGCCGGCACGGTCTCGCTCACCGGCATCCTCGACGCCTTCGAGTGGTGGTGGCTGCCCTGGCAGATCGTCGGCGCCCTGGTCTTCTTCGTGGCCGGTCTCGCCGAACTCCAGCGCCCGCCGTTCGACATGCCGGTGGCCGACTCCGAGATCATCTTCGGCGCGTACACCGAGTACACCGGTCTGCGCTTCGCCCTGTTCCTCCTCGCCGAGTACGCGGGCATCGTCGTCCTGTGCGCCCTGACCACCGTCCTCTTCCTCGGCGGCTGGCACGGCCCGTTCGGCGCCGACGGACTCGGCTGGCTCTGGACCCTCCTCAAGACCGCCCTCCTCGCGTTCGTCGTCATCTGGCTGCGCGTCAGCTACCCGCGCCTGCGTGAGGACCAGCTGCAGAAGCTCGCCTGGACCACCCTCGTCCCGCTCGCCCTCGCGCAGATCGCGCTGACCGGCATCGTGAAGGTGGCGATCAACTGATGCCCCCGATCCCCGGATCCGGCCTGGCCAAAGGCCTCGCCGTCACCCTGCGCACGATGACGAAGAAGACCGTCACCGCGCAGTACCCGGACACCCAGCCCGAACTCCCGCCCCGCTCACGCGGTGTCATCGGGCTGTTCGAGGAGAACTGCACCGTCTGCATGCTCTGCGCCCGTGAGTGCCCCGACTGGTGCATCTACATCGACTCCCACAAGGAGACGTCGCCGCCCGCCGCCCCCGGCGGCCGCGAGCGCAGCCGGAACGTCCTCGACCGCTTCGCCATCGACTTCTCCCTCTGCATGTACTGCGGCATCTGCATCGAGGTGTGCCCCTTCGACGCCCTGTTCTGGTCACCCGAGTTCGAGTACGCGGAGACGGACATCCACGAACTCACCCACGAACGCGACAAGCTCCGTGAGTGGATGTGGACCGTGCCGGAGCCGCCCGCGCTCGACCCCGCGGCCGAGGAGCCGAAGGAGATCACCGCCGCCCGCAAGGCCGCGGACAAGCTCGCCGCCCAACGCGCGCAGGAGCAGCTGCAACAGGAACAGGAGCACCAGCAGGACGAGGAGGGCGGAACCCCGTGATGCTGCTCACCGCCACCGCCACCGCCACCTCCACCGCGGCCGCCGCAGGGGACCACCCCGGTTTCCTCTCCCCGTCCGGCGTCGAGATCGCGTTCCTCCTCGTCGGCCTCGCCACTCTCGGCGCCGCAGTCATCACCGTCACCACCAGGCAACTGGTGCACGCCGCGCTCTGGCTCGTCGTGGCGCTCGGCGGACTGGCCGTGGAGTACCTCCTGCTCACCGCGGAGTTCATCGCTTGGGTCCAGGTCCTCATCTACGTCGGTTCCATCGTCGTTCTCCTCCTCTTCGGCCTGATGCTCACCCGGGCCCCCATCGGCCGCTCCCCGGACGCCGATTCGGGCAACCGATGGGTCGCCCTCGGCGTGGCCGCCGCTGCTGCGGCGGCCCTCGTCTGGGTCGTGGTCGACGCCTTCCGCACCACCTGGATCGACCTCGACGGGCCGGCCCAGGGCTCCACCAAAGTCACCGGCGCCTTCCTGTTCCGGAACTGGGTCCTGCCCTTCGAGGCGCTCTCCGTCCTGCTGCTCGCCGCCCTCGTCGGCGCGATCGTCCTGTCCCGCAAACGCGACACCGACGCCGCCGTCCGGCCGGCCCCGGACAAGCCCGCCCCCACCCGGGGCACTCCGCCCGGCAAGGAGGAGCAGAGCTGATGCACCTCGCCTATCCCGCCGTGCTCGCCGCCCTCCTCTTCTGCATCGGCCTCTACGGCGTCCTCGCGCGCCGCAACGCGATCCTGGTCCTGATGTCCGTCGAGCTGATGCTCAACGCCGTCAACCTCAACCTCGTCGCCTTCGACGTCTGGCTCCGCGACACCCTCCACTCCGGCCAGGCCCTCACGCTCTTCACCATCGCCATCGCCGCGGCCGAGATCGGCATCGGCCTCGCGATCGTCCTGGCCGTCTACCGCAACCGGGGCACCTCCGACATCGACCGGCTCCGCGACACCGCCGAGACGCTCCCCGACGAGGCCGACACCGACGGCGCGGAACCGCCCCTCGGGCAGGCGGACGAGAACACAGGGAAGACGAAGAAGGCAGAGGCCGCCACGTGACCACCACGACCCTCGCCGCCCTCGTCCCCCTCCTCCCGTTCCTCGGGGCGCTCGCCGGGCTCGCCGTCGGCCGCACCGCCCCCGGGTTCGTCCGCCCGCTGGCGATCCTCCCGGTCCTCACCGCGGCCGTCCTCGCCGTGATCGTCGCCGTCCGCCAGAGCGGCGGCCGGGCCATCGACGCCGCGACCCAGCTCACGCCCACCGGGTCGGTCCCGATCGACTTGGCACTGCACCTCGACGGCTTCGCCGTCCTCGTCGCCGTCCTCGTCGCCGTCGTCGCCACCTGCGTACAGCTCTACTCCACGGCCTACCTCCGCGACGACGCCCGCTACCCCTCCTACGCCGCCCTCGTCTCCCTCTTCACCTCCGCGATGCTCCTGGTCGTCTACTCCGGCGACCTGATGGTGCTCCTGGTCGGCTGGGAGATCATGGGCATCTGCTCGTACTTCCTCGTCGGCCACTACTGGGAGACGCCCGAGGCCCGGGCCGCCTCCCTCAAGGCCTTCCTGGTCACCAAGCTCGGCGACGTCCCCTTCCTGATCGGTCTGTTCGCGCTCGCCGCCGACACCGGCAGCTTCCGGATCACCGAGATCCTCGCCGCCGTCGGCCACGGCGGACTCGACCATCCGACCCTCATCGCCCTGCTGCTCCTCGCGGGCGTCGCGGGCAAGTCAGCGCAGTTCCCCCTGCACACGTGGCTGCCCGACGCGATGGCCGGCCCCACCCCCGTCTCCGCGCTCATCCACGCCGCGACGATGGTCGCCGCCGGCATCTACTTCGTGGCCCGCCTGCTGCCCGTCTTCGCCGCCTCCGGCGCGGCGCTCGTCATCCTCGCCGTGATGGCCGCCGTCACGATGATCGGATCCGGGCTCGCCGCCCTCGCCCAGGACGACATCAAACGCGTCCTCGCCTACTCGACGATCGGTCAGCTCGGCTACATGTCGGGCGCCCTCGCCGTCGGCGACCGGGGCGCCGCCGTCTTCCACCTGATCTCGCACGGTGCGTTCAAAGCCGTCCTCTTCCTCGCCGCGGGCGTCGTCATCCACGCCGCCGGCACCAACTCACTCGCCGCCATGTCCCGGATGGGAGGCCTCGCCCGCCGTATCCCGGACGCCTACTGGACGATGACCGTCGCGCTCCTCGCGCTGGCCGCCATCCCGCCGTTCGCCGGCTTCTTCTCCAAGGAAGCCGTCCTCGTCGCCGCCGAGCACACCGCGCTGGGGGACCGGACCGTCGCCCCGGCCGCGGCCGGCTGGACGATCCTGCTCGCCGGGCTCCTCGCCGCCGTCCTGACCGCCGCCTACGCCGTACGCCTCTGGCTCCTCGCCTTCCGGGGCCGCGGCGCCGACGTCCCCGACCACGGCAAGCAGCCCATCGCCATGACCTCCGTCCTGTGGATCCTGGCCGTCCCCACCATCGGCTTCGGCCTCACCGCCGGTGTGATCGGCGACTGGTTCGACGGGCACGGCCTCACGCCGTCCCTCACCACCGCCGTCCTCTCGATCGGCGTCACGCTCGTCGGCGCCCTCGTCACCTACGGCGCGTGGCGGCACACCACCGCCCTCGCCGCCCGCACGCCCATCGGGGCCGTGGCCGCCCACCCGGACGCCGAACCCGCCCTCGTCGAAGCCGAGGCCATGACGTCCCACACCGCCGCCTACGGCACCATCGCGGACGCCCCCGACCCGGCCGACCCCGGCAGGCTCCTGCTGGGCCCGCTGCACCGCCACGCGGTCACCGGCTTCCACCTCGACGCCCTCTACACGGCGCTGTTCGTCCGGCCCGTCCGGGTAGCCGCCCGCCTCGTCCGCTTCCTTGACCGCGAGGTCGTCGACACCTACGTCAACGGAACGGGCGCCGTCACCCGCCTCCTCGGCACCGCCGTCCGCCGGGCCCAGACCGGCAACGTGCAGACCTACGTCAGCGCCCTGCTCGCCGGGTCCCTCGTCCTGGCGATCGCCGCCGTCGTCTTCGCCAACGTCAACGCGGGGTCGTGACCGTGATCGATATCAGCCCGTCCGTGATGCAGTTCCTTCTGGCGTTCATCGTCGTCGCCCCGCTCCTCGGCGCCGCCGCGGCCCTGCTCCCCGCCCCGCCCGGGCTCAAGGGGAAGAACCCCGACCAGGCCGTGCTCCGCCACGGCGTGACCGTCACCGGCGCCGTCCTGATCGCCGCGATCGTCCTGGCCGTCGGCTTCGACCACGACCACCCCGCCACGATGCAGGCGACCACCGACATCAGCTGGATCCCGGCGCTCGACGTCCGCATCCACCTCGGCATCGACGGCATCTCGCTCCCCCTCCTGGTCCTGACCGCGCTGCTGACCTTCCTCTGCGCGCTGTACAGCTACTTCAAGCTGCCCGCGGGCCCCTCACCGAAGGCCTTCGTCGCCCTCGTCCTCGTCCTGGAATCCGGCACCCTCGCCACCTTCGCCGTCCTCGACCTGCTGCTCTTCTTCCTCGCCTTCGAGATGGTCCTCATCCCGATGTACTTCCTCATCGCCCGCTGGGGCGGCGACCAACGGCAGGCGGCCGCCTGGAAGTTCATCCTCTACACGCTGCTCGGCTCGGTCGTCATGCTGCTCGGCCTGCTCCTCATCGGTCTGAAGAGCGGCACCTTCGACATGGTGGCACTCGCCACTGACAACGGCCGCGGCCTCACCACATCCGTGCAGGTCATCGCCGTACTCGCGATCGGTCTCGGGCTCGCCGTGAAGACCCCGATGTGGCCCCTGCACAGCTGGCTCCCCGACGCCCACACCGCCGCCCCCACCGTCGGATCCGTGCTCCTCGCGGGTGTCCTGCTGAAGATGGGAACGTACGGGTTCGTCCGGATCCTGCTCCCCGTCGCCCCGGACGGCATGCACACCTTCGCGCCCTACCTCGGCGCGTTCGCCGTCGTCGGCATCGTCTACGGATCCCTCGCCTGCCTGGCCCTGGCCCGTACCGGCGCCAAGGGCGACCTCAAGCGGCTCATCGCGTACTCGTCCGTCGGTCACATGGGCTTCGTCCTGCTCGGCATCGCCACCATGACCCCCACCGGAGTCAACGGCGCGCTCTTCGCCAACATCGCCCACGGCCTCATCACCGGCCTGCTGTTCTTCCTGGTCGGCGCGATCAAGGACCGCTACGGCACCGCCGACCTCGACACCCTCGCCGGAGCGACCGGGGCCGCCCTCTACGGCCGCGCGCCCCGTCTCGGCGCGCTGCTCGCCTTCGCGGCCGTCGCCTCGCTCGGACTGCCCGGACTCGCCGGATTCTGGGGCGAGATGCTCACCCTGTTCGGCGCGTACAGCCCGGCGGAAGGCCTCAGCCGCTCCGCGTTCCGCACCTTCATGGCCATCGGGGCGTTCGGCACCCTGCTCACCGCCGCGTACATGCTCATCGTCGTCCGCCGCGTCTGCATGGGCGAGCACGCACCCCACTCCCGGCTGTCGCCCGACGAGCCGGCCTCGCGACCGGCGGACGACCCCGTGCCGTCCGGGCCCGCCGGAGTGCGAACGGCCACCACCCCGCAGCTCGCCGACATCCAGACGTACGAAGCCGCAGCCTGGACCCCGCTCGCCGCGCTCACCGTCCTCGCCGGTCTCTGGCCCGCCGTCCTCCTCGGCCTCACCGACCCGGCCGTGCAGAAGCTCCTCGCAGGAGGCAAGTCGTGACCGCGGACCTCAGCACCACCGCCGGAAGCCTCGTCGCGGCCGACGCCCCCAGCGTCGTCCAGTCCATCGACTGGCTCGCCATCGCGCCCCCCACCCTCACCGCGCTGGCCGCCCTGGTCGTCCTCGTCGCCGACCTGTTCCTGCCGGCGCACCGCAAGCGGCTCCTCGGCTACGGCGCCCTCACCGCCCTCGCCGCCGCCCTGGCGTTCCTGATCCCCCTGCGGACCGGAGACCGGTCCACCTTCTGCGTCACCGCCGGCGCCCAGGCCTGCAGTTACACCGCCGACCACTTCACCGTCGTCATCCAGGCTCTCGTCCTCGGCGGCGCGTTCCTCACCGTCCTGCTCTCGCTCGACGACACCCGCAAGCTGCCGGCGGGGGAGTACTGGTTCCTGCTCCTGGCCTCCGCGGCCGGGGCCGCCCTGCTGCCCGCCTCCCGCGACCTGGCCACGCTCGTCGTCGCCCTGGAAGTCGCCTCGCTGCCCGCGTTCGCTCTCGTCGGCATCAAGCGCGGCGACCGGCGCTCCTCCGAGGCCGCGCTGAAGTTCTTTCTCTCCTCCGTCGTCGCCACCGCCGTCATGCTGCTCGGCGTCAGCTTCGTGTACGCGACGACCGGCACCCTGCACCTCACCGAGATCGCCACCCGCCTCGACGACGTACCCCCGGTGCTCGACACCCTCGCCAAGACCGGTGTGGCCCTCACGCTCGTCGGCTTCGCCTTCAAGACCGCCGCGGCGCCCTTCCACTTCTGGGTCCCCGACACCTACGTCGGCGCACCCCTCCCGATCGCCGCCTATCTTTCCGTCGTCGGGAAGGCCGTCGGGTTTTCGGGCCTCATTCTGGTGACCGTCATCGCGTTCCCCTCCCACGCGGACGTCTGGGGGCCCGCCCTCGCCGTCCTCGCCGCGCTCACCATGACCGTGGGCAACGTCGCGGCCGTCCGCCAGAAGGCCGACCGCGCCCGCAGCGCCGTCCGGCTCCTCGCCTGGTCCTCCGTCGCCCAGGCCGGCTACCTCCTGGTCCCGATCGCCGCCGCCGCGTACTCCAGCGACGAACAGATCGGCTCCACCGTGGCGTACGCCCTCATGTACGCCGTCGTGAACCTGGGCGCGTTCGCGGTCGCCGCCCTGGTCGCCCGTACGCACCCGGGCAACCGGCTCTCCGACTACCGGGGCCTGTACGCCACCCGCCCCCTCGCCGCCCTGGCCCTCGGGTTCTTCCTGCTCTGCCTGGCCGGGCTGCCGCCCGGCATCATCGGGCTCTTCGCGAAGGTCACCGTCTTCTCCGCGGCGGTCGACGCGGGCCTCGGCTGGCTCGCCGTCGTCATGGCCGTCAACGTGGTGATCGCCCTCTACTACTACCTTCAGTGGACCGCGATCCTCTTCCGTGCACCGGACGGAGCCCCGGAAAGGGCCGAGGCGGGAACCGGAGTCCCGGCCTCCACCCTGCCCCGCCGATTCCGCGCTCCCGCCCCGCTCACCACGGCGATCGTGCTCACCACCGCCGCCGGAATCCTGCTCTCCGGGGCCCCGCAGGCCGTCCTGCGCTTCGCCTCCGTCAGCCTCTTCTGACCCCTCCAGCGCCCGGAAGATCGGTTTGCCGACGGCCCCCGCCACAGGGCATGGTCTTGGCTGCATACGTCACGTATTCGGCGTGCACACGTCGGGGACAAGAGGGAGACAGAGCAGTGCTGAACGGGTTCAAGGACTTCATCCTGCGCGGGAACGTCATCTCGATGGCGATCGGTCTGGCCGTCGGGGCCGCCTTCACCGCCGTCGTCACGGGCTTCAGCAACGCCTTCATCACCCCGCTGATCGGTCTCGCCACCCGGGGCACCGGAGACTTCAGCAAGGCCTCCTACGAGGTCGACGGCGTCGTGTTCCCCTACGGACTCTTCATCGCCGCCGCGATCGCCTTCCTGATCACCGCCGGGGTCCTCTACTTCTGCGTCGTGGTCCCCATGGCCAAGGTGCAGAACCGCTTCACCAAGGAGCAGGAAGAGGAGGCCGTCGACATCAAGGCCGCCCTCCGCGACTGCCCGCGCTGCTTCAGCGAGATCCCCGCCGTCGCCTCCCGCTGCGGCCACTGCACCAGCGAGGTCGAGCCCGACCCCGAGGCCCTCTCCCTGGCCAAGCTCCCCGCCCAGCAGCACTGACGCCCGGCACCACCGGCACCATCGGTACCACCGCGCCACAATGACGCCCCGCCACCCGTACGGCCCAGCGCCACTCCGTACGGGGCCGAGGGCCCGACCGGCGCGAACACGCGGCACGACCCCCGCCCTCCGGCCGCACGCACAAGGGAACTAGCTCCTCTCGCCTGGCGTTGACCAGTACAGGAGGCTCCACTGGGGAGTGGAGCACCACCATGCAAAGGGTTCCCCTGCTGCACCACTTGGAGGGCGTACCGTGCACCGCCGGCACAACGGGCTGAAGACCGCCGTACTCCTCGGGGGACTGTCCGCACTCATCATCGTCATCGGCAGTCTCTTCGGACGTACAGGCCTCGTCGTCGCGCTCGTCGTAGCCGTCGGCACCAACGCGTACGCCTACTGGAACAGTGACAAGCTCGCCCTGCGGGCCATGCGCGCCCGTCCCGTCAGCGAATTCGAGGCACCGCAGCTCTACCGCATCGTCCGCGAGCTCTCCACGGCTGCCCGTCAGCCCATGCCGCGCCTCTACATCTCCCCGACACAGGCGCCCAACGCGTTCGCCACCGGCCGCAACCCGCGCAACGCCGCCGTCTGCTGCACCGAGGGCATCCTCCAGATCCTCGACGAACGCGAGCTGCGCGGCGTCCTCGGCCACGAGCTGAGCCATGTCTACAACCGGGACATCCTCATCTCGTCCGTCGCCGGAGCCCTCGCCTCCGTCGTGATGTTCCTGGTCAACTTCGCCTGGCTCATCCCGGTGGGCCGCTCCAACGACGACGAGGGGCCCGGCCTCCTCGGCATGCTCCTGATCATGATCCTGGGGCCGCTCGCCGCCTCCGTCATCCAGCTGGCCGTCAGCCGCTCCCGCGAGTACGAGGCCGATGCCTCCGGGGCCCAGCTCACCGGGGACCCGCTGGCTCTGGCCAGTGCCCTGCGCAAGCTCGACGCGGGGACGAAACAGCTCCCGCTGCCGCCCGAGCCGAGGATCGAGACCGCGAGCCACATGATGATCGCGAATCCCTTCCGCCCCGGCCAGGGGATGGCGAAAATGTTCTCGACACATCCGCCGATGGCGGAGCGCATCGCCCGACTAGAACAGATGGCAGGTCATCGCCCGTGAAAACCATCCTGAACGTCATCTGGCTGATCCTCTGCGGATTCTGGATGTTCCTCGGCTATCTGCTCGCGGGCGTCCTGCTCTGCATCACCATCATCGGCATCCCCTTCGGGCTCGCCGCCTTCAGGATCGGCGTCTACGCCCTGTGGCCGTTCGGCTACACCGTCGTCGACCGCCGGGACGCCGGCTCGCCCTCGTGCGTGGGGAACGTCCTCTGGCTGGTCCTCGCCGGCTGGTGGCTCGCCCTCGGCCACATCACCACCGGCATCGCGCTGTGCATCACGATCATCGGGATCCCTCTGGGCATCGCCAACTTCAAGCTGATCCCCGTCTCCCTCATGCCCTTCGGCAAGGAGATCGTCCCCACGGACCAGCCCTTCGTCACCCGCTAGATCCCGACCGACCGACCGAGTCCGGCGAACGCCCGAGCAACCGAACGCCTGCCCGCCACGTCTTGGATTTCAAGACGAAGCAAGGGGTAGGTGCAGCGACATGGGCATCATCAGTTGGATCATTCTCGGCCTGCTCGCCGGACTCATAGCCAAGATCCTCCTCCCGGGACGTGACCCGGGCGGCATCATCGGCACCACCCTCATCGGCATCGCCGGGGCCTTCGTCGGCGGCTGGCTCTCCAGCCAGTTGCTCGACCGCCCCATCAGCAACGACTTCTACGACACCGCGACCTGGATCGCCGCCATCGCCGGGTCCCTGGTCCTGCTGATCGCCTACCGCCTGCTGTTCGGCCACTCCCGCGACCGCCGCTGACCCGGGGGGCCGGGGGACGCCCACGGAGCCCGCCAGACATCGGGCCCACACCGCTCTGCTGCGCGTCCCGCTCTACCGCGCGTCGCGTGACCCCATCCCGGTCTCCCGCAAGGTCAGGTTCAACCGGCCGGCCCGCATCCCCGCTGCCGGGTCGGCCGTTCCCGCGTACACCTTCGGCACCCCGTGGAACGCGAAACGCGACGGCCCGCCGAAGACGAACAGATCCCCGGACGCCAACTCCACATCCGTGTACGGCTGCCCGCGTCCCTCCGTGTTCCCGAAGCGGAACACACATCTCGCCCCGATGCTCAACGACACCACAGGAGCGCTCGACCGCTCCTCCTTGTCCTGGTGCATCCCCATCCGCGCGGCGTCGTCGTAGAAATTGATCAGCGCGGTATCCGGTGCGAACGACTCCGCCGCGCCCTCGTCCCCGTACGCCTCGGCAACCGCCGCCCGCCCCAGGTCGCCCAGCCAGTCGGGGAACGCGGCCACCCGGGCGCCGTTCACATCGTCAGCCGTTCGCGCGTACCGGTACGGCTGCCAGTGCCACCCCAGGCACACCGTCCGCACCGACATCACTCCGCCGCCCGGCAGCTCGGTGTGCCGCAACGGGACCGGCCCCCGTGCCCACTGACGGCACGCCGCCACCAACTCCGCCCGCTGCTCCGCCGACAGCCACTCCGGCACATGGACGGCACCCGGCGCGACGACGGCCACAGGACGCCGGAACAAGCCGTCCGAGGAAGGCGGAAGGCCGGGGGAAGGGCCGTCGGAGGGCGGCGGAGGCGTGGGCGTCACGGCTCGGACCGCCCCGCCCCGCCTTCGATCCCCAGCAGCAGCTTCTTGCGCTCCAGCCCGCCCGCGTACCCCCGCAACGCCCCGTCCGCCCCGATCACCCGGTGGCACGGCCGCACGACCAGCAGCGGATTGCGCCCGATCGCGGTGCCCACCGCCCGCACTCCGGCGCCCGAGGCCCCGACCTGCGCCGCGACCTCCCCGTACGACACCGTGCTCCCGTAAGGGAGCGACTCCAGCACCGCCCAGACCCGCCGCTGGAACTCCGTGCCCACGCTCTCGGCGAGCGGTACGTCGAACCGCTTCGAGCGCCCCGCGAAGTACGCCTCCAACTGCCGGGCGACCTCCGCGAACGCCTCCGGGTCGTGCTGCCAGTCGTCCTGGACGACCGCGCCGCCCTTCTGCCCGGGCACGGACAACGAATGCAGCCGCACGCCACCGGCCGGGGCGGCCTCGCCGTTCCCGGCGGCTCCTTTGGTCCCGTCCAATGCCGTCGCCTCGCCGACCAGCAGCAGCTCGCCCAGCGGGCTCTCCACCCGCGCGTACACCGTCCTCGTCATGCCCTCTCACTTCCCCGGGTCCGTACGGCCAGTCTGCGCCTGCCCGCCCGCCGTCACCGGCGGTATTCGGACACCGCATCCGCACGCCGCGCACGGACCGGGAACACGAAGAGGCACGCCGTCGAGGTCGGCCCCGGCGGTGTGCCCCCGCTGTGTGCAGCAGTCGGCTGCCCCGACTACCGGTAGTTCACGAACTGGATCGCGAACTCGAAGTCCTTGCCCTTCAACAGCGCCTGAACGGCCTGGAGGTCGTCCCGGCTCTTCGAGCTGACGCGCAGCTCGTCGCCCTGGACCTGCGCCTTGACGCCCTTCGGGCCCTCGTCGCGGATCGTCTTCGCCACCTTCTTGGCGTTCTCCTGGGAGATGCCTTCCTCGATGGTGGCGAAGATCTTGTACTCCTTGCCGGAGAGCTGCGGTTCACCGGCGTCCAGCGACTTCAGCGAGATGCCGCGCTTGATCAGCTTGGACTGGAAGATGTCGAGGATGGCCTTGACGCGCTCCTCGCCGTTCGCCTCCATCAGAATCTTCTCGCCCGACCACGAGATCGAGGCGCCCGTGCCCTTGAAGTCGTAGCGCTGGGAGATCTCCTTGGCGGCCTGGTTGAGGGCGTTGTCGACCTCCTGCCGCTCGACCTTCGAGACGATGTCGAAACTGGAGTCGGCCATGACGTGTGGCTCCTTGCGTCGAATGTGCGTAGGGATACAGGCCAAAGCCTAGCCACCGCCGCACCCTCCGGCTGCTGATCAATGAGGTGGTGGAGCACCCCTGGCCATCGGGTATTGTTTACGTCGTCGCCAAGGAGCTCACCACGAGATCCAACGCGTCGTTCGAGGCGGTGTGCCCGAGTGGCCAAAGGGAGCAGACTGTAAATCTGCCGGCTCAGCCTACCCAGGTTCGAACCCTGGCGCCGCCACGCGAACGAAGCCCCCGACCGGTTCTCCGGTCGGGGGCTTTCTCGTTGTCAGGGAGGCTCCGGGACGCCGGGACCGAGCGAGGCGGGCCGAGTGCCCGGCTCGCCCGGCGGCCCGGTTCAGTTGCCCGCGACGTCCTTCACGGCCACCGTCACCGGGACGTTCCCGGAGATGGCTTCGAGGGTGAGGCCCGCCGTCGCCGGAGTGTCCAGCAGCTCCAGCAGCGTGGCCGCCACGTCGTCGCGGGGGATCGGGCCGCGGCCCGTCGAGGCGGCCAGGAGGACCAGGCCGGTGCCCGCGTCGTTGGTCAGCATGCCGGGGCGCAGGATCGTCCAGTCCAGCGCGGTACGGGAGCGTACGTCGGCGTCGGCGGCACCCTTGGCCCGCAGATACACGTCGAAGACCTCGTCGCCCGGGTGGGCGGGGTCGGCGCCCATCGAGGAGACGACGAGGTAGCGGCGGACGCCCGCCGCCTCGGCCGCGTCTGCGAACAGCACGGCCGCGTCGCGATCGACGGTGTCCTTGCGGGCGGTGCCGCTGTTCGGCCCGGCGCCCGCCGCGAAGACGGCCGCGTCCGCACCGCGCAGCACCTCCGCGGTCTGCTCCACCGTGGCCGATTCGAGATCCAGCACGGCGGGTTGGGCGCCGGCGTCGGTCAGGTCCTGACTCTGTTGGGGGTTGCGGATGATCCCTACGGCTTCATCCCCGCGTGCGGCGAGCAGCCGCTCCAGCCGCAGTGCGATCTGTCCGTGTCCACCTGCGATGACAATGCGCATACCCCCGACCGTACGCCTGGGGACGGGGTCGCGCTCAGTTCCTCGGTCCGGCGCCTGAGTCGGGCCGCCCCTGGCGCGGTAGTCCGCCGAGCCCCGTGACGGCGTCGGAGTCGGAGTCGCAGTACTCGCGTACGGCGCTGGTGCGGGCGACGACCCGGCCGCCGTGGATGACGATGCGGCTGTAGGCGAGCGACAGCGCGGCGGAGAGCCGTTCGCCGCGTACGGCGAGGAGTTCGGCGGGGAAGCCCGCCTCGACCCGCACGTCGGGAAGGCCGAGGGCCGCGCGGGCCGTCGTGGAGACCAGGGCGTACGCCTGTTCGGCGCGAAGCCCCGCCTGCGAGGCGAGCAGATAGGCGGCTTCGAGCGGATCGCCGCGGCCGACGGGGTTGGCCGTGTCCCGCAGCGCTCCGCTGCCCGCTGCGACGCGCACCCCGGCGGAGCGCAGAAGGCGCACGGGGGCGGTCGTACGGCGCTCCGAGCCGGCGCAGCCGCCCTGGGGCAGGCAGACCACGGTGATCCCGGCCGCGGCGAGCCGCTCGGCGGCGCGGGCCGCGACGTCCAGGGACAGATGGGCCAGTCCGGCGCAGGGGCCGAGGGTGACGCCGGGGCGCATGCCCGCGGCCATCGCGGCGAGCCGGGCCAGCCGGGTGGGGTCGTCGGCGTCGGTGTGCAGGTCCACCGGGCAGCCGTGCTCGGCGGCGATCTCCAGGACGGCCTCGGTGTAGCCCGTGGGGTCGGGGTCGAGATCGGGGCAGCCGCCGACGACGGCCGCGCCCATCTTCACCGCGTCCCTGAGCATCGCGAGGCTGTCCGCCCCGGCGACGCCGGTGAGGAGCCGGGGGACCGCGACGGGCATCACGTCGGCGAGGCCGCGCAGGGCGCGCCGGGTCTGCAGGACGGCTTCGAGCGGGGCGAGGCCCTGGACGTCGCCGACGCGGACGTGGGTGCGCAGGGCGGTGGCGCCGTGGCCGAGCTGGAGGAGGGCCGCCTCCGTGGCGCGGCGCTGGATGTCCTCGGCGCGGTGGGAGGCCGGGCCGGGGCTGTCTGGGCCCAGGCTGTCCGCGGTGAGGGCGGTGTCGCTGTGGGCGTGGGGTTCGGCCGGGGCGGGGAGCAGCAGATAGCCGCGGAGGTCGATGCGGGGGCCGCGGGCGGTGAGGCTGCCCGCGGTGCCGACGGCTTCGATCCGGCTGCCGCTCAGGCGTACGTCGACGGCCCGGCCGTCGGCGAGGCGGGCGCCGCCGAGGACGAGGGCGGGGGTGTCGGCGGTGGTGGCCGCGTCGGCGCTGTCGGGCGCGTTGTCGTCGGGCCGCCGTGGCTGGCTGTCAGGCATCGCGCTCCTGGGAGGGGTGCAAGATCACATGGAGTGACCACACCCTAGGGGCGTGCGGGGGCGGCTTCCGGGAGGAGCGGAATAGTCGTACCGGTGCGCCTGCGCCGTTCGCCGGCCGGACCCGGTCCGGATGCCGGCCCGGCCTGGATCAAGGCCTGATCAGCGGGTGTCCGAGGCCCCGGGCGGAGGGCCGGAGCATGCGGCACAAACGGATTTGGGCAACCGGCAGGAGACCGTGTAATGTCTTCATCGCTCGCCCCAATAGCTCAGTCGGTAGAGCGTCTCCATGGTAAGGAGAAGGTCTGCGGTTCGATTCCGCATTGGGGCTCTGGTGATCGGGAAACCCCGCTTCGGCGGGGGGACTCATCATCAAAGCGGTGTAGCTCAGTCGGTAGAGCAAGCGGCTCATAATCGCTGTGTCACCGGTTCAAGTCCGGTCACCGCTACTAACGGTAGCCGATTGCTGGGTCGGTCCTTCGATCGGCTACCCTTTTATGCGTTCATCCGTCCACCGTCCGTCCAAGGAGCACTCACGTGGCTGCCACCGACGTCCGCCCGAAGATCACGCTGGCCTGCGTGGAGTGCAAGGAGCGGAACTACATCACCAAGAAGAACCGGCGTAACAACCCGGACCGTCTTGAGATGAAGAAGCACTGCCCGCGCTGCAACTCGCACACCGCGCACCGCGAAACGCGCTGAATCAGGCTCGTACACGAGGCCGTCCCCTCTGGGGGCGGCCTCGTGTCGTTGTATGGGGCCGTCCCCGCACGGGGTGTGCCCATATTCGTCTTTCACCAGGTTTCTCAGGAGGTAGCGAGCTCATGGCGCTCGACCAGTCCTTCGTGGGGCGGACCTATCCGCCCACCCCGGCGTACGAGGTCGGCCGGGAGAAGATCCGCGAGTTCGCCGAGGCGGTGGGCGACACCCACGCGGCGTACGTCGACGTGGAGGCCGCCCGTGCGCTCGGTCACGCCGATGTGATCGCGCCGCCCACGTTCGTCTTCTCGATCACCTACCGGGCCGCCGGAGAGGTGGTTCAGGACCCGCAGTTGGGCCTGGACTACAGCCGTGTGGTGCACGGGGACCAGAAGTTCTCCTACGTGCGTCCGGTGCGGGCGGGGGACCTGCTGACGGTCACCTCGACGATCGAGAGCATCAAGTCGCTGGCGGGCAACGACGTCATCGACATTCGCGGGGATGTGCACGACGAGGCCGGTGAGCTGGTGGTCACGGCGCTCACGAAGCTGGTGGCGCGCGCCGCCGAGGAGGCGTGATGACGGCGAAGGTCTCTTACGGGTCGGTCGAGATCGGTACGGAACTGCCGGCGCAGTCGTTCCCGGTGACGCGGGCCACGCTCGTGCAGTACGCGGGCGCCTCGGGTGACTTCAACCCCATTCACTGGAACGAGAAGTTCGCGCGCGAGGTCGGGCTGCCGGACGTGATCGCGCACGGCATGTTCACCATGGCCGAGGCGATCCGGGTGGTCACCGACTGGGCCGGCGACCCGGGCGCGGTCGTCGACTACGGGGTGCGGTTCACGAAGCCGGTCGTCGTGCCCAACGACGACAAGGGCGCGCTGATCGAGGTCAGCGGCAAGGTTGCGGCGAAGCTGGACGACAACCTGGTCCGGGTGGACCTGGTCGCCATGTGCGACGGCAAGAAGGTGCTGGGGATGTCCCGCGCCGTGGTCCGGCTGGCCTGATACGTACCGGCGCACCGGCACGGTGGTCGGGGTCGAGGGGCGTTCCTCCTGCGGAGGGACGCCCCTCACTTGTGTCCGTTCGAGCCGTGCCCTTGCCAGCTTAGTTATTGAGCAATAACTTACTTTCATGGCAAGGATGAGTGCGGAGGAGCGGCGCGAGAGCGTCGTCCGGGCGGCGATCACCGAGTTCGCCCGCAGTGGCTACAGCGCGACGTCCACCGAGGCGATCGCCCGTCGGGTCGGCGTCTCGCAGCCGTATCTCTTCCGGCTCTTCCCCAACAAGCAGGCCATCTTCCTCGCCGCCGCCGAGCGCTGCCTGGAGGACACCCGCAAGGTCTTGGGGGCGGCCTGCGAGGGGCTGGAGGGGGAGGAGGCGCTGAGTGCCATGGCGGAGGCGTACCAGCGGCTGATCGTCGACGACGGCGAGAAGCTGATGATGCAGATGCAGACGTACGCGGCCGTCGCCGCGGCCGAGGCCGCGGGCGATCGCGCGTTCGGCGAGTCACTGCGGACGGTCTGGGAGCGGATGTGGGGTGACGTCCACATCGCACTGGGCGGCGACGTGGACGATACGACGTCGTTCCTGGCGTACGGGATGCTCATCAACACGCTCGCCTCGCTCGGCTTTCCGGCCGATCACCGGGTCTGGGCGGGGTTCCACATCTCGGCCAGGCCCGCCGGGTGAACCGGGACCACCGGGTCCGCCCGGTTTTCTGTCCGCGGAAGTTAGTCATCAATAACTAACCAGCAGGGGGAGACATGCCGGAAGAGGGAGACATGCCAGCAGGGGGAGCGGTGAACGCACAGCACGGCACGGCCGGCCGCGGGGGAGCGGTCTGGGTCCTGGTCATCACGAGCGTCGCCGGATTCATGGCGGCCCTCGACAACCTCGTCGTCACGACCGCGCTTCCCTCCATCCGAGAGAGCCTCGGCGGCGGCCTGGAGGAGCTGGAGTGGACGGTGAACGCGTACACCCTGACCTTCGCCGTGCTGCTGATGCTCGGGGCCGCGCTCGGCGACCGGTTCGGCAGGCGGCGGCTGTTCATGGCCGGGCTCGCCGTCTTCACGGCCGCCTCCGCCGCGGCCGCCCTCTCCCCGGGCATCGAGGAGCTCATCGTGTTCCGGGCGGTCCAGGGCGTCGGCGCGGCGATCATGATGCCGCTGACGCTCACCCTGATCGGCGCGGCCGTCCCGGCCGAGCGGCGCGGAGCGGCCCTCGGCGTCTTCGGCGCGGTGACCGGGGTGGCGGTCGCCAGCGGCCCGCTGATCGGCGGCGCGCTCACCGAGCACATCTCCTGGCAGTGGATCTTCTGGCTGAACGTGCCGATCGGCCTGGTGCTGCTGCCGCTGGCCCGGCTGCGGCTCACCGAGTCGTACGCCCCGAAGGCGCCCCTGGACATCCGCGGCACGCTCCTGGTCAGCGCGGGCCTCTTCGGTATCGTCTACGCCCTGGTCAACACCGCGAGCCACGGCTGGACCGATCCCGTCGTCCTGGCCGGGCTGATCGCGGGCACGGCACTGCTCGGGCTGTTCGTCCGCCACGGCCTGCGGGCGGCGAACCCGATGCTGCCGATGCGGCTCTTCCGCAGCCGGGCCTTCCTCGGGATCAACGCCGCGAGCCTGCTGATGTTCCTCGGGATGTTCGGGTCGATCTTCCTGCTCAGCCAGTTCCTGCAGAACGGCCTCGGCCACTCGCCCACCGAGGCCGGACTGCGGATGCTGCCCTGGACCGGGATGCCGATCCTCGTGGCGCCTCTCGCCGGGTACCTCTCCGACCGCTTCGGCGGCCGTCCGGTGGTGGCCACCGGGCTCGCGCTCCAGGCCCTCGGACTCGCCCTGTTCGCCCTGATCGTCGAGCCCGGGGTGAGCTACCTCGCTCAGCTCCCCGCCCTGATCATCGGCGGCGTCGGCATGGCGATGTACTTCGCGCCCGCCGCGAGCCTGGTGCTCTCCAGCGTCCGGCCCGGGGAGCAGGGGATCGCCTCCGGGGCCAACAACGCGCTGCGGGAGGTCGGCGGAGCGCTCGGGGTCTCCATCCTCGCCGCCGTCTTCGCCGCGCGGGGCGGCTACGGATCGCCGCGACTGTTCGCGGACGGGACCGTGCCCGCCGTCTGGATCGGGGCGGGTGCGGTCGCCCTGGGCGCACTGGCCGCGCTCCTGATCCCGGGGCGCCGCAGTGCCCGTCGCTCCGCCCCGGAACCGGTGGACCGAGGAGCCGCGAAGCCGGAGTCGGCGTCGGCGCCGATCGCGGCCTGAGCCCCCGGACCCCGGCGTACGGTCCGTGGCCCCGCACCGGCGGCGGGGGCGCGGACCGTACTCTTGTCCCCGTGCAGGAACTCCACGACGCCCCCCTCGCCCCCCTGACCACCTTCCGGCTCGGCGGCCCCGCCGCCCGGCTGCTGACCGCCACGACCGACGCCGAGGTGATCGCCGCCGTGCGCGAGGCCGACGCGAGCGGCACCCCGCTGCTGGTGATCGGCGGCGGCTCCAACCTGGTCATCGGGGACAAGGGCTTCGACGGCACCGCCCTGCGGATCGCCACGAAGGGCTTCGCCCTCTCGGGTACGTCCCTGGAGCTGGCGGCCGGAGAGGTGTGGACCGTCGCCGTTGCCCGGACCGTCGAGGCGGGCCTCGCGGGCATCGAGTGCCTGGCGGGCATCCCCGGATCCGCGGGCGCGACACCCATCCAGAACGTCGGCGCGTACGGACAGGAGGTGTCCTCCACCATCACGGAGGTCGTCGCCTACGACCGGCGCACCGAGGAGACGGTGACGATTCCGAACACGGAGTGCTCGTTCTCGTACCGTCACAGCCGCTTCAAGGCTGAACCCGATCGCTTCGTCGTGCTCCGTGTCCGATTCGAGCTGGAAGAGGCCGCCGGGCTGTCCGCGCCCCTCAAGTACCCCGAAACGGCCAGAGCGATGGGCGTCGAGCAGGGCGAGCGCGTTCCCGCCGCGGCAGCCCGGGAAACCGTGCTGAAGCTCCGCGCCGGCAAGGGCATGGTGCTCGACCCCGAGGACCACGACACCTGGTCGGCCGGCTCCTTCTTCACCAACCCGATCCTCGACCCGGCCGCCTTCCAGGACTTCCTCGGCCGGGTCCGCGAGCACCTCGGCCCGGACGTGACGCCCCCGGCGTTCCCCGCCGAGGACGGCCGTACCAAGACCTCGGCGGCCTGGCTGATCGACCGCGCCGGATTCACCAAGGGCTACGGCAGCGGCCCCGCCCGGATCTCCACCAAGCACACCCTCGCCCTCACCAACCGGGGCGCGGCCACCACCGAGGACCTGCTCGCCCTGGCCCGCGAGGTCGTCGCCGGGGTGCACGCGGCCTTCGGCGTCACCCTGGTCAACGAGCCGGTGACGGTCGGCGTCAGCCTCTGACCCGCCGGGGCGCCATCGCTCAGTACGCGATGCCCACGCCCTGCTTCACGGCCGCCAGGTCGTCGATCAGCGCGAGCATCGCGTGCGCGACGTCGGCCCGGGAGATGGTCCGGCCGCTGCGCGGCGTACCGCCCACGACCTGCCGGTAGACCCCCGTACGCGGCCCGTCCGTCAGCCGCGGCGGCCGCACCGCGGTCCAGTCCGTCGCACTGCGGGTCAACGCCGCCTCCATCCGGGCGAGATCGGCGTACAGCTCCGCCAGGACCGCCCCGACCCCCCTGCGTATCAGCCGGTCGACCAGCGGATCGCCCTCCGGCTCCGGCCCGACCGGCGCCGCGCTCACCACGAGCAGCCGCCGCACCCCCTCGGCCTCCATGGCCGCCAGGATCTTCCCCGTCAGCCGCTCGGCCACGCCGTTCGCCTTCCGGCCGCGCGAACCCAGCCCCGAGAGCACCGCGTCCCGCCCCGTCACCGCCGCCCGCACCGCCGACGGATCGTCCAGCCGGACGGCACCGTGCAGCACCGCGCGCTCCAGCGGCTCCGGGAGCCGGTCCGGGTCGCGAACCACGACCGTCACCTCGTGACCCGCCGCGAGCGCGTGCCCGACGATCTCCTGACCGACACCGCCGGTCGCCCCGAACACGGTGATTCTCATCGCGCGCCCCCTGGTGGGTGAGTGTTCACTAACCTCTAGAGTGGGTGACCTGTCACCCGGTCGTCAAGATTCCGGGTCACGGCCCGTTGGAGCTCGCATGGACCAGAAGCCCGCCCGCGTCCGGATCGTCGACGCGGCGCACGAGCTGATGCTCTCCATCGGCCTCGCCCGGACCACCACCAAGGAGATCGCCAAGGCGGCCGGCTGCTCGGAGGCGGCGCTCTACAAGTACTTCTCCGGCAAGGAGGACCTGTTCGTCACCGTCCTCGCGGAGCGCCTGCCCCGGCTCGGAAACCTCCTCGGCGAACTGACCGCCGGCGAGGGCACCGTCGAGGGCAACCTCACCGAGATCGCCCGGCTGGCCGCCCTGTTCTACGAGCAGACCTTCCCCATGGCCGCGTCCCTGTACGCCGAACCCCAGCTCAAGCGCCGGCACGAGGAGGGAGTGGGAGGGCTCGAAGCCGGGCCCCACCTGCCGATCCGGCAGCTCGACGCCTATCTGCGCGCCGAACAGGGCGCGGGCCGGATCCGGGCCGGCGCGGACACCTACGCCGCCGCCTCCCTGCTGCTGGGCGCCTGCGCCCAACGGGCCTTCGCCTACGCCGCGCTCCCCGGCGGCACGCCCCCGCAGCCCCTGGACGACTTCGCCGCCTCCCTCGCCCGCACACTGCTGGGCGGCGTCGCCCCGGAGGCGTCCGGGCTCAGTTAGCCAGCCAGTCGTCGATCCCGGACAGCAGCTTCTCCCGTACGTCCACGGGGGCCGCCGAACCGCGCACCGACTGCCGGGCCAGCTCGGCCAGCTCCTCGTCCGTGAAGCCGTGGTGGCGGCGCACCAGCTCGTACTGGGCGGCCAGTCGCGACCCGAACAGCAGCGGATCATCCGCCCCCAGCGCCATCGGCACGCCCGCGTCGAACAAAGTGCGCAGGGGGACGTCGGCGGGCTTCTCGTAGACGCCGAGCGCCACATTGGACGACGGGCAGACCTCGCAGGTGACCCCGCGCTCGGCGAGCCTGCGCAGCAGCCGGGGGTCCTCGGCGGCCCGGACGCCATGGCCGATCCGCGAGGCGTCCAGGTCGTCGAGGCAGTCGCGCACGCTGGAGGGCCCCGACAGCTCCCCGCCGTGCGGGGCCGCCAGCAGACCGCCCTCGCGGGCGATGGCGAAGGCCCGGTCGAAGTCGCGGGCCATCCCGCGCCGTTCGTCGTTGGAGAGCCCGAAGCCGACGACGCCCCGGTCCGCGTACCGCACGGCGAGCCGGGCCAGGGTGCGGGCGTCCAGCGGGTGCTTCATCCGGTTGGCGGCGATCACCACGCGCATATTCAGACCGGTGTCCCGGGCGGCGCTGTCCACGGCGTCCAGGATGATCTCGATCGCCGGGATCAGCCCGCCGAGCAGCGGGGCGTACGAGGTCGGGTCGACCTGGATCTCCAGCCAGCCGGAGCCGTCCGCGACGTCCTCCTGGGCGCTCTCGCGCACCAGACGGTGAATGTCCTCCGGGGACCGCAGGCAGGACCGGGCGATGTCGTAGAGCCGCTGGAAACGGAACCAGCCACGCTCATCGGTCGCCCGCAGTTTCGGTGGCTCGCCGCCGGTCAGGGCGTCGGGGAGATGGACCCCGTACTTGTCGGCGAGTTCGAGCAGGGTGGTGGGCCGCATCGACCCGGTGAAGTGCAGGTGCAGGTGGGCCTTGGGCAACAGACGTACATCACGCTCCATCGGAAGATCCTGCCGCACGAGCGGGCCGGAGCGGTAGCCGCTTTCCCCTTCCGGGGGCGGCTCGAACAAAAAAAGCGCCCCCGGCCGGTGGAGGATTCCGGCGGCCGGGGGCGCTGACGCGTGGGGGTCTCAGGCCTTGGCCTCGCCCAGCAGCTTCTGGATCCGCGAGACGCCCTCGATCAGGTCGTCGTCGCCCAGGGCGTACGAAAGGCGCAGGTAGCCGGGGGTGCCGAAGGCCTCTCCGGGCACGACGGCGACCTCGGCCTCGTCCAGGATCAGGGCGGCCAGCTCGACCGTGGTGGCCGGGCGCTTGCCGCGGATCTCCTTGCCGAGCAGGTCCTTCACCGCCGGGTAGGCGTAGAACGCGCCCTCGGGCTCCGGGCAGAACACGCCGTCGATCTCGTTGAGCATCCGCACGATGAGCCCGCGGCGGCGGTCGAAGGCGGTGCGCATCTCGGCGACGGCGTCCAGCGGGCCGGAGACGGCCGCGAGCGCGGCGATCTGGGCGACGTTGGAGACGTTGGAGGTGGCGTGCGACTGGAGGTTGGTCGCGGCCTTGACGACGTCCTTCGGGCCGATGATCCAGCCCACCCGCCAGCCGGTCATCGCGTACGTCTTGGCGACGCCGTTGACGACGATGCACTTGTCGCGCAGCTCGGGCACGATCGCCGGGAGCGAGGTGAAGGTCGCGTCGCCGTAGACGAGGTGCTCGTAGATCTCGTCGGTCATGACCCACAGGCCGTGCTCGACCGCCCAGCGGCCGATGGCCTCGGCGTCGGCCTCGCTGTAGACCGCGCCGGTCGGGTTGGACGGCGAGACGAACAGGACGACCTTGGTCTTCTCCGTGCGCGCGGCCTCCAGCTGCTCGACGGAGACCCGGTAGCCGGTGGTCTCGTCGGCGACGACCTCGACCGGGACACCGCCGGCGAGCCGGATCGACTCGGGGTAGGTGGTCCAGTACGGGGCGGGGACGATGACCTCGTCGCCCGGGTCGAGGATCGCGGCGAAGGCCTCGTAGATGGCCTGCTTGCCGCCGTTGGTCACCAGGATCTGGCTCGGGTCGACCTCGTAGCCGGAGTCACGCAGCGTCTTCTCTGCGATGGCGGCCTTGAGCTCGGGGAGCCCGCCTGCGGGGGTGTAGCGGTGGTACTTCGGGTTGCGGCAGGCCTCGACCGCGGCGTCGACGATGTAGTCGGGCGTCGGGAAGTCGGGCTCGCCGGCCCCGAAGCCGATCACCGGACGCCCGGCGGCCTTGAGAGCCTTGGCCTTGGCGTCGACGGCGAGGGTCGCGGACTCGGAGATCGCACCGATGCGGGCGGAAACCCGGCGCTCGGACGGTGAAGTTGCAGCGCTCATGGCCCCATGGTCCCAGACCGTGAAAGCCGTCGGCACAGGGGTTTCAGGGACCGGACAGGACCCGGACAGCATCCGGACAGGACCGGTCGGTAGTTGTCTGTTCGACGCGACGGCCCTGAACACGTACACTCACCTGTCGTTGGCCTTCACCAGCCGCACCGTTCCTGCACCCGGTCACCGGGGAAGATGCGGTAGGTTGGTGGAAACCACCAAGGGTCGTAGCTCAATTGGTAGAGCACTGGTCTCCAAAACCAGCGGTTGGGGGTTCAAGTCCCTCCGGCCCTGCTACACACTCCTTCGCCAGGATGTGTGCGCATGTACGTACTTCATTGCACAGCCGTGCGGCTCCACCGGGCGCGGCACGGCCACGACCCGGAATCAGGTGAGTAGCGTGACGGACGCCGTGGGCTCCATCGACATGCCTGATGCTGAGGACGAAGCTCCCGAGTCGAAGAAGAAGACTCGGAAGGGCGGCAAGCGCGGCAAGAAGGGCCCTCTGGGCCGGCTCGCGCTGTTCTACCGCCAGATCGTCGCCGAACTCCGTAAGGTTGTCTGGCCGACGCGTAGCCAGCTGACGACGTACACCTCCGTGGTGATCGTGTTCGTCGTCGTCATGATCGGTCTTGTTACCGTTCTCGACCTGGGCTTCGCCCGGGTCATCAAGTACGTCTTCGGCTGATCCCGCGGAAGGCGTCCGACCCGACGCCCCTTTCGCACGTTCCACCCTTTGTATCCAGGAAGAAGCAGCCATCGTGTCTGACCCGAACCTGAACGACGCCGTCGAGCCCGAGGCTGGCGCCTTCGAGTCCGCCAAGGACGAGCTCGACATCGTTGAGGCTGCTGACTCCGTGGACCCGGACCAGGCCGAGGCCGCCGATCTCGCCGCGGGCGAGCCCGCCGAGCAGGCCGTCGTGAGCGTCGAGTCCGACGAAGACGCAGCCGCCGCCGACGCCGTCGAGGAAGAGGCTGCCGAGGCGGTCGAGGCCGACGACGAGAGCGCCGACGAGGAAGAGGCCGAGCCGGCCGCCCCCGTCGACCCCATCGCCGCGCTGCGCGAAGAGCTCCGCACCCTCCCCGGTGAGTGGTACGTCATCCACACGTACGCCGGTTACGAGAAGCGCGTGAAGGCCAACCTGGAGCAGCGCGCCGTCTCGCTGAACGTGGAGGAGTTCATCTATCAGGCCGAGGTGCCTGAAGAGGAAATCGTCCAGATCAAGAACGGCGAGCGCAAGAACGTCCGGCAGAACAAGCTCCCCGGCTACGTGCTGGTGCGCATGGACCTGACGAACGAGTCCTGGGGCGTCGTGCGGAACACGCCGGGCGTCACCGGCTTCGTGGGCAACGCCTACGACCCGTATCCGCTGACCCTGGACGAGATCGTCAAGATGCTCGCCCCGGAGGCCGAGGAGAAGGCCGCCCGCGAGGCAGCCGAGGCCGAGGGCAAGCCGGCTCCGTCCCGCAAGGTCGAGGTCCAGGTGCTGGACTTCGAGGTCGGCGACTCGGTCACCGTCACCGACGGCCCGTTCGCCACGCTGCAGGCCACGATCAACGAGATCAACGCCGACTCGAAGAAGGTCAAGGGCCTCGTCGAGATCTTCGGCCGCGAGACTCCGGTCGAGCTCAGCTTCGACCAGATCCAGAAGAACTAGCGCTTCCCGCCGGTTTCTGGACACATGCCTACCCAGCAGGTCAGAGGGGCTTCGCAGCCGCTCTGACCTGCTGGGTTTTTGGTCGCACAGCTATACCCGTTATCGTTGTGCGGTATGCCTCCATCCGGATGACCGGAATCGGCGGCGAAACACTCTCATAGGACCCGGAGAGAGCAATGCCTCCCAAGAAGAAGAAGGTCACGGGGCTTATCAAGCTCCAGATCAACGCCGGTGCGGCGAACCCGGCCCCGCCGGTCGGCCCCGCGCTCGGTCAGCACGGCGTCAACATCATGGAGTTCTGCAAGGCCTACAACGCCGCGACCGAGTCGCAGCGTGGCATGGTCGTGCCGGTGGAGATCACGGTCTACGAGGACCGCTCCTTCACCTTCATCACGAAGACTCCGCCGGCCGCCAAGCTGATCCTCAAGGCCGCGGGTGTGGACAAGGGCTCCGGCGAGCCGCACAAGACCAAGGTCGCCAAGCTGACGGCCGACCAGGTCCGCGAGATCGCCACGACGAAGCTCCCCGACCTGAACGCCAATGACCTCGACGCCGCGTCGAAGATCATTGCCGGCACCGCCCGTTCCATGGGCATCACGGTCGAAGGCTGATTCAGCCCCGTAGCCCTCAGTGGTAGGACCAAGCGCTGGTCCGCACCACGACTCCACACTCTGAAACCAACAGGAGTAGAAGTGAAGCGCAGCAAGAACCTCCGCGCTGCGGACGCCAAGATCGACCGGGAGCGCACCTACGCCCCGCTCGAGGCCGTCCGTCTCGCCAAGGACACCTCGTCCACGAAGTTCGACGGCACCGTCGAGGTCGCCTTCGCGCTGGGTGTCGACCCGCGCAAGGCCGACCAGATGGTCCGCGGCACCGTGAACCTCCCGCACGGCACCGGCAAGACCGCCCGGGTCCTGGTCTTCGCGACCGGTGACCGTGCTGCGGCCGCGGAAGCCGCCGGAGCCGACATCGTCGGCGCCGACGAGCTCATCGACGAGGTGGCGAAGGGCCGTCTGGACTTCGACGCCGTCGTCGCCACCCCGGACCTCATGGGCAAGGTCGGCCGCCTGGGCCGCGTGCTCGGTCCGCGTGGTCTCATGCCGAACCCGAAGACCGGCACCGTCACCCCCGACGTCGTGAAGGCTGTCAACGACATCAAGGGCGGCAAGATCGAGTTCCGCGTCGACAAGCACTCGAACCTGCACTTCATCATCGGCAAGGTCTCCTTCGACGAGACCAAGCTGGTGGAGAACTACGCAGCGGCGCTGGACGAGATCCTGCGTCTGAAGCCGTCCGCCGCCAAGGGCCGCTACATCAAGAAGGCCACCCTGGCCACCACGATGGGCCCCGGCATCCCGCTGGACGCCAACCGCACCCGCAACCTCCTCGTCGAGGAGGACCCGGCCGCCGTCTGAGCCCTCGTGCTCACCCGGTAGCCGCGTCGTACGCGTGCTCTGTGTGAACGGGCCCCGCAACCTTTCGAGGTGCGGGGCCCGTCCTCGTATCCATAAGGCCCCTGTCTGTCAGTGCCCTGTGGCACGGTGATGCGGGGGACGAAAGCCGATACGAGGGGTGGACCGACATCATGAGGACGAGCACGGCACGACGGATGGGCACGGCTCTGGCCGCCGCGGCGGCGCTGACGTCGATAGCCGCCTGCAGCGGCTCCGACGGCTCGGCGGACTCCGGCGACTCCGGCACGGGCAAGGCGGGCGCCGTCGGCAAGGCGAGCCCCGTCGCCGCGCTGAAGCAGGTGCAGCAGAAGACCGGCGGCGCCCAGTCCGCGAAGGTGGAGGGCACCACCGAGATGGGCAGCGCCGTCTCCATGAAGCAGTCCGGGGTCATCGGCTGGGCCGACGGCCTCTCCGGCGCGCTGACCATCACCTACACCGGCGGCACCATGGGCGACGCCCTGAAGCAGGCCGGCGGCGACGGATCGGTCCGGGCGCGCTACTTCCAGGACGAGTACTACGCCAACATGGGCGCCGGCATGGCGGCCAACACCGGCGGCAAGAACTGGATCCGATACTCCTACAAGGACCTCGCGGAGCTTGGCGGGGCCTCCGGCGACGTCATGCAGGACCAGATCCAGAACAGCACCCCCGACCAGGGGGTGAAGGCGCTCCTGGCCTCCGGCGACGTCAAGAAGGTCGGCCAGGAGGACGTCCGCGGGGTCTCCGCGACGCACTACTCCGGCACGGTCGACGTGGCGGACCTGACCGCGAAGAACAGCGACCTCGACGCGAAGCAGCTCGCCGAGTTCAAGGAGCAGCTGGCGCTGGCCGGTGTGACCACCCAGACCGTCGACATCTGGGTCGACGAGAACGACCTGCTGGTGAAGAAGACCGAGCGCGGCGAGATGAAGACCGGCGAGTTCAACTCGACGCTCTTCTACAGCGACTACGGCACCGAGGTCCCCTCCGACAAGCCGGCGGCCTCGGACACCGTGGACTTCAAGGAGCTGCTGAAGCAGGGCGGCAGTACCCCGGGCGGCGCCTCCTGACACCTCCCGCACGGGATGAACAGGGACGGATTTGCCCGTCGCCCATCCGGTCGCGTACTCTCACCAGGAAGCCAAAGACCGCTGGTCGTCGCTGTGCCTCGCAAGAGGGACGGTGACCGAAGGTTCCGCTAGATCGGACGACCTGCGCAGGTGACTGTGGAACGCTCCCGGACTCTGTTCGGTCGAGCCGCGCCCTGGCACTTGTGCTGGGGCGTTTCGTCTTTCCCGGCCCCTTCTGAGCGGTCCTCATCACCCGGAAGGAGGCCGACGCTCATGGCAAGGCCCGACAAGGCTGCCGCGGTAGCCGAGCTGACGGACCAGTTCCGCAGCTCGAACGCCGCCGTGCTGACCGAGTACCGGGGTCTCACCGTGGCACAGCTCAAGGAGCTGCGCCGTTCGCTCGGTGAGAACGCCCAGTACGCCGTGGTGAAGAACACGCTGACCAAGATTGCGGCCAACGAGGCCGGGATCGACACGCTGGACGACCTGTTCTCGGGTCCGACGGCGGTTGCCTTCGTCACCGGTGACCCGGTGGAGTCGGCGAAGGGTCTTCGTGACTTCGCCAAGGACAACCCCAACCTCATCATCAAGGGCGGTGTCCTTGACGGTAAGGCGCTGTCCGCGGATGAGTTCAAGAAGCTCGCGGACCTCGAGTCCCGCGAGGTTCTGCTCTCCAAGCTGGCCGGTGCTTTCAAGGGCAAGCAGACGCAGGCGGCGCAGGTCTTCCAGGCCCTGCCCTCCAAGTTCGTCCGCACCGCGGAAGCTCTTCGCGCCAAGAAGGAAGAGCAGGGCGGTGCCGGTACTCCGGCTCCCGCCGAGGCCGCCGAGTAATTTCGCTCAGCGGTCCAGCGGGCTCCACGTACGCCCGCCGACATATACATCCGGCACCTGCCGAATAGTGGAAGGACGCCTATCATGGCGAAGCTGTCCCAGGACGACCTGCTCGCGCAGTTCGAAGAGATGACCCTCATCGAGCTCTCCGAGTTCGTGAAGGCCTTCGAGGAGAAGTTCGACGTCACCGCCGCCGCGGCCGTCGCCGTCGCCGGTCCGGCCGGCCCGGGCGCCGTTGCCGAGGCCGCTGAGGAGCAGGACGAGTTCGACGTCATCCTCACCGGTGCCGGCGAGAAGAAGATCCAGGTCATCAAGGTCGTGCGTGAGCTGACCTCGCTGGGTCTGAAGGAGGCCAAGGACCTCGTCGACGGCACCCCGAAGCCGGTCCTCGAGAAGGTCGCCAAGGAGGCCGCCGAGAAGGCTGCCGAGTCCCTCAAGGCCGCCGGCGCTTCCGTCGAGGTCAAGTAACACCTCGGGAGTCCTCCGGACTCCCTGGGCACGTCAGGTGCCCGCACCAAGGGCGATCACCCAATCGGGTGGTCGCCCTTCGGCGTGCCCGGGGCGGGTGCCTTGCTCTTCCGCCGACGACGAGTAGGGTGATCTTCGCCGTGCGCCTCTCGCGGGCCCCTCAGGGGCGTCCCACGGGCTTCCCGGGGGTGGCCGGTGGCGGCCCCTGGCGGGTCCGATCGGACCCGCGGGCCTTGACGAACCGGACGCGGCGCGCAATTCTCAGGACGCGTCATCACTTCGATCCGTATCCGAGGCATGGATCGAGAGTGAAGAGGGCAGTAAAGAAGAGCGCACTTCGCGCGAGGGCTAGACATAGGTGTTGAGAACAGCTGTTGAGAGCAACGTGGGTCTCTGAGAACCCCGACTGGACATCAGTGTGCCGCTTGGCTACACTGACCCTTTGCGCTGCCTGTTAGCTGCCTCCTGCCCGTCACCAGGGGCATGCCCACGCTGAAGCACCGATGACCGACCCTCTCCGACCTGGTCGTTTGCGACCGATTCGGAACGGTCTGTCTTTGTGTCCAGAGTGGGACCGGTACGCGCGTAGTGAGTCCGAGCCCTCGGAAGGACCCCCTCTTGGCCGCCTCGCGCAACGCCTCGACCGCGAATACGAACAACGGTGCCAGCACCGCCCCGCTGCGCATCTCTTTTGCAAAGATCAAGGAGCCCCTCGAGGTTCCGAACCTCCTCGCGCTGCAGACCGAGAGCTTTGACTGGCTCCTCGGCAACGCCGCTTGGAAGGCTCGCGTCGAGGCTGCTCTGGACAGTGGACAAGACGTCCCCACCAAGTCCGGCCTGGAGGAGATCTTCGAGGAGATCTCACCGATCGAGGACTTCTCCGGGTCGATGTCGCTTACGTTCCGCGACCACCGCTTCGAGCCCCCGAAGAACTCGATCGACGAGTGCAAGGAGCGCGACTTCACCTTTGCCGCGCCGCTCTTCGTCACGGCCGAGTTCACCAACAACGAGACCGGCGAGATCAAGTCCCAGACGGTCTTCATGGGCGATTTCCCGCTCATGACCAACAAGGGCACCTTCGTCATCAACGGCACCGAGCGTGTCGTCGTGTCGCAGCTGGTCCGCTCGCCGGGTGTCTACTTCGACTCCTCCATCGACAAGACGTCCGACAAGGACATCTTCTCCGCCAAGATCATCCCCTCCCGGGGTGCCTGGCTGGAGATGGAGATCGACAAGCGCGACATGGTCGGTGTCCGCATCGACCGCAAGCGCAAGCAGTCCGTCACCGTCCTCCTCAAGGCTCTCGGCTGGACCACCGAGCAGATCCTCGAAGAGTTCGGCGAGTACGAGTCGATGCGCGCCACCCTGGAGAAGGACCACACCCAGGGCCAGGACGACGCACTGCTCGACATCTACCGCAAGCTGCGTCCGGGCGAGCCGCCGACCCGCGAGGCCGCTCAGACGCTGCTCGAGAACCTCTACTTCAACCCGAAGCGCTACGACCTCGCGAAGGTCGGCCGCTACAAGGTGAACAAGAAGCTCGGCGCCGATGAGCCGCTGGACGCCGGGGTGCTCACCACCGACGACGTCATCGCGACCATCAAGTACCTGGTCAAGCTGCACGCCGGCGAGACCGAGACGACCGGTGAGTCGGGTCGCGAGATCGTCGTCGAGACCGACGACATCGACCACTTCGGCAACCGTCGTCTGCGTAACGTCGGCGAGCTCATCCAGAACCAGGTCCGTACGGGCCTGGCCCGGATGGAGCGCGTCGTGCGTGAGCGCATGACCACCCAGGACGTCGAGGCGATCACGCCGCAGACCCTGATCAACATCCGGCCGGTCGTCGCCTCCATCAAGGAGTTCTTCGGCACCAGCCAGCTGTCGCAGTTCATGGACCAGAACAACCCGCTGTCGGGTCTCACCCACAAGCGCCGCCTGTCGGCTCTTGGCCCGGGTGGTCTCTCCCGTGAGCGGGCCGGCTTCGAGGTCCGAGACGTGCACCCGTCCCACTACGGACGCATGTGCCCGATCGAGACCCCCGAAGGCCCGAACATCGGTCTGATCGGTTCGCTCGCCTCGTACGGCCGCGTCAACGCGTTCGGCTTCATCGAGACGCCGTACCGCAAGGTCGTCGACGGCCAGGTCACCGACGACGTCGACTACATCACGGCCGACGAGGAGGACCGCTTCGTCATCGCCCAGGCGAACGCGACGCTCTCCGACGAGCTGCGCTTCACCGAGCCCCGCGTCCTGGTCCGCCGTCGTGGCGGAGAGGTCGACTACGTGCCCGGCACGGACGTCGACTACATGGACGTCTCGCCGCGCCAGATGGTGTCCGTCGCCACCGCGATGATCCCCTTCCTGGAGCACGACGACGCCAACCGTGCCCTCATGGGCGCGAACATGATGCGGCAGGCGGTGCCGCTCATCAAGTCGGAGGCCCCGCTCGTCGGCACCGGCATGGAGTACCGCTGCGCCACCGACGCCGGCGACGTCCTCAAGGCGGAGAAGGACGGTGTGGTCCAGGAGGTCTCCGCGGACTACATCACCGTCACGAACGACGACGGCACGTACACCACGTACCGCATCGCCAAGTTCATGCGGTCCAACCAGGGCACCTCGGTCAACCAGAAGGTCGTCGTCTCCGAGGGCGACCGGATCGTCGCCGACCAGGTGCTCGCCGACGGACCGGCCACCGAGAACGGTGAGATGGCCCTCGGCAAGAACCTGCTCGTGGCGTTCATGCCGTGGGAGGGTCACAACTACGAGGACGCGATCATCCTGTCGCAGCGCCTCGTGCAGGACGACGTCCTCTCCTCGATCCACATCGAGGAGCACGAGGTCGACGCCCGTGACACCAAGCTCGGCCCCGAGGAGATCACCCGGGACATCCCGAACGTCTCCGAAGAGGTCCTCGCCGACCTCGACGAGCGCGGCATCATCCGGATCGGTGCCGAGGTCGTCGCCGGCGACATCCTGGTCGGCAAGGTCACGCCCAAGGGTGAGACCGAGCTGACCCCCGAGGAGCGCCTGCTCCGCGCGATCTTCGGTGAGAAGGCGCGCGAGGTTCGCGACACCTCGCTGAAGGTGCCGCACGGTGAGATCGGCAAGGTCATCGGCGTCCGCGTCTTCGACCGCGAAGAGGGCGACGAGCTGCCGCCGGGTGTGAACCAGCTGGTCCGCGTCTACGTCGCGCAGAAGCGCAAGATCACCGATGGCGACAAGCTCGCCGGCCGTCACGGCAACAAGGGCGTCATCTCCAAGATCCTGCCGATCGAGGACATGCCGTTCCTGGAGGACGGCACCCCGGTCGACATCATCCTCAACCCGCTGGGTGTCCCGTCCCGAATGAACCCGGGACAGGTCCTGGAGATCCACCTCGGCTGGCTCGCCAGCCGCGGCTGGGACGTCTCCGGCCTCGGTGACGAGTGGGCCCAGCGCCTGCAGGCCATCGGCGCCGACCAGGTCGCCCCCGGCACCAACGTCGCCACGCCCGTCTTCGACGGTGCGCGCGAGGACGAGATCACCGGCCTCTTCCAGGCCACGATCCCCAACCGCGACGGCGACCGGCTGGTCCAGCCCTCCGGCAAGGCCCAGCTCTACGACGGCCGCTCCGGCGAGCCGTTCCCGGACCCGGTCTCGGTCGGGTTCATGTACATCCTCAAGCTGCACCACCTGGTCGACGACAAGCTCCACGCGCGTTCGACCGGCCCGTACTCCATGATCACCCAGCAGCCGCTGGGTGGTAAGGCACAGTTCGGTGGTCAGCGCTTCGGTGAGATGGAGGTGTGGGCCCTTGAGGCTTACGGCGCCGCGTACGCCCTCCAGGAGCTCCTGACGATCAAGTCCGACGACGTGACCGGCCGCGTGAAGGTCTACGAGGCCATCGTCAAGGGCGAGAACATCCCCGAGCCCGGCATTCCCGAGTCCTTCAAGGTGCTCATCAAGGAAATGCAGTCGCTCTGCCTCAACGTGGAGGTGCTGTCCTCGGACGGCATGTCCATCGAGATGCGCGACACGGACGAGGACGTCTTCCGTGCGGCGGAGGAACTCGGTATCGACCTGTCCCGGCGCGAGCCGAGCAGCGTCGAAGAGGTCTGACGGGCCGGCCGGCCGCCTCATCCCGAGGCGGCCGGCCCTCCCCGGACCCGTTCAGACCATTGATTGAGACGAGACCCCGAAAGAGGGATTGACGACAAGTGCTCGACGTCAACTTCTTCGACGAGCTGCGGATCGGCCTTGCCACCGCGGACGACATCCGGACCTGGTCGCACGGCGAAGTGAAGAAGCCGGAGACCATCAACTACCGCACGCTCAAGCCCGAAAAGGACGGACTCTTCTGCGAGAAGATCTTCGGTCCGACCCGGGACTGGGAGTGCTACTGCGGCAAGTACAAGCGTGTCCGCTTCAAGGGCATCATCTGCGAGCGCTGCGGCGTCGAGGTCACTCGCGCCAAGGTGCGTCGTGAGCGGATGGGCCACATCGAGCTTGCCGCTCCCGTCACCCACATCTGGTACTTCAAGGGCGTTCCCTCGCGCCTCGGATACCTGCTGGACCTCGCGCCGAAGGACCTCGAGAAGGTCATCTACTTCGCCGCGTACATGATCACGTTCGTGGACGAGGAGCGTCGCACCCGCGACCTGCCGTCCCTGGAGGCTCACGTCTCCGTCGAGCGCCAGCAGACCGAGAACCGCCGCGACTCCGACCTGGAGGCCCGCGCCAAGAAGCTCGAGACCGACCTGGCCGAGCTGGAGGCCGAGGGCGCCAAGGCCGACGTGCGCCGCAAGGTGCGCGAAGGCGCCGAGCGTGAGATGAAGCAGCTGCGCGACCGTGCGCAGCGCGAGATCGACCGCCTCGACGAGGTGTGGAGCCGCTTCAAGAACCTCAAGGTCCAGGACCTGGAGGGCGACGAGCTGCTCTACCGCGAGCTGCGTGACCGCTTCGGCACCTACTTCGACGGCTGCATGGGCGCCGCCGCGCTGCAGAAGCGCCTGGAGTCGTTCGACCTCGACGAGGAGGCCGAGCGCCTCCGCGAGATCATCCGTACCGGCAAGGGCCAGAAGAAGACCCGTGCGCTCAAGCGCCTCAAGGTCGTCTCCGCGTTCCTGCAGACCAGCAACAAGCCCAAGGGCATGGTGCTCGACTGCGTGCCGGTCATCCCGCCGGACCTGCGTCCGATGGTGCAGCTGGACGGTGGCCGCTTCGCGACCTCCGACCTGAACGACCTGTACCGCCGTGTGATCAACCGCAACAACCGCCTCAAGCGTCTCCTTGACCTCGGCGCCCCCGAGATCATCGTGAACAACGAGAAGCGGATGCTGCAGGAGGCCGTCGACGCGCTGTTCGACAACGGCCGCCGCGGTCGCCCGGTCACCGGTCCCGGTAACCGTCCCCTGAAGTCCCTCAGCGACATGCTGAAGGGCAAGCAGGGCCGTTTCCGTCAGAACCTCCTCGGCAAGCGTGTGGACTACTCCGCGCGTTCCGTGATCGTCGTCGGTCCGCAGCTCAAGCTGCACCAGTGCGGTCTGCCGAAGGCGATGGCGCTGGAGCTCTTCAAGCCGTTCGTGATGAAGCGCCTGGTGGACCTGAACCACGCGCAGAACATCAAGTCGGCCAAGCGCATGGTCGAGCGTGGCCGCACCGTCGTGTACGACGTCCTCGAAGAGGTCATCGCCGAGCACCCGGTGCTGCTGAACCGTGCGCCCACCCTGCACCGCCTGGGCATCCAGGCCTTCGAGCCGCAGCTGGTCGAGGGCAAGGCCATCCAGATCCACCCGCTCGTCTGCACCGCGTTCAACGCGGACTTCGACGGTGACCAGATGGCCGTGCACCTGCCGCTCTCCGCGGAGGCGCAGGCCGAGGCCCGCATCCTGATGCTGTCCTCGAACAACATCCTGAAGCCGGCCGACGGTCGTCCCGTCACCATGCCGACCCAGGACATGGTGCTGGGCCTCTTCTTCCTCACCACGGACGAAGAGGGCCGCAACGTCAAGGGCACGGACCGCGCGTTCGGCTCCACGGCCGAGGCCACCATGGCCTTCGACGCCCGCGAGCTGTCGCTCCAGGCGAAGGTCGACATCCGCTTCCCGGTCGGCACCATGCCGCCGCGTGGCTGGGTGCCGCCGGTCGCCGAGGAGGGCGAGCCGGAGTACCAGCCCGGCGACACCTTCCGGCTGCGGACCAGCCTGGGCCGCGCGCTCTTCAACGAGCTGCTGCCCGAGGACTACCCGTTCGTCGACTACTCGGTGGGCAAGAAGCAGCTCTCCGAGATCGTCAACGACCTGGCCGAGCGCTACCCCAAGGTCATCGTGGCGGCGACGCTCGACAACCTGAAGGCGGCGGGCTTCCACTGGGCGACCCGCTCCGGCGTCACCGTGGCCATCTCCGACGTCGTCGTGCCCGAGGCCAAGAAGGCCATCGTCAAGGGCTACGAGGATCAGGACGAGAAGGTCCAGAAGCAGTACGAGCGCGGTCTGATCACCAAGGACGAGCGCACGCAGGAGCTCATCGCGATCTGGACCAAGGCGACCAACGAGGTTGCCGAGGCGATGAACGCGAACTTCCCGAAGACGAACCCCATCTTCATGATGGTCGACTCGGGCGCCCGAGGAAACATGATGCAGATGCGTCAGATCGCGGGTATGCGTGGTCTGGTGTCGAACGCCAAGAACGAGACGATTCCCCGTCCCATCAAGGCGTCCTTCCGCGAGGGCCTCACCGTTCTGGAGTACTTCATCTCCACGCACGGTGCCCGTAAGGGTCTGGCGGACACCGCCCTGCGTACCGCCGACTCGGGTTACCTGACCCGTCGTCTGGTGGACGTCTCCCAGGACGTGATCATTCGCGAGGAGGACTGCGGCACCGACCGCGGCCTCAAGCTGAAGATCGCGGTCAAGGGCGCCGACGGCGTGCTCCGCAAGACGGAGGACGTCGAGACCTCGGTCTACGCCCGCATGCTCGCCGAGGACGTCGTGGTGGACGGCAAGGTCATCGCGCCTGCCAACGTCGACCTCGGTGACGTCCTGATCGACGCCCTGGTGGGCGCCGGCGTCGAGGAGGTCAAGACCCGCTCGGTCCTGACCTGTGAGTCCGCGGTCGGCACCTGTGCCTTCTGCTACGGACGCTCGCTCGCCACCGGCAAGCTGGTCGACATCGGTGAGGCGGTCGGCATCATCGCCGCCCAGTCCATCGGTGAGCCCGGTACCCAGCTGACGATGCGTACCTTCCACACCGGTGGTGTGGCCGGTGACGACATCACCCAGGGTCTGCCCCGTGTCGTCGAGCTCTTCGAAGCCCGTACGCCCAAGGGTGTCGCCCCGATCTCCGAGGCCAAGGGCCGCGTGCGGATCGAGGAGACCGAGAAGACCAAGAAGCTCGTCGTCACCCCGGACGACGGCAGTGACGAGACGGCGTTCCCGATCTCGAAGCGTGCCCGTCTGCTCGTGGGCGAGGGCGACCCGGTCGAGGTGGGCCAGAAGCTCACCGTCGGTGCGACCAACCCGCACGACGTGCTGCGCATCCTCGGCCAGCGTGCGGTCCAGGTCCACCTGGTCGGCGAAGTCCAGAAGGTCTACAACTCGCAGGGCGTGTCGATCCACGACAAGCACATCGAGATCATCATCCGGCAGATGCTCCGCCGCGTGACGATCATCGAGTCCGGGGACGCGGAGCTGCTTCCGGGCGAGCTGGTCGAGCGGTCGAAGTTCGAGACCGAGAACCGTCGTGTGGTCACCGAGGGCGGTCACCCCGCCTCCGGCCGTCCGCAGCTGATGGGTATCACCAAGGCCTCGCTCGCCACCGAGTCGTGGCTGTCGGCGGCGTCCTTCCAGGAGACGACCAGGGTCCTCACCGACGCGGCGATCAACGCCAAGTCGGACTCCCTGATCGGCCTCAAGGAGAACGTCATCATCGGTAAGCTCATCCCGGCCGGTACGGGTCTGTCCCGCTACCGCAACATCCGGGTGGAGCCGACCGAGGAGGCCAAGGCCGCGATGTACTCGGCCGTCGGCTACGACGACATCGACTACTCGCCGTTCGGCACCGGCTCCGGCCAGGCCGTCCCGCTGGAGGACTACGACTACGGTCCGTACAACCAGTAAGCGAGTCGCTTGAACGACCGGAGGGCGGTCACCCCGTTACGTACGGGGTGGCCGCCCTCCGGCGTGTGCGGGGGAGCCGGGCACCGGTTCCAGGGCCGGAAGCAGCACTTCCAGAGGATCGGATTCCAGCGAGGGGCGGTCGGTCTCGGCTGGCTCCCCGACGCCTTCCCCGGCGGCGTACGGCTCCGGTAGTTTCGGCCGCATGAGCGAGTCGGTGGATCTGGGAGAAAGACGGAAGACGCCTGGTGGTCCCCTGGCGTTGCGCCATGGCCTGGCCGTGGTCGGCATAGTGCTGGCGTACGGGGGAGTCACGCTTCTTGTGGAGTTGTTCAGCCGGGCGGGGGACCAGGGAAGCTGCGGCCCTCGGGCGGGCGTGCCCTGCCAGGAGGGCACGGCGCTCCTGGGCCTCGGGGCTTTTGCCTTCATAGCCGGCGTTCTCGTGTTCGATCACCTGGAGAAGCGGGCCGGGTGGTCGAGCCCCGCAGACGTTTTCTTTTCCCTCTCCTTCTTCTACGGGACCGGTGGAATCGGGTTCGCCTTCGCGTGGAACGTGGTCGAGTCGGACAGCGTGATCTGGTCGGTGATGTCCGGGGCGATCGCGATCGTCCCCCTCGGGATTTTCGGCTTCCTGGTTCATGGATTCTTCAAGGGCCTCTGGAAAGACGGCCCGAAGAAATGGGCCCGGGGCATTTCTGGTTGCTGGAGCGCCTGCCGCAGTCGAAGAGGCGGCGGCAGCAACTGCTGCGTTCGAGGGGCATGGAGAGGCGCCGTGCTGCATACGGTCGACTGGAGCCGGAAACGCGCCGGGAGAAGGTGCAGTGGGCGCTTTTCATGGTGGAGTCGTGCGTGGCCATGACCGGTGGAGTGCTCGCCGCAGTCTTCTTCATCGCACAGGTGGGGTAAATTCCACCCGATGACTATCCTGGTGGCCTTTTCTGGCTTTCGGCGCTGGCAGCGGCCGCCTATGGGAGTTATCTCGCCCATCTTCGTCTGCGGCACGATGAATGCGTCCGGAGCGGGTGAGGGGTGAAGGTCAAGGGTGTATGCGTCAACTTGAGGTTCACCTCTGGCCGGTTGGTGGCGAATGCCGAAGGCGATCGCCCTCGTCAATGGCGCTGTCCAGGGGGCCGGGTCGTCCGGGGCCGCCGCGGGATTTTTCGTACGGTCGGCGATCCTTCTCTTCAACGGGTTCCGGGTCATCTGACCCCGTCAGTCGGCGGTGCCGTGAGTCCGCCATCGGGAAGTGAGTGAAAATGTTCACGTTGGCCGCTACCGGCTTCTTCGGAGTCGTAGGGGCCCTGGAAGTGGCAGGGCCCCTGGCCCTCCTCGGCTGAGGAACGTGCGGGGCCGACGGGAGCCGGACCGCTCCGGAGTGACCCGCCCGGTCGCCGGAAGGAGAGCGGGCCGGCTGCCGCCCGGAGACCCGGCACGGCCGGCCGGACAGCCCGGCCGCCGACCCCCGTACACGCGTCCTCGGAGGTCGGCGGCCCCGGCGTGCCGGGGGTGGACAGCATTTGTTTTGACCCAGCTCCGTGAGGTAGGTACGCTCAAGCCTTGTGCCTGGGGTGTGCCTGGGCTCGTGTGCGTGTCATCAACCGCATCGCGAGTCCGTCAGTAGCCACCGCAATCTGCGCCTCTCCGTCCTCAGGGCGGAAGTCCGCAGTATTCGACACACCCGACCGCGTGGGTCGGCGATGTTCCAGGTTAGTTTCACGAACGGCACACAGAAACCGGAGAAGTAGTGCCTACGATCCAGCAGCTGGTCCGGAAGGGCCGGCAGGACAAGGTCGAGAAGAACAAGACGCCCGCGCTCGAGGGTTCGCCCCAGCGTCGCGGTGTCTGCACGCGTGTGTTCACGACCACCCCGAAGAAGCCGAACTCGGCGCTCCGTAAGGTCGCGCGTGTGCGTCTGACCTCCGGCATCGAGGTCACGGCCTACATCCCGGGTGAGGGACACAACCTGCAGGAGCACTCCATCGTGCTCGTGCGTGGTGGCCGTGTGAAGGACCTGCCGGGTGTTCGTTACAAGATCATCCGCGGCTCCCTTGACACCCAGGGTGTCAAGAACCGCAAGCAGGCCCGCAGCCGCTACGGCGCCAAGAAGGAGAAGTAAGAATGCCTCGTAAGGGCCCCGCCCCGAAGCGCCCGGTCATCATCGACCCGGTCTACAGCTCTCCTCTTGTCACGTCGCTGATCAACAAGATCCTCCTCGACGGCAAGCGTTCCACCGCCGAGCGGATCGTGTACGGCGCCATGGAAGGCCTCCGCGAGAAGACCGGCAACGACCCGGTCATCACGCTGAAGCGCGCGCTTGAGAACGTCAAGCCCTCGCTCGAGGTCAAGTCCCGCCGTGTCGGTGGCGCCACCTACCAGGTGCCGATCGAGGTCAAGCCCGGCCGCGCGTCCACCCTCGCTCTGCGCTGGCTCGTCGGTTACTCCCGCGCCCGGCGCGAGAAGACCATGACCGAGCGCCTCATGAACGAACTGCTCGACGCCTCCAACGGCCTCGGCGCTTCGGTCAAGAAGCGTGAGGACACCCACAAGATGGCCGAGTCCAACAAGGCCTTCGCGCACTACCGCTGGTAGTCGCTACCCCCATCGAGACCGAGAGAAGATTGAGCCTTATGGCCACCACTTCGCTTGACCTGGCCAAGGTCCGCAACATTGGGATCATGGCCCACATCGACGCGGGCAAGACGACCACCACTGAGCGGATCCTCTTCTACACCGGTGTGAGCTACAAGATCGGTGAAGTCCACGACGGCGCTGCCACGATGGACTGGATGGAGCAGGAGCAGGAGCGCGGCATCACGATCACGTCCGCCGCGACGACCTGCCACTGGCCGCTCAACGATGTTGACCACACCATCAACATCATCGACACCCCGGGTCACGTCGACTTCACCGTCGAGGTGGAGCGTTCGCTCCGCGTCCTCGACGGCGCCGTCACCGTGTTCGACGGTGTCGCGGGCGTCGAGCCGCAGTCCGAGACCGTTTGGCGTCAGGCGGACCGCTACGGCGTGCCGCGTATCTGCTTCGTCAACAAGCTCGACCGCACCGGTGCGGACTTCTTCCGCTGCGTCGACATGATCGTGGACCGCCTCGGCGCGACCCCGATCGTCATGCAGCTCCCCATCGGCGCCGAAGCGGACTTCACGGGCGTTGTCGACCTCGTGTCGATGAAGGCCTTCGTGTACCCCGAAGAGGCCGCCAAGGGCGAGATGTACAACGTCATCGACATCCCGGAGAACCTCCAGGAGTCCGCCGCCGAATGGCGCGGGAAGCTCCTCGAGGCCGTGGCCGAGAACGACGACGCCATGATGGAGCTGTACCTGGAGGGCAACGAGCCCACCCAGGAGCAGCTGCACGAGGCGATCCGCCGCATCACCCTTGCGTCGAAGGGCAGCGCCGACTCCGTCACCGTCACCCCGGTGTTCTGTGGCACCGCGTTCAAGAACAAGGGCGTCCAGCCCCTGCTCGACGCGGTCGTGCGCTACCTGCCTTCCCCCCTGGACGTCGAGGCCATCGAGGGCCACGACGTGAAGGACCCGGAGAAGGTCATCGCGCGCAAGCCCTCGGACGACGAGCCGTTCTCCGGCCTCGCGTTCAAGATCGCGAGCGACCCGCACCTCGGCAAGCTCACCTTCGTCCGGATCTACTCCGGTCGCCTGGAGGCCGGCACTGCGGTGCTGAACTCCGTCAAGGGCAAGAAGGAGCGCATCGGCAAGATCTACCGCATGCACGCGAACAAGCGTGAGGAGATCGCATCGGTGGGCGCCGGCGACATCATCGCCGTCATGGGTCTCAAGCAGACCACCACCGGTGAGACGCTGTGCGACGACAAGAACCCGGTCATCCTGGAGTCCATGGACTTCCCGGCGCCGGTCATTCAGGTCGCCATCGAGCCGAAGTCCAAGGGCGACCAGGAGAAGCTGGGTGTCGCCATCCAGCGCCTCTCGGAGGAGGACCCCTCCTTCCAGGTGCACTCCGACGAGGAGACCGGCCAGACCATCATCGGTGGTATGGGCGAGCTTCACCTCGAGGTGCTCGTCGACCGCATGAAGCGCGAGTTCCGCGTCGAGGCGAACGTCGGCAAGCCCCAGGTCGCGTACCGCGAGACGATCCGCAAGGCCGTCGAGCGCATCGACTTCACGCACAAGAAGCAGACTGGTGGTACCGGCCAGTTCGCGAAGGTGCAGATCGCCCTCGAGCCCATCGAGGGTGGCGACGCCTCCTACGAGTTCGTCAACAAGGTCACCGGTGGCCGCATCCCCCGTGAGTACATTCCCTCGGTGGACGCGGGTGCTCAGGAAGCCATGCAGTTCGGCATCCTGGCCGGTTACGAGATGGTCGGCGTCCGCGTCACCCTTCTCGACGGTGGTTACCACGAGGTCGACTCCTCGGAGCTCGCCTTCAAGATCGCCGGTTCGCAGGCGTTCAAGGAGGGTGCCCGCAAGGCCTCTCCCGTGCTCCTCGAGCCGATGATGGCCGTCGAGGTCACCACGCCCGAGGACTACATGGGCGATGTCATCGGCGACCTCAACTCCCGCCGTGGCCAGATCCAGGCCATGGAGGAGCGCAGCGGCGCTCGCGTCGTGAAGGGCCTCGTGCCCCTCTCGGAGATGTTCGGCTACGTCGGAGACCTCCGCAGCAAGACCTCGGGTCGCGCAAGCTACTCGATGCAGTTCGACTCCTACGCCGAGGTTCCGCGGAACGTCGCCGAGGAGATCATCGCGAAGGCCAAGGGCGAGTAACTCTCCCGAGCTCACGCTTTAGGCTTGTCACCGGAGCCTGGTGGGCATCGGGCACAGCGCGCGAGCACTGTGCCCGATGCCCCCGGCGCCGGCACCCCAGCAAAGATCACCTGGCGCCGATGAAGCAAGGCGTACAGAACCACTCAGGAGGACCCCAGTGGCGAAGGCAAAGTTCGAGCGGACTAAGCCGCACGTCAACATCGGCACCATCGGTCACATCGACCACGGTAAGACGACCCTCACGGCCGCCATTACCAAGGTGCTGCACGACGCGTACCCGGACCTGAACGAGGCCTCGGCCTTCGACCAGATCGACAAGGCTCCCGAAGAGCGCCAGCGCGGTATCACCATCTCCATCGCGCACGTCGAGTACCAGACGGAGTCGCGTCACTACGCGCACGTCGACTGCCCCGGTCACGCGGACTACATCAAGAACATGATCACGGGTGCCGCGCAGATGGACGGCGCCATCCTCGTGGTCGCCGCCACCGACGGCCCGATGCCGCAGACCAAGGAGCACGTGCTCCTGGCCCGCCAGGTCGGCGTCCCCTACATCGTCGTCGCCCTGAACAAGGCCGACATGGTGGACGACGAGGAGATCCTGGAGCTCGTCGAGCTCGAGGTCCGTGAGCTCCTCTCCGAGTACGAGTTCCCGGGCGACGACGTCCCGGTCGTCAAGGTCTCGGCGCTCAAGGCGCTCGAGGGCGACAAGGAGTGGGGTGAGTCCGTCCTCAACCTGATGAAGGCTGTCGACGAGTCCATCCCGCAGCCCGAGCGTGACGTCGAGAAGCCGTTCCTCATGCCGATCGAGGACGTCTTCACGATCACCGGTCGCGGTACGGTCGTCACCGGCCGCATCGAGCGTGGTGTCCTGAAGGTCAACGAGACCGTCGACATCGTCGGTATCAAGACCGAGAAGACCACCACCACGGTCACCGGCATCGAGATGTTCCGCAAGCTGCTCGACGAGGGCCAGGCCGGTGAGAACGTCGGTCTGCTCCTCCGTGGCATCAAGCGCGAGGACGTCGAGCGCGGCCAGGTCATCATCAAGCCCGGCTCGGTCACCCCGCACACCGAGTTCCAGGCGCAGTCCTACATCCTGTCGAAGGACGAGGGTGGCCGTCACACCCCCTTCTTCAACAACTACCGCCCGCAGTTCTACTTCCGTACCACGGACGTGACGGGCGTTGTGACCCTTCCCGAGGGCACCGAGATGGTCATGCCGGGTGACAACACCCTCATGGACGTCGCGCTGATCCAGCCGGTCGCCATGGAAGAGGGCCTGAAGTTCGCCATCCGTGAGGGTGGCCGGACCGTGGGCGCCGGCCAGGTCACCAAGATCATCAAGTAGTTTCTGCTTGGTCCTTGGACCTGGTGGCTCACTGAGCTGCAAGAAGGGCCCCGCACCTCGAAAGAGGTGCGGGGCCCTTCGCCGTACAACGGGTTCCTCGGCGGGCATGGCTGTAGGGCCCCGGTACCTCGGGCGGTGAGGTACGGGGGCCCTACGGTTCAGGGGGACGGCGGGTCGGTCAGGTGCCCGCCGTCCCGGGTGGGGCGTTCAGTGCGTGTCCGGCGGATCCTGACCGGGGCCACGACGCCTTGCACGCCCTGGGTCAGACGCCCGCGATCGACTGGATCCAGGACCGGTACGCGGTGACGTTCGTGTACGCGGTCGTGGTCTGGCGGTCGCTGGTGGAGGCGACGCCGACCTGGATGCCGTTGGCGGTCATCGGGCCGCCGGAGTCGCCGCCGGCGGTGATGCCGTTGCCGCGGCGGGCGCAGATCGCCGAGCCGCCGTACGCGTCACCGCAGCCGCCGGTGACCGTCACGTTGGCGACCTTCAGATAGCGGGACTGGCAGTTGGCCTCGGAGCCGCACTGCGAGGTGGCGCCCCAGCCCCAGACCTGGACGCTCTGCCCGACGCTCACCGAGCCGGGCGAACCGAGGCGGGAGTAGGTCGCCTGCACGGAACGGTCCAGCCGCACCAGCGCGAGGTCCGAGCTGTGGGTGTAGGTCTGGGCACCGTTCGCGACCACGCCGCCGCTGTGCTGGTCGAGGCTGCCGATGCGGAACGACAGACCGCCGCCGGTGACGCAGTGCTTGGCGGTGAGGATCCAGGTCGGCGCGATGATCGTCGCCGAACAGGTCTCTCTGCCGTTCGAGAAGAGCCGGGCGGCCCAGGGGGTATTGGTGGCCTGGCCGCCGCCGATGATCTGGGTGCTCGGCGGCGGGGCGTCCTGGAGCGGCGGCGCGGGTGCGGCCGTCGCGGACGGTGCGAAGAGCGAGAGGACGCAGGCCGCTGCTGCGGCGACAGCGGGCATGAGCCGGGATATGCGCATGATGCCTCGTTTCGCGCGACACGCTGGGTAGGCGTGTCTGTGGGGGATGGTGGGCAACAGGGTGCCGGAGCGCGAAGAGGGCGGGGTACTAACGTTTGGCCATAACGCGGCGTTATGGGGCGGGAGTTGGCGGGAACGGAACCGCTTCTAGGGTCGCCACACCCAGGGCGCGGCGTCCGGCCCGAACCCCACGACGGCGGGCCGCCCGTCCGCCGCGCCGAGGTGGAGGGCGGTGCCGTCCAGGGCGACGGGGCCCCGGGAGCGTACGGCGATGCCCTCGGCGGTACGCAACTGGATCCGGCCCTCCGCGGACCGGCCGAGCAGAACCGGGCCGCCCGGTGAGGCGGCGGTGGTCACCGGACCGTACCCGCCGAAGCGGGGCGCGGGGGCGGGGGCGGCCCGCACGACGACGATTCCCGCCCGCGCGGCGGGCCGGTAGTAGAGCTCCACGGAGCCGTCGGGCGCGGAGAGTGCGCCGGGCGCGTGCGCGGGGACGGGGGAGCCGGTGAGCTGGGTACGGGCGGTGATGTCGGCGCCCGGGACGTCCTGGGTCCAGTGGTGCACGGCATGGTGCCCGGCCGCGTACACGTGGACGCACCCGGCCGTGTCGACGACCGCGGTCAGCCCGTCCTGCACCTCGCCGCCGCCCATGTCGTGCCAGCCGCTCCAGCGGCCGGTGGCCGTGTCGCGCATCCGGGTGCTGAGGCCCTTCTCCGCGTTCCGTACGAAGAGGTGGACCCGGCCGTCCGGGGCCGTGACGGCGACCGGGGTCCCGATGCGCCGCCCATGGTCGCCGCCGGCGGCCGGATTGCCGAGCCCCCGCCAGGCGAGGAAGGGGCCGCCGGGGGAGCGCTGTTCCAGCAGCACGATCTCGCGTTCGTTGTCCGCGCCGTGCCCGCCGAGCGCCGCGAACCGCAGCCCGAACAGCATCTGCCGCCCGTCCGCCGTCGCCGCGCCGCCCAGTACCGGGGCGAGCGGCCCGCCGCCGAGGTCGTCCGGCGCGTTCCACACCCCGCTGCCGGGCGCGCTCTCGCGCCACCGGACGGCGCGCAGCCCGAGCACCCCGTAGGCGGTGAGCCGGCCGTCAGGCCCGGAGGCGACCTGGGCCCGGGGGCCCGGGTAGCGGTGGTGGGTGGAGCGCACCCAGCCCTTGCGGTTGGTCAGCGGCCGGTCGCCGCCCACGTTGTAGTCCCCGCAGCCGGAGGGGTTGCCGCACTCCCAGTCGGGGGCGCCGCCGTACGGGACGAGGTGGGCGGCCTTGCGCTCCAGCACCGCGGGCGGCAGGTTCTTGGGCCAGTGCCGGTTGTAGTACCCCCGGAACGAGGCGACGGCGAACCCGGGCACCGGCTCCCCGCGCCCCGTCGCCCCCGCCACCCAGCGGATCAGGGCGGCCCAGGCGAAACACCCGGCGGCGGTGTGGTCGGCATGATCGGAGTACCCGCGCTGCTCGCTGTCCCGGCGGCGTTCGTACTCGCTGCTGAACTGGAGGTCCGGGTCCGGATCGAGGGTGTGCACGACGGTCGGCCGGTACTGCTCCAGGAGCCCGACGAGGACGTCGATCAGGGACTCGTACGTATACGAACCGGCGCGCTCCAGCGGCGAGTCGTCGGCGACGACGGTACGCAGGACGAGCCGGCGGTCCCGCCAGAGACTGGGCAGCCCGGGACGGCCGCGCCCGGTGTGCATCGCGGTGTTGAGGAAGACCAGCTCGACCTGGCGGACGCCGTCGGCCAGCACGTTCACCTCGGCCCGGTGGCCGCCGTGCAGAGCCACCACCGACTTCCGCCAGGGCGTGAACCGGTCGAGCCCGAGCAGCTCGGCGTACGCCTGGCGCAGGCCCTGGTGGCGGGAGGAGGAGTAGGCGGCACGGTCGGGGACCGGACGGGGCGCACCGGGGACCTTGTTGAGGCCGTCCGCCTCGCCCGCGGTCAGATACACGCAGACCAGCGGGGTCCCGGCGGCGAGAGCCTCACGGGTGTCCGGGTTCATGAAGTACAGGTCGTCGTCCGGGTGCGCCAGCAGCTGCATGACCAGCGCCCGCCGGGTGCTCGCTATGGCCAGGCCGGGCGCCGGGTCCGGCACCGGACCGCGACGCCGGGGCGTCGGTACGGCGCACCCGGCGGTGGCGGCGGTCGCGGTGGCCGCGAGGAGGACGGCGCGCCGGGGCATGCGTATTCGGGACAGGACAGATCGATCCACCATGCCGCGCACTCCGCTCGCCCGCTTCCCCCGCAGCGGGCGAACGGCCGCCCTGTCCTGCGTACTGCCTGACTCTTCGCGCAGGTCAGCGGCGGTCGAGCCGCGCCTGCGGGGGAATAGACGGCGATCGGGGCGGGCGGGTTGCCCGGTCAGGGAGTGGGCTTGCGCACCAGGAACACGTCGACGGCGTCCTCCCGCTCCAGCGTGAACCCGTGCCGCTCGTAGAGGCGCCGGGCGGCGCTTCCCCGCAGGACGTCCAGGCGTACCGGCGCCCGCTCCGCGTCCGTGCGGATCAGCAGGGTGCGCAGGACGGCCGAGCCGATGCCGCGGCCCTGGGGGGGGCGGGGGAGAGGAGGAAGGTCTCCAGCCACCAGGCGTCCGCAGGGTCACGCATCCCGCGAAAGCGCCGCCGGTCTCCACGATCGAGGTGTGCTCGGGCGCGTAGGAGTCCCGCAGCCGCTGCCGGACGCGGTGCTCGTCGTAGCGGCCGAGCCGTTCCGGGGCCGGGCGCAGGGTCCGGTGGGGCGGGATCTTGTCAGGGCCCGTGCGGGGAGTCCCGGCAGGTCCGCGGGGGGTCCGGCTCCGCCGGATGCGTGTCCGCGTTTGAGCACTCGTTCGCTCGGGGTAGGATTCCCGACTCGATTGGCCAGGCCCGCGCCCCGTATGGCACACTGACCAGGTTGCTCGGTTGAGTGTCAATGCTGCGCGCCTCCCGCCGGGAGGACCGGAAGCGAGTCCCACAGTACTCGTCGGCCCCCAGGGCCGGACGTACGGGAATCTTTCGGGAAGCAATGCAGGGCGCCGGCCAGGCACCCGGTGGGTGTTCCGCCCCCGGTTCCGCGGTCTCAGGGTCCGCACCCCCTTGGTTGGGATCTCCTTTGGGAGATTTTCGTAGAGGGGATGCGACACGCCCGACCGCGTGGGTCGGCGGAGGAGTCCAGAGAACCCCCGGGTTCCAGAGCGTTACGAGAGACAGGACTACTAGTAGCCATGGCGGGACAGAAGATCCGCATCCGGCTCAAGGCCTACGACCACGAGGTCATCGACTCCTCGGCGAAGAAGATCGTCGAGACGGTGACCCGCACTGGTGCGTCGGTCGCGGGCCCGGTGCCGCTGCCCACTGAGAAGAACGTGTACTGCGTCATCAAGTCGCCGCACAAGTACAAGGACTCTCGCGAGCACTTCGAGATGCGCACGCACAAGCGCCTCATCGACATTCTCGACCCCACGCCGAAGACGGTTGACTCGCTGATGCGCCTCGACCTGCCGGCTGGCGTCGACATCGAGATCAAGCTCTGAGGGGACGGGCCGAGATGAGCAAGAACATCAAGGGCGTCCTGGGCGAGAAGCTCGGCATGACCCAGGTCTGGGACGAGAACAACCGGGTTGTCCCGGTGACCGTCGTCAAGGCCGGGCCGTGCGTCGTGACGCAGGTTCGCACCAACGACAGCGACGGCTACGAAGCGGTCCAGATCGCCTTCGGCGAGATCGACCCGCGCAAGGTGAACAAGCCCCTCAAGGGTCACTTCGCCAAGGCCGACGTCACCCCGCGCCGCCACCTGGTGGAGCTCCGCACCCCTGACGCCAGCGAGTACACGCTGGGCCAGGAGGTCACTGCCGAGGTGTTCGAGTCCGGCGTCAAGGTTGACGTCACGGGCAAGAGCAAGGGCAAGGGCTTCGCCGGTGTCATGAAGCGTCACAACTTCAAGGGCCTCGGCGCCGGGCACGGCACCCAGCGCAAGCACCGTTCCCCCGGTTCCATCGGTGGCTGCGCCACCCCTGGGCGTGTCTTCAAGGGCATGCGCATGGCGGGCCGTATGGGTAACGAGCGCGTCACCACCCAGAACCTGACCATCCACGCGGTTGACGCGGAGAAGGGTCTGCTCCTCATCAAGGGCGCGGTCCCCGGTCCGAACGGCGGCCTCGTCCTGGTCCGTACCGCGGCCAAGGGGGCTTGAGGTAATGAGCACCATTGACATCCTTTCGCCGGCAGGCGACAAGGCCGGTACCGTCGACCTCCCCGCGGAGATCTTCGACGCGAAGACCAGCGTTCCGCTGATCCACCAGGTCGTTGTCGCTCAGCTGGCGGCTGCCCGTCAGGGCACGCACAAGACCAAGCGCCGCGGTGAAGTCCGCGGTGGCGGTAAGAAGCCTTACCGTCAGAAGGGCACCGGCCGCGCCCGTCAGGGTTCGACCCGCGCCCCGCAGTTCGCCGGTGGTGGCGTCGTCCACGGCCCGCAGCCGCGTGACTACTCGCAGCGGACCCCGAAGAAGATGAAGGCCGCCGCCCTGCGCGGTGCCCTCTCGGACCGGGCCCGTCACTCCCGTATCCACGTCGTCACCGGCGTGGTCGAGGGTGCCGCCTCCACGAAGGCCGCCAAGACGCTGCTCGGCAAGATCTCGGAGCGCCAGAACCTGCTCCTGGTCGTCGACCGCGCCGACGAGGCCGCGTGGCTGTCCGCGCGCAACCTGCCCCAGGTGCACATCCTGGAGCCGGGCCAGCTCAACACGTACGACGTGATCGTCTCTGACGACGTGGTCTTCACCCAGGCCGCTTTCGAGTCCTTCGTGTCTGGCCCCCAGACCGCTGAGACCGAAGGGAGCGACGCCTGATGAGCGAGGCGACCGTTACCAGCAAGACGTACTCGGACCCGCGTGACGTTCTCGTCAAGCCCGTGGTCTCCGAGAAGAGCTACGCGCTGCTCGACGAGAACAAGTACACGTTCATCGTCGCGCCCGGCTCCAACAAGACCCAGATCAAGCAGGCCGTGGAAGCGGTCTTCTCGGTCAAGGTCACCGGGGTCAACACGATCAACCGGCAGGGCAAGCGCAAGCGCACCCGCACCGGTTTCGGCAAGCGCGCCGACACGAAGCGCGCCATCGTGACCCTCGCCGAGGGCGACCGTATCGACATCTTCGGCGGCCCGACCTCCTAAGTGAGGTCGAGTCGTCCGGAATCGGACGAGGACTGAGAAATGGGTATCCGCAAGTACAAGCCGACGACCCCGGGCCGTCGTGGCTCCAGCGTCGCCGACTTTGTCGAGATCACGCGGTCCACGCCGGAGAAGTCGCTGGTCCGCCCCCTGCACAGCAAGGGCGGCCGTAACAACGCCGGTCGTGTGACCGTTCGCCACCAGGGTGGTGGCCACAAGCGCGCCTACCGCGTGATCGACTTCCGTCGTCACGACAAGGACGGCGTGCCGGCCAAGGTCGCGCACATCGAGTACGACCCGAACCGCACCGCGCGCATCGCGCTGCTGCACTACGCGGACGGCGAGAAGCGTTACATCGTCGCTCCCCGTGGCCTGTCGCAGGGTGACCGTGTCGAGAACGGTCCGGCCGCCGACATCAAGCCCGGTAACAACCTGGCGCTGCGCAACATCCCGGTCGGTACGACCATCCACGCCATCGAGCTGCGGCCCGGCGGCGGCGCGAAGTTCGCCCGTTCCGCGGGTGCCTCCGTGCAGCTGCTGGCGAAGGAGGGCACCATGGCCCACCTTCGTATGCCGTCCGGTGAGATCCGCCTGGTCGACGCGCGCTGCCGCGCGACGATCGGTGAGGTCGGCAACGCCGAGCAGTCGAACATCAACTGGGGCAAGGCCGGCCGCATGCGCTGGAAGGGCGTTCGCCCGACCGTCCGCGGTGTCGCGATGAACCCGGTTGACCACCCGCACGGTGGTGGTGAAGGCAAGACCTCCGGTGGACGTCACCCGGTCTCGCCGTGGGGTCAGAAGGAGGGTCGTACTCGTTCTCCCAAGAAGGCGAGCAACAAGTACATCGTCCGCCGCCGCAAGACGAACAAGAAGCGCTAGGAGCGGGTTTAGATGCCGCGCAGTCTCAAGAAGGGGCCCTTCGTCGACGGCCACCTCATCAAGAAGGTGGACGTACAGAACGACGCGGGGACCAAGAACGTCATCAAGACCTGGTCCCGTCGCTCGATGATCGTCCCGGCCATGCTGGGTCACACCATCGCGGTGCACAACGGCAAGATCCACGTCCCGGTGTTCGTCACCGAGTCGATGGTCGGCCACAAGCTCGGCGAGTTCTCGCCGACTCGCACCTTCCGCGGCCACGTCAAGGACGACCGGAAGTCGAAGCGCCGCTAGCGCGGGGTGGAAACGACTATGACTTACACCGAAGGGACAACCATGGAAGCCAGGGCCCAGGCGCGGTACATCCGCGTCACGCCCATGAAGGCCCGCCGAGTGGTGGACCTCATCCGTGGCATGGATGCCACGGAGGCTCAGGCGGTCCTGCGTTTCGCCCCGCAGGCCGCGAGCGTGCCGGTTGGCAAGGTGCTGGACAGCGCCATTGCCAACGCTGCACACAACTACGACCACACCGACGCCTCTTCGCTGGTCATCAGCGAGGCGTACGTGGACGAGGGCCCGACCCTGAAGCGGTTCCGTCCGCGTGCTCAGGGCCGTGCCTACCGGATCCGTAAGCGGACCAGCCACATCACCGTGGTCGTCAGCAGCAAGGAAGGAACCCGGTAATGGGCCAGAAGGTAAACCCGCACGGGTTCCGGCTCGGCATCACCACGGACTTCAAGTCCCGTTGGTACGCCGACAAGCTGTACAAGGACTACGTCAAGGAAGACGTCGCCATTCGTCGCATGATGACGAAGGGCATGGAGCGGGCCGGCATCTCGAAGGTCGAGATCGAGCGCACCCGCGACCGCGTCCGCGTTGACATCCACACCGCCCGTCCGGGCATCGTCATCGGTCGCCGTGGCGCCGAGGCCGATCGCATCCGCGGCGAGCTGGAGAAGCTGACCGGCAAGCAGGTCCAGCTGAACATCCTCGAGGTCAAGAACCCCGAGGTGGACGCTCAGCTGGTGGCCCAGGCCGTCGCCGAGCAGCTCTCCTCCCGCGTCTCCTTCCGTCGGGCCATGCGCAAGAGCATGCAGAGCTCGATGAAGGCCGGCGCCAAGGGCATCAAGATCCAGTGCGGCGGTCGCCTCGGCGGCGCCGAGATGTCCCGCTCGGAGTTCTACCGCGAGGGCCGCGTGCCCCTGCACACCCTCCGTGCGAACGTCGACTACGGCTTCTTCGAGGCCAAGACGACCTTCGGCCGCATCGGCGTGAAGGTCTGGATCTACAAGGGCGACGTCAAGAACATCGCCGAGGTTCGCGCCGAGAACGCCGCGGCCCGCGCCGGCAACCGTCCGGCTCGTGGCGGCGCTGACCGCCCGGCCGGCCGCGGTGGCCGTGGTGGCGAGCGTGGCGGTCGCGGCCGTAAGCCGCAGCAGTCGCCGGCAGCCGAGGCCCCCAAGGCCGACGCTCCCGCCGCCGCTGCTCCGGCTGCTGAGAGCACCGGAACGGAGGCCTGACCGAAATGCTGATCCCCCGTAGGGTCAAGCACCGCAAGCAGCACCACCCGAAGCGCAGCGGTATGTCCAAGGGTGGCACGCAGGTTGCGTTCGGCGAGTACGGCATCCAGGCGCTGACCCCGGCGTACGTGACGAACCGTCAGATCGAGTCCGCTCGTATCGCGATGACCCGTCACATCAAGCGTGGCGGCAAGGTCTGGATCAACATCTACCCGGACCGTCCCCTGACGAAGAAGCCTGCCGAGACCCGCATGGGTTCCGGTAAGGGTTCTCCCGAGTGGTGGATCGCGAACGTCAAGCCGGGTCGGGTGATGTTCGAGCTGTCCTACCCGAACGAGAAGATTGCTCGTGAGGCGCTCACCCGCGCTGCTCACAAGCTTCCGATGAAGTGCCGGATCGTTCGGCGCGAGGCAGGTGAGTCGTGATGTCGGCCGGTACCAAGGCGTCCGAGCTGCGCGAGCTGGGCGACGAGGAGCTCCTCAACAAGCTCCGCGAAGCCAAGGAAGAGCTGTTCAACCTCCGTTTCCAGGCGGCGACGGGCCAGCTCGAGAACCACGGCCGGCTCAAGTCCGTCCGTAAGGACATCGCCCGGATCTACACCCTGATGCGTGAGCGCGAGCTGGGCATCGAGACGGTGGAGAGCGCCTGATGAGCGAGAAGACTGTGACTGAGACGAACACCGACCGCGGTTTCCGCAAGACCCGTGAGGGTCTGGTCGTCAGCGACAAGATGGACAAGACCGTCGTCGTCGCTGTCGAGGACCGCGTCAAGCACGCGCTGTACGGCAAGGTCATCCGCCGTACGAACAAGCTCAAGGCCCACGACGAGCAGAACGCTGCAGGCGTCGGCGACCGCGTCATCATCATGGAGACGCGTCCGCTGTCCGCCTCGAAGCGCTGGCGCATCGTCGAGATCCTCGAGAAGGCCAAGTAATTCCTGAGGGATTCTCCCCTCAGGTCAGTTCCGCCAGGCTCGGTGAGGTGCCTCTCCGGTAACGGAGAGGCACCCGCCGGGAACCGGCAGACGATCAGGAGATAGACGTGATCCAGCAGGAGTCGCGACTGCGCGTCGCCGACAACACGGGTGCGAAGGAAATTCTCACCATTCGTGTTCTCGGTGGCTCGGGTCGCCGCTACGCGGGTATCGGTGACGTCATCGTCGCCACCGTCAAGGACGCGATCCCCGGTGGCAACGTGAAGAAGGGTGACGTCGTCAAGGCCGTCATCGTTCGCACCGTCAAGGAGCGTCGTCGTCAGGATGGCTCGTACATCCGCTTCGACGAGAACGCCGCCGTCATTCTGAAGAACGACGGCGACCCCCGCGGCACCCGCATCTTCGGCCCGGTGGGCCGGGAGCTGCGCGAGAAGAAGTTCATGAAGATCATCTCGCTCGCGCCGGAGGTGCTGTAAGCATGAAGATCAAGAAGGGCGACCTGGTTCAGGTCATCACCGGTAAGGACAAGGGCAAGCAGGGCAAGGTCATCGTGGCCTACCCCGCTCAGGACCGCGTCCTCGTCGAGGGTGTCAACCGGGTCAAGAAGCACACCAAGGCCGGTCAGACGGCTCGCGGTTCGCAGACGGGTGGCATTGTCACCACCGAGGCCCCGATCCACGTCAGCAACGTTCAGCTGGTTGTGGAGAAGGACGGCAACAAGGTTGTCTCCCGCGTCGGCTACCGCTTTGACGACGAGGGCAACAAGATCCGCGTTGCCAAGCGGACCGGTGAGGACATCTGATGACGACCACCACTGCGCCGCGTCTCAAGACGCGCTACCGCGAGGAAATCGCCGGCAAGCTGCGTGAGGAGTTCTCCTACGAGAACGTCATGCAGGTTCCCGGTCTGGTCAAGATCGTGGTCAACATGGGTGTGGGCGACGCCGCCCGCGACTCCAAGCTGATCGACGGTGCCGTCAAGGACCTCACCACGATCACCGGCCAGAAGCCGGCCGTCACGAAGGCCCGCAAGTCCATCGCGCAGTTCAAGCTGCGCGAGGGCCAGCCGATCGGCTGCCACGTCACCCTCCGCGGTGACCGGATGTGGGAGTTCCTGGACCGTACGCTGTCGCTCGCGCTTCCGCGTATCCGTGACTTCCGTGGCCTGTCGCCGAAGCAGTTCGACGGCCGTGGCAACTACACCTTCGGTCTCACGGAGCAGGTCATGTTCCACGAGATCGACCAGGACAAGATCGACCGGGTCCGGGGCATGGACATCACCGTGGTCACCACGGCGACCAACGACGACGAGGGTCGTGCCCTCCTTCGTCACCTCGGCTTCCCGTTCAAGGAGAACTGACCGTGGCGAAGAAGGCTCTGATCGCTAAGGCCGCCCGTAAGCCGAAGTTCGGCGTTCGCGGGTACACCCGCTGCCAGCGCTGCGGCCGGCCCCACTCCGTCTACCGCAAGTTCGGCCTGTGCCGCGTGTGCCTTCGTGAGATGGCTCACCGTGGCGAGCTGCCGGGCGTGACCAAGAGCTCCTGGTAACTCCCCTCTGCCCTCGGGCAAAGGGAAGTTCTGGAGACTCTCGGTAAGTATCTGGTCGGCAGGAGCCCCTCCTTTCATGCCGTAGGCTTGAAGGGTTGGGCGCCTGCCGCCCACGACCGACTTACTACGCCGTAGGTCCCCGCACCGCACCCGTCCCGCCACTGAGTGGGGAGAGGGATGGCGCATACAGGAAACCCCGGCGAGAGAGGCCGAAGGCCAACTCATGACCATGACTGATCCCATCGCAGACATGCTCACGCGTCTGCGTAACGCGAACTCGGCATATCACGACGATGTCGCGATGCCGCACAGCAAGATCAAGTCGCACATCGCGGAGATCCTCCAGCAGGAGGGCTTCATCACCGGCTGGAAGGTCGAGGACGCCGAGGTCGGCAAGAACCTCGTCCTCGAGCTGAAGTTCGGCCCGAACCGCGAGCGCTCGATCGCCGGCATCAAGCGGATTTCGAAGCCGGGTCTGCGTGTATACGCAAAGTCCACCAACCTGCCGAAGGTCCTCGGCGGCCTGGGCGTGGCGATCATCTCCACGTCCCACGGTCTCCTGACCGGCCAGCAGGCAGGCAAGAAGGGCGTAGGTGGGGAAGTCCTCGCCTACGTCTGGTAGTCGGGAAAGGAAGGAAAGCTCATGTCGCGAATCGGCAAGCTCCCCATCCAGGTTCCCGCCGGTGTGGACGTCACCATCGATGGCCGTACGGTCGCGGTGAAGGGCCCCAAGGGTTCCCTCACGCACACCGTTGCCGCGCCGATCGAGGTCTCCAAGGGCGAGGACGGCGTGCTCAACGTCTCCCGTCCGAACGACGAGCGTCAGAACAAGGCCCTCCACGGCCTGTCCCGCACGCTGGTGGCGAACATGATCACCGGCGTGACCACGGGTTACACCAAGGCGCTCGAGATCAGCGGTGTCGGTTACCGCGTCCAGGCGAAGGGCTCCAACCTGGAGTTCGCCCTGGGCTACAGCCACCCGATCCTCATCGAGGCTCCGGAAGGCATCACCTTCAAGGTCGAGTCGCCCACGAAGCTCAGCGTCGAGGGCATCGACAAGCAGAAGGTCGGCGAGGTAGCCGCCAACATCCGCAAGCTGCGGAAGCCCGACCCGTACAAGGCCAAGGGCGTCAAGTACGCGGGCGAGGTCATCCGCCGCAAGGTCGGAAAGGCTGGTAAGTAGCCATGGCATACGGTGTGAAGATCGCCAAGGGCGACGCGTACAAGCGTGCCGCCCTCAAGCGCCGCCACATCCGCGTCCGCAAGCACATCTCCGGTTCGCCGGAGCGTCCTCGCTTGGTCGTGACGCGTTCCAACCGCCACATCGTGGCCCAGGTCATCGACGACATCGCGGGCCACACGCTCGCGTCGGCGTCGACCCTGGACACCTCGATCCGTGGTGGCGAGGGTGACAAGAGCGCCCAGGCCCAGCAGGTCGGCGCCCTGGTCGCCGAGCGCGCCAAGGCCGCAGGCGTCGAGGCCGTCGTGTTTGACCGCGGTGGTAACCAGTACGCCGGGCGGATTGCCGCTCTGGCTGACGCCGCCCGTGAAGCCGGGCTGAAGTTCTAAGCCCCGGTTCCTACGCACAGCGGACGTAACAGAGAGAGGTAATTCCAATGGCTGGACCCCAGCGCCGCGGAAGCGGTGCCGGTGGCGGCGAGCGGCGGGACCGGAAGGGCCGTGACGGTGGCGCCAGCGCCGCCGAGAAGACCGCGTACGTCGAGCGCGTCGTCGCGATCAACCGCGTCGCCAAGGTTGTGAAGGGTGGTCGTCGCTTCAGCTTCACCGCGCTGGTCGTGGTGGGCGATGGTGACGGCACCGTCGGTGTCGGATACGGCAAGGCCAAGGAAGTTCCCGCGGCCATCGCCAAGGGTGTCGAAGAGGCCAAGAAGAACTTCTTCAAGGTCCCGCGCATCCAGGGCACCATCCCTCACCCGATCACGGGCGAGAAGGCTGCGGGCGTCGTCCTGCTCAAGCCGGCTTCCCCCGGTACCGGTGTTATCGCCGGTGGCCCGGTGCGTGCCGTGCTCGAGTGCGCCGGCGTTCACGACATCCTGTCGAAGTCGCTTGGCTCGTCCAACGCGATCAACATCGTGCATGCGACCGTGGCGGCCCTCCAGGGCCTGCAGCGTCCCGAGGAGATCGCGGCCCGCCGCGGTCTGCCCCTCGAGGACGTCGCCCCCGCGGCTCTGCTTCGTGCACGTGCGGGAGCGGGTGCGTAATGGCTCGCCTCAAGATCACGCAGACGAAGTCGTACATCGGCAGCAAGCAGAACCACCGCGACACCCTGCGTTCGCTCGGGCTCAAGCGCCTGAACGACTCGGTTGTCAAGGAGGACCGCCCCGAGTTCCGCGGAATGGCCAACACCGTCCGCCACCTCGTGACGGTTGAGGAGGTTGACTGACATGGCGGAGAACAGCCCGCTGAAGGCCCACAACCTCCGGCCTGCCCCGGGCGCCAAGACCGCCAAGACCCGTGTGGGTCGTGGTGAGGCGTCCAAGGGTAAGACCGCAGGCCGTGGTACCAAGGGTACGAAGGCTCGTTACCAGGTTCCGGAGCGCTTCGAGGGTGGCCAGATGCCCCTCCACATGCGTCTCCCGAAGCTCAAGGGCTTCAAGAACCCGTTCCGCACGGAGTACCAGGTCGTGAACCTGGACAAGCTCGCGACGCTCTACCCCGAGGGTGGAGAGGTCACGGTGGCCGACCTGGTCGCCAAGGGCGCTGTGCGCAACAACCACCTCGTCAAGGTCCTCGGACAGGGCGAGATCTCCGTGGCGCTGCAGGTTTCGGTTGACGCCGTCTCCGGCTCCGCCAAGGAGAAGATCACCGCCGCCGGCGGTACGGTCACCGAGCTCGTCTGAGCCACGGGACAGAACTGAGCCTGGCCGGCTGCCTCCTCGGAGGTGGCCGGCCGGGCTTTTCTCGTGTTTGGGGCGCTGTACGGGAACCGTAAAGGCTCGGGAAAGGTTGAACGGGTGTCCACCGCACCGGCGGTGGGGGAGCGGAGGGGCGTTCACGTCCCAAATGGTGCGGCTTGGCCGGTCTTTCCCGGCGTGGGCCGGGAGGCGGGCGGTGCACCGGCTTGCGGCGTGTGTTTCCTGCTCAGTCCCGGGCCGGGTAGGGTGGCGCCGTTAATCTTTTGTGGCCTCCTTACGATGTAGGGCTGCCTTGTATCCGATCCCATCCAGTCCCATCCAGACCCGTCGCCTCTGACGCATAGCGCGGGGGTCGCAGGAGGCACCGTGTTCACCGCGTTCGCCCGAGCGTTCCAGACGCCCGACCTGCGCAAGAAGCTGCTCTTCACGCTCGGCATCATCGTGATCTACCGGCTCGGGGCCCACATCCCGGCCCCTGGCGTCGACTACACGAAGGTGCAGCAGTGCATCGACCAGGCCGACTCGGGTGGCCTCCTCGGTCTGATGCAGATGTTCAGCGGTGGCGCCCTGTTGCAGATCACCATCTTCGCGCTCGGCATCATGCCGTACATCACCGCCAGCATCATTCTGCAGCTGCTGACCGTCGTGATTCCGCGACTGGAAGCCCTGAAGAAGGAGGGGCAGTCCGGCACGGCGAAGATCACGCAGTACACGCGTTATCTGACGGTCGCGCTGGCCGTCCTCCAGGGCACCGGCCTCGTCGCCACCGCCCGCAGTGGTGCGCTCTTCCAGAACTGCTCCGTGGGCGACCAGATCGTCGCGGACAAGTCGGTCTTCACCACGATCATCATGGTCGTCACGATGACCGCCGGTACGGCCGCCGTCATGTGGCTCGGTGAGCTGATCACCGACCGCGGCATCGGCAACGGCATGTCGATCCTGATGTTCATCTCGATCGCCGCCACGTTCCCGGGCGCCCTGTGGGCCATCAAGGAGAGCGGCAAGCTGGCCGACGGCTGGATCGAGTTCGGCACCGTCATCCTCATCGGCTTCGTGATGGTCGGTCTCGTCGTCTTCGTCGAGCAGGCCCAGCGCCGCATCCCGGTGCAGTACGCGAAGCGCATGATCGGACGCCGGTCCTACGGCGGTACCTCCACGTACATCCCGCTGAAGGTGAACCAGGCCGGTGTGATCCCGGTCATCTTCGCCTCGTCGCTGCTCTACATCCCGGCGCTGATCGTCCAGTTCTCCAACTCCAAGGCGGGTTGGGCGACCTGGATCACGGACAACTTCGTGGAGCAGAACGAGCCGTACTACATGGTGGCGTACTTCCTGCTGATCGTCTTCTTCGCCTTCTTCTATGTGGCCATCTCGTTCAACCCCGACGAGGTCGCCGACAACATGAAGAAGTATGGTGGCTTCATCCCGGGTATCCGCGCAGGTCGACCTACTGCCGAATACCTGAGCTACGTGCTCAACAGGATCACTTGGCCAGGCTCGCTGTACCTGGCCCTGATCGCTCTTGTGCCAACGATGGCGTTGGCGGGCTTCGGCGGTGCGAACGCGAACTTCCCGTTCGGCGGGACGAGCATCCTCATCATCGTGGGTGTGGGTCTGGAAACCGTGAAGCAGATCGAGAGTCAGCTCCAGCAGCGCAATTACGAAGGGTTCCTCCGCTGATGCGAATCGTCCTCGTCGGGCCTCCGGGTGCCGGCAAGGGAACGCAGGCTGCGTACCTTGCCCAAAACCTGTCGATTCCGCACATCGCCACGGGCGACCTCTTCCGCGCCAACATCAGCCAGGGCACCGACCTTGGCAAGCAGGCCCGCGCCTACATGGACGCAGGCCAGCTGGTGCCGGACGAGGTCACCATCGGGATGGCCAAGGACCGCATGGCCCAGTCGGACGCCGTGAACGGCTTCCTGCTGGACGGCTTCCCGCGGAACGTGGGCCAGGCCGAAGCCCTTGACGTGATGCTCAAGGACGAGGGTGTGAAGCTGGACGCGGTCCTCGATCTGGAGGTCCCCGAGGAAGAGGTCGTGAAGCGGATCGCGGGTCGCCGCGTCTGCCGCAACAACAGCGCGCACGTCTTCCACCTGACGTACAACCCGCCGAAGGCCGAGGGCGTCTGCGACGCCTGCGGCGGCGAGCTGTACCAGCGGGACGACGACAGCGAGGAGACCGTCCGTACCCGGCTGGAGGTCTACCACACGCAGACCGAGCCGATCATCGACTACTACCGGGCCCAGGGCCTGGTGGTGACCATCTCCGCGCTGGGCAAGGTCGCGGACGTGACCGCCCGCGCCATGGAGGCGCTGAAGCCCGCGAACGAGGGCTGAGCGTCACCCCGTACCACCCGCAGTGCAAGCCGGCCGCGGCGCCTCAGGGCGCCGCGGCCGACTGCTTGCCCCCGTATCGTTGAATACGCCGAGCCGTACCCGTCACCGTCGATGCAGAGAGGCGCCGAGCAATGGTGCAGATCAAGACCCCCGAGCAGATCGCGAAGATGCGCGAGGCGGGCCTGGTGGTCGCTGCCATTCACGCCGCCACCCGTGAGGCGGCCGTCCCCGGGGCCACCACGCACGACCTGGACCAGGTCGCCCGCAAGGTGATCGCCGACCACGGCGCGAAGTCGAACTTCCTCGGGTACGGCGGGTTCCCCGCGACCATCTGCACCTCGGTCAACGAGGTCGTCGTCCACGGCATCCCGGACGAGAAGACGGTCCTCAAGGACGGCGACATCATCTCCATCGACGCGGGCGCCATCGTCGACGGCTGGCACGGTGACGCGGCCTACACCGCCTTCGTGGGCACCGGTCACGCTCCGGAGCTGGTCGAGCTCTCCCGGGTGACCGAGGAGTCGATGTGGGCCGGGATCGCCGCGATGAAGGTGAACAACCGCCTCGTCGACATCTCCCGGTCGATCGAGTCCTACATCCGCCGCCAGCCCCGCCCGGCGACCGGGAAGTACGGGATCATCGAGGACTTCGGCGGCCACGGCATCGGCACCGAGATGCACATGGACCCGCACCTGCTGAACTACGTCTCCCGCAAGCGCGGCAAGGGCATCAAGCTGGTCCCGGGCGTCTGCCTGGCGATCGAGCCCATGGTCTCCCTCGGCACGGCGCGTACGGAGACCCTCGGCGACGACTGGACGGTCATCACGACGGACGGCACCTGGTCCTCGCACTGGGAGCACTCGATCGCGCTGACCGAGCAGGGCCCGCTGGTCCTGACCGCCCCGGACTGCGGGAAGGCGAAGCTCGCGGAGTACGGGATCGAAGCCGCTCCCGACCCTCTGGGCTGACACGATCCGACGGACGGAGTCCGGCGCAGCGGCCCGAAGCATGGGAGGCGCCCCGGCGTCGAGCCCGCGAGGGCTGCGTGGAGGAGGGGCCGGGATCGAAGTCGCTCCCGACCCTCTCGGGTGATGTGACCCCGACGGGAGGTCTAAGGATCACCCCGGCTGGGCAAACTTGACGGATTCGTCTTTTGGGGTCCGCTGACGTAGACTGACTCGTCGGCTCTGGTGCATCCGTGTGTCTGCATGCAATCGCATGTACGGCGCAAGATCACGGGAGCCGATCAAGGTAGCCGATTCGAAAGGCGAAGCGTGGCCAAGAAGCAAGGTGCCATCGAGATTGAGGGCACCGTGATCGAGTCCCTCCCGAACGCAATGTTCAAGGTGGAGCTCCAGAACGGTCACAAGGTCCTGGCGCACATCAGCGGCAAGATGCGGATGCACTACATCCGTATCCTCCCGGATGACCGGGTCGTGGTGGAGCTCTCTCCGTACGACCTGACGCGTGGCCGGATCGTCTACCGCTACAAGTAGATCTTGCCGGCACCCCGTTTCGGCGGGTGATGGCACTGACCCGGAGAACCTGACATCCCATGAAGGTCAAGCCGAGCGTCAAGAAGATCTGCGACAAGTGCAAGGTGATCCGCCGTCACGGTCGGGTCATGGTCATCTGCGACAACCTGCGCCACAAGCAGCGCCAGGGCTGACGCACGACCGCCTGCATCTCGCAGTTCTTCGCGCGACGCACGTAATTCGTACATACGCAGAGCCCGTCCAAGCCACGGCTGACGACACCTCCGGCGGGGGCCGGGGACCCGGACGTACCACTGCTCCACGGGAGCGGTCGGCGGTCGGGAGTGGCACTGCGGAAGACCCCCGATCTAACAACTGGAGCCATTGAATGGCACGCGTTTCAGGTGTTGACATCCCGCGCGAAAAGCGCGTGGAGGTTGCCCTCACCTACGTCTTCGGTATCGGGCGCACCCGGTCCAAGGAGATCCTCGCCAGCACCGGCGTGAACCCGGACGCCCGCGTCCGCGACCTTGCCGAGGAAGACCTCGTCAAGATCCGCGAGTACGTGGACGCCAACCTCCGCACCGAGGGTGACCTCCGCCGCGAGGTCCAGGGCGACATCCGCCGCAAGATCGAGATCGGCTGCTACCAGGGCATTCGTCACCGCCGTGGTCTGCCGGTCCACGGTCAGCGCACCAGCACGAACGCGCGTACCCGCAAGGGCCCGCGTCGCGCCATCGCCGGTAAGAAGAAGCCGGGCAAGAAGTAGTCCTCAGCGGACGCACTGCGGACCTCCGGTTCTCCGGAACCCGCAGCAACCAGCGGTCTTCGCTGTAGGACCGATCACCTCCCCTCTCCATCTGGAGTCAAGACATGCCCCCCAAGGGTCGTCAGGGCGCAGCCAAGAAGGTGCGTCGCAAGGAAAAGAAGAACGTCGCTCACGGTCACGCGCACATCAAGAGCACGTTCAACAACACCATCGTCTCGATCACGGACCCCTCGGGCAACGTGATCTCCTGGGCCTCCGCCGGCCACGTCGGCTTCAAGGGCTCGCGCAAGTCCACCCCCTTCGCCGCGCAGATGGCCGCCGAGTCGGCCGCCCGCCGCGCGCAGGAGCACGGCATGCGCAAGGTCGACGTCTTCGTCAAGGGTCCCGGCTCCGGCCGTGAGACCGCGATCCGCTCGCTCCAGGCCACCGGCCTGGAGGTCGGTTCGATCCAGGACGTCACCCCGACGCCGCACAACGGCTGCCGTCCGCCGAAGCGTCGCCGCGTCTGATGCGTCGCGGCCGGTGACGGCCGTGCGTCAGTAGCGTTCAGGTCCGGGCGGTACGCCTCATTCGGGGCGTACCGCCCGTACCCTTGTTTCATCTGTCGGGCATCAAATAGTGGGTGCCCACGACTGAAGGATCACCGCATGCTTATCGCTCAGCGTCCGTCGCTGACCGAAGAGGTCGTCGACGAGTTCCGCTCCCGGTTCGTGATCGAGCCGCTGGAGCCGGGCTTCGGTTACACCCTCGGCAACTCCCTCCGCCGCACCCTCCTCTCCTCGATCCCCGGTGCCGCTGTCACCAGCATCCGGATCGACGGGGTCCTGCACGAGTTCACCACCGTGCCGGGCGTCAAGGAGGACGTGACCGACCTCATCCTCAACATCAAGCAGCTGGTCGTCTCCTCGGAGCACGACGAGCCCGTCGTGATGTACCTGCGCAAGCAGGGCCCGGGTCTGGTCACCGCCGCCGACATCGCGCCCCCGGCCGGTGTCGAGGTGCACAACCCCGACCTCGTTCTCGCCACGCTCAACGGCAAGGGCAAGCTGGAGATGGAGCTGACCGTCGAGCGCGGTCGCGGCTACGTCTCCGCCGTCCAGAACAAGCAGGTCGGCCAGGAGATCGGCCGCATCCCGGTCGACTCCATCTACTCGCCGGTGCTCAAGGTCACGTACAAGGTCGAGGCGACCCGTGTCGAGCAGCGCACCGACTTCGACAAGCTGATCGTCGACGTCGAGACCAAGCAGGCCATGCGTCCCCGTGACGCCATGGCGTCGGCCGGTAAGACCCTGGTCGAGCTGTTCGGTCTGGCGCGCGAGCTCAACATCGACGCCGAGGGCATCGACATGGGCCCGTCCCCGACGGACGCCGCTCTCGCCGCCGATCTGGCTCTGCCGATCGAGGAGCTGGAGCTCACGGTCCGTTCGTACAACTGCCTCAAGCGCGAGGGCATCCACTCCGTGGGTGAGCTCGTGGCCCGTTCCGAGGCGGACCTGCTCGACATCCGCAACTTCGGCGCCAAGTCGATCGACGAGGTCAAGGCGAAGCTGGCCGGTATGGGCCTCGCGCTGAAGGACTCGCCTCCCGGCTTCGACCCGACCGCCGCCGCCGACGCCTTCGGCGCCGACGACGACGCGGACGCCGGTTTCGTGGAGACCGAGCAGTACTGAGTCGCCTCCCGGCTGGGGGTGCCCGGTTCTTGAGGGTGCCCCCGGGCCGGGGCTGAGGCTTTGTCCTCAATCGCCGGACGGGCTGGAGTGTGGCTGATGCCGGATCCCAGCCCCGGTCGGCACGTATGACTTCCGTGAGGCGTCCGCCTCGCGGGAACTGACACCGGTACCTGATACGGCCGGTGCAGCACACAAGGAGAATCACCATGCCGCGTCCCGCAAAGGGTGCCCGTCTGGGCGGCAGCGCCGCGCACGAGCGTCTGCTCCTCGCCAACCTGGCGAAGTCGCTGTTCGAGCACGGCCGCATCACGACGACCGAGGCCAAGGCCCGCCGCCTGCGTCCGGTCGCCGAGCGCCTCGTCACCAAGGCGAAGAAGGGCGACATCCACAACCGTCGCCTGGTGCTCCAGACGATCACGGACAAGAGCGTCGTCCACACGCTCTTCACCGAGATCGCTCCCCGGTACGAGAACCGCCCCGGTGGTTACACCCGTATCACCAAGATCGGCAACCGTCGTGGCGACAACGCCCCGATGGCGGTCATCGAGCTGGTCGAGGCGCTGACCGTGGCCCAGCAGGCCACCGGTGAGGCCGAGGCCGCGACGAAGCGTGCGGTCAAGGAAGACGACCTCAAGAAGGACGAGGCCCCCGCGGCCGAGTCCGTCGAGGACGCCAAGCCGGCCGACGACGCGGAGTCCAAGGACGCCTGAGCGTTCTGAGACGGACCACGGGACGGGCCCGCATCACCCTTCGGGGCGGTGCGGGCCCGTTCTGCTGACCAGGGGCAGTGGAGAGGAAGACGCGGTGAGTGACGAGGCGGAGCCCGGTTTCGTACGGGTGCGGCTGGACCTGTCCTACGACGGCAAGGACTTCTCCGGCTGGGCGAAGCAGACCAGCCGGCGGACGGTGCAGGGGGAGATCGAGGACGCGCTGCGGACCGTGACCCGCTCGGCGGTGACGTACGACCTGACGGTGGCGGGCCGTACGGACGCCGGGGTGCACGCGCGCGGTCAGGTCGCCCATGTGGACCTGCCGGAGGCGGTGTGGGCCGAGCACGAGGAGAAGCTGCTGAGGCGACTGGCCGGCCGGCTGCCGCTGGACGTACGGATCTGGCGGGCGGCCCCGGCCCCGGCCGGGTTCAACGCCCGGTTCTCCGCGCTGTGGCGGCGGTACGCCTACCGTGTCGGCGACCGGCCCGGTGGCGTCGATCCGCTGACCCGAGGTCATGTGCTGTGGCACGACCGGCCGTTGGACGTGGACGCGATGAACGATGCGGCCGCGTTGATGGTGGGAGAGCACGACTTCGCCGCGTACTGCAAGAAGCGCGAGGGTGCGACGACCATCCGTACCCTCCAGAAGCTGAGCTGGGTACGGGACGAGGACTCCGGTTTGCTCACCGCGACCGTGCAGGCGGACGCGTTCTGCCACAACATGGTGCGGGCGCTGATCGGGGCGGCCCTGTTCGTGGGGGACGGGCGGCGGCCGGCCCCCTGGCCCGCCGAGGTGCTCGCCGCGAAGGTGCGCGACCCCGGCGTGCACGTGGTGCGCCCGCACGGGCTGACGCTGGAGGAAGTGGCCTATCCGGCGGACGACTTGCTGGCGGCCCGGGCCCAAGAGGCCCGGAACGTCAGGACGTTGCCGGGGGCGGGCTGCTGCTGAACGGGCTGCCGCGGCGGTTGGCGGTGTGCGCTGCCGGTTGCCACCGTCGGCCCCGAACTCCCGTGCGGACACGCGGGAGTTCGGTCACCCGTCAGCCCTTGGGGTCGGCGGCTGCCTGTGAGGCCTGGAGCTGGCCCCGGCCGTGGATCTGGCGGAACGTGAAGTTCGTCAGGTCCTTGTTGACCGCGTAGACGTTCTTGTCAGCGGTGGTGACCCGCTTGCCGTTCAGGAAGCCGCCGACGGTGAAGTAGGCGTAACGGCCGTACGAGTTGGAGGTGCGCAGGCAGACCGTGCCGCCCCGGCAGAAGGTGTCGATGCCCCCGCCGCTGAGCGAGGCGAGACCGCCCGAGGCCTGGTCGACGGTCTTCTTCGCGCGGGCCTCGGTGTCGAAGACGGCGACGCCGACCGTGACGGCCACCCCGTCCTTGCGGTAGGTGGCCCGGATGAGCTGCGTGCATCCGTTGTTCGTGAGGATCGAGCCGAGGGCGCCCTGGGTGCCCGTCGCGCACTTCGCGGAGCTGCTCGTCGCGCCCTTCAGGTGGACGCGGTCGCCCATGGTGAGCTTCTTGCCGGGGAAGAACCCGTCGACGGTGACCGGCGCCTTGTCCTTCTCGGCGCTGGATATGTACTCCTTGGGGTCCGGCGGGGGCGGCGGCGCGACCGAGGAGAAGGAGGGCGCGGGCGCGGAGGTGTCCTCGGGGAGGTCCGCCGGGGCGGGGAGCTGGCTCGCGTTCTTGTCGGCCTTGCCGTTGCCACCGCCGTTCGACGTGACCACGGCCGTGGTCACGATCGCGCCGATCGCCACGGTGGCCAGTGCGCCGCCGCCGATCATCAGCATTCTCTTCCGGCGGGTGCGCGCCGCGGACTCATCCGCCAGTGCCGCCCAGTCCGGAGTCCCGTCGCCCCCGGGCCCCCAAGAGGCCCCCCCTTGCCCAAAGCTCATGCGCGCAGTTTAGGGGGTGACGTAAACCGGTTGGGCCAGGAGTTCGCGGACCGTGACAATGCTCTGTATGGGACATCTCGAAGCGGGCCACCTGGAGTACTACCTACCGGACGGGCGGGTGCTGCTCGGCGATGCCTCGTTCCGGGTGGCCGACGGGGCCGTCGTCGCGCTCGTCGGGGCGAACGGGGCGGGAAAGACGACGCTGCTCCGGCTGCTGGCGGGGGAACTCCAGCCGCACGGCGGCACGGTCTCGGTGAGCGGCGGCCTCGGTGTGATGCCGCAGTTCGTGGGGTCGGTGCGGGACGAGCGGACCGTGCGGGACCTGCTGGTGTCGGTGTCCCAGCCGAGGATCAGGGAGGCCGCGAAGGCCGTCGACGCGGCCGAGGAACGCATTCTCACCGTTGACGACGAGGCCGCGCAGATGGCGTACGCGCAGGCGCTGAGCGACTGGGCGGAGGCACGAGGGTACGAGGCCGAGACGGTCTGGGACATGTGCACCATGGCCGCGCTGGGCGTCCCGTACGAGAAGGCGCAGTGGCGCGAGGTGCGCACGCTCAGCGGCGGCGAGCAGAAGCGGCTGGTGCTTGAGGCGCTGCTGCGGGGGCCCGACGAGGTCCTGCTGCTCGACGAGCCGGACAACTATCTGGACGTGCCGGGCAAGCGGTGGCTGGAGGGGAAGCTGAAGGAGACCCGTAAGACGGTCCTCTTCGTCTCCCACGACCGGGAGCTGCTGTCCCGGGCCGCGGAGAAGATCGTCAGCGTCGAGCCGAGTCCGGCGGGCAGCGACGTGTGGGTGCACGGCGGCGGCTTCGCCACGTACCACGACGCGCGCAAGGAGCGGTTCGCGCGCTTCGAGGAGCTGCTGCGGCGCTGGCAGGAGGAGCACGCCCGGCTGAAGGCGCTCGTCCTGCGGATGCGGCAGCAGGCGGCGAACAGCCCCGACATGGCCAACCGCTACCACGCGATGCAGACGCGCTTCAAGAAGTTCGAGGAGGCGGGACCGCCGCCGGAGCCGCCGCGCGAGCAGGACATCAAGATGCGGCTGCGCGGCGGGCGGACCGGGGTGCGGGCGGTGACCTGCAAGGGCCTGGAGCTGACCGGGCTGATGAAGCCGTTCGACCTGGAGATCTACTACGGGGAGCGAGTGGCCGTCCTCGGCTCCAACGGGTCCGGCAAGTCGCACTTCCTGCGGCTGCTTGCGGGGGAGCCGGTGGCGCACACGGGGGAGTGGAAGCTCGGGGCGCGGGTCGTGCCCGGGCACTTCGCCCAGACCCATGCGCATCCCGAGCTGCTCGGGAAGACGCTGGTGGAGATCCTCTGGACCCAGCACGCGAAGGACCGGGGCGGGGCGATGGGGGTGCTGCGGCGGTACGAGCTGGAGCGGCAGGGGGACCAGGCGTTCGAGCGGCTCTCCGGCGGGCAGCAGGCGCGGTTCCAGATCCTGCTGCTGGAGCTGGCCGGCACGACGGCGCTGCTGCTGGACGAGCCGACGGACAACCTGGACCTGGAGTCGGCGGAGGCGTTGCAGGACGGGCTCGAGGTGTACGACGGGACGGTCATGGCCGTCACGCACGACCGGTGGTTCGCGAAGTCCTTCGACCGGTATCTGGTCTTCGGGTCGGACGGGGTGGTGCGGGAGACGGGGGAGCCGGTGTGGGATGAGCGGAGGGTTCAGCGGGAGCGGTGACCTTGGGCGGTCGGCAGTCGGCGGTCGGCGGCGGGGGGTGGGGGCGGACTGGGTGCGGGTGCGTGGTGCCGTGCGGCGTCGTTGTGGGGGCGCTGCCCCCGGGCCCCCGCGCCTCAAGCGCCGGCGGGGCTGGAAAGGCCGCCTCAAGCCGGCGGGGCTGAACAGGTCGCCTCAAGCGTCGGCGGGGCTGGAAAGGTGCCTCAAGCGTCGGCGGGGCTGAACAGACCGCCTCAAGCGCCGACGGGGCTGGAAAGGTGCCTCAAGCGTCGGCGGGGCTGGGGTGGTGCGGCGGGGCTGGAAGGTCGTCTCGCGCGTGGGGGTGAGAGCGGGGCTGAAGGTGCGGCGGGCAGGGGTAGCGGCTAGGGCGTTTTGACCCGTGTGGGGGGTCGCCGGTAGGCTTCCCCTTTGTTATGCGTATCGGCCGCGTCGTCATGGCGCTCAGGGCCCTTACGTAGGTTCTCTGGAGCAGTTACCAGTGGCTCGCATACGGGCAGCGTCCCGGCAGTGTGAGCCCCAGCTGCATGATCGCTTCAGGGGTGCCATGTGTTGTCTGGACCTCATCCACTAAGAAGCGAAGGCTACGAAGTGCGTACGTACAGCCCCAAGCCCGGCGATGTCACTCGCCAGTGGCACATCATTGACGCTCAGGACATCGTCCTGGGTCGTCTGGCCACCACGGCTGCGAACCTCCTCCGAGGCAAGCACAAGGCGATCTACGCCCCCCACATGGACATGGGCGACTTCGTCATCATCATCAACGCCGACAAGGTGCACCTGTCCGGCAACAAGAAGACCCAGAAGATGGCGTACCGCCACTCGGGCTTCCCGGGCGGTCTCCGTTCGGTGCGCTACGACGAGCTCCTCTCGAAGAACCCCGAGAAGGCCGTCGAGAAGGCCATCAAGGGCATGATCCCCAAGAACACCCTGGGCCGTCAGATGCTCTCGAAGCTCAAGGTCTACGCGGGCGACCAGCACCCGCACGCTGCTCAGCAGCCGGTCCCGTTCGAGATCACCCAGGTCGCGCAGTAGTTCCGGCCACCCCCTAAGACGTACAGAAAGATCTGAGGAGAATCGTGGCCGAGACCACTGTTGAGACCCCCGTCGAGGGCACCGAGGGCGAAGAGACCTTCGCCGAGGTGACCACCTTCGAGTCCGAGGTCCCCGTCGAGGGTGAGTACACCTCCGAGTCGCTCGCCGGCCGCTTCGGCGACCCGCAGCCCGCGGCCGGCCTTGGCCGTCGCAAGAACGCCATCGCCCGCGTCCGGATCGTTCCGGGCACCGGCAAGTGGAAGATCAACGGTCGCACCCTTGAGGACTACTTCCCCAACAAGGTGCACCAGCAGGAAGTCAACGAGCCCTTCAAGGTGCTCGAGCTCGACGGCCGCTACGACGTCATCGCCCGTATCTCGGGTGGCGGCGTCTCCGGTCAGGCCGGCGCCCTGCGCCTCGGCGTGGCCCGCGCGCTGAACGAGGCGGACGTGGACAACAACCGCGCCACGCTGAAGAAGGCCGGCTTCCTCTCCCGCGACGACCGTGCGGTCGAGCGCAAGAAGGCCGGTCTCAAGAAGGCCCGTAAGGCCCCGCAGTACAGCAAGCGCTAAACATCGCCTGCTCGACTGTCACGTTCGCCCCGGCGGCACACTCCGTGCTGCCGGGGCGTTCGTTTATCGGCGCTCGCGGGCGTATAACGGCATAAGACGTTCATCGGCCCGGACGGGATCGCGGCCCGGTGGGCGCCGTCGCACATCTCGCGGGACGGGTACGGGGACGGTCGGTCGCCATGCCGCCCGGCGTGCCCTTTTGTATTTTTGCGTCGCTTTCATCGCTTTCGTTGTTTTCGTTGTTTGGTTTCTCAGTTCGTTTGCTGTGCAGTAGTGGTTTGTGGTTTCGGAGCACTTCGGAGGACACCAGTGGGACGACTCTTCGGTACGGACGGAGTGCGGGGTGTCGCCAACGCCGATCTGACGGCCGAGCTCGCGCTCGGCCTCTCGGTCGCGGCGGCGCACGTACTCGCCGAGGCAGGCACCTTCGCGGGCCATCGCCCGACCGCCGTGGTCGGACGTGATCCGCGGGCCTCCGGAGAGTTCCTGGAGGCCGCCGTCGTGGCGGGCCTGGCCAGCGCCGGAGTGGACGTGCTGCGCGTCGGCGTGCTGCCGACGCCGGCGGTCGCCCACCTCACCGGGGTGCTCGACGCCGACCTCGGCGTGATGCTCTCCGCCAGCCACAACGCGATGCCCGACAACGGCATCAAGTTCTTCGCGCGCGGCGGCCACAAGCTCGCCGACGAGCTGGAGGACCGCATTGAGACGGTCTACGACCAGCACCGCACCGGTGAGCCGTGGAACCGTCCGACCGGCGCGGGCGTCGGCCGGGTCGCCGACTACACGGAGGGCTTCGACCGGTACGTCGCCCATCTCGTCGGCGTCCTCCCCAACCGGCTCGACGGCCTGAAGGTCGTCCTGGACGAGGCGCACGGCGCCGCCGCCCGGGTCTCGCCCGCCGCGTTCGCGCGCGCCGGCGCCCAGGTCGTCACCATCGGGGCCGACCCGGACGGCCTGAACATCAACGACGGCTGCGGCTCCACCCACCTGGAGCTGCTGCGCGCCGCCGTCGTCGAGCACGGGGCCGACCTCGGCATCGCGCACGACGGCGACGCCGATCGCTGCCTCGCCGTGGACGCGGCGGGCGAGGAGGTCGACGGCGACCAGATCCTCGCGGTGCTGGCCCTCGCCATGCGGGAGGCCGGGCAGCTGCGCAAGGAGACCGTCGTCGGCACCGTCATGTCGAACCTCGGCTTCAAGATCGCCATGGAGCGCGAGGGCATCCAGCTCGTCCAGACGGGGGTCGGCGACCGTTACGTCCTGGAGTCGATGAAGGCCGAGGGCTTCGCGCTGGGTGGCGAGCAGTCCGGGCACGTCATCGTCCTGGACCACGCCACGACCGGCGACGGCACGCTGACCGGGCTGATGCTGGCGGCCCGCGTCGCAGCCACCGGCCGGAGCCTCGCCGACCTGGCCGGGGTCATGCAGCGCCTGCCCCAGGTCCTCATCAACGTCCCCGACGTCGACAAGGCCCGGGTGAACACCTCGGCCGAGGTGGCCGCTGCGGTCGTCGAGGCGGAGAGCGAGCTCGGCGAGACCGGTCGCGTACTGCTGCGCCAGTCGGGTACGGAGCCGCTGGTGCGGGTCATGGTCGAGGCTGCCGACATCGAGCAGGCACGGGCCGTCGCGGGCCGGCTGGCCGATGTGGTGAAGTCCGCGCTGGGCTGAGACGGAGCCGCGGACCCCGTAGGTCCGTATGCGTACGGGGGTGTCTGTGCTGAGCCGCGGAGCTGTGCGCATGCGGGAGAGCCTGTTCTGAGCCTCTGAGTCGTGCGCGTACGGGAGAGCCTCTGATCTGTACGCGTACGGGCGCCCTGCCGTTACGCGTACGCGGCGCCCTGTGCCGTCCGCGTACGGCCCCGCCGTCAGGGGCGGTGGCCGCACCCCTACGCCGTCGGCGATCCAAGCCGCGCGCTCGTCCGCGTCGACCGCCGACGCGGGCGGGCCGGGCGTGGCCGAGACCAGGTGGGAGAACTGGGCCGCCGCGCGGTCGGCGTCCGGGATGTGCAGCAGCCCTGCCTCGGCCCACCGCCGGAAGACGGCGGCCGGCTCCGCGCGGACCCGCCCCCGGCCTGCCTGCCACCACGGGGCGATGACCTCGCCGCCGAGATGGGCGGCCTCCGCCTGCACCTGGCCGATCAGCGCCCGGTGCGCCGCCGAGTGCGCCATACCGGCCAGCCAGTCCCCCGTGTCGTCGAGCCAGTCGGTGGCGAACGCCCGTAGAACGGGCTCGACCTCTTCCGCGTTCGCGACGGTCGAGAGGTGACGGTCGATCAGGGCGACCTCGGCCTCCGCGACGTGCGTGGCCGAGTCCACGATCACCTTGGTGAACAGCGCGCTTGTCCGCGAAGTGCTTGTAGATCGTGCGCGTCGAGGTCTCCGAGGCCGTGGCGATGGCATCGATGCCGACCCGCGCGTATCCGTCACGGGCGAAGAGCTCACGGCCGCCGGTCATGATCGCCTCGTGCTTGGCCGGGCGCAGTCGCCCGGTCGCCCCGCTGCGCCCCGCTGGCCGCCCCGGCGTCACCGACTTCGACTACACCGGCATCGACGTCACCGACCCCACCGTCACCGGTGTCTTCGCGCCGGACGGACGCCACGTCGACGACCTGGCGACGCTGTTGGACGAGGTCACGGTGTGGAGCCGCGCCCTGGCCCCGGTCCGCGCCCGGACGACGACCGAGAGCTGACGGCGACCGGAGTCGGCGTCGGAGGGCCGGCCGGGGGCGGTCACGCCCCCACGGAGGCCCCCGGCGTGCTCGCCGGGGGCTTCTGCGCGCGCCGGGACCGCCACAGCGCCTTCTCCAGCAGCAGGGTCAGGGTGCCCGCGAGGACGATCCCGCCGAGGTTGGCCAGAAGCTGCTGGCCGGAGCCGACCGTCTGCTGGTAGTCGGAGTAACTGAACGCGACGGCCGCGTTGGCGGCGGCCGGGACCGTCGTCACGGAGATCGCCACGCCGATCAGGGCCCCGGACTTCGCCGAGGTGAGGGAGAGCGTCCCGGCGATGCCCGCCAGGAACGCCACGACGAACGACATCCAGTCCGGGTGCCAGATGAAGCCGGTGTTCGGCCGGGGCTTGTCGATCATGTCGTGGGTGAACAGGCCGAACGCGTCCATCAGCCAGGCGAACCCCGCCGTGATGATCATCGCCAGCGCGAAGCCGCCGATCAGCGCCCACAGCGAACGGGCCACCAGCCGTGGCGCGCGCTGCACGAGCGCCGTGGAGATCCCGGCCAGCGGCCCGAACTCCGGGCCGACCGCCATGGCGCCCACGATCAGGACCGCGTTGTCGAGCATCACGCCGCAGGCGGCGAGCATGGTGGCGAGGGCGAGGAAGGAGACGTAGGTGATGGAGAACGTCGACTCCTCGTGCGTCGCCTCCGTCAGCTCCTCCCACAGCACCGCGTCGGCGCCGTCGCCCGGGGCCTCGTGCTCGGCCTTGTCGGCGCGCGAGGACAGGGTGAGGTCGAGGTTCTCGATGCTGATCGCCCCGGACTCGTCGATGCCGAGCCGGCGCAGCGCCCCGATCAGCTCGTCGCCCGCCTCGCGCGCAACGTCGCACATCACCACGTCGCCGGCGGGGGAGCGGGCGGCACCCGGCAGGACCACGAGGTGGGCGGTGCCGACGGTGGACTCCAGCAGGGCGACGACCTCGTCCGTGGTGTCGGCGGGCACGATCAGACGCAGGTGCAGCACGCGGCACGCCCTCCCGGGCTGAGGGGTCAGAGCTTGCGCAGGGACAGCTTCTGGACCTTGTGGTCCGGCCCCTTGCGGAGCACCAGGGTGGCACGGCCGCGCGTCGGAGCGACGTTCTCCAGCAGATTCGGCTTGTTGATGGTCCGCCACATGGTGCGGGCGTAGTCCAGCGCCTCCTCCTCGGAGACCTGGGTGTACTTGGTGAAGTACGAGGACGGGTCCTGGAACGCCGTGGCGCGCAGCTTGCGGAAGCGGTTCAGATACCAGGTCTCGATGTCCTCGGCGCGCGCGTCCACGTACACACTGAAGTCGAAGTAGTCGGCGAGCCCGACCCTCGTCCGGCCGTCGCTGCCGGGCAGCGCGGGCTGGAGGACGTTGAGGCCCTCGACGATGAGGATGTCCGGGCGGCGCACGGTGAGCCGTTCGCCGGGGACGATGTCGTAGATCAGGTGCGAGTAGACGGGGGCGGTCACCTCGTCCTTGCCCGCCTTGATGTCCGCGACGAACCGGGTCAGGGCGCGCCGGTCGTAGGACTCCGGGAACCCTTTGCGGGAGGTCAGCCCGCGCGCCTGTAGCTCCTTCATCGGGAGCAGGAACCCGTCCGTGGTCACCAGCTCGACCCGCGGGTGCTCGGGCCAGCGGGCCAGCAGCGCCTGGAGGATACGGGCGCTGGTGGACTTGCCGACGGCGACACTGCCCGCGACCCCTATGACGAACGGGGTGCCGCGCTGTGCCCCGTGCCCGTTCCCGGCGTCCCCGAGGAAGGTGTTCAGCGCGCCGCGCAGCCCGGAGGTGGCCTGGACGTACAGGTTGAGCAGCCGGGAGAGCGGCAGGTAGACGTCCCGCACCTCGTCCAGGTCGATGACGTCCCCGAGCCCCCGCAGCCGCTCCACCTCGTCGGCGGTCAGCGGCAGCGGGGTCTTGTCCCGCAGCGCGCTCCACTCGTCGCGCGAGAGGTCGACGTACGGGGTCGGCGCGTGCTCGGTGCGACGGTGGGGGCTCCGTGCGGGCGAAGTGATCACCCTTCATTGTTGCGGGAGTTTCGACGGAGTGGGGGGTGGGGTCGGTCACGTGGGTGTCCACCCGGCTCCGTACGACGGACGTGGGCCCGGTGTCCGCTCCCCTGTGCCGGACACCGGGCCCACGCCCGGTCTTTCTCCGAGCCGTACGGTCAGGGCTTCTGGCCCTTGGCGTCGACGACGGCCGCCTTGGTCCTCGCGACCTCGCGCAGGATGTCGCCGCGCTGGTAGACCGTGCGGTCGGGGCCGTCGCTGTCGTCGGGGCCGAAAACCTCGTGGGTCCTGGTGACGACCTCGCGCTCGCCCGCGTAGCTGTAGTCCACCGGGTCGATGAGGATCTCGCGCCGGGTGTTCCGGTCGTACGCGCGGGTCACGGCGATGACCTGGCGGCCGGTGGCGTCCCGGACCAGGTGGTCGGTCACCCCGACGCCCCCGACCGTGGCCATCGCCCGGTAGATCCGGGCCAGGGCGGCCGGCGGGAGCGGGTAGGACTCCAGCAGAACCGTCAGGGCGCGGAAGCTGTGCTCGTCCTCGGCCTCCCGAGGTCCGTTGGACCCGTTGCCGGTGGGGAAGATCTTCCGCAGTTCCGCGAGGAGCGCCTCCGGGTCCTCTGGCAGCTCGGCGGCTATCCGGTAGGACTCACGGGCGGTCCGGTAGTCCGTGTCGGACTCGTCGTTCTCCGCGGCCTTGTCGTCGTACGGGATCCAGGAGTCGGGCAGGTAGGTCCACCGCATGTCCTTCCGGACCTCGGCGGGCAGTTCCTTCCACTGCTTCTCCTGGTCCGGGTTCTCCTCCCGGAGGTAGATCCACTGGTCCGCCCTGGGCTCCGGAGGGGCCTCCTGCCGCTCCAGGAAGTCGGCTGCCCGCCCGAGGACAGCGGCCGGGCTCGACAGGTCGAGGTCGCCCGCCACGGTCGCCGGACCCGATTGCCGGGGGCCCGGGGTGTCGACGATCTGGGTGACGAAGAGCGCCGCCGCGGTGATCGCCACCACCGCGCCGAGCGAGGCGATCCGCCAGTCGGCCCGCAGCCGGAGCGAGCGGCGGCTCCTGCCCTCGATGGCGTCGGTCAGCCGCGTGCGGCCGGGGGCGAGCGCGGCCCGGTCGGGTACGGGGGCGTCGGCGCGCAGTTCCCGCAGCTGGGTCATTTCGTCCATGACGGGTTCAGCTCCTGTCCGGCCGTGGCGGGCGATGCGTCGAGCGCCGGGTCGAGCGCCGAAGAGAACGCGGGGTCGGTGCTCAGGGACGCGCGGACCCTGCGGCGGGCCCGGTTCAGGCGGGACCTGACCGTGCCCAGCGGTATCCGCAGCGCCTCGGCCACCTCCGTGTAGCCGAGGTCCGCCCAGGCGACGAGCAGGAGGACGTGCCGGTCACCGGGGGACAGCGCGGCCAGCGCCCCCGCGAGGGGGGCCTGGACGGCGATCCGGTCGTCGGAGCGGTCGCTCCAGGACGCGGCGACCGGGTCGTGGCCGGTCCGGGCCAGCGCCTTCAGCGCGCGGACCTCGGTACGGCGGTGCTTGCCGATCAGGTTGGCGGCGATGCCGTACAGCCAGGGCCGGGCCAGCCGGTGAGCCGTGTCGTAGCGGTCCCGGGTGCGGAACGCGATCAGGAACGTCTCCGCCGTGATGTCGTCCGCCGCGCCCTCCCCGAGGCGGCGGGCGGCGTAGCGGTGGATGTCCGGGGCGTGCCGGTCGTACAGCCCGGCGAACAGTTCGGGCTCGTCGAGGGACTGGGCGATGACGTCGGCGTCGTCTCTCGCCCCGCCCTCGCTGTCGGGGCGGGCCGGAGGTGGTCCGGGCACTGCGCCTCCAGGGGTGCGTCGGTCGGTGTGCCTGTCACCCCTGTTGTCCGCAGCGGCCGGAAAGGTTCACGGGCGGCGGCAGGCGAAGGAGGCCTGTGAAGGAGGCGGGCCCGGCCCCGTGATCATGCGTCCTGGGGATACCAGCGCAGCTCGACCGTGTTGCCGTCCGGGTCGAGTACGTAGACCGACGTGGCCGAACCCCGGGCCCCGAAGCGGGGAACGGGGCCCTCCTTGACCGTGAACACCCCGGAGTCGATGACCTGCTGCCAGTCGAGCGGGTCGACGACGAGGCAGATGTGGTCCACGTTCGACTCGCCGCGCGGCCGGTCCAGCAGGTCGATGATCGTGGTCGGGCTGACCCGGACCGAGGGGAACGGCACCTTCCCGGCCCGCCACTCCTCGACGCGGACCGGCTCCAGGCCGAGCGGCCCGCAGTAGAACTCAAGGGCCCGCTCCACGTCCCCGACGTTGAGGACGAGGTGGTCGAATTCCTTGACGCGGACGATCGGCTTCACGGTCATGACTCAGGCCTCCAAGGGTGTGGTGGGAGCCGCCCAGACCTGTCTGGGCGGAGGTGGCGCTCACCGGATCGTGACAGCCACGATCCGGTGGGGTGGGAGAGGCCACCGGGAGGGTGGGTCACCGGGTCGCGGTCCACCGCGACCCGGTGACCCACGACGTAAAAGCTTTTGAGTACCTGTCTTTGATCACTGGGGAAATAACCCCACCCAACCCCCCGAGTCGACCTCTGCGGAACCCGGTCAGCTCGGGCGGGGCCGCGATCACTCACATGGGTGAAGTGTGCCAACAGGGCTGGATTTTGGACCTGTTGGCGGGCATATGCTCACGCTGACCACCACTCAGACATGAGACGGCCCCCGGCCGGGACTGGCATCCCGACCGAAGGCCTGACCACCGAGGAAGTAGGAGCTTCCCGATGGATACCCAGCAGATTAGCGCGCCCCTGCGCGCCCCGTCCGCCGGTGTCGTGCACATCAACATCCGGCTCACCGACGGCTACACGATCATCTCCAACCGGCTCGCCCAGCACCGAGGTCTCTCCCTGCTGGCGATCGGCCTCGGCACTCACATCCAGTCGCTGCCCGACGGGCGGCGCGTCGGCATCAAGGTGCTCGCCGCGCTCTTCCCGGAGAGCGAGGCCCGTATCGCCGCCGCGCTGCGGGAGTTGGAGCGGCACGGGTTCCTGCGCCGCACCCGGGAGCGTGTCGGAGGCGGGCGGCTGGTCACGCGTACGGAGTCGTACAACCATCTGGAGGCGGCGGTGCGGGGTGCCGTGGCGGAGCGGGGGCGAGCGCCTGTGGCTGCGGTCGTGCCCGTGCCGGTGCCCGTACGCGTACCCGTACCGGAGCCGGTGCCCGTACGCGTACCCGTACCGGAGCCGGTGCCCGTGCGCGTACCCGTACCGGAGCCGGAGCCGGTGTCCGTACGCGTACCCGTACCGGAGCTGGTCCCCGTGCAGGCGGAAGCCGCCCCTGGTCCCCGCCTCGTGCCGCCGCCCACCGCGCCTCGTAAGTCGCGCCTGCCGCTGCCCGCCCCGCAACGGCCCACCGAGGCCCTGTACGCGGCGGCGGCCGCTCTGCTCGCCGGGCTCCCGCGCGCCGCGCCCCTGTTCCTCCTCTCCGAGGAGGACGCGCGGGCTCTCGTTCCGGGGGTCGCCGCCTGGCTGGAGCGCGGGGCGCGGCCCGAGGCCGTACGGGCGGCGCTCACCGATGATCCACCCGTTCCCCTCCGGCACCCGGCCAAGCTGCTGCGGCACCGGCTCATCGCGCTCCTCCCGCCGCCGCTGCCCGCCGCCGCGCCCGTCGTCCCGCTCCAGAACTGCGACGACTGCGACCGGGCCTTCCGGTCGTCCGTGCCGGGGTGCTGCGGGGAGTGCGGTGAGGTGCGCGCGTACGTCGACGGGCCCTGCCTGATCGGCGCGTGATCAGCCGATCCGGTCGCAGATGCTGTTCGTCCTGACCACCGGACCGGCCACCCTCTTGGTGCCGGTGGGGCTGATGGTGAGCGTTTACGCGCCGTCGACGATGTACGTGCCCCGGGCGAGGCTGCCGTCGCCCACGCCGACCAGTACCGGGCCGAGCACCCGCCAGAACTGTGCCCCGGAGGCGTACACGTCGACCACGGCGGATCCGATCGCGTCGGCGTCGTGGTGGGCCCCGGTCTCCTTGTTCGTCACCCGGATCACGAGGTCGCCCTGGTAGGCGCTCCGGGTGACCCCCTCGGCGGGCAAAGGCAGCTCGCGCCGCACGACCTCGTCCACGATCGGCTCGCCGTGGAGGGCGAACGCGCACCGCTTGCCTGCCGCGACGTCCCAGGGGGCCGAGGGGGCCGGTTCCCAGCCGGAGCCGTGCGGAGCGGTGGCGGGCGTGGCCGCCGAGGCCGGGACCGTGCCGAGTGCCAGTGCGGCCGCACAGGCCGTGCCGAGAGCGCCGAGAACGTCGCCGCGCATGCAAACTCCCCAAAAGGTCGCCGGCCGGAGGCCGGGATCGCGGGCTTTCCGACGTTCCGAAGCATGCGCCGGGCCGCTCACCGAAGCCTCACCACGAGGGGTGGTCCGGGCGAGCCCCTTTCTCCTGCGGAGCGTTCAGCCGTGGTCGCCGCGGTGGTGATCCACGAGCCGGGTGAGCAGGTCGGTCAGGCGCCGCCGGTCGGCCGCGGGCAGCGGGGCGAGGAACGCGTCCTGGGCGGCGGCGAGCAGCCGGTCGAGGTGGGTGAGTTCCCTGCGGCCCGCCGCGGTGATGCTAACGATGTTGCGCCGGCGGTCCTGCGGGTCGGGTGCCCGCTCAAGGAGCCGCCGCTCGGCCAGGTCGTTGACGGTCGCCACCATGTCGCTGCGGTCGATGCCCGTGCGGCGGCCGAGGGCGGCCTGGCTGGACGGGCCGTACTCCTCCGACGCGGCGAGCAGTGCGTAGTGGTAGCGCCGGGCGCCGGCCTCGGCGAGTGCCTGGTCCACGATCCGGTTGGCGGCCAGGGCCGCCTGGTTGGTCAGCCTGCTCGGCAGTGCGCGCAGCCGCCGCGGCGGCGTCCCCTCTTCGGTTTCCACGGACGCAATGTAACAAGTCGTTGGCCGCACCCACGATCAGGCGTATGGTGGGTCGGGCCAACGTTGGCTGCACCAACGATATGGAAGGTCGCGACCGTGATCCAACCGTTCCGCATCGACATTCCCCAGGCCGACCTCGACGACCTGGACAACCGGCTCTCCCGCACCCGCTGGCCCAATGAGATCGCCGACGCCGGGTGGGACTACGGCTTCCCGCTCGCACGGCTCAAGGAGCTGGCAGACCACTGGCGCACCGGCTACGACTGGCGCGAGCACGAGGCCGCGCTCAACGAGCTGCCGCACTTCACCACCGGGATCGACGGCCAGAACGTGCACTTCGTCCATGTCCGCTCCCCGAGACCCGACGCACTCGCGCTGATCCTCACCCACGGCTGGCCCGGGTCCTTCCTGGAGTTCCTGGATGTGATCGAGCCGCTGGCGCGCGACTTCCACCTGGTGATCCCGTCCATCCCGGGCTACGGCTTCTCCGGGCCGACCCACGAGCGCGGCTGGGACGTCGTCCGGGTCGCGCGGGCCTGGGCCGAGCTCATGCGCCGTCTCGGATACGAGCGGTACGGCGCGCAGGGCGGCGACTTCGGCTCGGGCATCTCCACGGCGCTCGGCGCGGTGGCCCCCGGACAGGTGGTCGGGGTGCACGTCAACTACCTGCCGACCCGGCCGGACCCGGACGCCGGCGTCGACCTGTCCGAGGAGGACGAGGCCCGGCTGGACACAATCAGGCGGATGATGGCGAACCGTCCGCCGTACCAGGCCCTCCAGGCCGCCACCCCGCAGACCATCGGCTACGCGCTGACCGACTCGCCGGTCGGTCAGCTGGCCTGGATAGCCGAGCGCTTCGCCCAGTGGACCGACCCCCGTACGCCGGTCAGCGACGAGCGCGTCCTCACCGACGTATCGCTGTACTGGCTGACCGCCACCGCGGCTTCCTCGGCGCGGCTGCACCGCGAGGCGGCGCGGCGGACCGAGCCGTGCCCGGTGCCGGTCGGCGTGGCGGTGTTCGCCCACGACATCACGCGGCCGGTGCGACCGCTGGCCGAGCGGCTGTACGACATCAGGCACTGGTCGGAGTTCGACCGGGGCGGCCACTTCGCCGCGATGGAGGTGCCCGAGCTGCTCGCCGCGGACGTCCGGGACTTCTTCCTCACGCTTCCCGCCCGCGTTTCCTAGGGGCGGCCCTGCGGGCAGGGGCGGCCGGATGCTTTCCCGATGGAATTCCAGTTGCTCGGACCGTTCGCCGCCCTCCACCACGGCCGACCGGTGCTCGCCGGTCTGCGCCGTCAGGAGCGGTGTCTGCTCGCGCTCCTCGCCCTGGAGGCGGGCCGGGCCGGGCCGTCCCGGCCGACCGACTCATCGACCTGCTCCGGAACGGCGAGGCCCGAACCGGGGCAGGATCTGCGGGCCCTGTACGACCGCATACGCCGGGACGACCCCGCCCTGCGGCGGCCCGCGGCGCCCACGTACGCGGTCCGGGTGCGCGGGGAGTGGCTGCCGTGGAACACCAGCGGGGACCCGGCCCTGGAGTTCTGCAACACCTGCGCCGGCTGGGGCGGCGAGCGGCGGCCCGGCTCGGAGTGGCTGCGCGGCTACCGCACGCTCGCCGTCCGGGCCGGGCACCTGGACCTCCGCGACGACCGTCCGGTCACCCGGCCGCTGCGGAGAACGCAGGAGCGGCCCGAGGAGGCGAGCGCCGTACTGGCGGGAGTGCGGGAGTTCCGGAGCGCGCTGTACGGCTGCCTCGTCGGGGAGCCGGGGGCCGGCCACGGCGGGGCGTTCGCCCGGGTCGCCGAGGTGATCCAGGAGGCCATGCGGCAGGCCGTCTTCCTCCGGGGCGAAGACGGCCTCGGGCGCTGGAGCCCGCACCCGGATTCCGGGCCCCGGCTCCCGCTGCACGTCGTGGCCCAGCGCGCCGCGAACCTGCTCGCCGACCCGTGCCGCCTCACCGTCCGCGCCTGCCCGGGGAAGCGCTGCGGGTGGCTCTTCCCCGACGCGGGCGGGCGACGCCGCTGGTGCAGCCTGCAGGTGTGCGGGCGGGCGGGGGCGGGGGTGGAGAGCCCGTCGTGAAAAAAGATGCGGGCGGGGTGTCGATCCGGGCCGGGCCCGTTCGTCGTCATGGTGTAAGCAGCCCTGAGGGCTGGGACCGCGCAGGGGGCCGAGCAGAGGCCCGGACGACAGGAGCCGATCATGAAGTACATGCTGCTGATCCACAGCGGGGCCGTCGACGAGCAGGGCGGCGCGCCCGAGTGCACCGTCGACGACTGGATGGCCTACGACAAGGCCGTCCGCGACGCGGGAATCCACGTATCCGGAGAGTCGCTGGCCGACCTGGTGACGGCGACCACCGTGCGGGTCTCGCCGACGGGGGAGCGGACCGTGACGGACGGGCCGTTCGCCGAGACGCGGGAACTGCTGGGCGGGTTCCTCGTGATCGACGTGCCCGACCTCGACGCGGCCCTCGACTGGGCCGCGCGCTGTCCCGGCTCGCGCGACGGCGGCTCGGTCGTCGTCCGGCCGGTCGCCGACTTCGGGGCCTGAGCGCGGTGGCGGACGAGGACGGTTCGGCGGGGGGCGAGGACGCCTCGGCGGGGGAGGCCGGGGCCGCCGTCGAGGCGGTGTTCCGGGAGGAGCGCGGACTGCTGCTCGCCTCCCTCGTCCGACGGTTCGGGGACCTCGACCTGGCCGAGGAGGTGACGTCCGAGGCGATCGAGGCGGCCCTGCGTCACTGGCCCGCCGAGGGCGTCCCCGACCGCCCCGGGGCCTGGCTGCTGACGACGGCGCGGCGGCGGGCGGTGGACCGGCTTCGGCGCGACCGGGCGTACGCGGCCCGGCTCGCCGTCTTCCAGGCCGACGCGGAACGGGCCGAGGCCGTCGCCCCCGCAGCGGATGTCGCCGCGATCGGTGAACTTCCCGACGAACGCCTCCAGCTGTTCTTCACCTGCACCCACCCCGCCCTCGCCGCCGAGGACCGCGCCGCCCTGACCCTGCGCTGCCTCGCCGGGCTCACCACACCGGAGGTGGCCCGGGCCTTCCTCGTCCCGACGGCGACCATGGCCCAGCGCATCGTGCGGGCGAAGAAGAAGATCCGCGAGGCCCGGATCCCGTTCCGGGTGCCCGGCCCCGACGAACTGCCGGAGCGGCTGCCCGGGGTGCTCCAGGTCGTCTACTCGCTCTTCACGGAGGGGTACGCGGCCAGCTCGGGACCCCGTCTCCAGCGCCCGGCCCTGGCCGAGGAGGCGATCCGGCTGGCCCGGATCCTGCGCCGTCTGCTGCCCGCCGAACGGGAGGCCGCCGGGCTCCTCGCGCTGCTGCTCCTGGTCCACGCCCGGCGCGACGCGCGGACGGGCCCGGAGGGCGAGCCGGTGCTTCTGGAGGACCAGGACCGGGGGCGCTGGGACCGGCCGATGATCGAGGAGGGGCGTGATCTGGTGGTCCAGGCGCTGACCGGCGGACCGGCCGGGCCCTACGGGGTACAGGCCGCCATCGCCGCCCTGCACGACGAGGCGGCGGACGTGGAGTCCACGGACTGGCCGCAGATCGTGGCCCTGTACGACGTGCTGCGGACGCTCACCCCGTCCCCCGTGGTGGAGGTGAACCGCGCCGTGGCGGTGGCGATGCGGGACGGGCCGGGGACCGGGCTCGCGCTGCTGGACGCGATGGCGGGGGAGCCGAGGCTGCGTGCGTACCCGCCGTACGCGGTGGCGCGGGGTGACCTGCTCGGCCGGCTGGGGCGGGACGGGGAGGCGGCTGCCGCGTACCGGGAGGCGCTGGAGGCGGCGGGCACGGAGCCGGAGCGGGCGGTGCTGCGGCGGAAACTGAGGGGCGGACAGGAGGACGAATGACCCTCCTGCCCCCCTCAGGGCGCTATTTCGTCGAGCAGATACCAGGCCTGACGGGCCGGCACAGTCAGCGGACCCGAACGGTTGGGCTCGACCCTGGCGTCGGCCGGCCCGGCCCTCGCGGGCCGGGCCGGGGCCCGCATCGCCGGCGTTCTCCGCGTTTCCGTCAGCCTTGGCAGGGTGCTCCGGCTTGGGAGATCAGGGAGAATTCGCTGTCGTGCGTATGGGCATCTCCGGCTTCGAGCCGAACTTCCTCGTCGGGCTCGAAGCCGTTCGGGAGAAGCACGGACCACGCTTGGCGGCGCTTGGTGGGCGGCGCCTGACCGGGTGCGCGCTCGTGCGCTTCGTTGAGGACGGGGAGTGGTTCGCCGATTGCCCGGTGGTGTTGGATTTCGAGGGCGCGCGAGTCGAGATCTGCCACGGGAAATTCGATGAGCTGTCGATCAGCTGGGACACCGTCGACACCACAGCCGTGATCACCGGTTGGCAGTGGTCCGAGTTCACGCCGGCGTGGTCCAGCGCCGACGAACGGCTTGAGCCGTTCGTCGGCCAGGAACTCCGGGAAGTTTCTCTGCTCGAGTGGCGCCTCTCGGGCCAGGACCTGGCTGATGGCACCGTCGCTGTCGAGTTCGCCTTTGATGCGGGTCGCTTCTGTATCGCCAACGGCCTCGACGAGAACAGCATCGAAGTGGGGGATCCCCATCCAGATTTCGTGCGGCATCAGCTGGGCTCGTGAGGGCCGGCTGATCACGTTGGCTTCCGGTTGATCTCGACGACCGGCAGCACGGCTGTCCGGGCTGGAAAGCCGATGGGCAGGGGGGTTGGTCCGGCCGGGGTGGGGAGGCAGGGGTGTTGGTCCCGCCGGTGTGGGGAAGTCGGCGAGCCCCCTGCCTGCTGCCCGCTCGTGCCGCCCCGGTGCGGGCCCCGCGCTCGCCGCCGCAACCCCCACCGGGTGCCGGGTCCACCGTGGGGCGCCAGAGGGGTTCGGGGCGTGAGTGCAGGTACTCATTCGTCGCACCCGGTTGGCCGTAGGACACATATGACGGTGTGTCCGGACCGACGGGGCGGATCATGGCTGGAACACCCTTCTTGACCGGCGCATGACATGACTCCATTCTGTGCCCGTCGCACAGCTCCACCCCCCACCCCGACGGACTCAGGAGACTGCCGCATGCGACCCGACACCGAACGGACCTCCCGGCCGAGAACCCGGCCGGCGAAGACCCGACGCAACGCCGTGCTCGCCGTCCTGCTCGCCCTCGGCCTCGCGGCCCCCGCGACCGCCGTGGCCACCGCCGAGCCCTCCGCCCCGAACGCGGCCGTCGCCGCCGACGAGCGGGTGCTCCAGTACGAGATCACCGGGCGCACCACCCCGGCCGCCCGCACCGACATCGCCCGCGCGGGCGTCTCCATCGACGAGGTGCACGACCACGGCATCGTCATCACCGCGGACGCCGCCCGGGCCAAGAAGCTCCGGGCGCGCGGTCACACCCTGGAGGCCCTGCCCGCGCCCGACGCCCACGCGCACGCGGCGGACGGAGTCGGCGTACAGGACTTCCCGCCCGCCGACTCCCGCTACCACAACTACGCCGAGATGACGGCCGCCATCGACGCCCGCATCGCCGCGAACCCGTCGATCATGAGCAAGCGGGTCATCGGCAAGACCTACCAGGGCCGGGACGTCATCGCGGTCAAGGTCAGCGACAACGTCGGCGCCGACGAGGCCGAGCCCGAAGTGCTGTTCACCGCCCACCAGCACGCCCGTGAGCACCTGACCGTGGAGATGTCCCTCTACCTGCTCCGCGAGTTCGCCGCCGGCTACGGCTCCGACTCCCGGATCACGCAGGCGGTCAACGGCCGTGAGCTGTGGATCGTGCCGGACATGAACCCGGACGGCGGCGAGTACGACATCGCCTCCGGCTCGTACCGCAGCTGGCGCAAGAACCGGCAGCCCAACTCCGGCTCCAGCGCGATCGGCACCGACCTCAACCGCAACTGGGCCTACAAGTGGGGCTGCTGCGGCGGCTCCTCCTCCAGCCCGTCCTCGGACACCTATCGCGGCCGGGCCGCCGAGTCCGCGCCCGAGACGAAGGTCGTGGCGGACTTCGTGCGCAGCCGGGTCGTCGGCGGCAAGCAGCAGATCACGGCGGCCATCGACTTCCACACGTACAGCGAACTGGTGCTGTGGCCTTTCGGCTACACGTACAACGACACCGCCCCCGGCATGACCGCCGACGACCGCAACGCGTTCGCGGCCGTCGGCCAGAAGATGGCGGCGAGCAACGGCTACACCGCCGAGCAGTCCAGCGACCTGTACATCACCGACGGGTCGATCGACGACTGGCTGTGGGGCTCGCAGAAGATCTTCGGCTACACCTTCGAGATGTACCCGCGCTCGGCCTCCGGCGGCGGCTTCTACCCGCCCGACGAGGTCATCGAGCGCGAGACCTCCCGCAACCGGGACGCGGTCCTGCAACTGATCGAGAACGCGGACTGCATGTACCGGTCGATCGGCAAGGAGGCGCAGTACTGCTAGCGGCTGCCGCCGAACCGGTGGCAGCACGCCGGTACCCGCCCCCTCGCCCGGGGGACGGGTGCCGGCGGCGTGCCGCCCGATCGGCGGGTTGCCGGTCGTCCTTCTCCGCCCGATGCCGCCGCTCGGCGTCCTCGACCGCGCCCCAGCCACGCGCACGCTCGAAGCGGCGGTCCGCCCGGGCCCGGGGCCCCTGCTGTTCCGCGTGGTCGTTCCGCTGCGCCGACATGCTCGGCTGCCTCCTGCCGCAGCTGAGTCATGTGGAGGAATGGTGTGTCGTCGGCATTCGTCCCGCAGGCCGCCTCCGGCCTTATGGTGCCGCTATGTGCGGAATCGTGGGTTATGTCGGTATGCAGTCGGCGCAGGACGTCGTCGTCGCAGGACTCAAGCGCCTCGAATACCGGGGCTACGACTCGGCGGGCGTCGCCGTTCTCGCGGACGGCGGGCTCGCCGCCGCGAAGAAGGCGGGCAAGCTCGTCAATCTGGAGAAGGAGCTGGGCGCCCGGCCGCTGCCGACCGGGCGGACCGGCATCGGGCACACCCGCTGGGCGACGCACGGAGCGCCCACCGACGCCAACGCCCACCCGCACCTGGACAACGCGGGCCGGGTCGCCGTCGTGCACAACGGCATCATCGAGAACTTCGCGGCCCTCCGGCGCGAGCTGACCGGGCGCGGGCACGCCCTGGGGTCGGAGACGGACACCGAGGTCGTCGGGCATCTGCTGGCCGAGGCGTTCTCGGCGGGCGGGGATCTGGCGGACGCGATGCGCCAGGTGTGCCGGCGGCTGGACGGGGCGTTCACCCTCGTCGCGGTGCACGCGGACCAGCCGGACGTGGTGGTCGGCGCCCGGCGCAACTCGCCGCTCGTCGTGGGCGTGGGACAGGACGAGTGGTTCCTCGCCTCGGACGTCGCCGCCTTCATCGCGCACACCCGCTCCGCGATCGAGCTGGGCCAGGACCAGGTCGTCGAGCTGAGCCCCGAGGGCGTCACCGTCACCGGGTTCGACGGGGAGCCCGCGGACGTACGTGAGTACCACGTCGACTGGGACGCCTCCGCCGCCGAGAAAGGCGGCTACGCCTCCTTCATGCTCAAGGAGATCGCCGACCAGCCCCAGGCCGTCGCCGACACCCTCCTCGGCCGGGTCGACGGCGAGGGCGCGCTCCACCTCGACGAGGTGCGCATCCCTGACGCCGAACTGCGCGAGGTCGACAAGGTCGTCATCGTCGCCTGCGGAACCGCCTTCCACGCCGGGATGATCGCCAAGTACGCCATCGAGCACTGGACCCGGCTGCCCTGCGAGACCGAGCTCGCCAGCGAGTTCCGCTACCGGGACCCGATCCTGGACCAGCGCACCCTCGTCGTCGCCATCTCGCAGTCCGGCGAGACCATGGACACCCTGATGGCCCTGCGGCACGCCCGCGAACAGGGCGCGAAGGTACTCGCCATCTGCAACACGAACGGCTCGACCATTCCGCGCGAGTCCGACGCGGTGCTCTACACCCACGCCGGGCCCGAGGTCGCCGTCGCCTCCACCAAGGCCTTCCTCACCCAGCTCGTCGCCTGCTACCTCGTCGCCCTCTACCTCGGCCAGGTGCGCGGCACCAAGTGGGGTGACGAGATCCGTGCGGTGGTGCGCCAGCTCTCCGCCGTCTCCGGTGAGGTCGACCGCGTCCTGGAGACGATGGAGCCCGTGCGCGAGCTGGCCCGGTCGCTCGCCCACCACGACACCGTCCTCTTCGTCGGGCGGCACGTGGGCTACCCGGTCGCCCTCGAAGGCGCGCTCAAGCTCAAGGAACTCGCCTACATGCACGCCGAGGGGTTCGCGGCGGGAGAGCTCAAGCACGGGCCGATCGCGCTCATCGAGGAGGGCCTGCCGGTCGTCGTCATCGTCCCCTCGCCGCGCGGGCGTTCGGTCCTCCACGACAAGATCGTCTCCAACATCCAGGAGATCCGGGCCCGGGGGGCGTGCACGATCGTCGTGGCCGAGGAGGGCGACGAGGCCGTCGTCCCGTACGCCGACCACCTCATCACCGTCCCCGCAACGCCTACGCTGCTTCAGCCGCTGGTCGCCACCGTGCCGCTCCAGGTCTTCGCCTGCGAGCTCGCGACGGCCCGCGGCAACGAGGTGGACCAGCCGCGCAATCTGGCGAAGTCCGTGACCGTGGAGTGAGCCGGGGCGCGCGCCCCGGGTGATGGGGATGGCGAGGGCGGGTTCGTGATCATTGGGGTCGGGATCGACGTGGCAGAGATCGGGCGGTTCGGCGCCGCGCTGGAGCGTACGCCCCAGTTGGCCGACCGGCTCTTCGTCGGCGACGAGCTGACGCTGCCGAGCGGCGAGCGGCGCGGGGTCGCCTCGCTCGCCGCCCGGTTCGCCGCGAAGGAGGCCCTGGCCAAGGCGCTCGGCGCACCGGGCGGGCTGCTCTGGAGCGACGCGGAGATCTGGGTCGAGGACAGCGGGCAGCCCCGGCTGCGGGTTCGCGGCACGGTCGCCGCCCGCGCCGCCGCACTGGGCGTACGGAGCTGGCACGTCTCGCTCAGCCATGACGCGGGGGTGGCGTCGGCGGTGGTCATCGCGGAGGGGTGAGCACTCGCACCGATGAACCCGCCACGCCCTCCCGACGCTGGCGTCCGGCTCCGTGATCGCGGAGGGTTGGACCCATGCGACGTGCCTACAGCGTGGAGACCGTACGGGCCGCGGAGGCCGCCCTCATGCAACGCCTGCCCGAGGGCGCCCTGATGCGGCGCGCCGCCGCCGGGCTCGCCGTGGCCTGCGGCGATCTGCTGCGGCGCAACGGCCGGGTGTACGGGTCCCGGGTCCTGCTCCTCGTCGGCAGCGGCGACAACGGCGGCGACGCGCTCTACGCGGGCGCCCGCCTCGCCCGCCGGGGCGCGGGCGTGCGGGCCCTGCTGCTCGCCCCCGACCGGGCCCACCCGGGCGGTCTCGCCGCGCTGCGGGCGGCCGGGGGGCACGTCGTCGACGGACCGGACGGGCTCGGCGTGCTCGACCTCGTCGTGGACGGCATCACCGGCATCGGCGGGCGCGGCGGGCTGCGCGAGGACGCCACCGAGCTGCTGCACACGGTGACCCGGGACCGTACCCCGGTCATCTCCGTCGACCTGCCGAGCGGTGTGGAAGCCGACACCGGGGAGGTGCACGGCGAGGCCGTCCGGGCGGACGCGACCGTCACCTTCGGCACCTACAAGCCCGGCCTCCTGATCGACCCGGCCGCCGAACACGCCGGGGCCCTGCGGCTGGTGGACATCGGGCTCGGCCCGGAACTGCCCGAGCCGCCGGACCTGGAGGCGCTCCAGTACGCGGACGTCGCGGCGCTGCTGCCGGTCCCGGGCGCGGAGAGCGACAAGTACCGGCGCGGGGTCGTCGGCGTCGTCGCCGGGTCCGAGCGGTACCCGGGCGCGGCGGTCCTCGCGGTCGCGGGCGCGCTGCGCGGCGGGGCCGGGGCCGTCCGGTACGTCGGACCGGGCGCGGACGCGGTGATCGCCCGGTTCCCCGAGGCGCTGGTGCATGCCGGGCCGCCGTCGAAGGCCGGGCGGGTGCAGGCCTGGGTGGTCGGCCCCGGGCTCGGGGACGGGCGGCAGGCCGAGGCGGCCGTCGCCGATGTGCTGGCCGCCGATGTGCCCGTGCTCGTCGACGCGGACGGGCTGCGGCTGCTGGACGCCGAGACCGTGCGGACCCGGACCGCCCCGACCGTCCTCACCCCGCACGCGGGGGAGGCGGCGGCGCTGCTGGGCACGGCCCGCGAGGAGGTCGAGTCCGGGCGGCTCATCGCGGTGCGCGAACTGGCCGCCCGCTACCGCGCCACCGTGCTCCTCAAGGGCTCCACGACCCTGATCGCGGAGGCCCGCGACACCCCCGTACGGGTCAACCCGACCGGCACGTCCTGGCTCGCCACGGCGGGCAGTGGCGACGTGCTCTCCGGGCTGACGGGGTCCCTGCTCGCGGCCGGACTCGCTCCGCGCGACGCCGCGTCGGTGGGCGCGTATCTGCACGGGCTCGCCGCCCGGCACGGCTCCGGCGGGGCCCCGGTCTCCGCGCAGGACGTCGCCGACGGCATCCCGGCCGCCTGGCGCGACGTGCGGGCGGGGTGAGGCGGCGCGGGCCATGCTGGAAGCTCCGGCAGAAGGGCGGCCTTGGCGGTGAGCGAACCCGTACGTGTACGCAGGATCCACGACCCGGCCGAGGACGACGACGGCACCCGGGTGCTGGTCGACCGGCTCTGGCCCCGGGGCGTCTCCAAGGAGAGGGCCGCCGTCGACGTATGGCTGAAGGACGTCACGCCCTCGGACGAGCTGCGCTCCTGGTACCACCAGGACCGCTCCGGCGCGCGCCACGACGTCTTCGTCGAGCGCTACCGCACCGAGCTGGACGACCCGGCGCACACGGAGGCGGTCGCGCGGCTGGTGGGCCTGGTGCGCGAGGGCGGAGCCGTCACCTTGATCACCGCCGTCAAGGATGTCGAGGACAGCCATGTCCCGGTCCTGGTCGACCACCTCAAGCATGTGATGAAACGTACATAAGCCCGGATACCGGCGTGCGCTGCCGGGGAGGCGGCAGACGGCTCTGAGACACTGGGCGCGATGAACGAGACAGCGTCCTTGAGAGCCCGTGCCGAGATCGACCTCGCCGCGCTGCGCGCCAATGTGCGCGTCCTGCGCGAGCGGGCGGCCGGTGCGCAGCTCATGGCCGTGGTGAAGTCCGACGGATACGGGCACGGGGCGGTGCCCTGCGCGCGGGCCGCGCGGGAGGCCGGGGCGGCCTGGCTGGGCACCGCGACCCCGCACGAGGCCCTCGCCCTGCGTGCGGCGGGTCTGGACGGCCGGATCATGTGCTGGCTGTGGACGCCCGGCGGCCCCTGGCGCGAGGCGATCGAGGCCGACATCGACGTGTCGGTCGGCGGCATGTGGGCGCTGCGCGAGGTCGTCGCCGCCGCCGAAGCCGCCGGCCGCCCCGCCCGCGTCCAGCTCAAGGCCGACACCGGCCTCGGCCGGGGCGGCTGCCAACCCGCCGACTGGCCCGAACTGGTCGCCGAGGCCCGCGACGCCGAACGGACCGGCCGCGTCCGGATCACCGGCCTGTGGTCGCACTTCGCCTGCGCCGACGAACCGGGCCACCCCTCGATCGCCGCCCAGCTCGACGTGTACCGCGACATGGTGGCGTACGCCGAGAAGGAGGGCGTCGACCCGGAGGTCCGGCACCTGGCCAACTCCCCGGCCACGCTCACGATCCCGGAGGCGCACTTCGACCTCGTGCGGACCGGCATCGCGATGTACGGCATCTCGCCGGCGCCCGAGCTGGGCACGTCCGCCGACCTCGGGCTGCGCCCCGTGATGACGCTCGCCGCGGCCGTCGCCCTGGTCAAGGACGCCCCGGCCGGACACGGCGTCAGCTACGGCCACCACTACACGACGTCCGGCGAGACGACACTCGGCCTGATCCCCGTCGGTTACGCGGACGGCGTCCCGCGCCACGCGTCCGGCAGCGGACCCGTCCTGGTCGGCGGGAAGGTGCGCACGGTCGCGGGCCGCGTCGCCATGGACCAGTTCGTCGTCGACCTCGACGGCGACCGGCCCGAGGCGGGCGCGGAAGCGGTGCTGTTCGGACCGGGCGACCGGGGCGAGCCGACCGCGCAGGACTGGGCGGAGGCCGCCGACACCATCGCCTACGAGATCGTCACCCGCATCGGCGCCCGCGTGCCCAGGGTGTACGTGAACGAGACGGCCTACGAGCTGACCGGGGGCGCGGCGCAGTGAGCGAGAGCAGCGCGGAGGCCGTCGTGGCCGCGACCGCCGCCACCGCGGCCGGCTGGCGTCGGGCCGGGATCGCCGGGGCCGCGATAGGGGTGCTCGCCGCGGGCGCGGCGGCCGGGGTCGCCGTCGAGCGGCTCACCGTCGGGCGCGGCATGCGCAAGAAGGCCCGCCTCGCGCTGGACGCGACCGGGCCCTACGGCTCGCTGCGCGGCATGCCGGGCCGGGCCGTCGCCGACGACGGCACCGAGCTGTACTACGAGATCGACGAGGTCGAGGCCGACGAGGACGAGGGCTCGGCCGGGCCCGCCGGCCGCCGGCGGCGGCTCTTCGGACGCAAGGCCCCCGCGCCGGTCACCGTCGTCTTCAGCCACGGCTACTGCCTCGGCCAGGACTCCTGGCACTTCCAGCGGGCCGCCCTGCGCGGCCTCGTGCGGACCGTCTACTGGGACCAGCGCAGCCACGGCCGCTCCGAGCGCGGCCGGTCCCAGGCGGACGGGGTGCCGGTCGGCATCGACCAGCTCGGCCGCGACCTGAAGGCGGTCATCGACGCGGCGGCCCCCGAGGGCCCGCTGGTGCTGGCCGGGCACTCCATGGGCGGCATGACGATGATGGCGCTGGCCGACCGGTACCCGGCCCTGATCCGCGACCGGGTCGCCGCCGTCGCCCTGATCGGCACCTCCAGCGGCAAGCTCGGCGAGGTGAACTTCGGGCTGCCGGTGGCGGGCGTGAACGCGGTGCGCCGGGTGCTGCCGGGCGTGCTGAAGGCGCTCGGCTCGCAGGCGGAGCTGGTGGAGAAGGGGCGACGGGCCACGGCGGACCTCTTCGCCGGGCTGATCAAGCGGTACTCGTTCGGTTCGCGGGACGTGGATCCGGCGGTGTCCCGGTTCGCGGAACGGCTGATCGAGTCCACCCCGATCGACGTGGTCGCCGAGTTCTACCCGGCGTTCACCGAGCACGACAAGAGCGGCGCGCTGCCCGCGTTCCGGGACGTGCCGGTGCTGATCCTGGCCGGGGACAAGGACCTGGTGACCCCCAGCTCGCACAGCGAGGCCATCGCGGACGTCCTGCCCGACGCCGAGCTGGTGATCGTGCCGGACGCCGGGCACCTGGTGATGCTGGAGCACCCGGAGACCGTCACGGACCGGCTGGCCGACCTGCTCGTACGCAGCGGCACCGTGTCGGCCGCTAACGTTGGCGGACATGGAAGCACCGCACAACAGCCCGGCCGCTGAGACCGCTCCGGAGGCCACGGGGGCGACCGCTCCCGAGCTCGCCACGATGACCGCCGGGGCCGTGCCCGAAGCCGTCGCCGTGACGCTCACCGTCACGTCCCCCGAACAGATGCAGGACCTGGGCCGCCGCCTCGCCCGGGTGCTGGCCCCCGGCGACCTGGTGATGCTCACGGGCGAACTGGGCGCCGGGAAGACGACGCTCACCCGGGGCCTGGGCGAGGGCCTCGGCGTGCGCGGCGCGGTCACCTCCCCGACCTTCGTCATCGCCCGCGTCCACCCCTCCCTGGTCGAGGGCCCCGCGCTGGTCCACGTCGACGCGTACCGCCTGGGCGGCGGGCTCGACGAGATGGAGGACCTGGACCTGGACGTGTCGCTGCCGGAGTCGGTGGTGGTCGTGGAGTGGGGCGACGGCAAGGTCGAGGAGCTCTCGGAGGACCGGCTGCGGGTCCTCATCGACCGAGCCACCGGCGACACCGACGACGAGCGGCGCGAGGTGACCCTGGTCGGCATCGGGGCGCGCTGGGCGGGGCTGCGGGAGGAGCTGGCGTAGGGCGGCTCACCGGGGCGGCCCGGGGGAGGGGGCGTCGGCGGGCGCCCGGCGGATCAGTAGTGTTGCTCCGTTCGGCACTGACCACGGGGGAACGCGCATGGAACACCTACGCCACGACGACCCGGCCCGTATCGGGCCCTACGTCCTGCTGGCGGCCCTCGACGCGCGGGACGGCGGCCGGCCCTCCCCGGACCGCCGCTACATAGCCCGCCGTGCCGACGGGGACGGCACCGTCGTCCTGTGCCTGCCCCGCCCCGACAGCGACGCCGGACGCTGGTCCGCCGAGGCGCAGGGCGCGCACCGCCTCTCCTCCGTACCCGGCTTGCTGCCCGTGCGCGAGACCGGCCACGACCCGTCCGGGGGGCCCTGGTACGCGGCCCCGTACGCCCCGCTCCTCCCCCTTCCCGCCGCGCTCGCGGCGCACCGCGGCCCCCTCCCGGTCGCCTTCGTGCTGGCCTTGGGCGTCGCGCTGGCCCGCTCGCTCACCGCCCTCCACGCGCTCGGAGCGGCCCACGCGGGGCTCTGCCCGGCCGCGGTCCTGATCACGTCCAACGGGCCCCGGACGACCGGGTTCGGCGCGGTCCGCGCGGCCGGGCCCGGCGGCGGGGCGAACTCTGGGCAGGAGCCCTCGAGCGTCGCACCCGAACAGCTGACGGGCGGTCTTCCCCGGCCGCTGGGCGATGTGTACGCACTCGGCACCGTTCTGGCGTACGCGAGCACCGGCCACACGGTTCCCGAAAGCGCCGAACTGCCGCTCCCGCTGCGCGCCGCGGTCTCCGGATGCCTGGCGCGCGACCCCGCCGCCCGGCCGGACGCCGCGCGCCTGGCGGCCGAACTCGCCGCCGCCGGGGACGCCACCCGAGGGGCGGCGGGATCCACCGTGCTCGACGGCGTGTTCCCCGTGCCGCTGCCCGCGCGGGTCGCCGCCGAGCTGGTCCGGCAGTCGGCCGAGGTCCTCGCCGCGGAGCTGCCCTCCCCGACAGGCGCGCCCACCGTTCCCGCCACGGCACGGGGCTGATCGCCGTGTTCCTGGCACTCACCCACGAAGACCCTGGGCAGCTGGGCGGCTACCGACCGCTGGCCCGCCTGGGCAGCGGCGGCATGGGCACCGTCTACCTGGCCCGCTCCGGCGGCGGGCGCGTCGTCGCCCTCAAGACCATGCATGCCAGGATCGCCTCCGATCCCGTCTTCCGTACCCGCTTCCGGCTGGAGACCGAGGCCGCCCGGGTGATCGGCCCGGTGCACGGCGCCCGGGTCTTCGACGCCGATCCCGCCGCCGAAACCCCCTGGCTGGCCACGGAGTACGTCCTGGGGCCGACGCTCGACGAGGCGGTGGAGCTGGCGGGCCCCCTCCCGGAGACCGCCGTACGTGCCCTGGGCGCCCGGCTGTGCGCCGCCCTCACGCAACTCCACCGCTCCGGAGTGGTCCACCGCGACCTCAAACCGTCCAACATCATGCTCACGGCCGACGGCCCCAAGGTCATCGACTTCGGAATAGCCCGGGCCCTCGGCGACGACCGCCTGACCCGTACCGGGGCGGCGGCGGGCACGCCCGCTTACATGTCCCCGGAGCAGGCCACCGGACAGGAACACACCTCCGCCGGGGACGTGTTCGCCCTGGCCGCCGTGCTCACCCTGGCGGCAGCCGGCCACGGCCCGTTCGGCTCCGGGCAAGCGGCGGACCTCCTGTACCGCGTCCGCTACGCGGAACCCGACCTCACCGGCGTACCGGAGGGTCTGCTCCCGGCGCTGTCGCGCTGCCTGGCCAAGGACGCCGCGGAGCGGCCGCCCGTCGAGCAGCTCGCGGTCGAACTCGCCCCGCCGGCGGGCGACTTCGTGAAGCAGTTGCCCGCCGTCCTGCTGATGGAGACCGTGCGCCGGTCGGCGGCGGTCTGGTCCGTGACACCGCACCGCCTCCCGCCGCCCGTGGACCGCCCGGAGGACCTGGCCGCCCGCGAGGCCACCGCGTCGGCCGCGCCGTCCCGCCGTCGGCTGCTCGCTCTGGGCGGCGGCTCCCTGCTCGGCGCGGCCGCGCTCGCGGCGGGCGTCCACTACTGGCCCGGGAAGGGCGCTTCCATCGGGAAGAATCCGGGGCCCGGCAAGGGGCCGGCCTGGGACATGCGATGGCAGGCGCAGGCCGACTACGGCATCGATCCGCAGGTGCCGTCCGCACCGCACCTGCTGGAGAACCTGGTCGTGATCGCGAAGGACGCGAATTTCCTCCAGGCCCTGGACCCGAAGTCCGGCAAGCCCCGGTGGGAGGACCAGGACCTCCACCAGTTCCCGCAGAGCGTCACGGACGGCCGACGCCTCCTCGCGATCGAGTATCCCTTCGAGGAGACCGATCCGCTGGTGGTCCGCACGGTCAACCTCACCGACGGCAAGTTCGGCGAGCCCGTCGGCGACCTCCCGGACCTCCAGGGCAGACACCGGCAGAACCAACTGCTCGGCGTCGCGGGCGAGACGCTGTACGTGGTGGGAGGCGACGGGCCGGTATCACCCTCGGCCTTCCGCGAGGACCAGTCCTGGTCGCTGGTGGCCCTCGGCCTGGACACCGGCCGTCCACGCTGGACCGTGCCCCTGCCCGCGCGCCCCGACGGATCCACGCGGCTGCACTTCCTGACGGCCGAGGTCCGGGGCGCGTACCTGGTCCTGGTGCAGCAGGCGGCCGACGGGGGCCTCACCCTGTCAGTCCGTGACACCGGGACCGGGCGGCTGCTGTGGGACCGGCCGCTCGGCGGGAAACAACCCCCCTTCGTCCGGGCCCGGTTCGCGGTGGACGATCGGCATGTCTACACGACGTCGGACGGGCTGGCCGCCTGGCGGCTCGGCGACGGCGCGCCGGTCTGGCGGTTCGACCGGGGACGGCCGGGGGCCGGTCAGAGCCCGCCCACGGTGGCCGACGACGTGGTGTACGTGGCGGAGCAGGGCCGAGGCGTCCTCGCGGTGGGGGCGCGGGACGGGGCCCTGCGCTGGGCGGAGAAGGGCCGGACCGACACCCGGATCGCCCTCGCCGTGGAACCGGCCGTCGGCCCCGAGCACCTGTACAGCGCCTCCACGTCGGGCCTGGTCGCCACCCGCCGCAGCGACGGCAGGCCCTCCCGGCCCTTCAAGGCGGCGGCCGGCCGGTACTTCCCCCATGAGCGGGCGGGGCTGCTCGTCGCCCTGGGCGACGCGTACGCGGCCGGTTTCCCCCTGCGCTGATCCCCGCCCTCCCGCCGTCCCGTCCCTCCCCCCCCCACGTACCGACCGCACGAGAGGCACCGCTGCACATGCACCCCCTGGAATCCGGCGATCCGATCAGCCTCGGTCCCTACCACCTGCGCGGCGTCCTGGGCGAGGGCGGCATGGGCCGGGTGTACGTGGGCCAGGACGGACAGGGGCGGGCCGCCGCCGTGAAGGTCCTGCACGCCCACCTCACCCACGATCCGGGCCTGACGCAGCGCTTCGTCCGCGAGGCGCAGATGGCCCGTGCCGTCACGGGTGACGGCGTCGCGCGCGTGCTGGACGCCCGGACGGACGGTGGCCGCCCCTGGATCGCCAGCGAGTTCCTGATCGGCCCCACCCTCGACGAGGCGGTCCGGGACCACGGGCCGCTCGACGAGCCCGTGGTGCGGGTCCTCGCCGTGGCGCTGGCCCGCGCGCTGCGGGACATCCACGTCGCCGGGCTGGTGCACCGCGACCTGAAGCCGTCCAACATCGTTCTGACCTCCTCGGGACCCCGGATCATCGACTTCGGCATCGCCCGGCCCGAGCACGGGCTGACCCTGACCACCACCGGCCAGATCCCGGTCACCCCCGGCTACGGCGCGCCCGAGCAGGCGCTCGGCGAGCGGGTGGGCCCGGCGGCGGACCTCTTCTCGCTTGGCGCCGTGCTGGTGTACGCGTTGAGCGGGCAGCGGGCGTACGAGGGGGCACATGTCGCTGCGGTGCAGTACGAGGTCGTCCACGGCGAGCCGAGGCTGCACGCGGTCCCCGACGCGCTGCGGCCCCTGATCGCTCCGCTGCTGGCCAAGGATCCCGCGCACCGGCCCACCCCGGAGCAGTTGATCCCGGCGTTCGCCCCGCCGCGCGGAGCGGGCCGGGTCTGGCGGAAGGGGCCCATCGCCCAGGACGTCACGGAGCGCGAGCGGAGCCTCGGTCTCCTGACCACGCTGCCCGCGGGGGCCTCCGGGAAGCCCGTGACGCGTCGCCGGGTGTTGACCGCGCTGGCCGTCGGCGGGGTGGTGGCCGCCGGGGGCGGCGGCGCCGTGTGGTGGCGCGGCCGGCCGGCCGATCCGTTCGACATCCCGCCCGCGGTGGCGACGCCGAAGGCCCGCCCGTACTCCGCTGAGCGGGGCGACTACGTCCATGGGCAGACCCCCGAACCGCTGTGGACCGTCGAGTCGGCGATGGACGGGCAGAGCCCGGCGCCGCTGCCGATACGCGACGTCATCGTGGTGGGAGCGCCGGGCGGCGGTCTGGTGGCGCGCAGGGTCGTGGACGGTTCGGTGGCCTGGAAGGCGCAGGAGCCCGTGGCCGTCCGGCGTTACGCCTCGCTCTCGGACCGGCTGGTGGCCGCGGCCGACGGCGACGGCGTGCTGCGCACCTTCGTGGCGTCGACGGGCGAACCCAAGTGGACGGCCGACGACGCGGAGGCGGCCACCGTCCTGGCGGCGGACGAGGACGCGGTCTACGTGGTCACCGGGGGCGACCGGGTCCGGAGTATTGGCCGGTCGGACGGCCGGGTGCGCTGGACCGCCGACCCCGGCATCGAGCTGACCGGCGAGTCCGGCTCACGCGGGGCGCTCGTCGCCGGACGCCTGGTGGTGACCGGCAGCCACGACGTGGTGGCGCTGGCCACGGGGGACGGCCGGGTGGTGTGGACGCTCCGCGACCAGGCGGAGGGGCGCCCGGGCTTGGCGGTCGGCGGGGACACCGCCGTCGTGACCGGACACCGGCTGGTCGCTCTCGACGCCGGAAGCGGCAAGGAGCGCTGGGAGCAGGCGCCGAAGCCGGAGGAGGGCGTGGACATCACGGCGTACTGGGGGCCGCCGACCATCGCTGGGCCGTATGTGTACGTGGCCCTCGTCGGCACGCCGCGACGGCTGACCTTGGCAGGCGGCAAGCCGACCGACTGGGTCAACGAGGGTCTGTTCCAGTGCGACGCGCCCAGCCCGCTCGTCGTGCACGGCGACGGACTCTGGTCGGTGGCGGTCGACCGGGACAAGGGCGGAGTGAACGTCCTGGACGTGGTCGAGCAGCGTCAGCCCTGGGTGTTCCGGCTGATCGACCACCCCGACCGGTACTGGCTGACGGCCGACGGCGGACGGGTCTTCCTCACGGACGGCGCCTCGCTCAGCGCGCTGCCCGTCTTCTGACGCCGCCCTTCACGAGACCTTCCCGACAGTGCGTCGGTAAAATGTTGCGCGGAGGACCGTGGTCGTGGTCACATGGGTACGAGACCTGGTTAGGTTTACCTAACCGCGCCCTCCATCGGAGCACCCAGGAGGCATCCATGCCGACGCCCGAGCGCGCAGCGCAGCCGCGACCGACTCCGTCCGCCCTGTCGATGAAAGACCTGCTGGCCTCGTGCGCTGCGGCCACCGCGGTCTCCACCCCGCCGAGCGAGCCGCACGCGGAGGACGGGAACGAGGAGAGCGGCCGCGGGAACGCGGTCCGGCGGCGGGCGGCGTAAGAGCCTTCCGAGGTCCGTGCGGGCCTACGGGACGAGCTTTCCCGGGGCCTTGCGGGCCCTGCGGGCCTACGGGACGACGACGACCTTCGCGCCGACCGTCGCGAAGGTCCACATCGCGTTGCCGTCCGAGCGCTTCATCCGGACGCCGCCGGTCTTCGACGCCGGGTCCGGGCTGGCCATCGAGCCGTCCTGCGCGGCGCTGAAGCCGATCGCCACCTCGTCCACGTTCGCGAAGCGGACCACGTGCTCGATCGGGACGCCGTCGGAGCCCTGGACCGTGCCCGAGCGCGAGGTGACCCGGTGCACCCCGGGCGGCGGGCTGACGGGGCTCGGCATGACCGTGAAGGTCCGGATCGACTTCTCGTCCTCGTTGACCAGCCACACCCGGCGGTCCTTCAGTGCGTACACCACGCGCTCGCCCTTGCCGGAGGAGGCCGGGACCGCCAGCGGGTCGGCCTTGGGCTTCGGCTTGGCGGAGGGCTGCGCCGGGGCCGTGGCGGAGCTCTTCGGGCCCGGCGAGGAGGCCACCGACTCGGGGGCGCTGGCCGAGGCCTGGTAAGCGAGGAAGGCGACCGCGGCGACCGCCGCGGCGGTGAGCCCGGCCACGATTCCCGAGCTGCTCCTTGCCACCGTGAATTCCCCTTTCGACGGCCGTCTGCCGCATGTCGTACAAGCGTTTACGTCGTACCCGCGGATACCCGGTGACGGTAGCAGCAGCGTGGGCACGGACCGGGACGCCGTACGGACGCCGTAACGCCGTCGGCGGAGCCGTAGGCTGTTTGCGTGCTCTTGCTCGCCATGGATACCGCCACGCCCGCCGTCACCGTCGCCCTGCACGACGGTACGTCCGTCATCGCCTCCTCCGGGCAGGTCGACGCCCGCCGGCACGGGGAACTGCTGCTCCCCGCCGTCGACCGGGTCCTCGCCGAGGCCGGGACGAAGCTCGACGCCGTGACGGGCGTGGTCGTGGGCGTCGGCCCCGGCCCGTACACCGGCCTGCGGGTCGGCCTGGTCACCGCCGCCACTTTCGGCTCCGCCCTCTCCGTGCCGGTCCACGGTCTGTGCACCCTGGACGGGCTCGCGTACGCCGCGGGGCAGGCCGGTCTGGAAGGGCCCTTCGCCGTGGCCACGGACGCCCGCCGCAAGGAGGTGTACTGGGCTCGGTACGAGGACGCCCGCACCCGTTCGGGCGAACCCGCCGTCGACCGGCCCGCCGACATCGCCGAAGCCCTTGCCGGGCTTCCCGTGGTCGGCGCGGGCGCGGTGCTCTACCCGGACGCCTTCCCGGACGCGCGCGGCCCCGAGCACGTCGCCGCCGGGGCGCTCGCCGCGCTCGCCGCCGAGCGGCTGGCCGCCGGGCAGGAACTGCTGGAGCCGCAGCCGCTCTATCTGCGCAGGCCCGACGCCCAGGTCCCGAAGAACTACAAGGTGGTCACCCCCAAGTGAGCGCCACCACCGCCGTACTGCGCGAGATGCGCTGGTGGGACATCGAACCGGTGCTGGAGCTCGAACACGCCCTTTTCCCGGACGACGCCTGGTCGCCCGGCATGTTCTGGTCCGAGCTGGCCCACGCCCGCGGCCCCGGCGCCACCCGCCACTACGTCGTCGCCGAGGAGTCCGCCACCGGGCGTATCGTCGGATACGCGGGGCTCGCCGCCCTCGGCGACCTCTCCGACGTCCAGACGATCGCGGTCAGCCGCGAGGCCTGGGGCACCGGCCTCGGCTCCGAACTCCTCACCGATCTGCTGAAGGCCGCGACCGCCTTCGAGTGCGCCACCGTGCTGCTGGAGGTCCGGGTCGACAACGCCCGGGCGCAGAAGCTGTACGAGCGCTTCGGCTTCGAGCCGATCGGCTTCCGGCGCGGCTACTACCAGCCGGGGAACATCGACGCCCTGGTCATGCGCCTCACCATGCACGAACACGTAGCGGAAAACGCACCAGAGACCGGGACTGAATGATGGCTGCCGACGAACCCCTCGTACTCGGCATCGAGACCTCCTGCGACGAGACCGGCGTGGGCATCGTGCGCGGCACGACGCTGCTCGCCGACGCCGTCGCCTCCAGCGTCGACACCCACGCCCGCTTCGGCGGCGTCGTCCCGGAGATCGCCTCCCGCGCCCACTTGGAGGCGATGGTCCCCACCATCGAGCGCGCCCTGAAGGAGGCGGGCGTCAGCGCCCGCGACCTCGACGGGATCGCCGTCACCTCGGGCCCCGGGCTCGCCGGAGCCCTGCTCGTCGGCGTCTCGGCCGCGAAGGCGTACGCGTACGCGCTCGGCAAGCCGCTCTACGGGGTCAACCACCTCGCCTCGCACATCTGCGTCGACCAGCTGGAGCACGGGCCGCTGCCCGAGCCGACGATGGCCCTGCTGGTCAGCGGCGGCCACTCCTCGCTCCTGCTGGCCCCCGACATCACCAGCGACGTCCGCCCGCTCGGCGCGACGATCGACGACGCGGCGGGCGAGGCGTTCGACAAGATCGCCCGGGTGCTGGACCTCGGCTTCCCCGGCGGGCCCGTGATCGACCGGCTCGCGAAGGAGGGCGACCCGAAGTCCATCGCCTTCCCGCGCGGTCTGTCCGGCCCGCGCGACGCCCCGTACGACTTCTCCTTCTCCGGTCTGAAGACGTCGGTGGCGCGCTGGATCGAGGCGAAGCGCGCGGCGGGCGAGGAGGTGCCGGTACGGGATGTGGCGGCGTCCTTCCAGGAGGCCGTGGTGGACGTGCTCACCCGCAAGGCGGTCCGGGCCTGCAAGGACGAGGGCGTCGACCACCTGATGATCGGCGGCGGCGTCGCGGCCAACTCCCGGCTGCGCGCCCTGGCCCAGGAGCGGTGTGAGCGGGCCGGCATCCGGCTGCGGGTGCCGCGCCCGAAGCTCTGCACCGACAACGGCGCGATGGTTGCGGCGCTCGGCGCGGAGATGGTCGCCCGCAACCGGCTCCCCTCCGACCTGGAGCTGTCCGCCGACTCCTCGCTGCCGGTCACGGAGCCGCACGTGCCGGGGGCCCACCATGGGCACACTCACGACCACGTGCACGAGATCAGCAAGGACAACCTGTACTCATGAGCGCCTCGACCATCGTCCTGATGTGGGAGGCCCGCGCCGCCGAGGGCCGCGGCGGCGAACTCCTGGAGTGGGCGCGGGCGCGCGCCGCCGAGCTGGCCCGCGAGCCCCACCGCACCGAACTGCTGCGTGCCCCGCAGGACCGGGTGCTGGTGATGACCTGGTGGCAGGACGCCTCGTACGGTGACGACCTCCCCGAACTCCCCGAGCCCGCCGCCGCCCTGATCACCCGCCCGGTGCACCGCTGGCGGTTCGAGTCGGTGGGCTGAGCTCCACCCCGGCGGGCGAACCCGTCAGCCCCGCGTCCCCCGGCTGAGCAGTCCCGTCACGATCGCGTCCAGCTCCTCGACGGTCTCGTAGGCGGCGGCGTACTCCCGCCAGTGCTCCTTCACTTCGGTGAGCCGGGGCAGCTCCGCCGCGTCGTCCTCGGTGATCATCTCCGGGAAGAACTCCCGGCGCGACGGGTTCTCCGCCCGGCGGGCCGCCGCCCTGCGGAAGACCAGGTCCCCGTAGACGTAACTCCAGATCGTCCGGTACACCCGTACCGAGCGGGCCGGGGAGAGGCCGCAGGCGAGCGCGCAGTCGATGATCTCCTCCACCATCCACAGGGCGCCCCGGTCGGTCAGCTCGCCCAGCGCCAGGATGTCCAGCACCCAGGGGATCCTGCCGATGATGTCGTGCATGTGCGCGGCCACCGCCACCAGCCGCTCGCGCGGGTCCTCGGGCAGCTCCGGGCGCGGGAACGCCGCCGCCGTGCCGGACAGGGTGAGCATCAGCAGCTCGTCCTTGTCCTGCACGTAGTGGTAGAGCGCCATGGGCGTGCTGCCCAGCTCCTTCGCCACCCGCCGCATGGACAGGGCGGCCACGCCCTCCTCCTCGACGATGCGGCGCGCGGTGACGACCATGACGTCCGGGTCCAGCCGGCGGGGGCGGCCCACCGGTTTTTTCTTCTTCTCGGTCTTCTCGCTGCCTGGCACCTGGGCATTCTCCCCTTCCCGGCGCTTCTCCGCGTCGGCGGTTTTAGTTTCTATACGCGTATGGTAATTCTCGGATCGCGGATGGCGAAGGGGAGGGCGCGTCATGGACGGCACGGTGAACAGCTCGGCGGGCAGCGAGTCGGGGGCGAAGGCCGGCGCGGGGGAGCGGCATGGGCGGTGGCTGCTGGTGGTGGCGCTCACCGTGCAGTTCCTGGTGTCGCTGGACATGTCCGTGGTGAACGTCGCGCTGCCCGACATCCGCAGCGATCTCGGCTTCGGCGGGGACGGGCTGCTGTGGGTCGTGAACGCCTACGCCCTCGCCTTCGGCGGACTCCTCATGCTCGGCGGCCGGCTCGCCGATCTGGCGGGCCCCCGCCGCGTCCTGACGGCGGGTCTGGTCCTGTTCGGGCTGGCCAGCCTGGCGGGCGGGCTCGCCTGGTCACCCGGTTCGCTGGTGGCCGCGCGGGCCGTCCAGGGCGTCGGCGCGGCGGCCCTCGCCCCGGTGGCCTTCGCCCTGATCACCCTCGCCTTCCCGGCCGGGCCCGCCCGCTCCCGGGCGCTCGGGCTGTGGGGCATGGCGGGCGCGGCGGGCGGCGCGGCCGGCGTGCTGGCCGGCGGGGTGCTCACCGACGCGACGGGCTGGCGGTCCGTGATGCTGGTCAACGTGCCGATGGTCGCCTTCGCGCTGGCCGCGGCCGCGCGCACCGGACCCGTCGGCGGCCGGCGGCGGACCGGGGCCCGGCCGGACGTGGCCGGTGGGCTCCTGGCCACGGCCGGGACGACGCTGCTGGTCCTTAGTCTGGTGCGGACCTCGGACCACGGCTGGTCCTCGGCGACCACGCTCGCCTCCCTCGGCGCGGCGGTGCTCCTGCTGGTCGCCTTCGTCGCCGTCGAGCTGCGCACCGCCTCCCCGCTGCTCCGCCCCGGGCTGCTGAAGGGACGGCCGGTGCTGACCGCGAACCTGTTCTGTCTGCTGCTGGCCTCCGCCCAGTTCGGCGCGTTCTACTTCGTCTCGCTCTACCTGCAACTGGTCCTCGGGTTCGGGGCGACCGCCGCCGGGTTCGCGTTCCTGCCGTTCTGCGTGGGCGTCGTCGCGGGCTCGATCCTCGCCACCCGCGCGGTCGCCGCGCTCGGCATCCGGCGGCTTATGACGGCGGGCGCGACGCTGGCGGCGCTCGGGATGGGCTGGTTCGCGGCGACCGCCACGGCCGACGGCGGATTCCTCGTCTCCATCCTCGGTCCGTCGCTGCTCTGCTCCTTCGGCATCGGGCTGTGCTTCGTCCCGCTCGGCACGGCCGCCACCACCGACGTGGCGCCCGGCGAGACCGGCATGGCCTCGGGGCTGCTCAACAGCTCACGACAGGTCGGCGGCTCGCTCGGCCTCGCGGTCCTGGTCACCGTGGCCGCCCGGGTCACCGGCGGGGGCACCGGGCTCACCGACCTGTCCTCGGGGTACGCGGCCGCCTTCTGGGCCGCGGCGGGCCTCCTGGCGGCGGCCGCCCTGGCGGCGTACGTCCTGCTGCCCGCGGAGCGGAAGACCTCCGCGGGGCCGGTCGCCGTGGAGCCGGAGCGGGGCGCGGCCACCCCGTGAGCCCGCCCGGGTGCGGGGCGAGGGAGCCGGGGCGTGTGCGATGAGTTCGCGTGCCCGGGGCGGTCTACCTTCCACGACGTCCGGACCGGCCGGCCCGGACCCGTGGACGGCCCGACGAGGAGAAGACCATGCAGAAGATCACCCCCTGTCTCTGGTACGACGGCCACGCGAAGGAGGCGGCCGAGCACTACATCGCGATCTTCGGCGGTGACTCCCGCATCCGGGACATCACCTACTACGGGGCGGAGGCCCCCGGCGAGACGGGTTCCGTGCTGACCGTCGACTTCCGGCTCGCGGGCCAGGACTACGTGGGGCTCAACGGCGGCCCGCAGTTCCCGTTCACCGAGGCGATCTCGCTCTCCGTGGACTGCGCCAACCAGGCCGAGGTGGACCGGTTCTGGGACGCGCTCTCCGAGGGCGGGGAGGAGGGCCAGTGCGGCTGGCTCAAGGACAAGTTCGGCGTCTCCTGGCAGATCGTCCCGAACGAGCTGCCCCGGCTGCTGGCCGACCCGGACCCGGCGAAGGCGGACCGGGCCATGAAGGCGATGCTCGGCATGGGCAGGCTGGACATCCAGGCCCTGCGCGACGCCTGAACGGGCCCACGGCGCGGAGGGCTTGAGCGAGCGCGTGGCCCCGGCGGCCCGGTCGGTAGTGTTCTGCCCATGCCACGCCGCGCCCCGCTTCCGCCGCCTCCTCCGCCCGTCGAGATCCGCTCCTGGCCCGACCGCGAGGCGATGCTCGCCGACCGGGCGGTGGTCCTGGGTGAGTTGGTGAAGATGCACGTGGGGCCGGGGCGGCTCGGGCTGCTGTGGATGTGGGGCGCGCTCGCCGCGATCGGCTGGAGCCTGGTGGGCTCGGCCATCGTCATGTTCGAGCAGGCGGCCGACTTCTTCAGCGGCATCGCCGGAGTCGTCAGTCTGGTCATCGGCGCGGTGGTCCTGATCCCGGCCGTCGCCTTCGTCTGCCTGGGCATCGCCCGGGACCGCGAGGTCCGTTCGCTGCTCGACGCGTGGGGTGCGCTCGACCGCGACCCGGAGCGCGACCGGCGGCTGCGGCTGCCCGGGCTGAGCCTCGCCTGGCTGCTGCTGTCGTTCGTCCTCGGCGCGGCGGGGCTGGCCCTCTGCGTGATCGGGCCCGCGAGCGCGCGGCCAGGCAGGGAGACGTACGGGCTGGTCGCCCTGGTCATGGGCGTCGGCATGGTCGCGTGGCTGACCGCGCTGCTCGGTGCCGTGAAGGCCCTGGCACACCGCCGCTGGGTGGTGCGCGTCCTGATGGGGGCCGGGACCGCGACCGGGGCCGGGACCGGGAGCGGGACCGGGGCTGCCGGGCCGCCGGCCGCGCGGGAGCCCGAGCGCCCGCCCTTCACCCGCACCGGCGGGCCCGGCCACCGCTGAGGCGATGCGGTCGTCCGTGTCAGCCCAGCGGGTGGCCGATCAGCATCGTCGGCGCCCCCGCCACCCGGGTCAGGAACACCGTCGCCGTGCCCGGTCCGCTCAGCTTCATCCGGCGGCGCAGCTCCTCCGGTTCGACCGCCGAGCCGCGCTTCTTGACGGTGAGCACGCCGACCTGACGCTCCCGCAGCAGCGCCTTCAGCTTCTTCATGTTGAACGGCAGCTGATCGGTGATCCGGTACCCGGAGACGTACGGGGAGGAGTACGGCACATCGCTCGTGATGTACGCGATCGTCTCGTCCACCAGCCGTCCGCCGCACCGCTCCACGAGGTCGGCGACCAGATGCGCCCGGATCACCGCGCCGTCCGGCTCGTACAGATAGCGCCCGACCGGGCCCACGGGCGGGGCGGGCAGCGGGGCCGGGGCGGTCAGGGTCGCCCCGGCGGGCAGCAGCGTGGCCCGGAACGCGCCGGGTGCGAAGCCCTCCCCGTACCAGAGCACCGCCTCCTTCACATCGCCGCCGTCCGAGATCCACTCGGCCTCCGCCTCCGGGCCGATCGCCTCGTGCGGGATGCCCGGGGCGATCTTCAGTGCCGCCCTGGGGGCCTTCAGAGCGGCGGCCGTCGCCCAGGAGAGGGGCGGTGAGTACGCCTCCGGGTCGAAGATGCGCCCCCTGCCGCCCCGCCGGGCCGGGTCGACGAAGACCGCGTCGTACGGGGCCGTGTCGATCTCCGTGACATCGGCGCACCGGACCTCGATCAGCCGGTCCAGGCCGAGCGCCCCGGCGTTGGCGCGGGCCACCTCGGCGGTCAGCGGATCGCGGTCCACGGCGAGTACGGAGATCCCGGCGCGGGCCAGCGCGATCGCGTCGCCGCCGATGCCGCAGCACAGGTCCGCCACGCTCCGCACGCCGAGCCCGGCGAACCGGGCTGCGCGGTGGGCGGCGACCGAGGTGCGGGTGGCCTGCTCGACCCCGTTGGGCGTGAAGAACATCCGGTAGGCGTCCTCGGCCCCGAACTTGGCCACCGCCCGCTGCCGCAGCCGGGCCTGGCCGAGCGCCGCCGACACCAGCTCCGCCGGGTGCGTGCGGCGCAGCCGCGTCGCGGTGGCCAGCTCGTCGGCGGGGTCGTGGTCGCGCAGCTCGGCCAGCAGCCGCTCGCCCTCGGGGGTGCGCAGCGCGGCGAAGGCGGCGCGGGCGGGGTCGTCGGACGGGGCGGCGGGGGTCGTTGCGTTCACCCGGTCCATTGTGGGCCAGCCGGGGGCAGGTCCCGTCCGGCCCCCGGGGCCGGTACGAGGCCCTGCCCCTCCGGTGCGAGGCCCTGCGGCCCGGTAACGGGTCCCTGTGGGCCGGCCGGGGGACGGCGCCGGTCCGCTCGCGGTGTCGAAAGGGCGCACGGGCCGACGGCTGGCAGGATGCGGCGCCATGCAGCTAGTACGACAAAAAGAAAAATCAGCCATCAAGGGGCACAGGTCGGGCGTCGTCGTGCTGGCGGCCCTGCTGGCCGCCGCCGTCGCCTCCGGATGCGCGGCGGAGACGGGCGGCAGCGGCGCGGGAGCCCCCGGCGGGCCCGCGAAGCCCACCTCCGGCCCGTCGGGCGACGCGGCCCCGCAGGCCGGGCCCGGACGGGCCCCGGACACGTACGCCGAGACGGTCAGGAAGAAGCAGGCCGCACGCGCCGTCGCCGCGAAGAAGTGGGGGCTCGCCAAGGCCCCGCTCGCTCCCCCCGAACCGCCGAAGGCGAAGCCGCGCATCACCACCCGCAAGGGCTTCGAGGTCAGCGACGACGCGGGCCTGCCGCCCGTCTTCACCACCGTCCCGACCAAGGAGAAGATCGTCTTCCTGACGATGGACGACGGGGCGGAGAAGGATCCCGAGCTGCTGCGGATGATGACCGAACTGGACATCCCTTACAGCGCGTTCGTCAGTGACTACGTCATCAACGACGACTACGGCTACTTCAAGAAGATGCAGAAGCGGGGGGTGGTCATCAGCAACCACACACTCAACCACCGCTATCTGCCCGGCCTCTCCCGCGCCGAGCAGAAGCGGGAGATCTGCGGCCAGCAGGAGAAGATCCTCAAGCACTACGGCAAGCGCCCCACCCTCTTCCGCCCGCCCTACGGCAACTACAACCGCGACACCCTCGTCGTCGCCAAGTCCTGCGGGATCACCGCCGTACCCCTGTGGTCGTCCGAGGCCTTCCCCGACCACATGGAATGGCGCGAGTGGGACCGGGACCTGCACCCCGGCGACATCGTCCTCACCCACTTCCGGGGCAAGGAGGACTGGAAGGGCTCGATGCCCGACATGATCCGCCGGGTCATGAAGACCATCACGGACAAGGGGTACGCGGTGGCGAAGCTGGAGGACTACGTCTGACCGGCGCCCTTCCCCGCGCCCGGCCGCGAATGCGCGCTCAGCCTCCGCTGCGCGCGCATTCGTCGTTGTCGCCGCCGCTGAGGCAGGGCGGGGAGTGCCAGGTGGGAGCGGGTTCCGGAGCCTCCCGGCCGCTTCCCTGGGCGGCGGACGCCAGGACCGCCAGGCCCAGCGCCATCGCGGCGACCGCCTGCATCCCGCCGGACCAGTGCCATCCGCTGCGCAGCAACGCCACGGCGACGCAGGCGACCAGGAGGGCGAGGACGCCGAGAACGACGACCGGGGTCCAGTCCGTGCCCGGGTCCGCGGGCGGAGGCGCGGACACCGCGCCCTCGGTCGCCCCCTGCGACCGCGCCAAGCCCCGCAGCCCCAGCCACACCGTCAGCAACGCGGAGAGCGCCACCTCCGCGACCACCAACAGCAGGCCCACCAGCGGATCCGCGCACCCGCCGGGGTGCGACGACGGCTGCCGCGAAGCTTCGGCTCTCTCGTCCGGCCGTCCGGGCAGGCGGCTCTCGGGTCGCGTCATCTCCGTACCGTCGTACGGAACGCGACGCTCCACCCCCGCGTTGTCCGGACGGTGACCGGATGGAGCCCGGGCCGAGACGGCGCGAGGGTGGTGAATTGGCACTCCGCTTGACCGAGTGCTAATCGCGGTCATAGTCTCGGGTCTGGCACTCCCCCCTGGAGAGTGCCAGCACCACACTGTGCGACAGGGCAGGTCCGGCACCCGCGACGACGGATCGGTCTGGTCGCCACCCACAGACTGTTAAACCCCGTGAGATCTCCGAAGGGGGAGACCGGATCGTGTCGACCACCAGCTCCAAGGTTGCGATCAAGCCGCTCGAGGACCGCATTGTGGTCCAGCCGCTCGACGCCGAGCAGACCACGGCTTCCGGCCTGGTCATTCCGGACACCGCGAAGGAGAAGCCCCAGGAGGGCGTCGTCCTCGCCGTGGGCCCGGGCCGCTTCGAGAACGGCGAGCGGCTTCCGCTCGACGTCAAGACCGGCGACGTCGTCCTGTACAGCAAGTACGGCGGCACCGAGGTGAAGTACAACGGCGAGGAGTACCTCGTCCTCTCGGCCCGCGACGTTCTCGCGATCGTCGAGAAGTAATTCACCCACGTTTGCTTGTGTTCTGCGCCCCTGGCCCCCTGCGTAACAACTAGCCGGGCGGCGAGGGGCGCAGTTCATTTCGAGAGGGAAAACAGCCCATGGCGAAGATTCTGAAGTTCGACGAGGACGCCCGTCGCGCCCTTGAGCGCGGCGTCAACAAGCTTGCCGACACGGTCAAGGTGACGATCGGCCCCAAGGGCCGCAACGTCGTCATCGACAAGAAGTTCGGCGCTCCCACCATCACCAACGACGGTGTCACCATCGCCCGCGAGGTCGAGCTCGACGACCCGTACGAGAACCTCGGCGCCCAGCTCGTCAAGGAGGTGGCGACCAAGACCAACGACGTAGCGGGTGACGGCACCACCACCGCGACCGTCCTGGCCCAGGCGCTCGTCCGCGAGGGCCTGCGCAACGTCGCCGCGGGCGCCTCCCCGGCCGCCCTGAAGAAGGGCATCGACGCCGCGGTCAAGGCCGTGTCCGAGGAGCTCCTCGCGACCGCCCGCCCGATCGACGACAAGGCCGACATCGCCGCCGTGGCCGCGCTCTCCGCGCAGGACCCGCAGGTCGGCGAGCTCATCGCGGACGCGATGGACAAGGTCGGCAAGGACGGTGTCATCACCGTCGAGGAGTCCAACACCTTCGGTCTGGACCTGGAGTTCACCGAGGGCATGGCCTTCGACAAGGGCTACCTGTCCCCGTACATGGTGTCCGACCAGGAGCGTATGGAGGCCGTCCTCGACGACCCGTACATCCTGATCCACCAGGGCAAGATCGGCTCCATCCAGGAGCTGCTCCCGCTCCTGGAGAAGGTCATCCAGGCCGGTGCCTCCAAGCCGCTCCTGATTATCGCCGAGGACGTCGAGGGCGAGGCGCTCTCCACCCTCGTCGTCAACAAGATCCGCGGCACCTTCAACGCCGTCGCGGTGAAGGCCCCGGGCTTCGGCGACCGCCGCAAGGCCATGCTCGGCGACATCGCCACCCTCACCGGTGCGACCGTCATCGCCGAGGAGGTCGGCCTCAAGCTCGACGGCGCCGGTCTCGACGTGCTGGGCACCGCCCGCCGCGTCACCGTCTCCAAGGACGACACGACCATCGTCGACGGCGGGGGCAACTCCGACGACGTCAAGGGCCGCGTCAACCAGATCAAGGCCGAGATCGAGTCCACGGACTCCGACTGGGACCGCGAGAAGCTCCAGGAGCGCCTCGCGAAGCTGGCCGGCGGCGTGTGCGTCATCCGCGTCGGCGCCGCCACCGAGGTGGAGCTGAAGGAGAAGAAGCACCGCCTCGAGGACGCCATCTCCGCGACCCGCGCCGCGGTCGAGGAGGGCATCGTCTCCGGCGGTGGCTCCTCCCTCGTCCACGCCGTGAAGGTCCTGGAGGGCAACCTCGGCAAGACCGGCGACGAGGCCACCGGTGTCGCGGTCGTCCGCCGCGCCGCCGTCGAGCCGCTGCGCTGGATCGCCGAGAACGCCGGCCTGGAGGGTTACGTCATCACCTCCAAGGTCTCCGAGCTCGACAAGGGCCAGGGCTTCAACGCCGCCACCGGCGAGTACGGCGACCTGGTCAAGGCCGGCGTCATCGACCCGGTCAAGGTCACCCGCTCCGCCCTGGAGAACGCCGCGTCCATCGCGTCGCTGCTGCTCACGACCGAGACCCTGGTCGTCGAGAAGCCGGCCGAGGAAGAGGCCGACGCCGGTCACGGCGGCCACGGCCACTCCCACTAGCACCGCCCGTACCCTTCGGTACGGCTGAGGCCCGGCACCCCCGTCGCGGGGGCGCCGGGCCTCGGTGCGTTTCCGGCCCGGCGAACCCACCACAAGCGGGCGCGGAGCGACTCCCGTACCGCTACTGCGGACCGTACTTCCGCCCCGTCCGCGAGGTGACCCCGCCGAGCAGACCGCGCGGGGCGACCTTGACCAGCCCCATCAGCGCCTTGTAGCGCGGGTCCGGGATCGACACCGTCTTCCCCCGGGCCAGATCCGTCAGCGCCGAGGCCACCAGCTTGTCCGCGTCCAGCCACATCCAGCTCGGGATGTTGTCCGTGCCCATCCCGGCCCGCTCGTGGAACTCCGTCCGCACGAACCCGGGGCACAGCGCCATCAGCCGCACCCCCGACCCGGCCAGATCCCGCGCCGCGCCCTGGGTGAACTGCACCACCCACGCCTTGGACGCCCCGTAGGTGCCGCGCGGCACGAACGCCGCGACCGACGCCACGTTGACGACCCCGCCCCGGCCCCGCTCCTTCATCCCGGCGACGGCCGCCGAGGTCAGCCGCAGCACCGCCTCGCAGTGCACCTTCAGCATCGTCAGCTCGTCGGCCATGGACACTTCCAGGAAGCGCCCCTTGTTGCCGAACCCGGCGTTGTTCACCAGCAGATCGACCGGGTGCCGGCGGTCCGCGAGCCGCTTCTCGACCGCCTCGATCCCGCCGTCCGTGGACAGGTCGGCGCTCAGTACCTCGGCCTCGATGCCGTGCCGGTCGTGCAGTTCGGTGGCCTGCTCGCGCAGCCGTGCGGTGTCTCGCGCCACCAGCACCAGATTGTGCCCCTGGGCCGCGAGCCGCCGCGCGAACGCGGCCCCGATACCCGCCGTCGCGCCCGTGATCAGTGCAGTCGTCATACGCGGCACGTTAGTGCCCCGCATGGTCCGGGACCTCACCCGCCCGCTGTCCCTTGTCCACCACCACGAACTGGCCCATCATCCCGTCGTCCTCGTGGGACAGCAGATGGCAGTGGTACATGTACGGGATGTCCGGATCGGACGGCCCGTCGAACCGCAGGGCGATCCGCACGGTCGAGCCCGTCGGCACGGCCACCGTGTCCTTGCGGCCCCGCAGCGCCGGCTCCGGCCGCTTCCCGTTCACGTCCAGCACCCGGAACTGCACATCGTGCACATGGAAGTTGTGGGTCATGTCGCCGCCGTTGCGCAGCGTCCAGACCTCCGTCGCCGCCCGGGTGACCGTCCCGTCGATCCGGTCCATCGCCATCGGCTGCCCGTTGATGCCGGACCTGCGCAGCTCGAAGTGGCGGCTGCGCACCGTGTCGTCGGCCTCCGGCAGCTCCAGCCCCCGGTCCACGGCCAGCCGGTCCGGCACCTCGGGGGAGGGGCGCAGCGGCTCGGCCGCCCGTAACTGGAGTACGTCGAAGGAGTCGTCGCCCCCGTCGAACCGACGCTCCCAGCCGTTCCCGTCCCGCCACGGGTAGCTGCGCAGCACCGTCCGCTCACCCGGCCGCATCGTCACGACGACCTCCGCCCGCTCACCCGGCGACAGCTGCACCCGGTTCATCGACGCGGGCGCGCCCAGCAGCCCGCCGTCCGTCCCCACCAGGTCGAAGGAGCGGTCGTCGTCGAAGCCGAAGGTGTAGATGCGGGCGGTCGACGCGTTCAGCAGGCGCAGCCGTACGCGCTCGTCGCCGACCTCGGCGTACGGGTCGAGCGTGCCGTTCACCATCGTCCGCTCGCCCAGGAAGCCGGTGTTGGCCAGGAACCGGTGTCCGTGGTCGAACTTCGCGCCGTCGAAGGTCACGTCCTGCACCATCACCGGCAGGTCGTCCACCCCGTACGTCTTCGGCAGCTTCAGCCGCCCGGAGTTCTCGTCGTCGAGCAGGAACATCCCGGCCAGCCCCCGCTGTACGTGCCGCTCCGTCGCGCCGTGCGGATGCGGGTGGTACCAGAGCGTCGAGGCCGGCTGGTCGACCTTCCAGTGCGGGGTCCAGGAGCCGCCGGCCTCGACCATCTGGTGCGGTCCGCCGTCCATCGCGGCGGGCAGGTGCATCCCGTGCCAGTGCACGCTGGACGCCTCGTCGAGCGTGTTGCGCACGCGGACCTTCACCCGCTCGCCGCGCTCCGCCCGCAGCGTCGGGCCCAGATGGCCGCCGTTGAACCCCCAGGTCGGGGTCGCCACCCCCTTCCGGAACTCCGTGCTCCCCGCCCGCATCCGCAGGTCGAAGACGCGCGTGCCGTCCTCGTCCACCGTCGAGGGCGCGAGCGGCGGCACCGCCAGCGTGTTGTCGAAGCGGACCTTGCCCACCGTGCTGATGTCCGAGCTCGTCCACAACCACGCGAACGAGCCGCCCACCGCGGCCGCGAACACCCCCACCACCACGGCCAGCGTGATGAGCACCCGCTTCAGCCGCCGTCGTCCCCTGGTCTTCTCCATGCTCACGAGCATTCCGGGCCGACCGCCCACCGGGCATGGGGCAGACCCCTGAGCGGCCCCCGACCGGGCCCCTACGGCCGGGCCGAGGGCCACCCCTTACTCCCTGTCAGGGTGGAGCGGGACGATCAGGGCGCGGCGGGGGCGAAGGACAGCATGCGAGCCTCGCGCACGGGTTTGTGGTTCTCGTCGCCGCTCACGATCGTCGACGTGAGGACGAACCGCCCGTCGACGTAGGCCGTGTGCCCCATGGACATCTCGTACTCCCACGGCGCGGTCGCCTCCGGGTGCTTCACGACGTTCGTCTCCGTGCCGGCGCCGCGCGGGCCCATGAGGAAGGTCCGGCCGGGGCTGCTGGGCCCGGCCGCCTCGTAGATGAGCATCGACTTGCCGTCCTCCGCGCGCAGCGGGTACAGCCTGCGCAGCACATCGGACTTGATGCCCCAGAGGAACTTGCCGGTCTTCACGTCGTACGCGCCGACCTGTTCGGTGCCGCCCAGCATGATGAGGCCCTTGCCGACCCCGGCGCCCCGACAGGGCTGGATGTCCCCGTCGGCCCCGTTCCCGCCACAGTGCTCGAAGCCCTTGGCCCGGGCGTCGAAGGTGACGCGGTGCTTGCCCCCGGAGTCCAGGACCGTGATCCGCCAGTCGCTCGCGGAGTCCTCGTTGTTGTAGGTGGTGAAGACGACCGGGTCCATGGAGATCAGACTGCCGAAGCTCCAGCCGGTCTTCGTCCGGTAACGCCACAGGACCTTGCCGGTACGCGGGTCGAGCTCGCGGAGCTGGCCGTAGTTCTTGCTCCGGTCGATGGCGATCATGCAGTCGGAGCTGACCAGCAGCCGGGCGACGCCGCCCGCCACGGCGTCGGGGATGCACTTCTCGTTCTCCCGGGGGATCTCGTAGAGCTTGCTCCCGTCGTCCATCCGGTAGGTGATGGCCTGCATGTTCCGGGCGACGGACAGGACGTCGCCGCTGATGGCGCTGTAGACGAGGAACGTGTTGTCCCGGTCACCGGGCTCGTCGAGCTCCTTGTGCCAGCCCAGCTTCCCGGTCTTCAGATCGATCATCTGCATCCGGTTGCACTGGTTGCCCCGCTCGTTGTCCGGCCTCTCGTGGTGGAAGACCACGACCTTGCCGTCGGGCGTCGGGTTGGCCGGTGTCTCGCAGACGGAGGAGGGCAGGTCGACGTTCCAGACCTCGGCGCCGTCCGAGAGCCGGTAGGCCGTGACCTTCCGGTGCAGGGCCTGGACCGCGGTGTCGCCGACGATCCACAGGTCGTGGACCTTGTTGATCTGCTTCGGCAGGTCGGCCCTGTCGTCGACGATCCAGGCCGCCGACTCGTCCGGTTTCCGGGCGGTGGCGACCTTCTTCGTCGTCGGAATGTGGCTCAGCTCCGGGCCGCCCGCCGCGGGGGTTCCGGACGGGGACGTCGGCGCGGAGGGGCCGGGCGACTCCTTCGCCACGGGCTTCGCGGGGTCGTCCCGCCACTGGTCGGAGAGCGCGTACACCCCTCCCGCCACGGCCACCAGCACCAGCGCGACCACCGCGGCGACCACCGGCCCCCGGCCGAACCGGCGACGCGGTGGCGGTGTGGGCACGTTCGGCGGCCCGAACCCCTGGGGCCCGCCGTCCTGCGAGGCGTACGGGTTGCCGGGAACGGGCTGCTGCGGCGGGCCCGGGGCATACCAGGGCTGCTGCGGGTCGGGCATGGTCTTCCCCCTGAGACGCGCCACTCGGCCAGAAGAATCCTCCTCGGGCACAGGTCACTAGTGGTGGACGCGCCGCACACCGCTCCAGTTCCCGCCGCAACGTCCCCGGACCCCGAGGTGGATGACGCCACGTCACCGGACGGGACCGCCGCTTCGCCGCACGGGAGGGCCGGTCCTCCGTACCGGACCGGCCACCCGGCCTCAGCCCTGCCGCGCGGCGTACTCCCGGGCCTGCCGCAGCGCCTCGGGGTGCAGGGCCTCCCCGGCGGCCAGCAGCGCGGGCAGCAGGGTGCGTTCGGTCGTGACGGCCCGGAACTGCAGGGCGGCGGTGACGTCGTGGTCGGGCCGGTGCACGATCTCGACGGGGTCCCCGGCGCGGACGGTGCCCGGTTCGATGACCCGCAGATACGCGCCGGTGGCGCCCTGCTGGGTGAACCGCCGTACCCACCCCTTCTCCCCGATGTGGTGGGCGAAGGTCCGGCACGGGATGCGCCCCGATGTCACCTCCAGCAGCAGGTCCGTCCCCACCCGCCAGCGTTCGCCGATCCGCGCGCCGCTGACGTCGATGCCCAGGGTCGTGAAGTTCTCGCCGAACACCCCGTTGGCCAGCTTCCGGCCGCCCAGCTCCCGCTCCCAGGCGTCCAGCTCCTCCCGGGCGAAGGCGTACACCGCCTGGTCGCTGCCGCCGTGATGACGCAGGTCGCACACCGCGTCCCCGGCAAGCCCGCTGCCGCCGACGCCCTTGGGCCCGGGTTCGAGAACCTCCACGGGGCCCTCCACCGGGCGCTTGTCGATCCCGGAGATGCCGCCCGGGTTGCTGGTCTGCGCGGAGGGGCGGGGTCGGCCGATGTTCACGGTCAGCAGCTTCATACGGTCACGCTAACGGGCCCGGCCCCAAAGAAGCGCATCATTAGTTCGCCCCTCCTCCAAGAATTTCTTATGCTGGCGGGGTGATCGAAGCTCGCCACCTCCGTGTCCTGCGTGCCGTGTCCACCACCGGCTCGTTCTCCGCCGCCGCCCGCGAACTCGGCTGCACCCAGCCCGCCGTCAGCCAGCAGATGAAGGCCCTGGAGTCCTCCGCGGGCACCACACTGCTGATTCGCACCGGACGCGAGATGCGCCTCACCCAGGCCGGCGAGGCGCTGGTACGGCACGCCTCCGGCATCCTCGCGGGGCTGACCGCCGCCGAGGAGGAGGTCGCCGCCATCGCCGGACTGCGGGCCGGCCGGGTCCGGCTGGTCTCCTTTCCCAGCGGCAGCTCCACCCTGGTGCCGGGGGCACTGGCCGCCCTGCGCGCCGAGCACCCCGGGACCCGGGTGTCGCTCGTCGAAGCCGAGCCGCCGCGCTCGGTGGACCTGCTGCGCGAGGGCGACTGCGACATCGCGCTGGCGTTCCGTTACGGGGCGACCGGCGGCGAATGGGACGACCTGGTGGTCCGGCCGCTGCTCACCGACCGGCTGATCGGCCTGCTCCCGGAGGGACACCGGCTGGCGGAGGCGTCGAGCGTGTCCATCGGCGAGCTGGCGGAGGAGTCGTGGATCGCGGGCTGCCCGCGCTGCCGCCGGCAGCTGGTCGAGGTCTGCGAGGAGTCCGGCTTCGCCCCGCGCATCGACTTCGCCACCGACGACTACCCGGCGGTGATGGGCCTCGTCGGGGCCGGGCTCGGGGTGGCGGTGCTGCCGGAGCTGGCCGTCGAGTCGGTACGCCCCAAGGGGGCCAGGGCCGTGCCGGTCGAGCCCGCGATCGAGCGGGAGATCGTCGCGCTGACCCTGCCGGACCTGGCCCGGGTCCCGGCGGTGGCGGCCACCCTGGACCAGCTGGCGCGGACGGCCGCCCGCTGAGACCGGTCGGTGCCGTGACACCCGCCGGACTCGTGGCGCACGGGCGGTGAGGGGTCCGGCTCCGCTGCGGCTGGTCGCGGGCCGGATGGCTGAAGGTAGCGAAGAAACGTTTCTTCGTTCAGATGCGGCGTACGGGTGTCAGGGGGCGCCGGAACCCGGTCCGGCGGCGGGGCCCCCGGAGGGCGCGGCGGTGATCAGCCGGGTTCTGGCCCGGCCCATCAGCTCTTCGCGCTCGTCCTCCGTCAGGCCGCCCCACACTCCGTAGGGCTCCCGTACGGCCAGGGCGTGCGCCGCGCACTCGGCCCGTACCGGGCAGCGCATGCACACCTCCTTGGCGGAGGTCTCGCGGGCGCTCCGCGCCGCGCCGCGCTCCCCCTCCGGATGGAAGAACAGGGAGCTGTCCACGCCTCGGCAGGCGGCGAGCAGCTGCCAGTCCCACAGGTCTGCGTTGGGTCCGGGAAGGCGGGAGAAATCTGCCATTGCTTGTCCCCTCGGAGCTGTGCTGCGTCGGAAGCGGCATCCTCGACCGTCTGTGATCGACGGCCTGCTGTGTTCGGACCGTCTGTGATCGGTGTGACCGAAGTCTCGACCGTACATCTACGGTGCTAGTAGATGTAAATATGACTGATTGCGAATTTAGCCACAGACACCCTCGAAAGCGAAGAAAAGCTGCCAAATAGGGCACGCCGGGGAGTGAAGATCAAGTTGACGGGTGAATCACCCGTGCCGTTCTCCTCCGTATTCAGGCCTTCACGTAGAGTGCCGAACCCGGTCGCGCGACCCGTAACTCTTTCGAGTGACCGTCGTTAAGAGAACGGATGCGGTTGACGGATATCCGGCTCGGGCACATGTCCGAGGGGGTCGACCGCACAGGTGACGACTTGTATCAGCCTGGAGGCTCAAGGTGACGCGCATCAGCTGCGGAGGACGGTCATGACATCCGTCCTCGTCTGCGACGACTCCCCGCTTGCCCGAGAAGCGCTCCGTCGCGCGGTGGCCACCGTGCCCGGCGTCGAGCGCGTGACGACTGCGGCCAACGGCGAGGAAGTCCTCCGCCGCTGGGGTGCCGATCGTTCGGATCTGATTCTGATGGACGTACGCATGCCCGGTCTGGGGGGTGTGGAGACGGTCCGGCGACTGCTCTCCGCCGACCCCGGGGCCCGGATCATCATGCTGACCGTCGCCGAGGACCTGGACGGCGTCGCGCTCGCGGTCGCCGCCGGGGCCCGCGGGTATCTGCACAAGGACGCCTCGCGCGCCGAACTGCGGGCCACCGTCACCCAGGCGCTGGCCGACCCGACGTGGCGGCTCGCCCCGCGCCGGCTGCGGTCCGCCGAGATGGGTGCGGCTCCCACGCTCACCGCGCGGGAGATCCAGGTGCTCGAAGGCATGAGCCACGGCCGCTCCAACGCGGAGATCGGCCGGGAGCTGTTCCTCTCCGAGGACACCGTCAAGACCCACGCCCGGCGCCTGTTCAAGAAGCTCGGGGCCTCGGACCGTGCCCATGCGGTGGCCCTCGGATTCCGCTGGGGCCTGGTCCGCTGACGACGCGGCCCGGGCCGCGCCCCGTCCGCAGGCCGGCGGACGGGGTCACGGAGCGGGCCATCGGCTCCGCACCCCTGATCCGGGCGCCCGTCCAGCGGTGCCATGTGACGCTTCCCGGCCGATGACGCATCCTTGAGTCGTGGAGTTCCTCAGGAACGATTCGGTCGAGCGGAAGGGGAGGGCGCAGGACATGACATCCGGCGCACCCGCTCATAACGCTTCGGTGCACAACTCGGGACGCGGTGGAGCGGACCGTACGGCACCAGGGCACCATGGTCCGATGCGCGACGACGAAACCACGGTGATCGGTGCCCTCGTGCACCGGGCCGTCGACGGCGACGCGCAGGCCACCCATGATCTGCTGGCCCACGTCCACCCCCTCGCGCTGCGCTACTGCCGCTCCCGGCTGAACCGCCTTCCCGGTGATGCTCGCCACTTCGTGGAGGACCTCGCGCAGGAGGTCTGCGTCGCGGTGCTGATGGCGCTGCCGCGCTACAAGGACACCGGCCGGCCCTTCGAGGCCTTCGTCTTCGCCATCGCCGGCCACAAGGTCGCCGACCTCCAGCGCGCCGCGATGCGCCACCCGGGATCGACCGCCGTCCCCTCCGACGAGATGCCGGAGCGGCCCGACGACTCCCTCGGCCCGGAGGAGCGCGCCCTGCTCAGCAGCGACGCCGCCTGGGCCAAGAAGCTCCTCGCCAACCTTCCGGAGAGCCAGCGGGAGCTGCTGGTCCTGCGGGTGGCGGTGGGGCTCACCGCCGAGGAGACCGGACGGATGCTCGGGATGTCGCCGGGTGCGGTCCGGGTCGCCCAGCACCGCGCGCTCAGCAGGCTCCGGGCGCTCGCGGAGCAGTAGGGACACCCGCGGCGACCCTCCTCGGCGCCGCTGTAGGAAGCTACAGAACCGCCAAGTGATCTTGATCGTGGAATGAGACACCCGTGGAGCCCGTTAGCATGGACATCCGCACCGATCAAGGCCATTTGGGGAAGGTGTCATGACTGCAAACGTCGACGGAGTGCCCGAGAAGTTCGCGACGCTCGGGCTGACCTACGACGACGTGCTGCTGCTGCCCGGCGCGTCCGAGGTCCTGCCCAACGCGGTCGACACCTCGTCGCTCATCTCGCGCAACGTACGGGTGAACATCCCCCTGCTGTCGGCCGCCATGGACAAGGTGACCGAGGCCCGGATGGCCATCGCCATGGCCCGGCAGGGCGGCGTCGGCGTGCTGCACCGCAATCTGTCGGTCGAGGACCAGGTGAACCAGGTCGACCTGGTCAAGCGGTCCGAGTCCGGCATGGTCACCGACCCGATCACCGTGCACCCCGACGCCACGCTCGGCGAGGCGGACGCGCTCTGCGCGAAGTTCCGCATCAGCGGCGTGCCGGTCACCGACGCCGCGGGCAAGCTCCTGGGCATCGTCACCAACCGCGACATGGCCTTCGAGTCGGACCGTTCGCGCCAGGTGCGCGAGGTCATGACGCCGATGCCGCTCGTCACCGGCAAGGTCGGGATCTCCGGCGTCGAAGCCATGGAGCTGCTGCGCCGCCACAAGATCGAGAAGCTGCCGCTGGTCGACGAGGCGGGCATCCTTAAGGGCCTCATCACGGTCAAGGACTTCAAGAAGGCCGAGCAGTACCCGAACGCCGCCAAGGACGCCGAAGGCCGTCTCCTGGTCGGCGCGGCCGTCGGAGCCAGCCCCGAGGCGCTGGAGCGCGCACAGGCGCTCGCGTCCGCCGGGGTCGACTTCCTGATCGTCGACACCTCGCACGGGCACAACAGCAACGCCCTCGCCTGGATGGCGAAGATCAAGTCGAGCGTCGGCGTGGACGTCATCGGCGGCAACGTCGCCACCCGTGACGGTGCCCAGGCGCTGATCGACGCCGGCGTCGACGGCGTGAAGGTCGGCGTCGGACCCGGCTCGATCTGTACCACCCGTGTGGTCGCCGGCATCGGCGTCCCGCAGGTCACCGCGATCTACGAGGCCGCGCTCGCCGCGCGTGCCGCGGGCGTCCCGGTGATCGGCGACGGCGGCCTCCAGTACAGCGGCGACATCGGCAAGGCGCTGGCCGCCGGAGCGGACAGCGTGATGCTGGGCAGCCTGCTGGCGGGCTGCGAGGAGTCGCCGGGCGAGCTGATGTTCATCAACGGCAAGCAGTTCAAGTCGTACCGCGGCATGGGCTCGCTGGGCGCGATGCAGTCCCGCGGCCAGGGCCGGTCCTACTCCAAGGACCGCTACTTCCAGGCCGAGGTCTCCTCGGACGACAAGCTCGTCCCCGAGGGCATCGAAGGCCAGGTGCCCTACCGCGGCCCGCTGGCCAACGTCCTCCACCAGCTCGTCGGCGGCCTGCGCCAGACCATGGGCTACGTCGGCGCCGCGTCCGTCGACCAGATGGAGAGCAAGGGCCGCTTCGTCCGGATCACCTCGGCGGGTCTCAAGGAGAGCCACCCGCACGACATCCAGATGACGGTGGAAGCACCGAACTACAGCAGGAAGTAACGCGTCAGCCCAGGTGAGGGGCGGACCGGGGTCCCGGTACCGCCCCCAGGGCGTGCCCGGCGGATCAGGGCCGGGTCCGCGACGCCTGGCACGGCCCTCGCGGCGTTGCCGAAGCGCCCGAATCGCTCCGCGATGAGGACGTTCCAGCGCCTTGCGATGCACCGCACCGGACGCCGCGGCCTGACCGGCCCTGATCCGCCGGGTGCGCCCTGCTGTGCGTCGGGGATACTGGTCAGCGCAGACGTAGAGGGAAAGGCCACACATCGTGACTGAGATCGAGATCGGGCGCGGCAAGCGCGGCCGCCGGGCTTACGCGTTCGACGACATCGCCGTCGTTCCGAGTCGCCGCACCCGCGACCCGAAGGAGGTCTCGATCGCCTGGCAGATCGACGCCTACCGCTTCGAGCTGCCGTTCCTGGCCGCTCCCATGGACTCCGTGGTCTCCCCGCAGCACGCCATCCGGATCGGCGAGCTCGGCGGCCTGGGCGTGCTCAACCTGGAAGGCCTGTGGACCCGGCACGCCGACCCGCAGCCGCTGCTGGACGAGATCGCCGGGATGCCGGTCGAGTCCGCGACCCGCCGGCTCCAGGAGATCTACTCCGCCCCCATCCAGGAGGAGCTGATCGGGCAGCGCATCAAGGAGGTGCGCGACTCCGGCGTCGTCACCGCCGCCGCGCTCTCCCCGCAGCGCACCGCGCAGTTCTCCAAGGCGGTCGTCGACGCGGGCGTGGACATCTTCGTCATCCGCGGTACGACGGTCTCCGCCGAGCACGTCTCGGGCGCGGCCGAGCCGCTGAACCTGAAGCAGTTCATCTACGAGCTGGACGTCCCGGTCATCGTCGGCGGCTGCGCCACGTACACCGCCGCCCTGCACCTGATGCGGACCGGCGCGGCCGGTGTCCTCGTCGGCTTCGGCGGCGGCGCCGCGCACACCACGCGCAACGTCTTCGGCATCCAGGTCCCGATGGCCACCGCCGTCGCGGACGTCGCCGGGGCCCGCCGCGACTACATGGACGAGTCCGGCGGCCGGTATGTGCATGTCATCGCCGACGGCGGCGTCGGCTGGTCCGGCGACCTGCCGAAGGCCATCGCCTGCGGTGCGGACGCCGTGATGATGGGCTCCCCGCTGGCCCGTGCCACCGACGCGCCGGGCCGTGGCCGCCACTGGGGCATGGAGGCCGTCCACGAGGACGTGCCGCGCGGCAAGCTGGTCGACCTCGGCTCGGTCGGGACGACGGAGGAGGTCCTCACCGGCCCCTCGCACACCCCGGACGGCTCGATGAACATCTTCGGCGCCCTGCGCCGCGCGATGGCCACCACCGGCTACAGCGACCTCAAGGAGTTCCAGCGCGTCGAGGTGACGGTGGCGGACTCGCAGCATCGCCGCTGACCTCCCGCGTACACGAAGGGCCCGGACCGTCCCACGGTCCGGGCCCTTCCGCATGCTGCCGTGCGGTGTCAGCCGGCTTTCTTCGCGCCACCGATCGCGGCGATCGCGCCCAGGCCGAGGAAGAGGTACGTCATGAAGTCGGCCTCCTGCGACCAGGCTTCCGTCACCGTGTCGAAGTGGTCGCCGACGACCTCGGAGAACGGGATCTGCGCCAGGTCGGCGAGGACCATCGAGATGCCGACGAGCTGACCGAGGTAGACGGCGCCGATCGAGAAGACGGCGGAGGCGGCGATGACCGCCGGGTTGGAGCCGCCGACCTTGCTCGCCGCGAAGCCGACCAGGAAGCCGACGCCGACCGCCGCGTAGCCGACCTCGCGCTCGATGGAGCCCGCGATCACGCCGTACAGGATGCCCGCGACGATCGCCGCGCCGAGCGCGACCCCCACGCCGAGCAGGATGTTGTTGCGGGCCGGGGGAGCCGGGGTGAAAGGCGCTCCGCCGGCGAACGGGGCGCCCTGGCCGGGCTGCTGGCCCGCGAACGGGTTGCCGGTCGGGGCCGGGGGCTGCTGGCCGTAGGGGTTGCCGGTGGGCGCGCCGGGAGCCTGCTGGCCGTACGGGTTGCCGGTCGGGGCGGACGGGGCGCCCTGACCCGGCCCGCCCGCGTACGGGTTGCCGTCGACGGGCTGACCGCCGTAGGGCTGCTGGGGCTGGTTCGGCGGCTGCACGGGCTGACTCACGGTGGGGCTCCCCCTGGGACGGCTGCGCACACGTGTGCGTAGTACGCACGTCTGTGCGCTCTGTGACGCCGCAGAGTAGCAGCACCGTCCGGATCCGGTCACTGGCAATCTTTCGACGGCCCGTCACATCCCGGGGCGCCTCCTACAGCCGGTGCGCGGCCCCTGCCGGAGTGGCCCCCCGGGTGTCCAGGAGCAGTTGGGCCTTCACCGCGAGTCCCTGGAGGTCGTAGGTGCGGTGCTGCTGGAGCAGTACGGTCAGGTCGGCGGCAGCCGCCGCCTCGTACAGCGAGTCCGCCCGGGGGACGGGGCGCTCGCGCACCCGCCAGTCCAGGACGTGCGGATCGTGGTAGCCGATCTGGGCGCCCATATCCATCAGCCGGGTGGCGATCTCCCGGGCGGGCGCTGCCTCTTGGTCGGCGCTGTCCGGCTTGTAGGTGACGCCGAGCAGCAGGACGCGAGCGCCCCGGACGGACTTGCCGTGCTCGTTCAGGAGGGTGGCGCAGCGCTGGATGACGTAACTGGGCATCCGGTCATTGATCTCCTGCGCCAGCGAGACCATCCGCAGCGGATGTCCGGGGGTGCGGGTGCTGTAGGGCAGGCAGCCGGGGTCCACCGGGACGCCGTGTCCGCCGACGCCGGGGCCCGGGCGGAAGGGCTGGAAGCCGAACGGCTTGGTCTCGGCGCACCGGATGACGTCCCAGAAGTCGACGCCGAGGTCGTGGCAGAGCACCGCCATCTCGTTGACCAGCGCGATGTTGACGTGCCGGAAGTTGGTCTCCAGCACCTTCGTCATCTCCGCCTCGCGCGGTCCGCGGGCCCGGACGACCTTGTCGGTGAGCCGTCCGTAGAAGGCGGCGGCCGACTCGGTGCAGGCGGGGGTGAGGCCGCCGATGACCTTGGGCGTGTTGGCCAGGGTGTGGGTGCGGTTGCCGGGGTCGAGCCGGCCGGGGGAGCAGGCGAGGTGGAAGTCGCGTCCGGCGACGAGTCCGGAGCCCTCTTCGAGCAGGGGGCGCAGGAAGGTCTCGGTGGTGCCGGGCGGCACGGCGGATTCCAGCAGCACGGTGGTGTGCGGACGCAGCCGGGCCGCCAGGGCGCGGGCCGCGTCGCCGAGCGCGGTGAGGTCGATGGCGCGGTCGGGGCCGAGCGGGGCGGGGGAGCAGATCACGGCGGTGCGGACCCGGCCCAGCTCGGCGGCGTCAGTGGTGGGCCGGAAGCCGCCGGAGAGCATGCGGCGGATCTCGGACGCGGTGAGGGTGCCCTCGACGGGGCTGCGGCCTGCTCCGAGCTCCGCGTACGGGCGTGGATCGGGGTCGTAGCCGATGGTGGCGATTCCGGCGGTCACGGCGGCCTGGGCGAGGGGCAGGCCGAGGTGACCGAGTCCGATGACGGCGAGGTCTGCGGGCATACAGGAAGACCCCCTAAGTGCGGAGAGCGAAGATCGCAACTGCTGTGGACAGCGCAATGTCAGACTAGGCGTAAATATGACCTATATGTCGCATTCTGCGGTTCATGACGCCCGGGTGTTGTCCACAGGCGGTGGCTGAACTCGGGGAGCGCGGACAGAATCGAGGGGTGGGCACGGGCGGCCGGCCCCTCGGCCGGGTGGCACTCCCGTGTCCGACCACCCCGATCCACCGGGAGGCAGCAGTGAGGACAGCGACACTGGGACCCGCCGAGCGCACCGCAGCGCTCGCCGCCATGGCCGAGCGCGAACTGGACGTACTGGTCGTGGGGGCGGGCGTGGTCGGCGCGGGCACGGTGCTCGACGCCGCCACCAGAGGCCTCTCGACCGGCCTGGTCGAGGCGCGCGACTGGGCGTCCGGCACATCGAGCAGGTCGAGCAAGCTGATCCACGGCGGCCTGCGCTATCTGGAGATGCTCGACTTCGCCCTGGTCCGGGAGGCCCTCAAGGAGCGCGGGCTGCTCCTGGAGCGGCTCGCCCCGCACCTGGTGAAGCCCGTGCCCTTCCTCTACCCCTTGCAGCACAAGGGATGGGAGCGGCTGTACGCCGGCTCCGGCGTCGCGCTGTACGACGCGATGTCGGTCTCCTCCGGCCACGGCCGGGGCCTCCCCGTCCACCGCCACCTCTCCCGCAAGCACGCCCTGCGGGTCGCCCCGGCGCTGAAGAAGGACGCCCTGGTCGGCGCCCTGCAGTACTACGACGCCCAGATGGACGACGCCCGTTTCGTCACCGAGCTGGTGCGCACCGCCGCGTCCTACGGCGCCTACGTGGCGAACCAGGCCCGGGTCGTCGGCTTCCTCCGCGAGGGCGAGCGGGTCGTCGGCGCGCTCGTACGGGACGTCGAGAGCGGCACGGAGTACGAGGTCCGGGCCAAGCAGGTCGTCAACGCGACCGGTGTGTGGACCGACGACACCCAGGGGCTCATCGGCGAGCGCGGACAGTTCCACGTCCGGGCCTCCAAGGGCATCCACCTGGTCGTCCCCAAGGACCGCATCCACTCCTCCACCGGCCTCATCCTGCGCACCGAGAAGTCCGTCCTCTTCGTCATCCCCTGGGGCCGGCACTGGATCATCGGCACCACCGACACCGACTGGGATCTGGACAAGGCCCACCCGGCCGCTTCCAGCGCCGATATCGACTATCTCCTCCAGCACGTCAACTCCGTCCTGAACACCCCGCTGACCAGGGACGACGTCCAAGGCGTCTACGCCGGACTGCGGCCGCTGCTGGCCGGCGAGTCGGACGCCACCAGCAAGCTGTCGCGCGAGCACACCGTGGCCCACCCCGCCCCCGGCCTGGTCGTCGTGGCGGGCGGCAAGTACACGACGTACCGCGTCATGGCCAAGGACGCGGTGGACGAGGCGGTGCACGGACTCGACCAGCGGGTCGCTGCCTGCGTCACCGAGGACACCCCGCTGATGGGGGCCGAGGGATACAAGGCCCTGTGGAACGCGCGCGCCCGGATCGCGGCCCGGACCGGACTCCATGTCGCCCGGGTGGAGCATCTGCTCAACCGGTACGGCTCAATGACCGAGGAAATTCTGGAACTGATCCTCGCCGACCCCACCCTGGGCGAGCCGCTGCCCGCCGCCGACGACTATCTGCGCGCCGAGATCGTCTACGCGGCCTCCCACGAGGGCGCCCGCCATCTGGACGACGTGCTGACCCGGCGCACCCGGATCTCCATCGAGACCTTCGACCGGGGCACCCGCAGCGCCCGGCTCTGCGCGGAGCTGATGGCGCCGGTGCTGGGCTGGGACGAGGGGCGGATCGACCGGGAGGTCGAGCACTACGAGAAGCGGGTGGAGGCCGAGCGCGAATCGCAGCGGCAGCCCGACGACCTCACGGCGGACGCGGCCCGGCTCGGCGCACCGGACATCGTGCCGATCTAGGGTGCGTCCGGCCGTCCCCGAAGGCCCGGAGCGGCGGCCACCGCCTGTTGCCCCCGGGTCAGTTGGGCTCCGCCGGCCCGGTGGGGCGGTGTCCGCCGCGCGGACCGGCCTGGACGGGGAGGCCGGGTTGGTAGGAGGCTGTGGGGGCTTCCCTCTTCGGACCTCCAGGGCCTGTCGTCAAACTGCCGTCTGCCGGGCGGCGCCTGGCACGCACGCTCGCGGCGTTGCCGAAATGGCCAAGTAGCTCCGCTACGAGACCATTCCGGCGCCTTGCGATCGCTCGCACCACGCGCCGCCCGGCCGCCCTGCGGGCGACGACGGCGGCTTGACGACAAGCCCTGGCGCGGCGGACCCCGGACCCGGCACCAGGACCGGTCCCGGGGTGAGGGACAATGAAAGCCCTGCCAGGGCGGGTTGATCGCAGAGGGGACGCATGTCGGAGGCGGAGCAGGCACGGGAGCCCCAACGGGACAAGAACGGTCGTCTCCTCGCGGGGCGCTACCGGCTCGGTGAGGTGCTCGGCCGGGGTGGCATGGGAACGGTCTGGCGCGCCGACGACGAGACGCTCGGCCGCACGGTCGCGGTCAAGGAACTGCGGTTCCCCGGCGCGATCGACGAGGACGAGAAGCGCCGGCTGATCACGCGCACCCTGCGTGAGGCCAAGGCGATCGCACGGATCCGCAACAACAGCGCGGTGACCGTCTACGACGTGGTCGACGAGGACGACCGCCCGTGGATCGTCATGGAGCTGATCGAGGGCAAGTCGCTCGCCGAGGCGATCCGCGAGGACGGCACGCTGACGCCGAGGCGGGCCGCCGAGGTGGGGCTCGCCATCCTCGACGTGCTGCGCGCGGCGCACCGCGAGGGCATCCTGCACCGCGATGTGAAGCCGTCCAACGTGCTGATCGCCGAGGACGGGCGCGTCGTGCTCACCGACTTCGGCATCGCCCAGGTCGAGGGCGACCCGTCGGTCACCTCCACCGGCATGCTCGTCGGCGCCCCGTCGTACATCTCGCCGGAGCGGGCCCGTGGTCACAAGCCCGGCCCGCCCGCCGACCTGTGGTCCCTCGGCGGACTGCTGTACGCGAGCGTCGAGGGCTGCCCGCCCTACGACAAGGGCTCGGCCATCGCCACCCTGACCGCCGTGATGACCGAACCGCTCGACCCGCCGAAGAACGCCGGGCCGCTCACCGAGGTCATCTACGGGCTGCTCGCCCGGGACCCGGACCAGCGTCTCGACGACGCAGGGGCGCGGGCGTTGCTCAACGACGTCATCAACGCCCCCGACGTTCCCGCGCCGGCCCCTGCGGACTCCACCCAGATCATGGCGCTGCCGCCGACTCCCGCCGCCGACCCCCTCGTCAAGCGCACGCCGAAGCAGCCCAAGGCGCCGAAGCCGCCGAAGCAGTCCACCGGAACGGGCGAGTCCGGCGAGGGCGCCCGCGACCGGCTGCGCGGCGCCCTGCGTTCCGTGCGCAACGCGAAGACCCCGGCGGCCGCCGCCGGAGCCGCCGCGGGCACGGCCGCCGCGGCGTCGACCTGTCTCTTATACACATCTCTGA
>NTHE01000148.1 GCA_002551355.1 Streptomyces sp. man185 | reverse complement strand
ACCCCACGCAACGGACGACCCACATCCACCCGCGCACACACCGCGTCGAAAGCATCCGCGAAGACTCCGAACGCCTCGTACAGCTCACGGCCCATCCCCGGCCGCTGCGACCCCTGACCCGAGAACAACAGAGCGAGGGAGCTGTCCTCCTCGGCTCGTCCGACGACAGCGCTGCCGAGGTTGCGCAGTGCGGCGTCCGCGGTTTCGCTGTCAGCTGCCAGCACCACGGCACGGTGCTCCAGCGCTCCCCTGGTCGTTGCCAGCGAGTGGGCCACGTCTGCGATGCGGTGCCCGTCGAGGGATGCTCGCAGCTTTTCCGCCTGCGCATGCAGTGTGTCCGCCGTACGGGCGGAGAGCAGTAGGGGGAGCAGTGGGGTGCTGTCGCTCAACGGTGCTTGCGTTTCCGCGTGTTCCGCCGTCGGGGCGGCCTCCAGCACCACGTGGGCGTTGGTGCCGCTGACGCCGAACGAGGAGATTCCGGCCCGGCGGGGCCGGCCGGTCTCCGGCCAGGGGCGTGCCTCGGTGAGGAGCTCCACCTCACCCGCCGACCAGTCCACCTCGGGGGTGGGCTCGTCGACGTGCAACGTCTCCGGGAGTACGCCCCGGCGGATCGCCTCCACCATCTTGATCACACCGGCCACGCCGGAAGCGGCCTGGGTGTGGCCGATGTTGGACTTCAGTGAGCCCAGGTAGAGGGGTTCGGTGCGGTCCTGGCCGTAGGTGGCGAGCAACGCCTGCGCCTCGATCGGGTCGCCCAGCCTCGTGCCCGTACCGTGTGCTTCGACCGCGTCGATGTCGGAGGGCCGCAGGTCCGCGTCGGCCAGGGCCCTGCGGATGACGCGTCGCTGTGCGGGTCCGTTGGGGGCGGTGAGGCCGTTGGAGGCGCCGTCGGAGTTGACCGCGCTGCCGCGGACGACCGCCAGCACCCGGTGCCCGTTGCGGCGCGCGTCGGAGAGCCGCTCCACCAGCAGGACACCGACGCCCTCGCCCCAGCCGGTGCCGTCGGCGGCGGCGGCGAACGCCTTGCAGCGGCCGTCGGCCGCCAGTCCGAGCTGTCGGCTGAACTCCACGAAGGCGGTCGGTGTGGACATCACTGTGACCCCGCCCGCCAGGGCCATCGAGCACTCGCCGGCCCGCAGCGCGCGTACGGCGAGGTGCAGCGCCACCAGGGACGACGAGCACGCCGTGTCCACTGTGAGGGTGGGTCCCTCGAAGCCGAAGGTGTACGCGACGCGGCCGGAGAGCACGGCAGCCGCGTTGCCGGCGCCCTGGTGTCCCTCGCTGACTTCGGGATCTCCGGCGAGCAGTACCGGGTAGTCCTGTCCGTTGGTGCCCGCGAATACGGCGGTGTCGCTGCCGCGCAGCACGGCGGGATCGATGCCGGCGTGCTCCAGGGCCTCCCAGGCGACCTGAAGCATCAGACGCTGCTGAGGGTCGGTGGCTACCGCCTCGCGGGGTGAGATGCCGAAGAAGCGGGCGTCGAACTCGGCGATGTCGTTGAGGAATCCGCCCTCACGGACGTATGAGGTGCCCGGACTGCCGTCGGGTTCGTAGAGACGTGCGGTGTCCCAGCCCCGGTCTTCGGGGAAGTCGGTGATGCCGTCGCGGCCCTCGGCTACCAGCTGCCACAAATCGCCCGGCGAGGTGATGCCTCCCGGGTAGCGGCAGGCCATGCCGACGATGGCGATGGGTTCGTCGGCTGCGGCAGAGGCCACCACGCCCCGGTCGCCGTTCACGTCCAGAATGAGGTCGTCGAGGTGGTCGGCCAGCGCAGCGGGGGTGGGGTGGTCGAAGACGATGGTGGCGGGCAGGCCGAAGCCGGTGGCTTCGGCCAGGAGGTTGCGCAGTTCCACAGCGGTGAGCGAGTCGAAGCCCAGGTCCCTGAAGGCCCTGCGGGGATCGACGGCATCGGCATCGTGGTGGCCGAGTACGACGGCGACGCGGGCACGCACCAGTTCGACCAGTTCACGCCGCCTCTCTTTTGCCCCGAGCGGGGCGAGGCGGGCCGCGAACGCGGAACCCGCCTTCGTGTCGGCCGTCCCTGCCGGTTCCTCCCGGCCGCTCTGCGGCGGGGCGACGCGCAGCCCGTCGAAGAGTCGCTGTGGCCGCGCGGCGGTGAAGGTCGGAATGAAACGTGCCCATTCCACGTCGGCCACGACCACGCAGACGTCCCCGCCGTCCACCGCCGCGCCCAGAGCGTCGAGTGCTTTCGCCGGTTCCATGGTGCGCAGTCCGCGACGCCGCAGGTAGTCGGTGGTCTCCTCCGAGCCGGCCATACCGCTGCCGTGCCAAGGGCCCCACGCCACCGAGGTGGCGGGCAGACCCCGGGCGGCGCGACGGGAGGCGATGGCGTCCAGGGCGGCGTTGGCCGCCCCGTAGGCGGCCTGGCTGCCGCTGCCCCAGATGCCGGAGACCGATGAGAAGAGCACGAAGGCGTCGAGATCCGCGTCCCGGAGCGCGTCGTCGAGGTTAAGGGCTCCGGTGACTTTGGCGGCCAGCACGGTGGCGATGTCGGCTTCGCCGGCGTCGTCGAGTGTTCCGTACTCACCGCTTCCGGCGGCATGCACCACGGCACTGGGCGGGTGCGCGGCCAGCAACTCGTCGAGGGCGGCGCGGTCACTGACGTCGCAGGCGGCGATCGTGACCTCGGCTCCCGCTGCGGTGAGTTCGGCGGTGAGGTCGGTCATGCCCGGCGCTTCGGCGCCGCGTCGGCCGGCCAGCAGCAGGTGCGGGGCGCCGCGGTCCGCGAGCCATCGGGCGACATGGGCGCCGAGCGCGCCGGTGCCGCCCGTGATGAGGGTGGTGCCGCGCGGCCGCCAGGGCTCGGCCGGGCTCACGGGTGCCGGGGCCAGTCTCCGGCCGAAGGCGCCCTCGGCACGGATGGCCACCTGGTCCTCGCCCATGCCGGTGAGCACGGCCGTCAGTCTGCGTCCGGCGTTCCCGTCGAGTTCTTGCGGAAGGTCGACGGCGCCGCCCCAGCGGTGTGGCTTCTCCAGCGCGGCTGCCCTGCCCATCGCCCACAACTGTGCCGCTCCTGGGTCGGCGGCGGGCTCCTCCTGGCCGGTGGTGACCGCGCCTCGGGTGAGTACCCACACCGGGGCACCCTCCCCGCGCACCGCGGCGAGCAGTGCGACCAGCCCGAGGGACAGCTCCGGGTGGGCGGAGTACGGCCGGGGGTCGTGCGGGAGGATCAGCCCGTCGATGTCCGGAGCGGGTGTGCGGCCGACGACGACGGTGGCACCGTGTGCACGCAGCGTTTCGGCGCACCATGCGGCCACTTCGTGGTCCGGCGCATCGGGGTCTGCCAGTACCTGCCAGGTCCCACGCAGTACCGGCTGCTCGGCTTCCGGCAGAGGCTGCCAGGTGACCGCGTACCGCCAATCTGCTGGGCCGGTCCCTTCGGGGGAAGGCTGTACTGCCCAGAAGTGCTCACGCTGGAAGGCGTAGGTGGGCAGGTCCACGACGTGACCGCCGAGGGAGCCGAGGACCTCGCCCCAGTCGAACCGCATCCCGGCGACGTGCGCTCCGGCGACCCCGGCGAACAGAGCCTTCACACCGTCACTGCCCGAACGCTGCAACGGCACAACCGTCACCTCGGAGTGCTNCCAGCTCCAAGAACCGCGTGACCCCGGTTCCATGAGCCTTGAGCACCGCATCCGCGAAACGCACCGGCTCACGGATCTGCCCCACCCAGTAGGCAGGGGTGTCGATCGCCCCCGGGGCCGTGGTCAGAACCGGGATCTGCGGGGGGCGGTACGTCAACGACTCGGCGACCGTGGTGAACTCGGCCAGCATCGGCTCCATCAGACGGGAGTGGAAGGCGTGCGAGACCGCCAGGCGTTTCACCCGCACACCGCTCGCCCGAAGCCGCTCCTCCAGTGCGCCGATGGCTTCCGCGTCACCCGACACCGTCACCGAGGCGGGCCCGTTGACCGCCGCGAGATCCACCCCGCCCGGCAGGACGAGTGCGTCCTCGGCCAGTTCCACGGCCAGCATCGCACCGCCGGCGGGCAGCGCGTCCATCAGCCTGCCGCGCGCCGAGACCAGGGCGC
>NTHE01000147.1 GCA_002551355.1 Streptomyces sp. man185 | reverse complement strand
GGTGGATCTCGCGGCGGTCAACGGGCCCGCCTCGGTGACGGTGTCCGGTGACGCGGAAGCCATCGGCGCACTGGAGGAGCAGCTTCGGGCGAGCGGTGTGCGGGTGAAACGCCTGGCGGTCTCGCACGCCTTCCACTCCCACTTGATGGAGCCGATGCTGGCCGAGTTCACCACGGTCGCCGAGTCGTTGACGTACGACCCCCCGCAGATCCCGGTTCTGACCACGGCCCCGGGGGCGATCGACACCCCCGCCTACTGGGTGGGGCAGATCCGTGAGCCGGTGCGTTTCGCGGATGCGGTGCTCAAGGCTCATGGAACCGGGGTCACGCGGTTCTTGGAGCTGGGTCCGGACGCGGTGTTGTCGGCGCAGGCGGGGCTCTGTCTGGCTGAGCACTCCGAGGTGACGGTTGTGCCGTTGCAGCGTTCGGGCAGTGACGGTGTGAAGGCTCTGTTCGCCGGGGTCGCCGGAGCGCACGTCGCCGGGATGCNAGCACTCCGAGGTGACGGTTGTGCCGTTGCAGCGTTCGGGCAGTGACGGTGTGAAGGCTCTGTTCGCCGGGGTCGCCGGAGCGCACGTCGCCGGGATGCTGTTCGACTGGGGCGAGGTCCTCGGCTCCCTCGGCGGTCACGTCGTGGACCTGCCCACCTACGCCTTCCAGCACCAGAGGTACTGGCCCCTGCCCGCGTCCGGAGACACCGCCGACGGACAGGGCGCCGACGACGCCTTCTGGGCCGCAGTGCGCGGTGGCGACCCGGACGCCGTTGCCGGACTCCTCAGCATGCACCACGCCGAGGACCGGGAACAGCTCGACGACACGCTGGCGAAACTCACGGGCTGGCACGCCCTCTACTCCTCCCAAGGCCTGCGATACCGCGAGGAATGGCAACCCGTCTCCGTCCCGGTGGACCCGGTTCTTGTGGGCAACTGGCTGGTGCTGGCCCACCCCGAACACGAGGCGACCGCCGCCGACTGCGCCGAGGCGATCCGCCGCAGCGGCGGAACCCCGATCGTCCGGGTGGTCGACCCAGCTGACGCGGCGGCCGAACTTTGCCAACCGGTGGAGCATTCCTCCTCCGGCCGCCGCTGGGCGGGAGTGCTGTCACTCCTCGGACTGGCCGAGGACACCGCCGTGACCACCGCACTCACCCTCGTCCAGACGTTGGCCGACACCGACACCCGTCTGTGGTGCGCCACCCGTGGCGCCGTGGGTCTACCCGGCGAGGAACCACCCGGGAAGGGCGGCCACGCCCTGTGGGCGCTGGGCCGGGTGGCGGCGCTGGAACACCCCTATCTGTGGGGAGGATTGATCGACCTGCCCATGACCGGGGTCAGCGACGCCTCGCTGGTCGCGGTCCTCTCCGGGGTCACCGCCGAGGACCAGGTCGCCCTCCGGGACGTACCGCTCGCACGACGGCTGGTCACCGCCCCTGCGGTCACCACCACACCCTGGCGCCCCCGGGGCACGCTGCTGATCACCGGCGGAACGGGTGCGCTCGGCTCCCGCATCGCCCGGTGGGCCGCCCTCGGCGGTGCCACACGACTGGTACTGGCCGGCCGGCGCGGTGCCGCCGCCCCGGGCGCCGGCGAACTGGTCACGGAGCTGACGGAGCTGGGGGCGGAGACCGCGGTGGTCTCCTGCGACCTCGCCGACCGGGACGCCGTCGCCGCGATGCTGGCCGAGTACTCGCCGAACGCCGTGGTGCACGCCGCGGGCGTCGGCGGCCTGGGAAGGCTGTCCGAACTCACCGAGGAGGACCTGACGGCGGCCCAGGCGGGAAAGGCAGCCGGCGCCGAGAACCTGGACGAACTCTGCGGCGACCTCGATGCCTTCGTGCTGTTCGGGTCGGTCGCCGCCGTCTGGGGCGGCGCCGGACAGGCCGCGTACGCCGCCGCCAACGCCCGGCTGGAGAACCTGGCCCTGCGGCGGGCGGCCCGTGGGGCACCCGCGACCTGCGTCGCCTTCGGCGCTTGGGGCGGAGAGGGCATGGCCGAGGGCGCGGACACCGAACTCGCCCGCCGGGGAGTCCTGATGATGGATCCGGACCAGGCGCTCGCCGCCATGGCCGACGCCGTCGCGGACACGGCCGCCTCGGTCACGGTGGCCGACATCGACTGGCCGGTGTTCGCGCGGACGTTCACCTCCTCCAGGCCCAGCTCCCTGCTGGCCCGGCTGGAGGGCGGCGCAGCCTCCCACGGGGCGGAGGAGGCCGCAGCACCCGGCGACCTGCGCACCGACCTTCTCGCCCTGCCGCGGTACGAGTGGTCCGACACCGTCCTGGAACTGGTACGGGCACAGACCGCACTGGTGCTCGGACACGCGCACGGCGGAGACATCAAACCCGACCTGGCCTTCCGGGACCTCGGCTTCGACTCGCTCACCTCCGTGGAGATGCGCAACCGGCTCACCGCGCTCAGCGGCCTGCCACTGACCGCCACGGTGGTCTTCGACTACCCGACGCCCGCCGAACTCGCCGAGCACCTTCTCGAAGAGTGCGGCATCGCCCCGGACAGCGACGAGGGCGAGGCGGACGAGGAACAGCGCGTTCGCGCCGCCCTGGCCACCGTACCGACGGTCCGGCTCCGGGAGGCCGGACTGCTCGAACCCCTGCTGAGACTGGCGGGAAAGAAGACTGACGACGTGGGAGAGCCGACCGCGCACGCGGTGGACGAACTGGACGGCGAGGCACTGCTGAAGCTCGTCGAAGCCAACGACGGGGAGCACTGACCATGGCGGCGTCCGCCGACGAACGTTACGTCGAAGCCCTGCGCACCCTGATCAAGGAGAACGAGCGGCTCAAAACCCGCAACCAAGAGCTGGTCGTCGCCGCGCACGAACCGATCGCCATCGTCGGGATGGCCTGCCGGCTGCCCGGCGGGATCGACTCGCCCGAGTCGCTCTGGGACCTGGTGTCCGCCGGAGGAGAAGGCATCAGCGAGTTCCCCGCCGACCGTGGCTGGGACCTCGGTTCCCTGTACGACCCGGACTCCCGGGGCGAGGGCACCTCCTACTCCCGGCAGGGCGGCTTCGTCCACGACGCGGGACGCTTCGACGCGGACTTCTTCAGCATCTCGCCCCGCGAGGCCGCCGGGATGGACCCGCAGCAGCGCCTGCTCCTGGAGGCCTCCTGGGAGGCGTTCGAGCGAGCCGGGATCGACCCGAAGGGAGTCAAGGGCAGTCCGGTCGGCGTGTACGTCGGAGCCGGTACCTCCGGCTACGGCATCGGCGTCCCCGTCGCCGAGGAGGCGGCGGGTTATGCGCTGACCGGTACCGCGACCAGCGTGCTCTGCGGCCGGGTGGCGTACAGCTTCGGCTTCGAGGGGCCCGCGGTCACGGTGGACACGGCGTGCTCGTCGTCCCTGGTGGCGCTGCACCTGGCCGTACGCGCGCTGCAGGCCGGCGAGTGCTCGATGGCCCTGGCGGGCGGAGTCACCGTCATGGCCACCCCGGCCGCCTTCGTCGAATTCAGCAGGCAGCGCGGTCTGGCACGTGACGGCCGCTGCAAGGCGTTCGCCGCCGCCGCCGACGGCACCGGCTGGAGCGAGGGCGTCGGTGTGCTGCTGGTGGAGCGGCTCTCCGACGCGCGCCGCAACGGGCACCGGGTGCTGGCGGTCGTCCGCGGCAGCGCGGTCAACTCCG
>NTHE01000146.1 GCA_002551355.1 Streptomyces sp. man185 | reverse complement strand
TCCCGTAAGAGCTGCCGGAGAAGGCCGTTGAGCTGGGCGAACACGCCCTCATCGGCCCATTGGGCGAAGTAGCCGTAGACGGTGTTCCAGTGCGGGAAGTCGTGCGGGAGGAAGCGCCACTGGACCCCGGTCCGGTGCACGTACGAGATCGCGTCCATGATGTCGCGCAGGTCGTGCTCGGGCGGCCGGCCGAAATCCAGGGCCCGGCCACGACGCTCGAAGCGCCAGGCAGTGAGAACCGGCTCGATCAACTCCCAGCGTGCATCGGACAGATCGCTCGGACACGGACGTCGCTTCGTCATGCTTTCGGCGTACCGCCGCAGACCGAGTGCGCCCAGGCGCACAGCAGCGATGGCGGAAGCACACGCGCGCGAAGACCGGGCGTCCTGGGATGAGACAGGAACAGGCGCCAGCCTGTCCCTCCCGCCACCCCATCCAACTCACAAGCCCCAAAGCCCAGCAGCTACCTCACGATCACCACAATCTTGCACCCGAGAATAGGCGCATATCCGGGCGGNCCCTCCCGCCACCCCATCCAACTCACAAGCCCCAAAGCCCAGCAGCTACCTCACGATCACCACAATCTTGCACCCGAGAATAGGCGCATATCCGGGCGGCATGGATGAAAACTACCTCTGAGTACGACGCCCCAAACACGACTCCAACAAGTCAACAGTGGCCGGGGCGTGCGTACACCGACTGTCGCGTCGGGGTCACCGGGACGGGGGCCGTCGCTCCATCAGCCTATGCTTCCCGCCCTCTCTTACCTTTCCGAGGTGTTGAGAGTGCCAGCCTTGGCTCGGGGTGTCGTGCTCGCGCATCCACGTTATGCAGACCTGCCGCCCGCGAGCTGCCCGGCACTGCGCCGGACCGGACGGTGGCCGGACCTCTGATCAGCGTCTCCGACGCCCCCCGGACCCGGTGACTCCACCCCCAGGTCATGCCTTCGACACGGACACAGTCATGCCGGGCCCGGAGCCCAGCGGCCCTCTTGCAGGACCGCGAAGAACAGAACGGGGGTAGGCGGCATCGCTGCCCGAAAGTCATGCCCGGACATGCACAGGGGAGTTCACTGCATTCATCAGATCCGAGGATATCTGAGTGGCTCCCTGTTCGTGACCAACTCACGCCTGTGGAAAAATGGGGCCCATGGACAAGATTTCCTCCGTTGAGTTGGCTGCCCAGCGTCAGCGCACCGCCGAGGCAGCCGCTGACGCGGCGCGTGCAGATGTGGAGCTCGAAGCCGTGGCCGCGGTCCGCGAGGGAGAGCCGGTCGAGGAGGTCGCCGAGATCTCAGGTCTCGACTCCACCGAGCTCCGGTATCTGGATAAGGCTGCCGGGGATCTGCCGCGAGGCTGAGTGAAACACAACCGCCCTCTGTGCCTCGGTGTCGTCAGCCCTCACCAGCTCGGCAGAGCGCGCGGTCAGCGCGACGGTGGTGAGCAGGGCCCGATTCTCCTCCGGGTCCGGACGACGGCGAGCTTGGGCGGTCAGTCCCCGTCAGGGGCCTGCTCGGCGGCGAGCAGCTCCGTGGCCATATCGTATTCGCTCAAGGTCGGCCTGCCGGTGTTCGCGCGGTCCCGGGTACCGGCTGCGAGCAGCTGCTGGACGAGCGGCTCGTCCTCGGGCGTGCTCGCCCGCTCCGGGTACGAGGTCTCCCTGCACAGGTCATCGACGTGCCGCAACAGGGCGTAGTACTCGTGCGTGTGCGTCGGGCCCTGGACGCCCGGGCGGGGCATCCCCACACCCAGCGACCGGCGGTGGGCCGCGCCATCGGCGATCGCGGGGCCCAGGGTGCCCTCCCGGCGGGAGGCGATGGCCCGCGCGGCCCAGGCCCGTTGCGAGATCGAGCGGTGGCAGTCGATCTTGCGGTCGCGCATGTCGACGTAGTGGTGCTCAGCGAGGGCGGTGTCGAGATGGGCGCGCATCTCCTCCTGCAGGGGCCCGTCCGCCCACATCGCGATCCAACGGGCGCCGGTGTCGTAGTACAGCCCTACCTCGACGCCGGTGACCTCGGCCAGGTGCCGGGCCAGCAGGCCGGCCTGACGGCTGCGGCTCATGCGCTACCTCCCGGGCGACGGTTGAGATCGGACGGCTCTCGCCACGACCGCTCCGCGCGGCGGGCAGTCGTACGGACATGGGCATCAGGTGACCAGTGTTTCGGTTTCTTCTGGGCAGCTTGGGCCAAGTCTATGTACAGCAGCGCGGCTGTGCGCCACCGAGCAGGCTTCCGGACCTGAGCGGATGCGGGGTCACGGGATATCTGATGGCTGGTCGTCCTGCCATACCCAGCGGCCGTGGGTGTCTGGTGCATAGATGCTGCTGCCGCCCGGGAAGGTACAGCCGTCGTTGGTGGTTTGCCCATCCAGTGGTCCGCCGTGCAGTTCGGCTGTGGTCGAGATGGTGTTGTCGCTCATGTTGCCCGTCTGCCCCGACAGGTAAGGACCAATTCTGATGGCCTTCCAGCTAGGGACTGTCGTCAATCCTCGGATAGACCATCCAGGATCAGGGCCGGTCGGGGACCGGGGGGTCTGCAGGGGTGTGTCAGAGTCTGCGCATGCTCGAGATCGTGGTGAAGACAGAGAACTGGGAGCGGCAGGTCCGTGTGTCCGCCGAGGAGCTGGCTGGGTTGGTCCGGCGGATTGGTGGTCATGGTGACCGGTTCCTGGTGGTCCAGCGAATACCCGACCTGCCTGACGTCTTCGCCCAGGTCTGGCATGAGACCGGTGGCGACTACACGCTGGAGTACCGCGATGGTGCTGTTGAACGGCACTTCCGGGCGATGGCCGACGGGCCTGAGGCCGTGATTGCGGCGATTACGGGCTGGGCCCGCCATTCGGCCGGTTGGGACGGTGGTCTGGCTTGGTCGCTGCTGGACATGGGCCCCGCCCGTGAGGTGCCGCCGCTCGAGCTCGACGAAGAGGAGCGCGAGGAGTTGGAGAAGCGCGTCCGCGAGGCGCTGGTCGGCGGCTACGCCTGCCGCGCCGAACTGGCCGAGGTTGCTGAGGAGTACTTGGTAACCAAGGATCGTCGGCCCGTCTCGCGCGAGCAGGCGGAGGCGCTGGCCAACCGGATGTGGCTGGAGCGGGTCGCGGAGCAAGCCGCATGGCAGGGCGAGACTGACCCTGAGCGGCTCACTCGCGCGTTCACCGTCCTGCAGGAGGCCGGTATCACCTCCCGCGAGAACTTCACCTGCTGCCGTAGCTGCGGCCTGTCCGAGATCGGCGGTGAAGGCGAACCCGACGCCCGCGGCTTCGTCTATTTCCACACCCAGTGCACGGATTCCGCCGCAGCCGGCCACGGACTGATGCTCCTTTACGGCGGCTTTGACGGCTCGTCGGAGACCGCTGCAGCAATCGGCCACGAGGTCGTGGCTGCCCTCGAAGCAGTCGGCCTCCACGCCGAGTGGGACCGTGCCCCCGGCCGGGCCATCACCGTCACCCCCTTGGACTGGCGTCGTCGCCTGGTCGGTTAGGGACCGACGTCAAAGATGACCCCACATGAGGAGTGAGGGGAGGGTGACGGCGAAGAAGCGCTGGAAGGAATCGGCCAGCGCTGCGGTGGCCCGCACCGACTGCGCGTCGATGATCCCCGCCGTGGGCTCGGCCTCGCGGCCCTCGCGTTCATGGACCTTCCCGAGCAGCCGTCGAGGGGCCTTGCGAGCGGGCGTGGCCGGTCGAGGTTCACGGCGAAGTGGCGCGGGGTGACGGCGCCGCCACAGCCGTTGTCCATCCGGTACGCGTTCCACGGCAGCGGCGCGGCGCGGTCGACCACGCGCACGTGCAGGGCATGGAGGACGACGGCGTCG
>NTHE01000145.1 GCA_002551355.1 Streptomyces sp. man185 | reverse complement strand
GGGACGGTGCTGGGCACGTTGCGTCGGGGCGAGGGCGGACCTGAGCGGTGGATGACCGCGCTGGCCGAGGCACACGTCCACGGCCTCCCCGTCAACTGGGCGCAGGTGCTGCCCAAGGCCGACCCCGTCGACCTGCCCACCTACGCCTTCCAGCGCGCCCACTACTGGATGACCGACCCACCCCAGGCCGCACACACCACCAGCACCACGGACACCGACCCGGCCGAGGCGGACTTCTGGGAAGCCGTCGACAGGCTCGACCACGAACAGGTGGCCGACACCCTGCGCCTGGACTCCGGTGACGGCCTGGACACCGTCCTGCCCGCCCTCGCGGGATGGCGCCGGAACCGCGCCGAACACACCACCGTCAACTCCTGGCGCTACCACGTCACCTGGCAGCCCGCCGACCGCACCCCGCCCGGCATCCTCGACGGACGCTGGCTCCTGCTGCACACCAAGGGCGTCGACACCGGCCAGGCCGAACGCTGCGCCCGGGCGCTGCGGCAGGCGGGCGCGCAACCGATCGACGTCACGGTTCCCGACGACGCCCTCGACCGATGGGGGCTCAGCGAACTCCTGCGCCACGCCGCCGAAGGAACCGAGGAGGCCGAAACGGTCACCGGAGTCCTCTCGCTCCTCGCCGACGACCGCCGCCCCCACCCCGAGGACGGGCACGTGTCCGTCGGCCTCGGCGCGACCCTCACGGTCATCCAGGCACTGGCCGACGCCGAGGTCACCGCCCCCCTGTGGTGCGTGACGACCGGCGCTGTCGCCACGAACCGCGCCGACCGGATCCTCGACCCCGCCGCCGCCCGGCTCTGGGCACTGGGCCAGGTGGCCGCGCTCGAACACCCCGAGCGGTGGGGCGGACTGATCGACCTGCCCGCCGACCCCGAGCCCCGTGCCATGGCCCGACTCGCCGCCGTGCTCACCGCAGCCGACGACCAGGTCGCCGTACGGCCCGAAGGCATCTACCTGCGCCGCCTGCTCCACGCCCCGGCCACCGGCCCGCTGCCCGCCAGAGCGGCACCCGAAGCGGTGCTGATCACCGGTGGCACCGGCGCGCTGGGCGCCGAGACCGCCCGTATGCTCGCCCGCCGGGGCACCCGCAAGCTGGTACTGACCAGCAGGAGGGGACCCGACGCGCCCGGCGCCGCCGAACTGGTCGCCGAACTCGCCGATCTGGGTGCCACCGCCGTCGCCCTCGCATGCGACGCCGCCGACCGCGACGCACTGGCCGCCCTGCTCGCCGAGCACCCGGTCACCGGAGTCGTGCACGCGGCCGGAACCGATCCGGCCCTACCGCTCGACTCCACATCCGTACCCGTCCTGGCCGAAGGACTGCGGGCCAAGGCCGTCGGGGCCGAACACCTCGACGCACTCCTCCCCGACGCCGAACTGTTCGTACTGTTCTCCTCGATCGCCGGAGTGTGGGGAAGCGCCGGTCAGGCCGCCTACGCCGCCGCCAACGCCCACCTCGACGCCCTCGCCACGGCCCGCCGGGCCGCCGGCCGGACCGGCACCGCCGTGGCCTGGGGCTCCTGGGCACAGATCGGCATGGCCGCCCGGGACGGCGCCGACGAGTACCTGAAGCGCCGGGGCCTGCGACCCATGCCGCCGGAACTGTGCGTCACCGCACTGGAACGCGCGATCGACACCGACGACACCTGCGTGGTCGTCGCGGACATCGACTGGGCACGCTTCACCCCCGCCTTCACCAGCCGCCGGCCCAGCCCGCTGCTCTCCGCCCTGCCCGAGGCCACCGAGGCCCTGGCCGGAGAACCGGCCGCCGAGGACGGAGCCACGGCCGTGCGGACCCTGCTGGCCGGGCTGCCGCAGGCGGAGTGGGCCCGCACCGTCCTCGACCTGGTCCGCCGGGAGACCGCAGCGGTCCTCGGCTACTCCGAACCGGTCGACGCCGAACGCCCGTTCAAGGACCTGGGCGTGGACTCCCTCACCGCCGTGGCCGTCCGCAACCGGGTGGCAGGCGCTCTCGACCTGCGCCTGCCCACGACGCTGGTCTTCGACCACCCGACCCCTGCGGACGTCTCCCGCCACATCCTCTCGCTGGTCAGCGGCGACGACCGTGAAACGGTCACGACAGCCGAGGTGTCCGACGAACCCCTGGCGATCGTCGGCATGGCATGCCGCTATCCGGGCGGCGCCACCTCCCCGGAGGAACTGTGGCGGCTGGTCACCGAAGGCATCGACGCGGTCGGCGGCTTCCCCTCCGACCGCGGGTGGCCGACCGACGACAGGGGGCCCGGCGACCCCTACACCCGCGTCGGAGGCTTCGTACACACCGCCACCTCCTTCGACGCCGACCTGTTCGGCATCTCGCCGCGCGAGGCCATGGCGATGGACCCGCAGCAACGGCTGCTGCTGGAGACCTCCTGGGAACTGTTCGAGCGCGCCGGACTGGGCCCGCACGCCGTGCGCTCGACCCCCACCGGCGTCTTCATCGGCGCCTCACCGTCCGGTTACGGAGTGGGCCTCACCGTCCCCGGCTCCGAAGGGCACCTGCTCACCGGAATGTCGGGCGGCGTACTGTCCGGCCGGGTGGCCTACGTCTTCGGGCTGGAGGGCCCGACGCTGACCGTGGACACCGCCTGCTCCTCGTCCCTGGTGGCGCTGCACCTCGCGGCCCAGTCGCTGCGCGCCGGCGAGTGCACCATGGCCGTCGTCGGCGGAGCCGCGGTGATGACCAGCCCCGGAGTCTTCTCCGAGTTCGCCAGACAGGACGGCCTGGCCTCCGACGGCCGCTGCCGGGCGTTCTCCGCCGACGCGGACGGCACCGGCTGGGGCGAGGGCGTCGGGCTGCTGCTGGTGGAACGGCTCTCCGACGCGCGCCGCAACCGGCACGAGGTACTGGCGGTGGTACGTGGCTCCGCGGTGAACTCCGACGGCGCCTCCAACGGATTGACCGCACCGAACGGCCCCTCCCAACAACGGGTGATCCGGGCGGCGCTGACGACGGCCGGTCTGGAGCCGCACGAGGTGGACCTGGTGGAGGCCCACGGCACCGGCACACGGCTGGGCGACCCGATCGAGGCACAGGCGCTGCTGGCCACGTACGGGCAGGACCGGGACGCGGACCGCCCGCTGTGGCTGGGGTCGCTGAAGTCCAACATCGGCCACACCCAGGCGGCGGCCGGCGTCGGCGGCATCATCAAGACGGTCATGGCACTGCGGCACGGCGTGCTGCCCCGCACCCTGCACGTGACCGAGCCCACGCCCGAGGTCGACTGGACGACGGGCGCGGTGAAACTGCTCACCGAGGACCGCCCCTGGCCGGAGCTGGACCGCCCGCGCCGCGCAGGGGTGTCTTCCTTCGGCATCAGCGGCACCAACGCGCACGTGGTGCTGGAGCACGCCCCCACTCCGACAAACAGCCCCGAGAGCCCTGCACAGCGGGCGACGCCACCCCTGATTCCGTGGGTACTCTCGGCCCGCAGCCCGCAGGCCCTGCGGGAACAGGCCGTCCGGCTGGCCGCACGGGTCACGCGGGACGACACGCTCCACCCGCTCGACGTGGCGGCCTCCCTGGCAGGCGGCCGGGCCCACCTGGAACACCGCGGCGTGGCCGTAGGACACGACCGCGAGGCCCTGCTCACCGAACTCTCCGACCTCGCCGAGGCCGGCCGCTCGACAGTCCGGGACGCCGCCGAACCCGGCCGCCTGGCGCTGTTGTTCTCGGGTCAGGGGTCGCAGCGGCTGGGGATGGGCCGTGAGCTGTACGAGGCGTTCGGAGTCTTCGCGGATGCTTTCGACGCGGTGTGCGCCCGGGTGGATGTGGGCCGGCCGTTGCGTGGGGTGGTGTTCGGGGAGGATGCCGGTCTGCTGGAGCGGACGGTGTTCGCGCAGGCGGGTTTGTTCGCTGTGGAGGTGGCGCTGT
>NTHE01000144.1 GCA_002551355.1 Streptomyces sp. man185 | reverse complement strand
CATCAGGGCCGAGTGGAAGGCGTGGGACACGGTGAGGCGGCTGGTCCTGCGGCCTTGTGCCGACCAGGTCGCGGCGAACTCCTCGACGGTCTCGGTGTCTCCGGAGACCACCACCGAGGTCGGTCCGTTCACCGCCGCGATGTCCAGGCGGCCCTCGACCGCCGCGACGGCCTCGGCCTCGGTGGCTTCCACCGCGAGCATGGCCCCACCCGCGGGCAGCGCCTGCATCAGGCGGCCGCGTGCGGCGACCAGTTCGCAGGCGTCGGGGAGTGAGAACACCCCGGCGCAGTGGGCCGCCGCGATCTCACCGACCGAGTGCCCCAGCAACACGTCCGGGACCACACCCCAGGACTCCAGCAGCCGGAACACCGCAACCTCGACAGCGAACAGCCCGGCCTGCGCCCACACGGTCTCATCGAGCCCGTCACCATCGAAAACGACATCGCGCACCGGACGTTCCAGGTGCGGTTCCAGCTCCGCGCAGACCGCGTCGAAAGCATCGGCGTACACGGGAAACGCCTCGTACAGTCCCCGCCCCATACCCGCACGCTGTGCACCCTGACCGGTGAAGAGGAACGCGGTACGTCCCTGGGTCGCTTCCGCGGCGTGGGTGTGGGGGGTGGTCGAGCCGTCGGCCAGTGCGGTCAGTCCGGCGAGGAGTTCGTCGCGTTCGGTGCCGATGACCACCGCGCGGTGGTCCAGGGCGGCGCGGGTGGTGGCCAGTGACCAGGCGACGTCCTGCGGGTCGGTGTGGTGCTGGGTCATGAGTCCGCGCAGTCGTGCGGCCTGGGCGCGCAGGGCGTCGGCGGTCTTCGCGGACAGTGTCCAGCCCAGGGGGCGTGGGGTGCGTGCGGGTGCGGGCGCCTGGTCGTCGGGTGTCGGGGCGTTCTCCAGGACGATGTGGGCGTTGGTGCCGCTGATGCCGAACGAGGACACTCCGGCCCGGCGGGGCCGGTCGGTGGTTGTCCAGGGGCGGGCGTGGTTGAGCAGTTTCACCGCGCCGGTGGTCCAGTCGACGTGTGGGGTGGGTTCGTCCACGTGGAGGGTCGCGGGGAGTGTGCCGTGTCGCATGGCCATGACCATCTTGATCACGCCGGCGACGCCCGAGGCCGCTTGGGTGTGGCCGATGTTGGACTTGATGGAGCCCAGCCAGAGCGGGTGGTTCTCGTCCCGGTCCTGGCCGTAGGTCGCCAGGAGTGCCTGGGCCTCGATGGGGTCGCCCAGGCGGGTTCCGGTGCCGTGTGCCTCGACGGCGTCGACGTCGTTCGGGGTCAGGCCCGCGGTGGCCAGCGCCTGGCGGATGACGCGTTGTTGGGCGGGGCCGTTGGGGGCGGTGAGGCCGTTGGAGGCGCCGTCCTGGTTGACCGCGCTGCCGCGCACCACCGCGAGGACCTCGTGGCCGTTGCGGCGGGCGTCGGAGAGCCGCTCCAGGACCAGGACGCCTACGCCTTCTCCCCAGCCGGTGCCGTCCGCGCCGCCGGCGAAGGACTTGCAGCGTCCGTCGGAGGCCAGTCCGTCCTGGCGGGCGAATTCGGCGAACGCAGCGGGTGACACCATGACGGTCACGCCGCCGGCGAGTGCCATCTCGCATTCACCGTTGCGCAGTGCCTGTGCCGCCCAGTGCAGGGCCACCAGGGACGAGGAGCAGGCGGTGTCGACGGTGACCGCCGGTCCTTCGAGGCCGAAGGTGTAGGCCACGCGGCCGGAGATCACGCTGTTGGCGGTGCCGGCCAGGCGGTATCCGTCGGCGCCTTCGAGGTCGTCGCCCGGGCCTCCGTATCCGGAGGCGGAGGCGCCGGCGAAGACGCCGACGGGGCGGCCGCGCAGCGAGCGCGGGTTGAGTCCGGCCGATTCGAACGCTTCCCAGGAGGCTTCGAGGAGCAGCCGCTGCTGGGGGTCCATGGCGAGGGCTTCGCGGGGGCTGATGCCGAAGAGTGCGGCGTCGAACTGTGTGGCGTCGTCGACGAATCCGCCGCGTGCGGCGGCGCCGGTCACGACGTCGCTGGGCCATTCACGGTCGGTGGGGAACTCGGCGATGCCGTCGATGCCGTGGGCGACGAGGTCCCAGAGTTGCTCGGCGTTGCGTACTCCGCCGGGGTAGCGGGCGCTCATGCCGACGATCGCGATGGCGTCGTCCACGGCGCCGGCAGCGGTGGTGGTGGGCTGGGTGGCCGGGGTGGTGTGTTCGAGGAGTTCGGCGGCGAGGTGTTCGGCCAGTGCGGTGGGGTTGGGGTGGTCGAAGACCAGGGTGGCCGGCAGGGCGAGTCCGGTGTCGGTGCCGAGGAGGTTGCGTAGTTCGACGGCGGTGAGCGAGTCGAAGCCGAGGTCGCGGAAGGAGCGTTCCGGTTCGATTGCTTCCGGGGAGGTGTGGCCGAGGGAGAGGGCGGTGCGGGCCCGGATCAGGTCGAGGAGCATGCCGTGGCGGCGGCTCTGGGGTGCCGCGGTCAGTTCGTCGCGGAAGGTCGAGCTCCGGTCGGTGGGGGTGGTGGGGGTCGGGGCCAGGGCTGTGGTGGCTTCGGGCAGGTCGGTGAGCAGTGCGCTGTTGCGGCCGGAGGTGAAGGCGGGGGCGAAGCGCTGCCAGTCGACGTCGGCGACGGTGACACAGCTCTCGTCGAGTTCCACGGCGCGTTGGAGGGCGCGGATGGCGAGGTCCGGTGCCATGGCGTTGAGGCCGTGGCGGTGGAGGTATGCCTCGGCTCCGTCCTGTGCGGCCATGCCGTCGCCTTCCCACGGGCCCCAGGCCACGGAGGTGCCGCGGTGTCCGTGTGCGCGGCGGTGTTCGACGAGTGCGTCGAGGTGGGCGTTGGCGGCGGCGTAGACGCCTTGTCCGCCGCTGCCCCAGGTGGCGGCGATGGAGGAGAAGACGACGAAGAGGTCCAGGTCGGTTGTCCGGGTCAGTTCGTCGAGGTGGGTGGCGCCGGTGGTCTTGGCGTCCAGGACGCGGGTGATCTCGGTTTCGTCGGTGTCGGCGAGCGGTACGGCCTGTCCGGCGCCGGCCGCGTGCACGATGCCGGTCAGGGGGTGTTGTGCGGGGATGGTGTCCAGGACGGCTGCCAGTGCTGTGCGGTCGGTGACGTCGCAGGCGGCGATGGTGACCTGGGTGCCGTGGGCGGCGAGTTCGTCGGTGAGGCCGGTGGCGCCGGGGGTGTCGGGGCCTCGGCGTCCCAGGAGCAGCAGGTGTGGTGCGCCTCGTTCGGCGAGCCAGCGGGCCACGTGGGTGCCGAGGGCTCCGGTGCCGCCGGTGATGACGATGGTTCCGGTGGGTGTGTAGGGGGTGGTGGGTTCGCCGGTGGTGGCGCGGGCCAGGCGGCGGCCGTAGGCGCCGGAGGTGCGTACGGCGATCTGGTCCTCGTCGGTGCCGTGGGCCAGTACGGACAGCAGGATGCGGGTGGCGCGGTCGTCGAGTTCGGCCGGGAGGTCGATCAGGCCGCCCCAGCGGTGGGGCTGTTCGAGTGCGGCGACGCGGCCGAGTCCCCAGGCCTGTGCTTGGGCGATGTGGCGCTGTGGGTCGGAGCGGCCGATCGACACTGCTCCGCTGGTGAGCATCCACAGGGGTGCGTCCGGGTGCGTGTCGTCGAGGTGTTGGAGCAGTGCGACCGATTCGGTGACCGTGTCGGTGGACGGGGCCAGGGCGATGACTCCGGTGACGTCGGCGAGGGCGTCTGGTTCCTGTCGGCCGGTTTCGCGGTTCAGCAGGGTGGCGTCGGCGCCGGCGGTGCGCAGTGCGTCGGTGAGGCGGGCGGCTTGTTCGGCGTCGGCCGGGGCGGCTGCGACGAGCCAGGTGCCGGAGAGTGTGGGGGTGGTGCTGGTGAGGTGGTTGAGCGGGGTCCAGGTGACGCGGTAGCGCCAGGATCCGATCACTGATTCCTGGTGGCGGGAGCGCCGCCACTGGGAGAGCGCGGGGATCACGGCGTTCAGGTGGGGGGATGCGTCGGGCAGGTTGATGGTGTCGGCGAGTTCGGTCAGGTCCGCGCGGTCGACGGCGGCCCAGAAGCGTGTTTCGTCGGCGTCGGCGGGTGTGGCCGGGTGGGTCGTGGTCTGTGGCTGTGGCCAGTAGCGTTCCCGCTGGAAGGCGTAGGTGGGCAGCGCGGTGGGGCGGCCGGTGGGCAGTAGGGCGGGCCAGTCGATGTCGGAGCCGGTGGCCCAGAGGCGGCCGAGGGCGGTCAGGGCGGTTTCGTGTTCGTTCCGGTCGCGGCGGAGTACGGGGGCGAACACGGCTTCGGGGAGGCTTTGTTGTGCCAGGGCGCAGAGCACGCCGTCGGGGCCGACCTCGACGAAGCGGGTGACGCCGCGTTCGGTCGCTTCGTGGAGGCCGTCGGCGAAGCGGACGGTTTCGCGTACC
>NTHE01000143.1 GCA_002551355.1 Streptomyces sp. man185 | reverse complement strand
GTCGGGTGACGCGGAAGCGGTCACCGGCCTGGAGGAGCGGCTTCGGGCGAGCGGTGTGCGGGTGAAACGGCTGGCGGTCTCGCACGCCTTCCACTCCCGTCTGATGGAGCCGATGCTGGCCGAGTTCGCCACGGTCGCCGAGTCGTTGACGTATCACCCCCCGCAGATCCCGGTTCTGACCACGGCCCCGGGGGCGATCGACACCCCTGCCTACTGGGTGGGGCAGATCCGCGAACCCGTCCGCTTCGCCGACGCGGTCCACCAGGCTCACGAGGTACGAACCTTCCTGGAACTCGGCCCCGACGGTGTCCTGTCCGCCCTCGTCCCGGCGCTTCTGGAAGAGGCTGTCGCCGTACCCCTGATGCGCCGCGGCCAGGACGACACCGCATCCGCCCACGCCGCCGCGGTGCTGTGGACCCGCGGCGTGCCACTGGACTGGACGGCCGCCACCGGAACGCGCACCCCCCGCCCCCTCGAACTGCCCTCCTACGCCTTCCAGCACACCCGCTACTGGACCTCCCAGACCTCCTCCACCACCACACTGGCCGCCGCCGGCCTGGTCACGGCCGGCCATCCGCTGCTGAGCGCCTTCGTACCCCTGGCGGGCGACGGCCGACAGGTCTGGACCGGCGTCGTCGGCCTCGCCACCCACCCCTGGCTGGCCGACCACGTCGTCCACGGCCGGAAGGTGCTGCCCGGAACTGCCCTGGTCGATCTCGCCCTCCACGCGGGAGCCGATACGGGGCTGCCGGAGCTCGCCGAGCTGACCCTGCGCGAGCCCCTGGTCCTGCCCGAACACGGCGGCGTCCAGATCCAGATGACCGTGGCCGGTCGGACAGTCGAGATCCACAGCCGTCCCGACGGCGATTCCGGAGCACACTGGACCACACACGCCGTCGGCACCCTGGAGCAGGCCCGCACACCCGAGGACGCCCCCGGAACAGAAGACCCCTGGCACCCCACGGGCACGGCCACCCCACCCGTCTACGACTCACTCGCCGCCGCCGGACTCTCCTACGGCCCCGCCTTCCAGGGCTTGCGCGCCGCCTGGCGCGAGGGAGACACCGTGTACGCGGAGGTCGAGCTGCCCGAAGGGCCGCAGGCCGTCCTCTACGACGCCGCGCTGCACGGGCTCGGCACCACCGGTCTCCTCCGCGAGGATGGCGCAACCCTGCTGCCGTTCGCCTGGTCCGGCGTGACCCGGCACGCCATCGGCGCCACCGCACTGCGCGTCACCATGACCCGGAGCGGAGCCGACGAGTACACGGCCCGCCTCTGCGACCCGACGGGCGCGCCCGTGCTGACGGTGCGCTCGCTCGCCTTCCTGCCCGTGACCGCCGACCGCATGGACGGCCCCTCCTCCGGGGTGCTCTACGGCGTCGACTGGACTCCCACCGGGGACGGGAACCGCGAAGTGCCTTTCGCGGCCGTACCGGTGGGCACCACCGACCTGCTCGACACGGTCACCGCGGCGGCCCCCTTCGCCGGCCTGGCCGCCTTGGCCGACGTCGAAGCCGTGCCCGGCACCATGCTTGCCTGCGTCGGCGTCGGCCCGGAGCCGTCCGCACCCGGCGCGGCGCTCGCACAGCGCACGCACGACACGGTCACCGCCGTACTCGACCTGGTCCACGCCTGGCTGGACGACGAGCGCTTCTCCGCCGGCAGGCTGCTCGTCGTCACCCGGAACGCCGTCGCCACAGCCGACGGTGAAAGCGTCGATCCCGCCGCCGCCGCGGTCTGGGGCCTGCTCCGGTCCGCGCAGGCCGAACACCCTGGCCGGTTCGGCCTGGCGGACCTGGACGGCACGGCCGCGTCGGCCTCCGCCCTCGCCGCCGGCCTGCCCGCCGACACACCACAGACCGCCCTGCGCGCCGGCACCCCGCTGACCCCGCACGCGACCCGGCTACGGACCGGCGCCAACCCGCCGTGGGGTCCGCACGACACCGTCCTGATCACCGGCGGCACCGGGGCGCTCGGCGCCCGCGTCGCCCGCCACCTGGTCTCCGCACACCAGGTCACGGGCCTGGTACTGCTCAGCCGGCGCGGCCCCGAGGCGCCGGGCGCCGTCGAGCTCGCCGCCGAACTGACCGCGCAGGGCACCACCGTGGTCGTCGTCGCCGCCGACGCCGCCGACAGAGACGACCTCGACCGGGTACTCGCCGACCACCCCATCACCTCCGTCGTCCACACCGCGGGCGTCCTCGACGACGGCCTGCTCACCTCTCTGACCCCCGAACGCGCCGCCGCGGTGCTGCGCCCCAAGGCCGAGGCGGCAGCTCTCCTCGACGAGGCGACCCGCGATCTCGACCTCACCTCCTTCGTGCTGTTCTCGTCCGTGGCCGCATCCTTCGGCACCGCCGGCCAGGCGGCGTACGCGGCGGCCAACGCCTTTCTCGACGGCCTCGCCGCCCGCCGCCGCGCCCAGGACCTCCCCGCCGTCTCGGTCGGCTGGGGGCTGTGGGGTGGCACCGAGGGCATGGCCGCCGGACTCGGTACGACGGACCGCGCGCGCTTCGCCGCCCTGGGCGGCGCGCTCGACCCCGCCCAGGGCGTAGGACTGCTCGACGCGGCCGCGGCCGCCGGGCCCGCTCACGTACTGGCCATGGCCACCGAACCCGCCCCCGGCGACGGACCCGTACCGCCGCTGCTGCGGCACCTGGCGCGCCCCGTGCTCCGCTCGGCCGCCGCCACGTCGGCCACGGACACCGACGGCCTCGCCGCGCTCCCGGAACCCGAACGGACGCGCACCGTCGAGGAGTTGGTACGGACAACCGTCGCGGCCGTGCTGGGACACCCCTCCGCCACGGGAGTGGACACCGACAGCACGTTCAAGGACCTCGGGTTCGACTCCCTCACCGGCGTCGAACTGCGCAACCGGCTGGCCGCCGCCACCGGGCTGCGGTTGGCCGCCACCCTGGTCTTCTCCCACCCCAGCCCCGCCGCGCTGACCACCCACCTCTGCGAGGAGCTGAGCGGCAGGGCCGCCGTCGCAGCCGCACCACGCCGGCGGAACGCCGCCGCGGCGGACGAGCCGATCGCCATCGTCGCGATGAGCTGCCGCTACCCGGGCGGTGTGGACAGCCCCGAGGAACTCTGGCGGATGGTCCGGGAAGGCCGGGACGGCATCACCGGCTTCCCCACCGACCGCGGCTGGAACCTCGCGCGCCTCCACGATCCCGACCCGTCCAGCCCCGGCACCACCTACGCGCGGCACGGAGGTTTCCTGCACGCCGCAGCCGAGTTCGACGCCGAACTGTTCGGCATCTCGCCGCGCGAGGCGCTGGCGATGGACCCGCAGCAACGGCTCCTCCTCGAACTGTCCTGGGAGACCTTCGAGCGCGCCGGCATCGACCCGGCCCACCTGCGCGGCAGCGACACCGGTGTCTTCGCCGGCGTCATGTACCACGACTACGCGGCTGCCGCCGAGGCCCTTCCCGAGACCGAGGGCTACCGGGCCACCGGAGGCGCCGGCAGCGTGGTATCCGGCCGGATCTCCTACACGTACGGGCTGGAGGGCCCGGCCGTCACGGTGGACACGGCATGCTCCTCGTCCCTGGTCGCGCTGCACCTGGCCGCCCGGTCGCTGCGTACGGGCGAGTGCTCCATGGCCGTCGTCGGGGGCGTCACCGTGATGTCCACACCCAGCGTGTTCGTGGACTTCAGCAGACAGCGGGGACTCGCCCCCGACGGCCGCTGCAAGTCGTTCTCGGCGGACGCCGACGGCACCGGCTGGTCGGAAGGCGCCGGTGTGCTGCTGGTGGAGCGGCTGTCCGACGCACGGCGCAACGGACACAACATCCTCGCGGTGGTGCGCGGCTCGGCCGTCAACCAGGACGGCGCGTCCAACGGACTCACGGCACCGAACGGCCTCTCGCAGCAGCGGGTCATCCGCGCCGCTCTCGCCGACGCCGGCCTGACGCCCAACGACGTGGACCTGGTGGAGGCGCACGGGACGGGAACGAAGCTGGGCGACCCGGTCGAGGCGGAGGCGCTGCTGGCCACGTACGGGCAGGACCGGGACGCGGACCGCCCGCTGTGGCTGGGGTCGCTGAAGTCCAACATCGGCCACACCCAGGCGGCGGCCGGCGTCGGCGGCATCATCAAGACGGTCATGGCACTGCGGCACGGCGTGTTGCCCCGCACCCTGCACGCCGACACACCCTCCTCGCACGTGGACTGGTCGGCGGGGGCAGTGGAACTGCTCACCGAGGAGAGGGAGTGGCCCGCGGCCGGGCGACCCCGACGCGCGGCGGTCTCCTCGTTCGGGATCAGCGGCACCAACGCGCACACCATGATCGAACAGGCACCGGACGAACCCGCCTCCCTCCCGCGCCCCCCGAAGCCGGACACGCTCGTGCCCTGGGCACTGAGCGGCGCCTCGCCGGAGGGCCTGCGCGCCCAGGCGGCCCGACTGCGCGCCACGGCCACGGCCGAGGAACCGGCCGATGTCGGGCTCTCTCTGGCGACCCGGCGGGCGGCGCTGGAGCACCGGGCGGTGGTCCTGGGGACGGGACGCGAGGAACTGCTGCACGCACTCGACGCGCTGGCGGCAGGACGAGGCAACGTGCCGGGCGGTGTCGTAGCACCCGGGCGTACGGGGTTCCTGTTCTCGGGTCAGGGGTCGCAGCGGCTGGGGATGGGCCGTGAGCTGTACGAGGCGTTCGGAGTCTTCGCGGATGCTTTCGACGCGGTGTGTGCGCGGGTGGATGTGGGTCGTCCGTTGCGTGGGGT
>NTHE01000142.1 GCA_002551355.1 Streptomyces sp. man185 | reverse complement strand
GCCCCGCGCCCCTCCCCCGCACGCGGGCCGGGGCCGATCGGCACCTTGGCGCCGGGCAGATGGACGGGCCCGCTGTCGGGAGCGGCGGACGGGCCGGGGCCCGCGGCGGCCCCGCCGGGCATCTGCGAGGGCGGGTCCAGCGGGGAGGGCGAGCGCAGGTCCGCCCCGCTGCGCCACGCGGTGTCCCGCTCCGGGGCCCGGGGGGGCTGCCGCGGGGGCGGCGGGGGTACCGCCGGGGCGGGCGGGGCGGTGCGCCCGCCGCCCCTGCGCCGTTCGATCATCGCGGTGGCCCGGGACGGCAGCCAGGCCGAGGCCGTACCGCTGTCGTCGCTGCCGGAGGCGAAGAGGTGCGGGGCGAGCTGGGCCTGGAGGTCGGCGGGGCTGGGCCGCTGGGTGGCGTCCATCTGCATGCACGACTCGATCAGCGGCCGCAGGTCGTCCGGCAGCCCTTCCAGGTCGGGCCCCTCACGCAGCAGCATGAACACCGTCTCGACCGGGTTGGCCCCGTGGAAGGGGGCGTGCCCGGTGGCGGCGAAGACGAGCGTGGAGCCCAGCGAGAAGATGTCGCTGGCCCCGGTGACGCTGCGGGAGTCCCGGGCCTGTTCGGGCGACATGTACGCGGGCGTGCCGACGGCGACGTTCGTCATGGTGAGGCGGGTGTTGGAGACGCCGGACGCGATACCGAAGTCGATCACCCGGGGGCCGTCCTCGACGACGAGGACGTTGGACGGCTTCAGGTCGCGGTGGACGAGACCCGCGCCGTGGATGGACTGGAGGGCCTCGGCGATGCCGGCGGCCAGCCAGCGCACCGCCTGCGTCGGCATGGGACCGCACTCGTTCACTATCTCTTCGAGCGAGGGTGCGGGCACATAGGCGGTGGCGAGCCAGGGCACGGCCGCCCGCGGGTCGGCGTCGACCACGGCGGCGGTGTAGAACCCGCTGACCGCGCGGGCGGCCTCGACCTCGCGCGTGAAGCGGACCCGGAAGAGCTGGTCCTCTGCGAGCTCGGTCCGCACCGTCTTGATCGCCACCCGCCGGCCGGATGCCGAGCGCGCGAGATAGACCAGCCCCATGCCGCCGGCCCCGAGCCGTCCCAGCACCTCGAACGGGCCGATCCGTCTCGGGTCGTGCTGCGTCAGCTGCTCCACCACTTGCCTGCCACCTCCCCGTAGACGGACCTCGGCGACGAAGTCCGCGAATTACCGCCCGTTGCTGCCCGGTCGAATCCCGCTCCGCGCGGCGCGCCCTGTGCAGGGTCTCACCACTGGGCATCACCTGGCGGTACGCACCCCGATTCTTCCTGGCGCGGGCGTCGGTTGCGAACCCGGGGGCGGATCGGGGTGTCCCATGTCACTTCATCCCGTATCCACCCACACCGGTTCCCCGCACCGGTCACGGGAGCACGCGCGGAGACGGTGAGCGCTTACGGAAACAGTACGGAGACGGTCACGGAAGCAGTTCGCTGGGCTGCAGTACGGCGAAGGCGGCCCCCTGGTCGTCGTGGAGCACGGCCATGCGCCCGTAGGGGATGTCGAAGGGCGGCTGAGCGACCCGGCCTCCGAGCTGTACGGCGAGTTCGGCGGCGGCGTCGCAGTCGGCGACGGCGAAGTAGATGAGGAAGTAGCTCGGCATCTCGACCGGGAACGCGTCCGTGATGACGCTGCGGCCGCCGACGGCGGTGTCCGGGCCCGGTTCGGCGCCCTCGGGGGACCACATCCGGAAGTCGACCAGCGCCTCGGCGTCGTCGGACACGTCGTGGCCCGCCTCGTCCAGGTCGGTGCCGTGGAAGCCGAAGACCTTCTCGTAGAAGGGGTCCACCCGGTCCGGCTGCCGGGTGTAGACCTCCGTCCAGCAGAAGGAGGCGGGGTCGTTCTGCTTCTCGAAGCCCGCGCGCTCCTCCGGCTGCCAGAGCCCGAAGACCGCGCCCCCGGGGTCGGCCGCCTCCGCGACGATTGCGGCGCGGCCTGCCCGTACCGGGTCGGTGATGATCTGGCCGCCGTGCTCGCGGATCGCGGCGACGGTGGCCCGGATGTCGTCGGTGGAGAAGTAGACGCCCCACGCCGTGGGCATCCGGCCGTCCTTCTTGGCGGCGAGCGCGGCGACCAGCCGCCCGTCGCTGAGCGCGTCCGCGAAGGGCATGCCGTCGCCCGCCCGGAAGGTCCAGCCGAAGAGCCCGCCGTAGAAGCGCTTGCCCGCTTCGAGGTCGGAGAGCTGCACGTCCGCCCAGCACGGCGCGGAATGCGCGAATGCGGCCATGGGACCGGGTCCTTCCGTAGCAGAGACGCCGTGGCGCCGTGACGCCCGTCACAGTCAACGTAACGTCGACCCCGGCCCCGCGCGCCCCGGACGCACCGATAGGGACATTTGCCCGATTGGTGAAGCGCCCGCTCACCATGTGGACGAAAGTTGTCCACCGAAGTTGTCCACAGGCTGTTGATAACATTTACTCCGGGCGGCGTCCCCAGCTCCGGGGCCCTAGCGCGCTGCGGCCGAAAACCGCCCCCGCCCGCCCCCGCGCACCCCGCCGGTCCTGCTGCGTTCCCCATTTGCAGTCGGCCGAATCGCGCTCCCATCACCCCTCGGTAAGCTGACGGCATGACAGGACAAGTACGCACCGTCGACGGCCGCGTGGCCGGTCGACGCGGTCAGGCGACGCGGCAGAAGCTGCTCGACTGCCTCAGCGAGATGCTCAGCTCCTCGCCGTACCGGGACGTCAAAGTCATCGACGTCGCCCGGAAGGCCGGGACTTCACCCGCGACTTTCTACCAGTACTTCCCCGATGTGGAGGGCGCCGTCCTCGAAATCGCCGAGGAGGTCGCCAAGGAGGGCGCCGGGCTGACCGAACTGGTCGCCGGACGCTCCTGGGTCGGCAAGGCCGGCTGGCAGACCTCCGAGCAACTCGTCGAGGGATTCCTCGACTTCTGGCGGCACAACGACGCGATCCTCCGTGTGATCGACCTCGGCGCGGCCGAGGGGGACAAACGGTTCTACAAGATCCGTATGAAGATCCTGAACTCGGTCACCAACTCCCTCACGGATTCCGTGAAGGAGCTCCAGAGCAAGGGCAAGGTCGACAAGGACGTCAGCCCGGCGGCGATGGCGGGCTCGCTGGTGGCGATGCTGGCCGCGGTGGCCTCGCACCAGAGGGGCTTCACCACCTGGGGCGTGAAGCAGGCCGAACTGCGGCCCAACCTGGCCCTGTTGGTCCATCTCGGCATCACCGGCAAGAAGCCGACGAAGTAAGCGGTCCGGGGTGCGGGAGGCCACTGGCCCCGGACGCCCCCCGGACGCCGGGCGGGCACCCGCCCACCCGGACGCCCCACGTCCTGTCTCACCGACGGCGGACCACCCACGCACCCCTGCGGGTGGTCCGCCGTCGGCGTCCCCGGACGCTCCCGGCCGACGCCCCGCCGCCTCCGCTACCGCCGCTCCAGCCGGAACAGCCGGATCCGCCGCTCCACCCGTCGCTGGTACGCCGCGTAGGGCGGCCAGAACGCGAGCGCGGCCTCCCACACCCGGGCCCGGTCCTCGCCCTCCAGCAGGGTCGCGCGTACGGGGATGTCCCGGCCGCGCCAGTTGACGACGGCCTCGTCCGGACGGGCCAGCAGGTTGGCGGTCCAGGCCGGGTGACCCGGACGGCCGAAGTTGCTGCCGACCAGGATCCAGGCGCCTTCCGCCTCCCCCTCCGGCATGCAGGCCAGCGGAGTGGTCCTCGGCCGACCCGTGCGCGCCCCCGGCACCGTGAGGACGAGCCCCGGCAGCATCCGGGCGCTGAGCAGCACCTTTCCCCGGGTGAGCCGGTGGACGGCACGGTCCAGGGCGGGGACCACGTGCGGGGCGATCCGCGCGAAGGCCCGGGTCGAGGAGACCTTCTGGATCAGGCGCGCAGCGCGGGCGGGGACGGCGGGTGCGGGGCTCACCGGACGCCCGCACCGGGTGCGGCGGCGAGGGACACCCGGTCGGCCCCGAAGAGCCCGGCCCGCTGCGCCGCATGGTCGCGCAACCGGTGGACCGGGCCGAAGAGGCTCTCGTCGCCCGCCGCCCGCTTGAGATAGCGGTGCGCCTCGTGCTCCCAGGTGAAGCCGATGCCGCCGTGCAGCTGGACGGCCTCACCGGTGGTGATCCGGGCCGCCTCCAGGGCCTGGGCGAGGGCGAGCGGACCGGCCTCCGGGTCCCGGGCCGCGTGGTACGCGGCGGAGCGGGCCGCCTCGACCCGTACGTACAGGTCGGCGAGGCGGTGTTTGACGGCCTGGAAGGAGCCGACGGCCCTGCCGAACTGTTCGCGGGCCTTCACATACTCCACGGTGCGCTCCAGGGCGCTCGCCGCCGTCCCGACCGCCTCGGCGGCGAGGATCGCGGCGGCCGTGCGTCCGGCGGCGGCGAGCGCCCTGGAGCGCAC
>NTHE01000141.1 GCA_002551355.1 Streptomyces sp. man185 | reverse complement strand
CTCGTCCTGCCGGGCGGGGTGGATCTCGCGGCGGTCAACGGGCCCGTCTCGGTGACGGTGTCGGGTGACGCGGAAGCGGTCACCGGCCTGGAGGAGCGGCTTCGGGCGAGCGGTGTGCGGGTGAAACGGCTGGCGGTCTCGCACGCCTTCCACTCCCACTTGATGGAGCCGATGCTGGCCGAGTTCGCCACGGTCGCCGAGTCGTTGACGTANTGTGCGGGTGAAACGGCTGGCGGTCTCGCACGCCTTCCACTCCCACTTGATGGAGCCGATGCTGGCCGAGTTCGCCACGGTCGCCGAGTCGTTGACGTACCACCCCCCGCAGATCCCGGTCCGCACCACCGCCCCGGGGGCGATCGACACCCCCGCCTACTGGGTGGGGCAGATCCGCGAACCCGTCCGCTTCGCCGACGCNCCCCCCGCAGATCCCGGTCCGCACCACCGCCCCGGGGGCGATCGACACCCCCGCCTACTGGGTGGGGCAGATCCGCGAACCCGTCCGCTTCGCCGACGCGGTCCACCAGGCTCACGAGGCGGGCACCACCCGCTTCCTGGAACTCGGCCCCGACGGCGTCCTGTCCCCCCTCGTCCCGCACCTCACCGAGGACACGCCCGCCGTCCCCGCCCTGCGCCCCGGCCACGACGAGCACGCCACACTGCTGCGCGCCATCGCCGAAATGTACGTACGCGGCGCCGACGTCGCCTGGGAAAAGTACTTCGCACCGCTCGGGGGCCGCGCCGTCGAGCTGCCGACGTATGCCTTCCAGCACCAGCGCTACTGGCCCGACACCGTGGCCGACGACGGCTTCACGGCCCCCCGCGAGCGGACCGAAGCCGGATTCTGGACAGCCGTCGCCGGGCGCGAGGTCGACCGGCTCGCCGACACCCTGGGGCTGCCCGACGACGAAACACGACGCGGGCTGGCCGACCTGATGCCGCACCTCGCGTCCTGGCACGACCGCCGACGCACCGAAGCGGCCGTCGAATCCTGGTACTACCGGGCGGTCTGGCGGCCCGTCGCCCCCGCGCCCGCCGTGCTCGACGGCGTCTGGCTCGTCGTCGGCCCGGACAGCCCGGACAGCCCGGACAGCCCGGACAGCCCGGACAGCCCGGCCGGCCTGGACACCCAGGTCGCCGATGCACTGCGGCGAAGCGGCGCCACCGTCCTCGCCCTGCCGGACCCGGGCGCCGACCGGACCGCCCTCGCCGACCAGCTGCTTTCCTGCGGCGAACTCACGGGCGTCGTCTCGCTGCTGGGGACCGACACCGGCGCGCTGCACACGGGGGCGGCCCTCGGCCGGGGGCTCGCCGCCACGCTCTCGCTCACCCAGGCCTGCGCCGAAGCCGACGTCCCGCTCTGGGCCCTCACCCGGGGCGCGGTCTCCACCGGCCGCGCCGACGGCGCACCTGACCCCGCCCAAGCACAGATCTGGGGCTTCGGCCGCGGAGCAGCCCTCGAACTCCCGCACGTCTGGGGCGGGTTGATTGACCTGCCCGAGAACCTGGACGCCCGCGCCGGGAACCGGCTCTGCGCCGTACTCGCCGCCGGGGACGCCCACCCGGGCAACGAAGAGGACCAAGTGGCCATCCGGGCCGAAGGCGTATTCGCCCGCCGCCTGGTCGCTGCCCCACCGATTCCCCCGGCCGCAACCCTCACGCCCCGCACCAGCGGCACCGTGCTCGTCACCGGCGGCACCGGCGCGCTCGGTGCCCAGGTGGCCCGCCTCCTCGCCGCGCACGGCCACACCCGGCTGCTGCTCGTCAGCAGGCGCGGACCCGAGGCGCCCGGCGTCGCGGAACTCGCTGCCGAACTGGCCTCAATGGGCACCACGGCGACGGCCCTGGCCTGCGACGTCGCCGACCACGACGCGCTCGCCGCCCTGCTCGCCGAGATACCGGAACAGCACCGGCTCACCGCCGTCGTCCACGCGGCCGGAGTGCTGGACGACGGCGTGCTCGACGGCCTGACCCCCGAACGCTTCGAACAGGTGCTCCGGGCCAAGACCCTGGCCGCCGAGAATCTCGACGCCCTCACGCGCGCCCTCCCGCTCGACGCCTTCGTCCTCTTCTCGTCCTTCACCGGCGCCGTCGGCACGGCCGGCCAGGCCAACTACGCCGCCGCCAACGCCCACCTCGACGCCCTCGCCGAGCGCCGCCGCGCCCAGGGACTGCCCGCCACGTCGATCGGCTGGGGGCCGTGGGCCGAGACGGGCATGGCCCAGGACGAGGCCCTCACCCAGCGGCTGCGCCGCTCCGGACTGACCCCCCTGCCACCGGACCTCGCCGTCACCGTCCTCAGCCGGATGCTCGGCGGCGCGGTCACGGACGACGACGGGACGGCCGACGCTGCCGTCGTCGTCGCGGACGTCGACTGGACACGGTTCGCCGCCGGCTTCACCGCGGCACGACCGAGTCCGCTGCTCCGCGAACTCGCCCCCGCCGACACACCGGACAGTGCCGACGACTCCGGCGGCGCCACCGGACTCGCGGCGCGCCTCGCCGCCGCGGGCGAGGGCGAGCGACGCCGGATCTCCGAGGAACTGGTCCGCACCCTGGCGGCCTTCGTGCTCGGCCACGGTACGGCGGCCACCGTCGCGCCCGACAAGGCGTTCCGCGACCTGGGCTTCGACTCACTCACCGCCATCGAGTTGCGCAACGCCCTGCGGGCCGCCACCGGGCTGCCGCTGCCGGCGGGCCTGATCTTCGACCACCCCACACCGGCCGCCCTCGCCGCCCGGCTGCGCGCCGAACTGACCGGAGGTGCCGAAGCCGCCGCCGCTGCCACCGTGATCCCCGGTCTTCCCGCGTCTCCCGCGCCCGATGACCCCGTCGCCATCGTCGCGATGGGCTGCCGGTTCCCCGGCGCGGCCACCCCGGAGGAGTTCTGGGATCTGCTGTCCCAAGGTCTCGACATGGTGGGCGACTTCCCCGCCGACCGGGGCTGGGACCTGCGTGACGCCCCCGACTTCGCACGTCGCGGCGGCTTCCTGCCCGACGCGGCCGGCTTCGACGCGGATCTGTTCGGCGTCTCCCCGCGCGAGGCGCAGGCCATGGACCCGCAACAGCGGCTGATGCTGGAGACCTCCTGGGAGACCTTCGAGCGGGCCGGCCTGGACCCCGCCTCTCTCAAGAGCAGCCGTGTCGGCGTCTTCGTGGGCACGAACGGCCAGGACTACGCCGGGCTGTTCCCCGCCACCGGATCGGGGCTGGAGGGCCACGTGGCCACCGGCAGCGCGGCCAGCGTGCTGTCCGGCCGGATCTCCTACACGTACGGGCTGGAGGGCCCGGCCGTCACGGTGGACACCGCCTGCTCGTCGTCCCTGGTCGCCCTGCACCTGGCGGCGCAGTCACTGCGGTCGGGGGAGTGCTCGATGGCGCTCGCGGGAGGTGTCACCGTCATGGCCGCGCCCACCGCGTTCCTCGAGTTCGCCCACCAGCGCGGTCTGGCGGCCGACGGCCGCTGCAAGGCCTTCGCGGCCTCGGCCGACGGCACCGGCTGGGGTGAGGGTGCCGGGCTGCTGCTGCTGGAGCGGCTCTCGGACGCCCGGGCCAACGGCCGCCGCGTGCTCGGGCTGCTGCGCGGTTCGGCCGTCAACCAGGACGGCGCGTCCAACGGCCTGACCGCCCCGAACGGCCCCGCTCAGCAGCGGGTGATCCGCGCCGCACTGGCCTCGGCCGGGTTGTGGCCGTCGGAGGTCGACGCGGTGGAGGCCCACGGCACGGGCACGAAGCTCGGTGATCCGATCGAGGCGGAGGCGCTGCTGGCGACGTACGGCAAGGACCGCACCGAACCCCTCTACCTGGGGTCGGTGAAGTCCAACATCGGCCACACCCAGGCGGCGGCGGGCGTCGCCGGCGTCATCAAGATGCTGCTGGCGATGCAGCACGGTGAGCTGCCCCGCACCCTGCACGCAGCAGAACCGTCACCGTCCGTCGACTGGGACACAGGCAGCCTGAATCTCCTCACCGAGACCACTCCGTGGACACCACGGGTCGACCGGCCGCGCCGGGCGGCGGTCTCCTCGTTCGGAATCAGCGGCACGAACGCCCATGTCGTCCTGGAACAGGCCGATGCCGCCCTGCCCGCGGCACCTGCCCAGCACTCCGTACTGCCATGGGCCTTCTCAGCCCACTCCGGCGCGGCGTTGCACGCACGGGCGAAGGGGCTCATGACGCTCTGCGAGGACCCCGGCGTCTCCGCCGTCGCGACGGGCCGGGCACTCGCCACGACGGGCCTCGGACTGGCACACCGCGCCGTCGTCCTCGCCGAGGACGCCACGGGATACGCCGACGGCCTGACGGCGCTGACGAGGGACGAACCGTCCGCCACGACCGTCCGGGGAACAGCCCGCGAAGGATCCACGGCGCTGTTGTTCTCGGGTCAGGGGTCGCAGCGGCCAGGGATGGGCCGTGAGTTGTACGAGGCGTTCGGAGTCTTCGCGGATGCTTTCGACGCGGTGTGTGCGCGGGTGGATGTGGGTCGTCCGTTGCGTGGGGTGGTGTTCGGGGAGGATG
>NTHE01000140.1 GCA_002551355.1 Streptomyces sp. man185 | reverse complement strand
GCGCAGAGCACGCCGTCGGGGCCGACCTCGACGAAGCGGGTGACGCCGCGTTCGGTCGCTTCGTGGAGGCCGTCGGCGAAGCGGACGGTTTCGCGTACCTGGCGGATCCAGTAGTCGGGTGTGGTCGGGTCGGCGCCGGTCATGGCGGGGATGACGGGGATGCGGGGTTCGGCGAAGGTCATCGGCTCGACGGTCTTCGCGAATGCGGCGAGCATGGGTTCCATCAGGGCCGAGTGGAAGGCGTGGGACACGGTGAGGCGGCTGGTCCTGCGGCCTTGTGCCGACCAGGTCGCGGCGNCATCAGGGCCGAGTGGAAGGCGTGGGACACGGTGAGGCGGCTGGTCCTGCGGCCTTGTGCCGACCAGGTCGCGGCGAACTCCTCGACGGTCTCGGTGTCACCGGAGACCACCACCGAGGTCGGTCCGTTCACCGCCGCGATGTCCAGGCGGCCCTCGACCGCCGCAACGGCCTCGGCCTCGGTGGCTTCCACCGCGAGCATGGCCCCACCCGCGGGCAGCCCCTGCATCAGGCGGCCGCGTGCGGCGACCAGTTCGCAGGCGTCTGCCAGGGAAAGGATTCCCGCGCAGTGGGCCGCCGCGATCTCACCGACCGAGTGCCCCAGCAACACGTCCGGGACCACACCCCAGGACTCCAGCAGCCGGAACACCGCAACCTCGACAGCGAACAGCCCGGCCTGCGCCCACACGGTCTCATCGAGCCCGTCACCATCGAAAACGACATCGCGCACCGGACGGTCGTGCTTCAGGTCCAGCTCCGCGCAGACCGCATCGAAAGCATCGGCGTACACGGGAAACGCCTCGTACAGTCCCCGCCCCATACCCGCACGCTGTGCACCCTGACCGGTGAAGAGGAACGCGGTACGNCGCATCGAAAGCATCGGCGTACACGGGAAACGCCTCGTACAGTCCCCGCCCCATACCCGCACGCTGTGCACCCTGACCGGTGAAGAGGAACGCGGTACGTCCTTCGCTGGTCGTCTCCGAGATCAGGTCGGTGGCTGGTTGGCCGGTGGCGAGTGCGGTGAGGCCGGTCAGGAGGTCGTCGTAGCCGTCGCCCATGACGACCGCGCGGTGCTGGAGGTCGGCGCGCGACAGCAGGGACCTGGCGATGTCGGTCGCCGGCTCGGGGTGTGTGGAGAGGGTGTCGTGCAGTCGCCCGGCTTGTGCGGCGAGTGCGGTGGCGGTGCGGCCGGATATCAGCCAGGGCGGTGTCGTTCCGTCGGTCGGGTGGTCGGTCGGGGGTTCTTGGTCCGCCGGGGCCGGTTCGGCTTCGAGGATGATGTGGGCGTTGGTGCCGCTGATGCCGAAGGAGGAGACGCCTGCTCGGCGTGGGCGGCCCGTTTCGGGCCACGGTCGTGTCCGGGTGAGCAGTTCTACCGCGCCGGCCGACCAGTCGACCTGTGGGGTGGGCTCATCGGCGTGCAGTGTGGGCGGCAGTGTGCCGTGTCGTAGTGCCATCACCATCTTGATCACGCCTGCGACTCCGGCGGCGGCCTGGGTGTGGCCGATGTTGGATTTCACCGACCCCAGCCAGAGCGGGCGGTCCGTGTCGCGGCCCTGGCCGTAGGTGGCGAGCAGGGCCTGGGCCTCGATGGGGTCGCCGAGTTTGGTGCCGGTGCCGTGTGCCTCGACCGCGTCGACTTCCGCCGGTGAGAGTCGGGCGTCGGCGAGTGCCTGGCGGATGACGCGTTGTTGGGCGGGGCCGTTGGGGGCGGTGAGGCCGTTGGAGGCGCCGTCCTGGTTGACCGCGCTGCCGCGCAGCACCGCGAGGACCTCGTGGCCGTTGCGGCGGGCGTCGGAGAGCCGTTCCACCAGGAGTACGCCGGCGCCTTCGCCCCAGCCCGTGCCGTCCGCGTCGGCGGAGAAGGCTTTGCAGCGGCCGTCGTTGGCGAGGCCGCCCTGCCGGGCGAATTCGGTGAACGCCGCTTCGGTGGACATGATGGACACGCCGCCGGCGAGTGCGAGATCGCATTCGCCGCGCCGGAGTGCCTGTGCGGCGAGGTGGAGTGCCACCAGGGACGAGGAGCACGCCGTGTCGATGGTGAGTGCGGGTCCTTCCAGGCCGAAGGCGTAGGAGATGCGGCCGGAGAGTACTGCGGCCGCGTTGCCGGTGGCGGTGTGGGCGTCGAGGCCTTGGTCGTCGGATCCGGCCAGGACGACGGGGTAGTCCTGTCCGTTGGTGCCGACGAACATTCCGATGGATCGGCCGCGTACGGCGTGCGGGTTGATTCCGGCGGATTCGAAGGTTTCCCACACGGTTTCGAGGAGCAGCCGTTGCTGGGGGTCCATGGCCATGGCTTCGCGGGGGCTGATTCCGAAGAGGCCGGCGTCGAATTCTGCGGCCCCGTCGACGAAACCGCCGCGCAGTGCGAGGGAGTTGGGGAGTGCGGTGAGGTCCCAGCCTCGGTCGGTGGGGAAGGTGGTCATGGCGTCGACCTTGCCGATGAGCAGGTCCCACAGTTCGTCGGGGTTGCCGACGCCGCCGGGGAGTCGGCATGCCATGCCGACGAGTGCCAGCGGCTCGTCCGGCTCGGTGGTGGTTCTCGTCGGGGGCTGGGCGGCCGGTGTGCGCGGTTGTTCGTTGCCGAGGAGTTCTTCGCCGAGGAACTGTGCCAGCTCTGTGGGGGTGGGCCGGTCGAAGACCAGGGAGGCGGGCAGTCGCAGTCCGGTGCTGGTGCCGGCGAGGTTGCGGAACTCCACGGCTGCCAGTGAGTCGAAGCCGAGGTCCCGGAATGCCTGGCCGGCGCCGACGGCTTGTGGCGAGTCGTGTCCCAGTACGGTTGCCGCCCATGTGCGCACCGCGGCGAGCAGCAGTGCGTGGCGTCGGCCTGCGGGTGTTGCGGTGAGTTCCGCGCGGAACTGTGCGGCGGGTGTGGTGTTGGTGGCCGGGGTTGGGGCGGAGGCTGCTTCGGGGATTTCGTTGAGCAGTGGGCTGGGGCGTGTGGCGGTCAGTCCGGCGGCGTACCGCGGCCAGTCGATGTCGGCGATCATCGGGTCCTGGTCACCGGTGGTGAGGGCTCCGGCCAGGGCGGTGAGGGCAAGTTCGGGGTCGAGTGGGGACAGGCCGCCGCGTCGTAGCCGGTCGGTGACCGTCTGGTCGTCGGCGGCCATGCCGTCCTGGGCCCAGGGTCCCCAGGCGATCGAGGTGCCGGGGAGTCCTCGGTGTCGGCGGCCGTGCATCCATGCGTCGACGAAGGCGTTGGCGGCGGCGTAGTTGCCCTGTCCTGCGCTGCCGAGTGTCGCGGCGAGCGAGGAGTAGGCCACGAAGAAGTCCAGTTGCGCTCCGTGGGTGGCTTCGTCCAGTGCGACGAGTCCGGAGGCCTTCGCGGCCAGGACGGTCTCGAAACGTTCGGGGGTGAGTGCGTCGAGTGTGCCGTCGTCCAGTGTTCCGGCGGCGTGGACGACTCCGATCAGTGGGTGCTCGGCGGGGAGGCGCTCGAGTGCGCCGGTCAGTGTGGTGCGGTCGGTGATGTCGCCGGTCTCGACGGTGACCTGGGTGCCTCGGTGGGCGAGTTCGGTGACGAGTTCGGGGATGCCCGGTGCCCGGGTGCCGCGTCGGCCGATGAGGACGATGCGGGGTACGCCTCGGTCGGCGAGCCAGCGGGCGGTCATCGTGCCGAGTGCCCCGGTGCCTCCGGTCACCAGTACGGTGCCGGGCCGGGATGGTGACCATGGGGTGGTGTCGGTGGTTTCCGCGCGCACCAGGCGGCGGCCGTAGACGCCGGCTGCGCGTACGGCGATCTGGTCCTCGCCGGTGTCTGCGCCGAGGACGGCGGTGAGGCGTGCTCCTGCTCGGGTGTCCAGTACGGGCGGGATGTCGAGGAGGCCGCCCCATCGGTCGGGGTGTTCCCGTGCGGCGACGCGGCCGATTCCCCAGATCTGTGCGGGTTGTGGGGCGGGGGCGGTGTCCGAGGGTCCGACCGAGACGGCGCCGGTGGTGAGTGCCCAGAGGGGGGCGTCGATTCCGGCGTCGCCGAGGGCTTGGAGCAGGCGCAGGGTGAGTTGGAGGGCGGCGGGTGTTGCGGGGTGCGGGGTTGTGTCGTTTGCCCAGGCGGCGAGCGAGATCACTCCGCTGACCGGGCCGGCCTCGGCGAGTTGCGCGGCGAGGGCTGCTCGGTCCGTGCTGGTGGGGGTGAGGTGGATGGTTTCGGCGCCAGCGTCGGTGAGTGCGCTGGACAGTTGGTGGGTGGGGGCGGGGGTCGGCTGGTTGTCGGGGGTGATCACCAGCCAGCGGCCGGTCAGTGCGGGGGTGGTGGGCAGGTCGGGGATCGGGCGCCAGGTGGTGAGGTAGCGCCAGGAGTCGACTGCGGACTTCTTCTGCTGGTGTCGCCGCCAGGTGGACAGTATCGGGAGTGCCGCGCCGAGCAGGTCCGGCGTGCTGGGGTTGTCCAGGAGGTCGGCGAGTGCGTCGATGTCCTGGTGTTCGATGGCGTCCCAGAAGCGGGAGTCCGTCGTGTGGGGGGCTGGTTGTGTGGTCGCGGTGGTGGTGCGCGGCCAGTACCGGTCGCGTTGGAACGGGTAGGTGGGGAGGGTGGTGCGGCGGCCGGCGGGGGCGAGTGCGGACCAGTCGGCGTGCGCGCCGTGGGTCCACAGCCGGGCGAGGGCTTGTAGCGCGGTGGTGGTGTCGTCGCGGTCGGCTCGGAGGATCGGGGCGGCGGTGGCGGCGATGTCGGTGTGTTGGGCCATCCCGCACAGCACCGCGTCGGGGCCCAGTTCCACCAGGCGGGTGGTGCCTTCCTGTCGCAGGGCCTCGACTCCGTCGGCGAAGCGGACGGTTTCGCGGACGTGTCGTACCCAGTAGTCGGGGCCGGCGAGGAGTCCGGGTTCGGCGAGCCGGCCGGTCAGGTTGGAGACGAGGGGGATGCGGGGCTCGGCGAAGCGGGTCTTCTTGAGTACGGTGGCGAATGCGGCGAGCATGGGTTCCATCAGGGCCGAGTGGAAGGCGTGGGACACGGTGAGGCGGCTGGTCCTGCGGCCTTGTGCCGACCAGGTCGCGGCG
>NTHE01000139.1 GCA_002551355.1 Streptomyces sp. man185 | reverse complement strand
GATCGGTTCGGTCAAGAGCAACATCGGCCACGCGGAGAGCGCCGCCGGCATCTCGGGCCTCACCAAGGTGCTGCTCCAGATGAAGCACGGTCAGCTGGCGCCCTCGCTCCACTCCGAGGTGCTGAACCCGCACATCGACTTCGAGAACAGTCCCTTCACCGTGCAGCAGACGCTCGCCGAGTGGAAGCGGCCCGCGCCGGTGGTCGACGGGGCGGTTCACGAACTGCCCCGGCTCGCCGGCATCTCCTCGTTCGGCGCGGGCGGCTCCAACGCCCACCTGGTCGTCGAGGAATACCGGGCCGAGCCGCCCGCCGCCCGGCCGGCCGACGCGCCCGCGGCGGTCGTGCTCTCCGCGCGCAGCGGCGAGCGGCTGCGCGCGAAGGCCGCGGACCTGGCGGACTGGATCGAGACGCGGGGGCTGTCCGACGCCGACCTGCCCTCGCTCGCCCACACCTCGCAGACCGGCCGCGAGGCCATGCGGGAACGGCTGGGCATCGTCACCGACTCCATCACCGAACTGCACTCCCTGCTCCGGGACTTCGTAGCGGGGAAAGAGGGCGGCATCGCGCGCGGCCGGGCGGGACAGCGCCCGGAGCACCAGGTCCCCGAGACCACGGGCGGCCCCGTCGAGCTGGTCGACCTGTGGGTGCGGGGCACCGCCGTCGACTGGTCCGTACTGCATACCGACGGGACACCGCCGCGCATCGCCCTGCCGACCTACCCGTTCGCCAGGGAGCGCCACTGGATCGACACCTCCGCCACCGCCCGCGCCCTGCGGCAGGACACCCCGGGGGCCCAGGTGTTCGAGGAGCACTGGGAGCCCGTGCCCGCTCCCGCACGGCAACAAGCCGGCCCCAGGACCCTGATCTGCCTGTGCTCCGACCCGGCGAACCAGGAGGAGCTGGAGCGGACAGCCCGGGAGACCGACCCCGGGGCGACGCTCGTCTTCGTATCGCGGGCCCCGGCGACCGGCGATGCGGTGCGGCGCCGCTGGGCCGTGGACGCGGAGGAGCGGGCCGACTGGGCCCGCGTCCTCACGGAGATCCGCGAGCGGGTCGGGGTCGTGGACGGCGTACTGAACCTGTGGCCGGTCGAGGAGGGCGCCGGGCCGCGGTCCTACACCGATACGGTCCAGCTCCTTCAGGCCGTCGCGGCGGCGGGGCCCGGCATCCGGCAGATCGTGCAGGCCGGCGTCTTCCGCGACGGCAGGGAGCGCGCCTATGCCGAGTCGTGGATGGGTTTCGAGCGCTCCCTCGGCCAGGTCCTGCCCGGCGTGCGGTTCGCGGCGGTGATCGAGGACGCCGGAGCCACGGGTGACCGCACCTCCACGGCCACCTCCATGGCCGACTGGTACGCACGCCTGAGCGCCGGACTCGTCGCGCCCGTCAGCGTCCTGTACCGCGACGGGACGCGCCACGAGAGCCGGTTCCGCCCGGCCGCCGCCGGCCCGGGCGACGACCTGCTGAAGCAGGGCGGCACGTACCTCATCACCGGCGGCCTGGGGGCGCTCGGGCTGCTGTTCGCCGAGCACCTCGCCAGGACCCGGTCGGCACGGCTGGTGCTGACCGGCCGCTCGCCCCTCGACGAGGACCGCGCGCGGCGGATCGCCCGGATCGAGGCGCTGGGCGGCGAGGTCCACTACGCGCGGGCCGACGTCGCCGACCCGCGGGCCATGCGGGAGGCCGTCCGCTCGGCCCGTGAGCGCTTCGGCGGGATCGACGGGGTCGTCCACGCGGCGGGCGTCCCCGGCGCGGGCAGCGTGCTCACCGGCGAGCCCCGCGCCTTCCCGGGCCTGATGGCCGCCAAGATCGACGGCACACTCGTCCTCGACGAGGTCCTCGCGGACGAACCCCTGGACTTCGTCTGCTACTTCTCGTCGTCCTCCGCGCAGCTCGGGGACTTCGGCGGCTGCGACTACGCCGTCGGCAACCGGTTCCAGACGCTGTACGCCCGCCATCGCGACGAGCTCGTCCGCCGGGGCACGCGCTCGGGTGCGACCGTCGCCCTCAACTGGCCGCTGTGGCGGGACGGCGAGATGGGATTCGACGACGCGCGCGCAACCGAGCTGTACCTCACCTCCAGCGGCCAGCGGCTGCTGGAGAACGCGGACGGCATCAGGATCTTCGAGCGGCTGATCGGCCGGGGAGTGCCGCAGGGCCTCGTCATGGCGGGCGAACCGGAACGGCTGCGCCGCCTGCTCGGCATCGGCGAGGCATCCGCCGATGAGACCCGCGTCGGCAAGGCGCCCAACGGCAAGGAGCCGAGCGGTGAGGCACTCGTAGACCAGACGCCCACAGAAGCCGGCGCGTCGCCAGGCCCGGCCGGATCCGCCGAGTCGTCCCGGTCCACCGCGCCCTTCGTGCCCGCTGACGCGGCGGAGCGCGAGAGGCCCGGCACGGTGGCCACGGGACCGGACCACGAGCGCCTTTCGGCCCGCGTCCTGTCCGACCTGGAGACGCTGATCGTCGAGACCGTCCGGGTGCCGCGCGACCAGATCCACGCCGACGAGAACCTCGCCCAGCTCGGGTTCGACTCGATCACCCTGGTCCGGCTCGCGGACGCGATGTCCCGCCGTTTCGGCGTCGAGGTCGTCCCCTCGGTGTTCTTCTCCCACCCCACCCCGGAGACGCTGGTGGCACACCTGGTGTCCGAATACCCGGAACGGCTCGGCGGCCTCCACCCGGCGGAGCCCGCGGCCGAGGCCGCACCGACCACCGCCGGAAGCCGGGCGGAGGCCCGGCCCGACGCCCCGACGGCGGCTCCCGCACCGGCCGCGACCGTGCCGGGCCGGGACCCCGGACCGGAACCCATCGCCGTCATCGCCATGACCGGACGCTTCCCGGCCGCCCGCACCGTCGACGAGTTCTGGCGCAACCTCACGGACGGACGCGACGTGCTCTCGGCCGTCCCCGACGACCGGCGCGCCGACTGGAGCGACCCGCAGGCGCCGGACCCCGCGACGGTCCGCTGCGGCTTCGTCCCCGGGATCGGCGAGTTCGACCCGGCCTTCTTCGAGATATCGCCGCGCGAGGCACGCACCATGGACCCGCGGCAGCGCCTGCTGCTCCAGGAGGCGTGGCACGTCCTGGAAGCCGCGGGCTACGGCGAGCGGAAGCTGCGCGACGAGCGCATAGGCATGTTCGTCGGCGCGGAGCAGGGCGACTACCTGCAACTGGGGGGCAACGAAGGTTCCCTGACAGGGCATCACGAGGCGATACTGGCCTCCCGGCTGGGCTATCTGCTCGACTTCACCGGCCCCGTCCTCGCCGTCAACACCGCCTGCTCGTCGGGCCTCGTCGCGGCCCACCAGGCCTGCGCCAGTCTGCGCGACGGCGAGTGCGACGCCGCCATCGTCGCCGGGGTCAACCTGGCCGCCTCCTCACGGGTGTTCGCCGAGACGAGCAAGGCCGGCATGCTCTCCCCGAGCGGCGCCTGCCACGCGTTCGACCGGCGCGCGGACGGCATGGTGCTGGGCGAGGCCATCAGCGTGGTGATGTTCAAGCGCCTGGCGCAGGCCGAGGCCGACGGCGACGAGGTGCTCGCCGTGATCCGCGGCAGCGGCATCAACTACGACGGCCGCACGAACGGCATCACCGCCCCGAACGGCGCGGCGCAGGCGCGCCTGTACCGCGCCGTCTACGAACGGTACGGAATCGAGCCCGGGCACATCGGCCATGTCGTCGCCCACGGCACCGGCACCCGGCTCGGCGACCCGGTCGAGGTCAACGCGCTGAACGAGGTGTTCTCCGAGCACACCGACAGGACCGGGTTCTGCGCGCTCACCTCGACCAAGCCCAACGTCGGCCACACGCTCGCCGCCTCCGGCATCGTCAGCCTCATCGCGCTCGTCCAGTCGGTGCGCCACGGACTCATCCCGCCGAGCCTGCACTGCGAGCACGACAGCGACTACATCGCCTGGCAGCGCAGCCCCCTCTACGTCAACAAGACCCTGAAGGAGTGGCCGGCCAACCCCGCCGGTACGCGCCTGGGCGCCGTGAGCTCCTTCGGCATGAGCGGCACCAACGTCCACATGGTCGTGGAAAGCCACCGGGGCCGTCCGCGCGCGGAGCGGCCCGCCGAAGCCCCCGCCCGCCTGCTGGTCCTGTCCGCGAAGACCGCGAACGCGCTGCGCGACCGCATCCGCGACCTGGGCGAGGCCTTGCGGAGCGCGGACCGGGAAGCCGTCTCCCTCACGGACGTGAGCCACACCCTGCTGGAGCGCAGGCAGCACTTCGAGCACCGGTGCGCGATCGTCGTCGGCGGCCTCGACGAGGCCGTGACCGCGCTGGCCGCCGCCGAACGGGGCGAGCGGCACCCGGGGGTCCGGACCGGCGAGGTGCCGGGAGACCGCCGGGACCGGCCGGGCAAGGCCGAGGCGGAGGCGTTGTCCGGGCGGCTCGCCGAGGCGGGCGCGGGCGAGTACCGCGCCGTGCTCCTGGGTCTCGCGGACCTCTACTGCCGGGGCGCTTCCCCCGACTGGCGTGTGCTGTTCACCGGCGACGCCCCGCGACCGGTGGCCGTACCCGGCTACCCCTTCTCACGCGAGGTGTACTGGGTGGACCGGGAGAAGACCGTACGGACACGACCGCTGCCGGACCGGGCCGTCGAGAGCGTGCCGGCCCCCGCCGCCACAGCGCGGCCGACGGCCGACGCCCCCCAGGTGCCCGCCATGCCGCTGCCGGCGGCCGACGCCCCCCGGGGGCCCGTCGCCGGGAGCCGCCGGGTCGCGCTGGCCGACCC
>NTHE01000014.1 GCA_002551355.1 Streptomyces sp. man185 | reverse complement strand
GGTCCGGGGCCTCGCGCCGGGGCGGCGCGGCCTGCCGAGGCGGGTCCGGGGCCTCCCCCGGGCCCAGGACCAGGCTCGACGACTCGCCCGGGTCCGGGGCCTCGCCGGGCTCCGGCGTGCCCGGCCGGTCCGGGTCGAGGGTCTCGCCCGGCCCAGCTGGGCCCCGCCGGGCCGCGTCCAGGGCCGGGCCCGGAGACTCGTCCGGGTCCGGGACCGTGCGGAGAGCTTCGCGGGGGTCCGGGGCCGCCTCACCGCCCGCCGCCAAGGCGTCGCGGACCCGGTTCGCGGTGGGCCGGGCGGCCGGGTCCTTGGCGAGGCAGGCGGTGACCACGGGGACCAGTCCGGGCGGGACGCCTGTCAGGTCCGCCTCCTCGTGGACCGTACGGAACAGGGCCCCCGCCCCGCCGCCCTCGCCGAACGGCCCGCGCCCGGTCGCCGCGTACACGAGGACGCAGCCGAGCGAGAACACGTCGCACGGCGGCCCCAGCGGCGCGGCCGACGCCTGCTCGGGAGCCAGGTAGCCGGGCGTTCCGATCACCGCGCCGGTGGCGGTCAGCGCGGTGGCCCCCTCGTGGCGGGCGATCCCGAAGTCGATGAGGCGGGGGCCGTCGAGGGCGAGGAGCACATTGCCGGGTTTGACGTCACGGTGGATCAGCCCGGCCTCGTGGACCGCGGCGAGGGCCTCGGCGAGCCGGCTCCCGAGCGCCCGGACGGTGGCCGTGGACAGCGGGCCGCCGGCTCCCACCACCTCGCTCAGCGGGGGCCCGGGGACGAACGCGGTCGCCAGCCACGGTTCCCGGGCCTCGGTGTCCGCGCCGAGCACCGGGACCACCCACGGGCCGGTGATCCGCGCGGCGGCCTCGGCCTCACGGCGGAACCGGGCCCGGAAGCCGGGGTCGGCGGCGTGCTCGGCCCGGATCACCTTGACGGCGGCGAGCGCCCCGCCCGCCGAGCGCGCCAGGTAGACCACGCCCATGCCGCCCGCGCCGAGCCGGACGAGGGTGCGGTAGGGGCCGACGGTGCGGGGATCCTCGGAGGTGAGGGGCCGCACGTCAGCTCTTCGGCTTCGGGGCCGGGCCGAGGTAGCGGATGCTGCCGTCCTCCACCCGGTACAGGTGGGCGTCCTGGCCGACGAGTTGCTGACGCTCCTCGTCGAACGCGTAGGAGCGTGAGACCCCCTCGTACCGGGCGGCGGCGATCGCGGCGGAGAGCGCGGCCCGGGTAGGCCGGCCGCCGCCGGAGGGCGTGGCGCCGGTCGTGGCCGTGGCGCTCGCCGATGCCCTCTTGGCCGCGGCCTCGGCGACGGCGGCCAGTTCGCGGGCGACGAGCCCCGCCACGTCGTACGCCTCGGCCGACCAGGCGGCGGGCGCGGCACCGAAACGCTTGCGGTGGGCGGCGGCGAAGGTCGCGCCGGCCGGGGCGCTCGCGTCGGTGAACGGGGCGACGAACTCCCAGCCGTCGGCCGCCGCACCCGCCTGCTCCAGGAACTCCGGCCCCATGACGGTGTGCTGGGCCATGCACGGTCCGGCGAAGGAGAGGTCGGCCAGGATGCGGGCGACCCGGGCGGCGCCGGCCGCGTCACCGGCGTAGAAGAGGGCGTCGCTCCGGTTCGACAGGAGGTCGGTGAGGACCGGGTCGAAGACGGTGGTCCCGGCGGGCACCACTCGCGGGTGGGTGGTGCCGGTGGTGAGCTGGGGGGTCAGCAGGTTGGTCGCGTACCCCGCCTGGTAGGCCGCCTGACCGCCGGCCCGGTCGACCAGGACGCCCAGCCGCTCGACGTCGGGGCGCAGCAGGAGGCGGTTGACGATCGGGACCCCGAGCGAGGCGTAGGAGGGGGCGGCCTGGAAGAAGGAGGCGTTGGCCCGTCGCGGGAAGGTGATCTGGAGGGCCGACACCGTCAGGACCGGCAGCACCGCCTCGTCGTACCCGGACAGGGCCGCCCCGGCCGTCTCGTCGCTCGTGGGACCGATGACCGCGAGGACCTCCGGGTCGCGGGCGAACTCCTCGGCGACCTGGGCGGACCGACGGGCGTCGCCCTGGTCGTCGAGGACCTTCACGGCGAGCCGGAAGGGCTGGTCGTCGAGGGAGTTGAAGCGGTCGACGGCGAGCCGGGCGCCGCGTTCCTGGGCGCGCCCGGCGGCGCTCCCGGGTCCGGTGAGGTCGGCGTGCACGCCGATGATCCAGCGGCTTCCGCCGGGAGCCCCGTCCCCGCCGCCGGTGCCGGGTTCGTCGCGGGTGAGGCGTACGGCCGCGAAGGCTCCGGCGCCGAGGGCGAGGGCGCCGCCGGCCGCGAACAGCAGGAACCGCCGCCGGGCGGGGTCGGGTTGCGAGGGCTCGGGCTCCTCGGCGACGGCCACGGTGGCCTCGATGTCGGGCAGGGCCAGCAGCGCGGCGGCCCGTTCCGCGATGATCCGGACGACGTCCTCGGGCAGCCAGTCGGCGGCGGCTCCGGCGGGTGCCTCCTCGGCGATCAGGGTGTCTAGCTCGGCGGCGGCCGGACGCTCGCCTGGGTTCTTGGCGAGGCACCGCTCCAGCAGCGTGCGCAGGGGGGCGTCGTGGATGCCGTCCAGGTCGGGTGCGTCGTGCACGGTGCGGTAGAGCACGGCGTCGACCGCGCCGCTGCCGAAGGGCGGCCGGCCGGTGGCCGCGTAAGCGAGGAGGCAGCCGAGCGAGAAGACGTCCCCGGCGGACCCGACCGGACTCCCGGCCGCCCGCCCGGGGTTCCCGGACGCCGCCTCGGAGTCCCCCGAGACCTGCTCAGGGCTCCCGGACGCCGCCTCCGCGTCCCACGACACCTGCTCAGGGCTCCCGGACGCCCGCTCGGGGTTCCCCGACGCCTGCTCGGGCGGGAGGAAGCCGGGGGTGCCGACGATCAGTCCGGTGGCGGTGAGCGCGGTGGCGTCGGCGGTGCGGGCGATCCCGAAGTCGATCAGCCGGGGGCCGCCGGCCGTCAGCAGGACGTTGCCCGGTTTGACGTCGCGGTGGACGAGCCCGGCGGCGTGCACGGCGGCCAGGGCGCGGGCGAGCAGCCGGCCGAGGACTCTCACGCTGCGCACGGGCAGCGGCCCGCGGCGGGCGACGACGTCGGAGAGCGTCGGCCCGGGTACGAACTCGGTCGCGAGCCACGGGCGTTCGGCCTCGGTGTCGGCTCCGGTGACGGGCACGGCCCACGGGCTGTCGACCCGGCGGGCGGCTTCGGCCTCGCGGCGGAAGCGGGCCCGGAAGTCCTCGTCCCCGGCGTACTCGGGCAGGATCACCTTGATCGCTGCGAGCGCTCCGGCGTCGGTGCGCCCGAGGTAGACGACGCCCATGCCGCCTGCTCCGAGGCGGCCGAGGAGCCGGTGTCCGCCGATCCGGGCGGGGTCGGTGGGTCGCAGATCATCCATCGCCCGGCCTCAGCTCTGCTTCTCGACGGCGGATCCGAGCTGCACCAGCATGGCGGCCTGCGCCTGGACGACCAGGTCGTCGATCTCCCGCTCGGTGCGCCCCTTCGCCCCCTTGCCGGTGACGGCGACGGTGAACTGCAGGACCTGCGCCTGCTGCCAGGCGTAGTAGTGCGGCCCGCCGACCTCGGAGCTCTGATAACGCCCCGTCTCGCTCAGGAAGTCGTCGGAGTTGTTCTGGTTGGCCTCGCCGCCGAACAGCGCGCCCGCGACCAGGGAGCCGATCAGCTCGCCCTCGCGCAACTGCTGGGTGGGGCAGCGCATCGACTCCTCGATCGACTCCGCCACCTCCCAGGCCGCCCCCTCGCGGGTGCGGTGGACGGTGACGGTCGCGGCGAGCCGCACCGGGCCCTTCCCCGGTGAGGCGGGCACTTCGAACGACCGGCTGAGGGTCGCCAGGACGCCGTGGCCGGGCTTCTGCTGCTGCCAGACGCAGTCCTCGCCGAGGACGGGCCAGGTCGCGGGGCCGCTCTCGTACGGGCTCCGCTTCACCACGCCGGAACCGAAACTGTCGGGGTCGGCGATGACGCGGCCGATGAGGTCGAGCGCCGCCGCCCGGGTTTCGGGCAGCCGGGCCGGGTCGGGGTCGAGGGTCTTCGTCGCCTCGGCGGACGGTCCGGATTCCGAGCCGCCGTTCGCGCGGGCACTCGCACTCGCGGATGCTTCGCGCTTCTCGGCCTTCCCGGGGTCGTCCGCTGGACCGGAGCAACCGGCGAGCAGCACGGTCACCAGGGTCAGGGGCAGCGCGAGCCGCCCTCCTCTTAACGGCACGTGACGGCTCACAGCGTTTCCCCGTTCCTCCTCGACGCCGCGTCGATCATAAGTTCGCCGCCCCGCCGTGGTGGTGGTGTCCGGGGACTGTTGCCTCATCGGGACATGCGGGCGCCCCGTCGGACAGCCGCCCCGGCCCCGTCAGGCGGTCTCCGCCAGGAAGGCCCGGAGGTGCTCGACGAGAACGTCCGGCCGGTCCTGCGGGATGAGCGTGTAGCTGTCGGCCACCTCCACCAACCGCCCCCGCGGGAGGATTTCGGCGAGGCGTCGTCCGTGGTCGAGCGGCATGACGCGGTCCTCGGACGCCCAGAGCACCAGCGCGGGCCGGTCGAAGGTGCGTAGTTGCTCGGTCCAGCGCAGGAGTTCGGCCTTCTCCGGTACGCCGAGCACATAGGCGCGCAGGTCGCGCCGGATCTCCGGGGAGGTCAGCAGCGGCCGGAACCACCGGTCCATCGTGGCGTGCGGAACGGGCCGCTTGCTCATCCATCCCCAGGTCATGGGCAGCCGCCGGGCGGGCTTCAGCCGGAGGAGGGAGAACGCGGCCCTGAGGCCTCCGGGCAGCCTGGCGAACGCGGCGAGGTTCCGCCCGGGCAGCCCGGGCGGATAGTTGTCGAACGCCTCGCAGGAGGTGATGACGAGCCGGCCGATCCGGTCGGCCCGCCCGTCCGCGACCAGGGCCTGAGCGCCGCCCCAGTCGTTCAGCACCAGCGTCACGTCCTCCAGGCGGAGGGCTTGAAGGAACTCCGCGACCAGCCGCGCGACCCCGAGGACGGACAGGTCGGCCCCGGTGTCCATCGCCCTGCGGTGCCCGCCGAGCGGCAGGGTCGGCACGATGCACCGCACCCCGTCCCCGAGTCCGGCGACGACGTGGTCCCACAGCGAACCGTCCATGGCCACGCCGTGCAGAAGAACCACCACGGGCCCGTCGCCGCCGGTGTCGCAGTAGTCGATCACCCCTGCGGAAAGCCTTACGTCGCTCATCCCGACAACCTAGCCCCGCCGCCCTCGGGCCAGCGCCTGACGCAGCGTGGGGATTACCTGGCCGTCCTTGATAACGTCGCCCCCGCGGCTGCGGACTCCTCCCCCCGACCCAGCCGTACGGGGTGGGCACGGGGACCGGGCGCGGCAGGACGAAGAGGGCCGACAGATGAGCCTTGCACAGGTGCACTACACCTCGGCCGCGCCGGGGGACGAGGGAGCGGCGGGCCGGTTCACGGCGGTCGGTCCCGGAGTGTCCGGGGCGCTGCTGGCGGAGATCGAGCCCTTGGTGCGCTACGAGCTGCCCGAAGGCGTTCCCGACCGCCCGTCGGACGGCGAACTGCGCTCGCTGCCGCAGGCGTTCACGTACGCCGCCCTCTCCGACGGCAGCCGCCTGGTGTCCCGGACGGCCCCGGTGCGGGACACCGGCGGCGGTACGGGGGCGGGGGTCCGGTTCCACGCGCACGCGGTGCACCTGCCGCCGGGGGTGCCGCTGCCGGGAGACCGGCTGCCGGTCGAGACGTGGCGGTCCCCGCACTGGGTGGCGGCGACGCCCGGCGGCGCGATACCGGACCCGCTGGCGCTGCCCCCGGGGGCCGCGGCGGTCTCCGAAGGCCTGGACGACTTCGCCGTGTCGCGCGGCCCCTGGCTCGCCGCCGTACTGGCGGATCTGCGCCGGGCGAGCGACGCGGAGCCGCCCGGCGGGCGGCCGGTGGTGCTGGTGGAGCGGCAGTGCGCGGACGTGGCCCGGTGGCTGGGCCTCGCGTCCGTGACCCTGCCGAGGGAGAGCGCGGAGCGGCTGACGTTCACCACGTACACCCGGCGGCCGGAGAGTTCGGCGGCGCGGGTGGCAGGGGTGCTGCCGGAGGACGCGGAGGCGGCCCGGGCGGCGGGTCTGCGGGTGCACGCGTGCGCGGGACAGCCCCCGGCAGGCGGCGGTACGGACGACGTGTGGGCGACGACGGCGGCACGGATCTGGCGGAGCCGGTCGCCGGAGCTGTTCCGGGAGGCGCGGGAACTGCCCGGGGAGCCCTTCGGCGCAGGGCCGTTGGCGGTGACGGCCCTGTGCGCGGGGATCGCGCTCGGCCCGGACGGACGCGCGGCGGCGGCCGGCTGGGCCGCCGACCGCCCCTACGCCCTGGACGCCAAGCGCACGGGCCAGCTGGTCGACGCCCTCACCTCCCCCGGCATCGACGACCGTACGAGCTCCGAATTCGACGCGGCCGGGCGGCTGTTCGGCGCGCTGGAAGGCCGCTGCCCGGCGTCGGTGACCGCCCCGCTCGCGGCCATGCTGGTCACGGAGGCGGTACGGGGCGGCAACGGGTCGCTGGAACTGCCGCGCCGGGACGCGTTCGTGGGCCCGGAGGGGGCGGCGGTCGCGGAGCGGCTCGGCCCGGAGATCCTCACCGAGCTGGCCGACGCGTCCGGGTCCCGCTCGGTGGCGCGGACCGTACAACTGCTGCGGGTGGCACGGCTGCTGGGCGTGGACGGCACGGAGTCGCTGCCGGGGGTCGTGGACCGGCTGGCGCCCGCACTGCTGGCAGAGGCGGCGGTACGGGAAGAGGAAGGGGCCAAGGGCGCTCCGAGCTTCGCGGCAACCCTGTTGGAGCTCCTGGACGAGCAGTTCGAGGTGCGGACGGCGTTGCTCGGCGCGCTGGACCGGATCGCTCCTCAGGACCCGGGGGCGGTGGCCCGGTTCCTGGAGCGGGTGGCGCTGCCGTTCACGGGGACGCAGGCGTTGCCGCATCTGCGGATGTGCGCCGAGGTGCCGGGGGCGATGGCGACGCTGGGCGGAGACCGGGGGGCGGTCTGGCACCGGGTGCTGCGCGCGGCCGGCCTCTCCCCCTTCGCCGAACCGCTCGTCCTGCGCACGGGCGTGGGCCTGGTGTGGGAGGACCGGGCCCCGACGGTGGAGGAGGCCCGCCTCCTGCTGGACGCGGCCACCTCGGACTCGCACCGCGTGGCCGGTACGTGGGTCCGCCTGGTCGACGCGGCGCTCGGCGCGTCCGCCGCGGAGCCGTCCGCCACCGGGACGCCCTCCGCCGGTCCGTCCGCTGCGAGCACCGACGAGGCGGCCGCCCTCGCCCATGACCTGCTGCGCGGCTTCCCCGGGGAGATCGGCGGCCGGGAGCGGGCGGGCCTCCTGCTGCTGGACCTGGTCCGCGAACTGCGCACCGGCGCACCGGAACCCGGCTGGGCCGAGACGGTCCGCACCCTGTGCGCCCAGGCGGAGCCGGTCGAACCGGCGCTCCGGGAGCGGGCGCACGCGGCCCTGGTCGAACGGCTGCTGGCCCCGGACCGCCCGGGGGCGGAGCTGTACGACTTCGTCCACGGCGACGACGCCGAGCTGATCGCCGCGTACGACCGCACCGCCCGGACGGAGACCGTACGGACCCGGCTGCGCACCCAGCCCGCCTACGCGGCGGACTGCTTCACCGTCTGGACCGCCCACCCGCACGCGGGCAAGGCCTGGCCCCCGGTGGCCGCCGCCCTCCTCGACGAGGTCCTGCGCCCCGCCGTCCGCGCCATGTCGGCCGAGGACGTCGCGGAGGTCGAGGCGACGGTGGGCCGCACGGGCAGCAGCGGCCGGGCCGACGCCTTCCGGGACTGGAACCGTTCGAGCACACTGGGCCGTCTGGGCCGCCGGATCGCGGGGAGAGTGCGGCGGGGGTGAGCCCCCGAGAGCCATCCGACCATGTGGAGTCAGCGGGTGAACCCCTTCACCTGAACGGCACTTCCGTAACTGTGCGCGTCCGCTTTCTCCACCTGGAACCCCGCCGAGGCAAGAATGCCCAGGACGGCGTCCCGCATACAGGTCTGCACGGTTTCGAAGTGGCGGATCTCCCAGGGCAGATGCGACGGATCAACACCCCGCTCCAGAAGGTCCACCGCTGCGGCCGTCAGTTCCGCCTGGGCATTCCAGTCCACGAGGACACCACCGTCGGCGAGAGGGTCCACCCGGACGTGCGCACCGGGTCTGCCGCCAGAATCCTCGTCGAGGTTCTCCCGGTAGGCGGAGATACCCGCCCGAACCAGTGCACGGCAGGCCCCGTCGGCCAGTTGCTCGCGGTCAGCGATGACCTCCGGGGTGACTTTCGGCGACAGATCGAAATTGTTCCCGCTCACGCGTCTCTCCCACTGAAACCGGCCCACCGACCGTCTCGAAAACACACATGCATACGTTTCCTCTGCCCGCCCAGGATAGGTTGGCGTTCTGAGCGGCTCGGTCTCTCGGGAGAAGCCCTCGGGGGCTACACACTTCGACGGGCGAACGGAGAGCACCGCCTCCGTCGTCGACCGCTACGGAGATTCAGGGGACACAAGTGGACGACAGGAAATTCTTCGAAGGCGTAAAGGCCCGCCCCGGGCTTTACGGCATCGAGGGTTCGTACAGAAATACGGTCATTTTCCTCACAGGATTCAACGAGGCCCGCTCGGGTGGACTTCTGCGCGGATTCACGGAGTGGATGGTCGTGCGCAAGGGTGAATCCTCCAGCTTCGGGTGGCAGGCACTCGTCCTTGACGAGGCACTTCCCCATGCCGAAGGGTGGGGCTGGAGCAAGCTGCACAACTCGAATTCACAGAAGGAGAAAGAGGCCGTGCGACTGCTCCTCTCCCTGCTGCACGAGTTCCTGACGATGCGGGATGACGTGATGACACTGGCTCGCATGTACGGGAAATACCACTCACTCCACTCGCAGACCGAAGGCTCTGGTGGCGCATGAACGACAAGCAGTTCGTCGAACAGGTCCGGGACTATCCGGAGATGTACGGCCTGGGCCGCGCCTACCACCCGACCGCCACCTTTCTCATGGGGTTCAACCAGGCGCGTTCCGGCGGCTTGCTTCGCGGGTTCCACGAGTGGCTGGCCGTACGCGAGGGTGAGCTGTCGAGTCAGCACTGGATGGGGAGGGTCCTCGCCCAAGCGCTACCGGAGTTCAAGTTCCGAGGATTCGACAGCCTCCGGTTGGAGCCGGAGCAGGAGCGGCAGGCTGTGGACCGCCTGTTCTCGCTGGTCCTCCAGTTCCTGGAAGTGCGCGACGATCCTTGGGCGCTCACCTCCACGTACGCCCAGTACCACCACATGCGGATTTCCCTGTACGGGGGTGACCCCGCGCAGATGTCGTGACGCCTCCGCGGGATCACTTCGGACAGGACCGGTCCGTCATGCGCGGTCGTGCAGCGTGACGTGGTAGCCGTCCGGGTCGGCGAAGGTGAATGTCCGACCGAAGGGGCCGTCGATGGGGGCCGAGACGATGGTGTGGCCGTCGTCGGCGAGCACGTCGTGGATTGCCTGGACATCCGTGGCGTGGAACCAGAGCGCGACGCCGATGCCGGGCTGGGCGACCGACGCGAGATCCGCGCCGGGGACGATCTCGCGGAGGGCGAACGCGATCGGCTTCGTCTCGAAGACGACGGCGTGCGGGGGCCCGGCCTGCGAGCGGACGAGGCCGAGGTAGCGCTCATAGAACGCCTGGGAGGCGTCGAGGTCGCGTGCCTGGAGCGAGATGAAGTCGGGACCGGTGGCGGGCATGGTGGCACTCCTTCTCTTCATGTCAGATTACTGACACGAACCACTGTATGTCAGACTTCTGACATGAGCAAAAGAGACACCGGCGTCGACCTGGACACCTCACTGGGCTACCTGCTGAAAGAGGCTTCGACCGCCCTGCGGGTAGCCATGGAGGAGGTCCTGCGCCCCCTCGGGATGACCGTGACGCACTACTCCTGCCTCGAACTGCTGGCGCAACGGCCGGGCATGTCGAACTCCGAGCTCGCGCGCGGCGCGTTCGTGACACGGCAGTCGATGAACGTGCTGCTCCAGGCCCTGGAACGGGACGGCTACGTGACTAGGCCCGCCGAGGCGGCAGTGGGGAAGGTTCTCCCCGCACAGCTCACACCTCGCGGGCGGCAGAGCCTGGAAGGGGCGTCGGCGGCGGTCAGGGCCGTCGAGGTCAGAATGCTGGCCGGCATGACCGGGAACGAGCAGGAAAGCGCGTTCCGGTCCCTCCGGAGCATGATCCATTCGCTGCGCGGCCCCGCATAGCCCACCAGCCCCTGGGTCACGCCCCCAGCCCGTCCGCCACCGGCACGCACTCGGCGAGCAGGTCGACCACATCGCGCCAGGCGCGCTGCGCGTGCCGTGGGTGGTAGCCGACGCCCGGGACTGTGGGGTGGTCGACCGGCGGGTGGTGGAAGGCATGCATGGCGCCCCCGTAGACCGTGAGACGCCAGTCGACGCCCGCGGCCTGCATCTCGGCGGTGAACGCGTTCCGTTGCTCGGGCGGCATGATCGGGTCCTCCGACCCCACTCCCGCCCATACCGGGCAGCGGATGTTCGCCGCCTCGCCCGGTCGGCCCGTGGTCGTCGCGTTGACCGTTCCGATCGCGCGCAGGTCGACGCCGTCGCGCCCGAGTTCCAGCCCGATGGCGCCCCCGGTGCCGTAGCCGACCGCGGCGATCCGGTCGGGGTCGGTCCGCGGTTCGGCGCGCAACACGTCGAGCGCCGCGTGACCGATGCCCCGCATCCGGTCCGGGTCAGCCAGTAGCGGCAGGCAGCGAGCCAGCATCTCCTCCGGGTCGCCCAGGTAGCGCCCGCCGTGCAGGTCGAAGGCCAGCGTTACGTATCCCAGCTCGGCCAGCGCGTCGGCCCGGCGGCGCTCGACGTCGCTGAGCCCCATGCCCTCCGGCCCGAGTAGAACGGCGGGCCGGGGGTCGGCACCGGCCGGGAGCGCGAGGTACCCGACCATCGTCAGCCCGTCGGCCGGGTACTCGACCGCGCGCGCCGTCACCGCTGTCATCGCTGTCTTCACCGTCATGAGACAGGACCGTACCGACCGTCGAGCCCGGTCCGGCCGCTGTTCTGCCATTGGCAGAGCAGCGCGGGAGTTCACCCGCCGCACGCCCGGCTCCGCCTCTCAGTACAGCAGGTCCAGTTCCGCCCGGACCGTCTTGCCCGGGCTCCGGCCGAGCACCGCCCAGCGGTCCGCCAGGGCCTCCACGATCAGCAGCCCGCGCCCGCTGTCGGAGCCGTCCGCCGGGGCGGCGATCTCGCCGGGGCCGGGCGGTCGGCACTCGCCCCGGGTGTCGGACACCTCGATCCGCAGGAGGCCCGGCGTTTCCGGGTCGCCGGGCAGGTACGACAGGCGCAGTTCGAAGTCGCGGCCGGGGACGCGGCCATGGGTCGCCGCGTTGGCCGCCAGCTCTCCCAGGATCAGAGCCGCCGACTCCGATGCGTCACTGAGGTACGGGACGCCCCAGGTGTGCAGCTTGTGCAGCCCGACGCGGCGGGCGAGCCGGGCGCCGCGCGGGTCCGCCGGGTATTGATGCTTGAACACACGTACGGTAACAGGGGGTTGCATCTGCGTAGGTGCTTCCATGCCCCCAGTTTCCGGGCTACGAGCCCCTCTTCACCAGGTCGGCAACCCGTACGCTGAGTCAGCGTACGGGCGCGAAGGGTGGACGGTACGGGTCACGTTCCGTGAGCATGGACGGGTTGCGAACCAGGACAGGCGCACGGGGAGGTGGCCGTACATGACGCACGGCACGGACAGCATCGACAGCCCGACGTACGGGACTTTCGGCAACGGCGGCGGGCGCAGCCCCGAGCCCGAACCGCAGTACAGCCTCAGAATGTTCGGGGAGGTCGTCAAGTCCTTCCGCAAGCGGGCGCGGCTGACGCAGGAACAGTTCGCCCCGCTCGTCGGGTACTCCCCGGAGACCATCGCCTCCATCGAGCAGGGTCGCCGCCTCCCACCCCCGGACTTCGCCGTGCGCGCGGACAGCATTCTCGACGCGTTCGGGGTCATCCTGGCGGCGGCAAAGCATCTGACGCGGGGGAAAGGGCTGGCGAGTTGGTTCCGGCAGTGGGCGGAACTGGAGCTGTCGGCACTGAGTCTGTACACGTACGAGTGCCGGTTGATTCCCGGACTGTTGCAGACACCCGCGTACGCACGGACTTTGTTCGCCGACCAGTTGCCGCCGCTCGCCGACGAGCAGATCGAGGCGCAGCTCGCGGCCCGACTGGAGCGTCAGCAACTGCTGCGCGGGCGGCCGAACACCGCGTTCAGCTTCATCCTCGAAGAGCATCTGTTCCTGCGGGACTTGGGCGGGGAAGAGGTCACCAGGAAGTTGCTCGACCACATCCTCGACCTGGCCGAACTGCGCGACGTCAACATCCAGATCATGCCGCTGGTACGGCATCACCACGCTGGACTGGACGGGCCGATGCAACTGCTGGAGACGCTGGAACACCAGTGGTTCGGCTACCTGGAAGGGCAGAAGTACGGCCAGTTCGTCTCCGACCCCGGAGTGATCAGCGCGCTTCAGATGCGGTGTGCCAATATACGTTCACAGGCACTCTCGTTGGACGATTCCAAGAGCCTGATGCGGCAGATGCGAGGAGCGAGATGAGCACCACACCCCTGGCCTGGTTCAAGAGCAGCTACAGCAGCGGCTCCGGCGACTCCTGCGTGGAGGTCGCCCTGGAGTGGCACAAGTCCAGCTACAGCGGCGGCGACGGCGACTCCTGCGTCGAGGTCGCCGCCTGCCCCTCCACCGTCCACGTCCGCGACTCCAAGCTCGACGAGAGCCCCCAGCTCGCCCTCGCCCCGGCCTCCTGGACCCGCTTCCTCTCGTACGCCGTTCAGGGCTGAGCAGCCGTCAGCGGCGGGTCGGCCGCAGGCGCCCGATCCGGTCGGGGTCGCCACTGAGCAGGTCACCGTGGCTGATGGTGAAGTCCCCGTTCGGCAGAGCCTCCCCGTGTCCGTAGTGCCGGCCGATGACGGCGGCGGGGAGGAAACCGCGCAGGCTGTGGCGCATGCCGCCGGAGTACTCGACGGGCGCGCCCCAGTCGGCGGCGCCCTCGTCGGTGGAGAACAGAACCCAGTGGTCCACCGGCACGGTGGCGTCGAGGTCCGGTGCCTTACCGGTGTGGCTGTCCAGGGCCGGCACGGTCAGCCGGTCGGGGTCGAGGGGCTGGTACCACAGCAACAGGGGCTTGGCGCGCCGCGCTTCGGCGTTGTCGAAGCAGCACACGACGATGGTGTGGCCGGGGAAGTGCTCGGCGTAGAAGCGCAGGAGCTCCGGGTCGAGATCGGGGCGCCGGTGCGGCGGCACCTGCCAGAGCGCGGCGGGGACGGCGGTGGGGTCGTCCGCCAGGAGCACCGTGTAGACGTCGTGGTCGAAGACCTGGACGGCCCGCGGTTCCGCACCCATCCACACGATGTCGTCGGCCGCCGCGGCGGCGTCCTCCACGGCGGAGACCATGCGGCGCAGGACGTCACCGGAGCGCCCCGCCGAGAGAAAGTGGCGCGGTGTGAGGTGCCTCGTCGGCACGTGCAGCAGCATGGCGTTCGGGCCGTCCGCCAGGTTGACCGCCGTGTTCTGGTAGCCCAGGACGTGGACAAGGCCGTGCTCCCCGTGGTGTTGACGTCCGCAGTACAGGATCGTGCCGGAAAACGCCGCCTCACCTGTCGATATGCACATGGCAGCAACGTACCGCCCCGGGTCGGCACCCGTCCGGGCCCGGTCACTCCCCTGTGCCTACCCGGTGCCGTCGGTGGTACGACCACGTCACCGCCGCCAGGAGCGGGCCCCACAGCAGGAGCGGGGCGTACGAGGCGACGAAGAAGGCTTCACCGGCCGATATGCCGGGGTCCGGGCTGGGGGCGGTCAGCAGGCCGCCGAAGAAGAAGACCCACCACAGGACGGTGACCGCGAGGGCGCCCAGCGAGGCGGCGAGGACCGCGAGCCGGTGCTCGACCGGGCGTCCGCCGAGAAACGGAATCCAACGCGGGACCACCTCGCCCCAGGGCCGTACCAGGCCAAGGGTGAGGTACGAGGCGAACTCGCCGACCGCGCCGATCAGCAGGACGTAGGCCACGGCGATCACCGGGGAGTTGTCGGGGAACGCGGCGAGGAACTCCTCGCGCTCCATCACCCCCACGGGCACCCCGAGCACGAGCGCGACGCGCCACACCCCGGAGGGGACGGTCGACCAGGCCACGACATGGGCGGCGCGCACCGCCCACCGCGGGGGCGGCGGAACCGACGGCCGGGCCGGTGGCAGCACGCAGGAAGCGGGCGGGGTGGAATCCGTCGTCGCCATGACCCGAATCTCCCGCACCGCCCGGCCCGGCACGTCGCACCGCGTGATGATCCCCCTCCGCCGTACGGGGGAGTACGGGCGGGCCCCTGTGCACGACGGCTCCCGCACGATGCCGTCGGACGGGCCGCGCGGTCGGGAGCGTCCGGGCCGGGCCGGTACCGTAAGAGGGGTACCGGTACGACTCGTGAGCCTCCTGACGGGCTGCGTGAACCCAGGAGGAGCGCCACCATGACGACCAACCGTGGACGCAAGGACGTCATCCGCGACCGGATGGCCGCCACCGGCGAGTCGTACAACGTCGCCGCCCGCAACCTCAAGGCCATGAAGGACACCGCCGCCACCCGCGACGCCGTCCTCGTGCAGCGCTGGACGCCCGCCGACTCCTTCGACGTGCCCTGCCCCTGCGGCGGAACCTGTGAGCCGGGCGAGACCTGCGACCACTGCCACGCCCGCCACCGCCACGTGAAGCGCTACCCGGGCTCCACCACCGAGGTCGAGACCTGGGCCGACCGCTACGAGTGCACCGGCTGCTCCTCCTCGTACACCCTCACCGTCCACCTGGCCGGGCGGCCCTGGGGCGTCGCGGAGACCGTCGTCCAGGGCGGGTCGGCCGAGGAGGTCGTGCAGGCGACCGTCTTCCCGGGGGTCATTCACCCGCTGCTGCGGTCGGAGACGGACGCGGTCTGAGACGGGGCAGGGGGCCCGCACGGGAGCGGTCGGCACGATCCCGCCGGTCGGGCGCGGTCCTCTCGGGCTCACACAGCAACGACATGCACGTCCGGTGGCCGCAAAACCGCCAGATACGCGAGCAGGTCGTCCGGGTCGCTGGTGAAGATCACCGCGCTGCCGTGCCGGGCGGCGGCCAGGGCGACCCACGCGTCCACCGCGTCCGGCCTCTTCTTCGTCGGCAGCACCGCCTGTCCGAGCGCTCCCCGATGCGCCGCCAGTCGGTGATGTCCGGGCCGGGCGCGCACGCCAGGCACTCCGGGCGACCCGCCTTCGTCTCCCGCATCGGCGGCTCGGAAACCGGGCCCGCGGCACCGCACAGTCCTCCAGCGCAAGGGCCAGAGCGTGGACCAGCGACGGACGCGGGCGCCAGACCTGCGCCAGGACGGGACCGAGCACCAGCGCGCGGTGCGCGGACGTACGCATTCCCTCGTGGAGAGCGACCGCCTTGGCCGTGCGGTCGGCGAGCGCGATCAGCATGCCCGAGTCGTACACGGGCACTCGTCCGCTCACGCGGCGTGCCCGCGCGTCCGCACCCCCTGACGGTCGGTGCCGTGCACCAGCGCCAGTGCCGCCTCGACGTCGCGCCGCTGCTGTTCGGTCAGCTCTTCATGGCTTCCCTCCGGCTCCTCGGTGAGGGCACCGGCTTCCGATTCCGCCTGCGCGATCAGCGCGTCCACCCCGGCGAACTGCTCCTCCATGGCGTCGCTCTCCGCCATCTGGCGCGTCGCGGCGTGCACAAGATAGGCCGAGAGGTCCATCCCGGCCCGATCCGCGTGCCGCCTGATCCGCTCCGCCTGCTGCTGGTCGAGGCTGATGCTGATGCGCGTCTCGGCCGTACACGTCGCGTATGACGCGTATTACCTCACTTCCAGTCGTCAGCGTCCGGGGTGCGGCGTCGGACCGGCCGCAGCACCCCGGCTCACCGGGATCGCCGACTCAGCTCTCGTCCGGCGCCAGCGTCAGCGAGATCGAGTTGATGCAGTAGCGCTGGTCCGTCGGGGTCGGATAGCCCTCGCCCTCGAACACGTGGCCCAGGTGCGAGCCGCAGCGGGCGCAGCGCACCTCGGTGCGGACCATGCCGTGGCTGCGGTCCTCGACCACCTCGACCGCGTCGGTGTCCTTCGGGTCGTAGAAGGACGGCCAGCCGCAGTGCGACTCGAACTTGGTGTCGGAGCGGAACAGCTCCGCCCCGCAGGCCCGGCAGGAGTAGAGGCCCGCCGTCTTGGTGTCGGTGTACTCCCCCACGAAGGCGGGTTCGGTGCCGGCCTGGCGCAGCACCGCGTACTCGGCGGGGGTCAGCTCTTCCCGCCACTGCTCGTCCGGCTTCTCGACGTCGTACGGCACAGATCGCTCCTCAGCTCGGCGATATCGTCGCTCCCTCGGTGGCCGGTCGGCTACCGGGCGCTCGACAGGTGGTCCAGGATGCGCGGGCCGAGGTCGGTGACGTCGCCCGCTCCCATGGTGAGAACGAGATCGCCGGGCTTCGCCATTCCCGCGATCGCCGCGGGTACATCCGCCTGGTCGTGGACGGCGGTGACCTCGGCGCCCGCCGCCTTCGCGGCGTCGATGATCAGGGCGCTGGTGATGCCGGGGATCGGGTCCTCGCGGGCCGGGTAGATGTCCAGGACCACGGAGGCGTCGGCCAGCGCGAGGGCCTGGCCCATCTCGGTACCCAGCTCCTGCGTACGGGAGAACAGGTGCGGCTGGAAGACGACCAGGATGCGGGCGTCGGCGGCCGCGCCGCGCATGGCCTCCAGGTCGGCGGTCATCTCGGTCGGGTGGTGCGCGTACGAGTCGATGACCTGCACGCCCGCCGCCTCGCCCTTGAGCTGGAGGCGGCGCTTGACCCCGGTGTAGCTGCCGAGCGCGGAGGCCAGGTTGTGCGCCGGGATGCCGAGGGCGACGCCGGCGGCGAGCGCGGCGACCGCGTTGTGGGCGTAGTGGCTGCCGGGGACGGAGACGGTGAAGGTGAGGAACTTACCCCTGAGCAGAACCGTGACCTCGCTGGTCAGGCCGCGCGGGGTGACCTTGTGGACGCGGACGTCGGCGTCCTCGGCGGAGCCGTAGGTGACGACCTTGAGGTCGGAGAGGTCCCGGACCCGGCGGGTCAGCTCGACCGCGCCGGGCTGGTCGGCGGAGACGACCAGGGTGCCGCCGGGGACGATCTTGCCGACGAACGTCTCGAAGGAGTCGTAGATCTCGTCCATCGAGGCGTAGTTCGCGTGGTGGTCCAGCTCGACGTTGAGGACGATCGCGACCTCGGGGTCGTACTTCTGGAAACTGCGGTCGCTCTCGTCCGCCTCCGCGACGAAGATGTCCCCCTCGCCGTGCGTGGCGTTGGTGCCGGGGCCCTCCAGGTCGCCGCCGATGGCGTACGAAGGGGCCAGGCTCAGCGAGGAGAGGGCGACGGCCAGCATGGAGGTGGTGGTCGTCTTGCCGTGGGTGCCCGCCACCGCGATGGCCCGCAGGCCGTTCATCAGGGAGGCCAGGGCGTCCGAGCGGTGGACGACCGGGACGGCCAGCTCGTTCGCCCGGAGCAGCTCGGGGTTGTCGGCGCGGATGGCGCTGGAGACGACCACGCAGGACGCGTCCTCGGCCAGGTGCCGGGCCTCGTGCCCGATGTGCACGGTCACCCCCAGCGCCCGCAGCGACTCGACGGTGGCGGACTCCTTGGCGTCGCTGCCCGCCACCTTCGCGCCCCGCTGGGCGAGGATCTTCGCGATGCCCGACATTCCGGCGCCGCCGATGCCGATGAAGTGGGGTCGTTCCATGGCGGCGGGAATGCCGGGTGCCATCTGTGCTCCTGGGGGATCGCTGCGGTTCGGACGGCGGCCGAGGGCCAACCCGGACCGCGCGGCTTCAGCCTATTCGCTGTGCGCGAAGAGCTTGAGCACCGGGACGCCCACCTTGTGCCGGGCCCGGGAGGCCCAGTCGCGGTGGAAGAACTCCTCCACGTAGTGCGGGGCGGTCAGGACGATGACCTCGTCCGCGCCCGCCTCCTCGACGACGGTCGTCAGTTTGTCCAGGGGGTGATCCTCGATCACCTGTCCGACGGCTTCGGAGCCCGCCTGGCGCAGGGCCCGCAGGGAGTATTCGAGGCCGATCTCGGCGGGTTCGCGGGCCTCGCTGCCCTCCGGCTCCTCGCCCTCGCGGACCGCTTCCTTCAGTTCCCCCATCGCCACGTCGTCGATCGCGCGCAGCAGGACATCGGCCTGGTCACCGCGCGGCTGCAACAGAACGACGAACGAGATCCGCTCCTCGCCGTGGAGGGTGGTGACGAAATCCACGTCCTCGGGAGTGAGCGGCTTCTCGATCATCAAAACGCTTGTGAACACGACAGGCGCCCTTCCGCTTCTTCGTCTCGTCGACTGCCGGCTCGACCGTCGACGGTCGTTTGCTGAAACCATCCTTCCCCGTGCTTCCACGGGGTCTGCAGGGGTAAGTGTGCCCAGCCGAAGCTAAGCGGAACGGGAAATTCCGCTAACTGTCGGTCCGACGGTACCGAGTGAAGAGGAACCCGGCCTCTTCCAGCAGCGATGCGAGGAAAAAACGTTCCGGCACCGCCACCCCGGGTCCTCCGGCGATGCGCTGAGCGTCACCCGCTGTGAGCATCGGGGAGATCGTCAGACAGAGCTCGTCCAGCACACCGGCCGCCACGAACTGGCCGAGCAGCCGCGGTCCGCCCTCGGTGAGCTGCCGCCGCAGCCCCCGGTCGGCCAGCTCTCGCACCACCCGGACCGGGTCCACCCGGGCGCCCTCGCCCGCGATCACCACCTCGGCCCCGGCCTTCCGGGCCGCCTCGATCCGGTCGGCGGGGGCCCCTGATCCGGTCACCACGAGCGTCGGGACGAGCGGCTCGGTGAACAGCGGCAGCGAGAAGTCCAGGTCCATCGAGCCGGTCACCACGGCGACGGCGGGCGCGGGCCCCTGCCCGGCGGCCGCCCGGCGCGCGGCGAACGCCTCCCGGGCGCGGGCCGGACGGTACCCCTCCAGGCGTACGGTCTCGGCCCCGGCGATCACCACATCGGCCAGGCCCCGCAGGGTGCCGAAGATCCGCATGTCGGAGGCGCAGGAGATGCCCTGGGAGCGGCCGTCGTGCTGGGCCGCCCCGTCGAGGGTGGAGACCATGTTGGCGCGCAGCCAGAGGGTCCCGGCGGGGTAGGCGTACGCCTCCGCCAGCTCGTCGAGGCTCCACTCGCGGTCGGTGAGCGGCCCGGACGGGTGCTCCGCTCCCGAGGCGCTCTTTGTCAGGTCCGTCACAGGGAACAGGCTTCGCATGGGTTGCAGTCTGGCATGGGCCTTAGGGTGGACAGTCGTGTCGTCATCCACCGCGTTTCCGGGGCAGAGCCCCCTTGCCGAAACGGCCCCGCTGTCCCTGTGCGCCCGCGAGCCGCACGTACCCGCAGACCGTCTGGTCGCCGAGATGGTGCCCCCGCCGCGCTTCGATTCGGTGCGCTTCGACACGTACGTACCCGACCCGAACCAGCCCAGCCAGAGCGAGGCCGTGACGGTCCTCGCGGGCTTCGCCGCCGGGCTCGGCGGCGCGCACGCGACGGGTTCCGGCCGCCGCAAGTGGTTCGGGAGCAAGAAGCCGGCCGCTCCGGCCGGGCCGCGCGGCGTCTACCTCGACGGCGGCTACGGCGTCGGCAAGACCCACCTGCTGGCCTCCCTCTGGCACGCCACGCCCGCCGAGCCGTCACTGAAGGCGTTCGGCACGTTCGTGGAGCTGACCAACCTGGTGGGCGCGCTGGGCTTCCAGCAGACCGTGGCTACGCTCAGCGGTCACCGCCTCCTGTGCATCGACGAGTTCGAGCTGGACGATCCCGGCGACACCGTGCTGGTGTCCTCGCTGCTCAGCCGGCTCGTGGAGGCCGGGGTGGCGCTGGCCGCGACCTCGAACACGCTGCCGGGCAAGCTCGGCGAGGGCCGGTTCGCCGCAGCCGACTTCCTGCGCGAGATCCAGGGCCTGTCCGCGCACTTCCGCCCGCTGCGCATCGACGGCGAGGACTACCGGCACCGGGGTCTGCCCGAGGCCCCGCCGCCGTACACCGACGAGCAGGTCACCCGGGCCGCGTACACCACGCCGGGCGCGTCGCTGGACGACTTCCCGGGGCTGCTGGATCACCTGGCGAAGGTGCACCCGAGCCGGTACGGCGCCCTGACCGACGAGCTGGGCGCGGTCTGCCTGACCGGAGTCACGGCGGTGCCCGACCAGTCGACGGCGTTGCGCCTGGTGGTGCTGGCCGACCGGCTGTACGACCGGGAGGTCCCGGTGCTCGCCTCCGGGCTGCCGTTCGACAAGCTCTTCAGCGACGAGATGCTGAACGGCGGGTACCGGAAGAAGTACTTCCGGGCGATCTCCCGGCTGACGGCGCTGGCACGTGACGCGAAGGGGCTGGTGGCGCAGTAGGTTCGGGGGCGTAACGCGATGGGGTGCGGCGCACGACGGCGTGCGCGTGCCTCGCATATCCCGTTGTCCCGTACAACCGCGCACACCGTTCGAAGGGATCCAGCATGGCTACCACGCGTCAGGCGCACACGGTCTGGGAAGGCAACCTGATCGAGGGCAAGGGGGTCGTCTCCCTCGACTCCTCCGGCATCGGTGAGTACCAGGTCTCCTGGCCGTCCCGCTCCGAGGCGGCGAACGGCAAGACCAGCCCGGAGGAGCTCATCGCGGCCGCGCACTCCAGCTGCTTCTCGATGGCGCTCTCCCACGGCCTCGCGGGCGCCGGCACCCCGCCCGCCAAGCTGGAGACGAAGGCCGAGGTCACCTTCCAGCCTGGCACCGGCATCACCGGCATCCACCTCACGGTCGAGGGCACGGTCCCCGGTCTCGACGAGGACGCCTTCGTGAAGGCCGCCGAGGACGCCAAGGCCAACTGCCCGGTCAGCCAGGCGCTGACGGGCACGACGATCACGCTGTCGGCCTCGCTGGCCTGACCGTCGGCGCACGGCTGCTCCCATCAGGGCCGTCCCAGCAGCAACACGAGGCGCGGGGGTGCGCATGGTTCCCCCCGCGCCTCTGTGCGTGCTACACACGTGCGGGTCACTTCACCTGTCCGCCAACAGGGAGTCACCTCATGTCAACCGCACCCCGCACCAACGCAACCCGACGTCAGGTCCTGGCAGGCAGCGGCGCAGCCGCCGCGATCGCCTTCACGGGGGCCTTCTCCGAACTCTTCGCGGGCACGGCAGCCGCGCGCGGCCACAACGGCTACGGCCCCCTCGTCCCCGATCCGGACGGTCTGCTCGACCTGCCGAAAGGATTCCGCTACCGGGTGCTGTCCCGGGAGGGCGAGCCGCTGCGCTCCGGTGAGGGGCGGGTGCCGAGCAACCACGACGGCATGGCCGCTCTGCCCGGCCGCCACGGCCGGGTCCACCTCGTCCGCAATCACGAGAACCGGCACACCGCCGAGATCGGCGTGCCGACGATTCCGGGGCTGACGTACGACCCGGCGGCCAAGGGCGGCTGTACGTCGCTGGAGCTGGACGGCCGCAACAAGGTGCTCGGCGAGCGCGTCGCCATCGCCGGCACGGCGGTCAACTGCGCGGGTGGGCCCACCCCCTGGCGCACCTGGCTGACCTGCGAGGAGAACGAGGACAAGGCCGGGACCAACGGGTACACCAAGGACCACGGCTTCATCTTCGAGGTGGACGGCGCCGATCCGCGCCGCACCGGGGCCGTCCCGCTCACCGCGATGGGCCGCTTCCAGCACGAGGCGATCGCCGTCGACCCGAAGTCCGGGATCGTGTACGAGACGGAGGACGCGTTCGACAAGCCGTTCGGGCTCTTCTACCGCTTCCTGCCCGAGAAGCCGCTCGGCGGCACCGGTTCGCTCCGGGCGGGCGGGGCGCTGGAGGCGATGCGGGTGCCGGGCGTGCCCGACCTCTCCGTCGTCCAGGAGACCGGAACGAGCTTCGACCGGATCGAGTGGGTGCCCGTACCGGATCCGCTGGCGGCCGAGACCCCGATCCGGCTCCAGGACTTCGGCGCGAAGGGCATCACGCACGCCCAGAAGCTGGAGGGGTGCTACTGGGGCGGCTCGTCCGTCTACTTCGTCTCCAGCTTCGCCCACCGCGACGAGGGCTCGGCGGCCGACCACTACGGGCAGGTGTGGCGCTACGAGCCGAAGAAGCGGCGGCTGACCCTCGTGGTGATCTTCGGCCCGGACACCGACATCCAGCTGCCCGGCGAGTCCCCCGACAACATCTGCCTGGCGGCCGACGGCGGGCTGATGGTCTGCGAGGACGGCGGCGGCGCGCAGCACGTGCTCGGGGTGACCCGGCGCGGCGAGGTGTACACGATGGCGCGCGGGCGGCAGAACATCGGGACGCCCGAGGAGCCGGAGTGGGGCGAGTTCGCGGGGGTCACGTTCTCGCCGGACGGCTCGACGATGTACGTGAACTGCTACACGCCGGGGACGACGTTCGCGGTGACGGGGCCGTGGTGCTGAGGTAGTCGCCGCCCCCGGGCGGGCGCCGGAGCGCCGTCGTCACATATAACCGTATTGTCGGATATTTTCCGTGAGTGATCACTTCTGCGCGGACGATGCGGGCGAGGCGGACGACGACAGCGCTGACGGTGGCGGGGGTGCTGACGGGCACCGCTCTGACCGGGTGCGGGGCCCCCGCCCCCGCACCCGGTCCCCCGCCCACGGCTCCCGCTTCGGCTTCCGCCGCTCCCGACAAGCCGCCCACCATGGCCCCCGGACCGGCGGGCCGCACCCCGGTCTTCGAGCGGAGACCGGCGGGCGGGAACGCCTCGGGCACCGCTGCGGAGAAGGTCGTGGCGCTCACGTTCGACGCGGACATGACGGCCGATCAGGGCCCCCGGGCGGCCTCCGGCGAGCGGTTCGACAACCCGGAGCTGGTCGCGCTGCTGCGCCGGCTGAAGGTGCCCTCAACCGTCTTCATGACCGGGCGCTGGGCCGAGGAGTATCCGGCCCAGGCGAAGGCCATCGGCGCCGACCCCCTGTTCGAGGTCGCCAACCACTCCTACAGCCACCACGCCTTCAGCGCCCCTTGCTACGGGCTGCCGGTGGTCGGGAAGACCGCGATGACCCGCGACGTCGAACGTGCCTTCACGGCGTTCCGGAAGGCAGGAGTGCGGAACGTGGTGCCGTACTTCCGCTTCCCCGGCGGCTGCTACGACGACACGGCGCTGCGTGCGCTGGCCCCGGCGAACGTGACGGCCGTGCAGTGGGACGTGGTCAGCGGCGACGCCTTCGCCACGGACGCGGACGCGGTGGCCGAGCAGGTGCTGGACGGGGTGCGGCCGGGGTCGCTCGTGGTGATGCACTGCACCCGCAGCGCGGCCCCCGCCACCGAGGCGGCGGTACGCCGGATCGTGCCGGAGCTGCGCGAGCGCGGCTACCGCTTGGTGAAGGTGTCGGAGCTGATGGAGGACAACGCCTGAGCACGGGCGTGGGCGGCAGTCAGTCAGCTAGGCAAGCAGGCAGGCACAGGCAGGCAGGCAGGCAGGCCAGTCGGGGCAGGCAGTCAGCCCGAGCAGGCCGTGCGGCCCGCCTCCTGCCAGGCGCAGACCGGACAGAGCGTGGCGCCCTTCGTGGCCTCCGGATACTCGGTCGGCTCGCGGCACAGCACGCACTCGGCGTACGGAGGCCCCTCGGCCGCGCCGCCCGGCGCCGCCGGTCCGGCCGGTGCGATCGGCCCCGGGGTCGCGCAGTACGCCTGGTCCCTGTCCTTTTCCACATCCACGAGCCTACTCACCCGCGTCGGGCGGCGATCCGGCAGACCAGAAACGCCGCTGCGGCGGCGGTGGCCGCCGCCCCGAGCGACGGCAGGACGGGCGGCTGGAACGTCCCGGTCCGCGATCCGGTCACCAGGGCGGTGACCGCGTACCGCGCCGCGGATCCGGTGGTCACGAGCGCGAGGACCGATCCGAGCACGGCCGCCGCGACGGACCAGCCCCGGCGGCCCAGTACCGGGCGGGTGCTGAGCGCCCCCACCGCCGCGCCCAGCAGCACGCAGCACAGGGCGGCGAGCAGTCCGGCGAGCGCGGCGATCCCGGCGAGCAGCCGCAACAGGGTCGATTTTCCCGCGCCGTTGCCGCCCTCGACCCGGACGAGCGCCAGCGCCGGCAGGGCGAGGTCGACCCCGCGCAGCACCCAGCGCCCGCGGAGGCCGTACCGGTGGCCCACCCGTCCCAGGTTCAGGCTCAGTTGGAGGTCTTCTCGGGCCTGGCCTCGCTGGGCCGCACGATGACGAAGCCCTCGCCCTGGAGCACCAGCTGAACGGCCTCGCCGGATCCGCCGCGCACCATCGAGCCGACGCTCTGGGAACGGTTCAGGCTGGTCGTGAGTTGCTGGCTCCAGCCGACGACCGCGTCCGTGTCCACGGACACCGGCTGGGCGGCCGTCACGGGGATCACGATCGGGGTGCCCTCGCACATCAGGCCGAGCTTGCCGTAGCCCGTGAAGACGCTGTTGAAGAGGCCGCCGCCGACCATTCCGGCGCCCTTCACGGTCTTGATCTCGTAGGAGAGCGTGGGGTCGAAGCAGAGGACGTTGCGGCCGTTGATGGTGATCGAGTCACCCTGGTCCAGCTCCACGATGAAGCAGTTCGCCGCCTCGTGCGCGAACCACGCCTCGCCCTGGCCCCGGACGGCCATCAGCGCGAGGCCCTCGCCGGTGACGGCACGCTTGAGCATGCCGCCGATGCCCTGGCCCTTGCGCTCGAACTGGAGGTTGCCGCGGAAGGCGATCATCGAGCCCTGGCGGGCGTGCATCTCCCCGTTGACGGCGTACTTGATCGACTTGGCGTTCTGCAGGGTCATGCCGGGGGTGTTTGCCTGCTGGGCCATGTGCTCGCTGGAAAAGAGATCGCTCTTCATGGGGAGCATCCTCACCCGGACCCGTTCGTTCCGCCAAGCAGGTGACGAGCCACCGCCTGGCAGACTGGGACGGTGAGCAGCGACGACACTCCCCAGAGCCCCTTCCACAGCGGTCCGACCGACCGGGACGAAGCCCCGCAGTACGTGCTCCCGCTCGTGGTGCACCTGGAGAAGACGGACCCGCCCGCTCGGACGGACGCCCTGCGCACCGCCGCCCGCGCGGTGCTCACGATCCTGTCCGACGAGCGGTCCCTCGGCGAGGGCGAGTGGGCCGGGGTGATGCGGGACTGGGAGGACGCCCGGATCCGCAAGGTGGTGCGCCGGGCGCGCGGCGCGGAGTGGCGCAAGGCCGCGGCGCTGGACGGCATCACGGTGACGGGCGAGGACGGCGCGGAGGTACGGGTGTTCCCGCCGATCCCGCTGGACGGCTGGCCCAAGGAGCTGGCCAAACTCCAGGTGTCGGGCACCGAGCTGGACGACCCCGAGCCGCCGGCCGCCCCGGACCCGCAGGGCCCGGTGCTGTGGCTCAACCCGGAGCTGGAGATGTCGGCGGGCAAGACGATGGCGCAGGTCGGTCACGGTGCCCAGCTCGCCTGGTGGGAGCTCTCCGACACCGAGCGCAAGGCCTGGCGCGAGGCGGGGTTCCCGCTCTCCGTGACCACGGCCGCCCCGGAGCAGTGGCGGGAGCTGACCGCGAGCGGCCTGCCGGTGGTGCGCGACGCGGGGTTCACGGAGATCGCACCGAGCTCCCGCACGGTGATCGCCGACCACCCGGCGCTGCGCCGCCGGCCGGGAAGGTGATCGGGAACGGATCGCCCGCGCGCTGAGTGTTTCTGCTCCCCTTTCCGTATCTCCCGATACTGCCCCACCGGCGTTACCGCCAAGTAGCCTGCACAGCCAGTCGCTTGGCGGTTGATCGACGCCTGTCCGATCGACGCTGTCACGCCTCGTCCCGGGAGACACCTTGTTGCGACGCATCAACGGAACGGCCCTCATCATCGCGGCACTGGTCGCCACACTCGGCGCGATCGCGTTTCCCGTCTGGTCCTACGCGGACCGCTCGGGCACCGGCGAGGCGAACCTGAACGCCTCCAGTGTCGCCACCCAGTGGGGCCCGCTCTCCGCGACCGACCGGGACTTCCTGGTCAAGGTGCGGCTCGCCGGACTGTGGGAGCTGCCCGCCGGGCAGCAGGCGATCGAACGGGCGCCCAGCGAGGCGACGAAGGCCGCCGGGGACCACCTGGTCGTCGGGCACACGGACCTGGACCGGCGGGCCCGGGACGTGGCCGCGAAGCTCGGGGTGGAGCTGCCCAACCAGCCGACCGCCCAGCAGCAGGAGTGGCTGCGGGAGCTGACGGCGGCGAGTGGGGACGAGTACGAGCGGAAGTTCGCCAATATCCTGCGGGCCGCCCACGGCAAGGTCTTCGGCCTGATCGGCCAGGTCCGCCACACCACCCGGAACACGCTGATCCGGCAGCTCGCGAGCGACGCCAACCAGACCGTGCTGGACCACATCACCATGCTGGAGGGCACCGGGTTCGTCGACTTCGACGCGCTGGCGCGCGAGGCGGCGAGCGGGTCGACGGCCAGTCCTTCGGGCCCCTCGATGCCCCGGGACGGGCAGGCCCCCCTGGCCCCGGTACCGGCGACGCCGACCGGCGACCAGTCCTTCACCTCACGCCCGGTGCCGCCCACGATGATGCCGATGCCCTAGATGCCGATGTCATAACGACGGCGGCGGTCGCGGAACCTCAAATGAAGCTCTGAACGTCCCCCCGGTCGGGTTCATCGCCGCGCGACGGGGCGATGACCCCTGGACAGAACGAGGTGAGCAGGGGGACGGGGGACGTCATGGAACTGGGCATCGGTATCGGCTGGCGGCCGGAGATCGCGGCCGAGGTGGAGGCGCTGAGCGGGATCGACTGGGTCGAGGCGGTCGCGGAGAACCTCTGCGCCGACCATCTCCCGGACTCGCTGGTGCGGCTCCGGGAGCGCGGCGTGACCGTCGTGCCGCACGGGGTGGCCCTCGGGCTCGGCGGCGCGGACCGGCCCGACCCCGGTCGCCTCGCCGGTCTCGCGGCGCACGCCGAACTGCTGGGGACGCCGCTCGTGACCGAGCACATCGCGTTCGTTCGGGCCGGAGGGCCGCTGACGGCGTCGCCGAGGCTGGAGGCGGGGCATCTGCTGCCGGTGCCGCGCACCTGGGACGCTCTGGACGTGCTGTGCGAGAACGTGCGGATCGCGCAGGACTCGCTGCCGGTGCCGCTGGCGCTGGAGAACATCGCGGCGCTGATCTCCTGGCCGGACGAGGAGCTGACCGAGGGGCAGTTCCTGGCGGAGCTGGTCGAGCGGACCGGGGTGCGGCTGCTGATCGACGTGGCCAATCTGCACACCAACCACGTCAACCTGGGCCAGGACCCGTCGAAGGCACTGGACGAGCTGCCGGTGGAGGCCATCGCGTACGTCCATGTGGCGGGCGGGGTCGAGAAGAACGGCGTCTGGCACGACACACACGCCCACCCGGTGTCCGCCCCCGTCCTGGAGGTGCTGGCCGAGCTGCGCTCCCGGGTCGACCCGCCGGGCGTGCTGCTGGAGCGGGACGACGCCTTCCCGCCGGCCGCGGAGCTGGCGGGCGAACTGGACGCGATCCGGGCGACGCTGCGGCAGGCGGCTCCCCCGGCGGACCCGCCTCCGGCGCCCCGCGACGCGGCGGGCGCGGACCCCCGGGCGGCTGCCGTCACCGTGCCGGCCGGAACCCGTGACCGTACCGCCGTCGCGCAGACCGCGCTGCTCTCCGCTCTCGTGGCCGGAACGCCGGCCCCCGAGGGCTTCGACCACCGGCGGCTGCGGGTGCAGAGCCGGGCGTTGGCCGCCAAGCGCGCGGACGTCGTCGCGAAGGTCGCGCCTGAGCTGCCGGAGATCCTCGGCGACGGCTACCGCGCCGCGTTCCTGGCGTACGCCGGGAGCCGTCCGATGTCCGGCGGCTACCGGCGCGACGCGCTGGACTTCGCGGAGCACGTGCTCATCACGGGCGGGCCCGCCGATCCGGCGGCGCGACGCCGGCTGACGTACTGGTGGCAGGACCGGGCGGGCGCCAGGCCGCCGCGCCGTACCACCCGTCTGGTCCGGGCGGCCCGTGCCGCCCTCGTGGGGAAGTGACCGCTGTGAACGTTCTCGCTCTGCTGGCGACCCTCGCGGTCGTCCTCTCGTCGGTGCTGCTCGTCGTCAGGGCGGTGGCCGAACGGTCCCGCCGCCCCTCCGCGAGCCCCCGCCCCGAACTCCACGACCTGTACGAGGTCGCGTTCCTGAACGGCGGTCCGGCCCGGGTCGTGGACACCGCCCTGACCGCGCTCCACGCGGACGGCCGGGTCCTCATCGGCGGTCCCGGCATCATCTCCGTACGGCATCCGCAGGCGAACGACCCGGTGGAACGTGCGGTGCTCCAGGAGCTGGCCGCCGCGCCGAACGGCGCCCTGCACGTCCTGCGGGAAACGGTGATGCGGCACCCGGCGGTCCAGGAGACCGGCGACGGACTCGCGGCGCGCGGGCTGCTCGTGCCGCCCCATCGGATCCGCCCGCTGCGCAGGTGGGGGCTGGTCCAGGGGGTGGCGTGCCTCATCGCCCTGCCGTTGAGCCTGGTGCTCACCTTTGTCCAGTTCGCCACGGCCGACTCCCTGGAATTCTCGGTCCCGTTCATCGTGAAGATGCTGCCCGCGATCGTGATCGGCGCGTTCACCGGGCTGATCGTCGCCGGCTCCTCCGCGAGCCGCATCACGAGGTCGGGCCGCCACGCCGCGCTGTCGTTCCGCACGGCCTACGCCCATGTGGTGACGCCCGCCCATCTGGTCGCCACACAGGGGCTGCGCGCCCTGCCGGACCGGGCGCTCCGGGAGCAACTGGTCGCGGCGGCACGGCTGAGCGCTCCGCGCCGCCGGTCCCCCGCGCACGTCGCCGGATCCACGGAGACGGGAGCCACCGCCTTCGCCGCCACGACGGTCTGGTGCGCCGCCTCCGGCCCTGGCGGCTCCAGTTGCGGAGGGTCGACCGGGGGCGGCTCCGGATCGAGCTGCGGCGGCGGGTCCGGGTGCTCCTCGGGCTCCGGGTGCGGCGGCAGCAGCGGATCGAGCTGCGGGGGTGGCGGGTCCAGCTGTGGGGGCGGGGGCGGGGGCGGAAGCTCAGGCGGCGGCTGCGGCGGCGGCGGGTCCTGAACCGGGCTCCGCAGCACCGTTGTTGACCGGCCATCAGGGTGGTCCTCCCGGACATGCCGGGGCGGGGCTGGACATCGGCGCCCGCTCGCCCGACCATGCCTCTCCGCATCCGCAGAGAGGCCCCCGCGCGTGAGAACTGCTGCGCTCTACACATCGATCGGCTCCCTGGTCCTGTCCGCGCTGGCCGCCGCTCCCGCGGGGGCCTGGGAGCGCCCGGGGTCCGCCGAGTCCCGGGGCACCGCGATCGCCGCCGCCCGTGCCACCGCCGCCGGGATCGACTTCGTCTCCTGCCCCGAGGAGGAGATGCTCCCGGACTCGTTGAAGTGCGGCACGGTGAAGGTGCCCCTGGACTACGCGGAGCCGCACGGGCGGCAGCTCGAACTGACCGTCAGCCGCACACCCGCCACCGGTCCGGCCGAGGAGCGGCAGGGCGCGTTCGTCTACAACCCGGGCGGGCCCGGAGCGTCCAGCATCACCTTCCCGCTCGCCGGGGAGATGCCGGAGTGGAAGGAGATCGCCGAGGCGTACGACCTGGTCGGCTACGCCCCGCGCGGCGTCAACGGCTCGTCCGCCCCGCTGAGCTGCCAGGACCCCGCCGCCTACACGAAGGGCCCGACGGAGGCGCCGACGCACCCGACGCGGGAGTACAAGGAGCGGCGCGTCGCCCGTGCGAAGGCGTACGCGCAGGGCTGCGCGGAGCACGCGGGCGAGACGCTGCGGCACTACACCTCGCTGAACAACGCCCGGGACCTGGACGTCCTGCGGGCCGCGCTCGGCGAGCAGCGCCTGACGTTCATGGGCGCCTCCTACGGGACGTACTTCGGGGCGCTGTACGCGACGCTGTTCCCCTCCCACGTACGGCGCATGGTCTTCGACTCGGCGGTCGATCCGGACCCGGAGCAGATCTGGTACCGCTCCAACATGGGCCAGTCGCTGGCCTTCGAGGCGCGCTGGGAGGACTTCCGCCGCTGGGTGGCCAAGCACGACGACGTGTACCGCCTGGGGACCACCCCGGAGGCGGTGCAGAAGCAGTACGACGAGGTGCGCGCCGAGCTGGCGGTGAAGCCCGCCGGCGGCAAGGTCGGACCGGGGCAGCTGCACTCGGCGTTCCTGGGGGCGGGGTACTACGACGACTACTGGGCGATGCGGGCGACGGCCCTGTCGGAGTACGTCCGGGGCAACCCGGAGCCGCTGGTCGCGCAGGCCTCCCCGCGTGCGGTGGCGGCGAAGGACAACGAGAACGCCCAGGCGGTGTACACGGCCGTCGAGTGCAACGACGCGTCCTGGCCGCAGGACTTCGAGGTGTGGGACCGCGACCACACGGAGCTGGCGCGCGTCGCGCCGTTCGAGGCCTGGGACAACGCCTTCACCAATCTGCCGTGCGCGTTCTGGCCCGCGCCCCGGCAGCGGCCGCTGGACGTCCGGGTGGGGTGGGGCGAGCTGCCGCCGGTGCTGATTCTGGCGGCGGAGCGGGACGCGGCGACCCCGTACCAGGGGGCGCTGGAGCTGCGGAAGCGGCTGCCCGGGTCCTCGCTGGTGACCGAGCGGGACGCGGGGACGCACGGCATCGGCGGGGCCGGGAACGCCTGCGTCGACGACCATCTGCGCCGGTACCTGCTGACCGGCGAGGTGCCGGGGCGGGGTGCGGACTGCGCCGCGCACCCGGAGCCCAACCCGGTCTCGCTGGACTGACGTCGAGGTCGTACGGAGCGGGGGCCGCCGCACCTTCACGGTGCGACGGCCCCCGAAGCCGAACCCGGTGTCGCTGGAGAGGCGGGCGGCACGGTCGGTGCCCGGTGCCCGTCCCTCTGATCTTCCGGGTTGGGGTGGTGCGGGACTCGCTGGTTATGCGAGCCCGGCCACCAGGTCTGCGACGCTCTTCCTGCGGCCCGTGTAGAACGGGACCTCCTCGCGCACGTGGAGCCGTGCCTCGGAGGCGCGCAGGTGACGCATCAGGTCGACGATGCGGTACAGCTCGTCCGCCTCGAAGGCCAGGATCCACTCGTAGTCGCCGAGCGAGAACGAGGCGACGGTGTTGGCGCGGACGTCCGGGTAGCCCCGGGCCATCTTGCCGTGGTCCGCGAGCATGCGGCGGCGGTCCTCGTCGGGCAGCAGGTACCAGTCGTAGGACCGGACGAAGGGGTAGACGCTGATGTAGTCGCGCGGCGTCTCGTCGGCGAGGAACGCCGGGATGTGCGACTTGTTGAACTCGGCGGGGCGGTGCAGCGCCATGTTCGACCAGACCGGGTCGAGCGCGCGGCCGAGCTTGGTGCGCCGGAAGAGGTTGTACGCCTCCTGGAGCTCGTCCGACGTCTCGGCGTGCCACCAGATCATGATGTCCGCGTCCGCGCGCAGCCCGGACAGGTCGTAGGTGCCCCGGACGGTGATGTCCTTCGCCGCGAGCTGGTCGAACAGCTCCTGGACCTCGTCCGCGTACCCCGCGCGGTCCAGCGGGAGCACGTCGCGGAGTTTGAAGACCGACCACAGGGTGTAGCGGATGACCTCGTTGAGGTCCTTGGCCTTCTTGCCGGCGTTCGGACTCTTGCTTGATGTCACAGTCTCAGGAGCACTCATACGGCTATTGTCCCGCCTCGCTCCCCGTGCCCCGAACCAGGGTCGGCGTGGCGATGATCTCGCTCGCGATCTCGTCGGCCGCGCGGTGCGCGCTCGCGACGCAGGCGGGGATGCCGACCCCGTCGTAGACCGCTCCGCAGACCCGCAGCGCGGGCAGCTTGGCGACCTCGTCGCGGATGCGGGCGACCCGGGCGAGGTGGCCGACCGGGTACTGCGGCAGGCCGCCGATCCAGCGGGTGACCTCGGAGTCCACGGGCCGGGCGGTGAGGCCGGTGGCGGCGGCGAGGTCGCGCAGGGAGACGGCGACGAGTTCCTCGTCCTCCCGGTGGAGGTGGTCCTCCTCGCCGTACCGGCCGACGGAGGTGCGGAGCACGAACAGGTCGGGGGCGGCGTCGGCGACCCACTGCCACTTGTTGCTGGAGAACGTGGACGCCTTGATCGTGTGCCCGTCGACCGGCGGTACGAGGAAGCCGGAACGGCCGCGCAGGGTCTCGTACCGCTCGATGTCGGTCCGCCGGAAGGCCAGGGTGACCAGGGCCATCGAGGCGTACTCGACGCCGGACAGCTCGGCGGAGGCGGCCGGGGACTCGGCGGCCAGCAGGGTGCCGGCGGACCAGGCGGGGGTGGCCAGGACGATGCCGTCGGCGGCGATGGTCCCGGTGTCGGTGCGGACGGCCCAGCCCGCTTCCGTACGGGTGAGACCGAGGACGGGGGTCTCGGCGAGGATCTCGCCGCCGCCGGCCCGGACGGCGTCGCCCACGGCGGCCGGGAGGGTGCCGATGCCGCCCGCGATGCCCTGGAAGACGGGGCCGGTCTGCTGCCGGGCGGCGGCCCGTTCCTGAATACGGCGTACGGCGTCCAGCAGCGGGCCCCCCTCCTTCACGGCCTCGAAGAGCTGGGGGACGGCGGCGCGCATCGAGATCCGGTAGGCGTCGCCCGCGTAGACCCCGCCGAGGAGGGGCTCCACCAGCCGGTCCACGACCTCGCGGCCGAGCCGGTCGGCGACGTACGCGCCGACCGCGACGTCGTCGCCGACCGGCGTCGGGGTGAGGTCGCGCTCCTCGGCGATCCGGGCCAGGCCCTGCGGCGACAGCACCTCGCCGAGGACCGCCGGGTCGCCGGGAACGCCCATGACGTGGCCCTTGGGCATGGGGCGCAGCGCGTCGCGCGTCCAGAGCGACGCGGTGGCGGTGGCGGGCGGCTGGAGGCGGCCGGCGAGGCCCACCGCCTCGGCCAGGGCGACTGCCTCGGGGCGCCGGGCGAGCATCGACTCGGCCCCCAGGTCGACCTGGACGCCCGCGATCTCGCCGGTCATGAGCTTGCCGCCGAGCCGGTCCGTGGCCTCCAGGAGGGTGACCCGCAGTCCGGTGGCGACCAGGCGGTGGGCGGCCGCCAGGCCGGCGATGCCACCGCCGATGACGACGACGTGGCCCGGGGGCGTTTCCGCACGTTGTTGAGAACGCTGCATGGGTCCACTCTCTCAAACCCGTACCGCGTCCCGACCGTGACCACTTCGAAACCGGCGGGCGGCAACCCGCGGCGAGGCCGCCACGTCGAACAGTCACCGTCAACCGACGTCCTGGGGGGACCCGTTATGCGTGTGGACAGCAGAATCGATCGATCCTTCGTCCGGGGGCGGGCCGCACTCGTCGCCGGGGCGCTCGGCCTCCTTCTCGCCGTCGGCGGCTGCGGGGCGGCGGGCGACGCGTCGGACAGCGGGGCGAAGGCGGCGGACGGAAAGTCCGCGCCGCGCGAGGGGTTCGCGGACGAGGACGGGGCGGGGGCCTCCTCCGCCGAGCAGCAGGCGGACGGGAAGGCGGCCGGGAAGAAGGCGGCGCCGAAGCCGGGCGCCTCCCATGTCATCCGGACGGCCACGCTCTCCGTCGAGGTGAGGAGCGTGCCGAAGGCGGTGGCCGCCGCGCGCGGCGTGGCCGAGGGCGCGGGGGGCCTGGTCGCGTCGGAGAACACCGAGCGGCTCGACGACACCTACGAGACCTCGCACCTGGTGCTCCGGGTGCCGCAGGAGCGGTTCCAGGAGGTGCTGCGGGAGCTGTCCGGTTCGGGGAAGCTGCTGTCGCGCACCTCGAACGCGAAGGACGTCACCGACCAGGTGGTCGACGTGGACAGCCGGATCTCCACCCAGCGCGCGAGCGTGGCACGGGTGCGGGAGCTGATGGACAAGGCGGAGAAGATCAGCGATGTGGTCGCCCTGGAGGGCGAGCTGAGCAGCCGTCAGTCTGACCTGGAGTCGCTGCTGGCCCAGCAGGCGAGCCTGAAGGACCGCACCTCGCTGGCGACGATCACCCTGGACCTGACGCCGCCGGACGCCCCGGGCGACGACGGGGAGAAGGAGGACGACCCCGGGTTCCTGGACGCGCTGGGCGGCGGCTGGGACGCGTTCGTGACGATGCTGCGGTGGATCACTGTGGCGTTCGGGGCCGCGTTCCCGTTCCTGCTCACCGCCGCCCTGGCCGTGGTGGCCTGGCGGGTGCTGCGCAAGCGCAGGGCGGCCCGTCGTACCGCTCCGGTGGTTACCGCGCCCGCGGCCGGGAAGGACGGCGCCCCGGCCTCCTGAACCGCTCGGGCGTCGTAGCGTGGGGCCTTGATTCGCCGATGCGGCGAACCGGCGAAAGGGACCCGGCATGGCAGCGGAGCGACTGGTGGTCATCGGCGGTGACGCGGCGGGCATGTCCGCCGCGTCACAGGCCCGCAGGCTGAAGGGGCCGGCCGACCTGGAGATCGTCGCCTTCGAGCGCGGGCACTTCACCTCGTACTCCGCGTGCGGCATCCCGTACTGGGTGAGCGGCGACGTCGAGGCCCGGGACGACCTGATCGCCCGCACCCCCGAGGAGCACCGGGAGCGGGACATCGATCTGCGGATGCGGACCGAGGTGACCGAACTGGACGTGGCCGGGCAGCGGGTGAAGGCGCTGGACCGGGAGAGCGGGCAGACGTACTGGACGGGCTTCGACAAGCTGGTGATCGCCACCGGCGCCCGTCCGGTACGCCCGGCGCTGCCCGGGATGGACGCGGCCGGGGTGCACGGGGTGCAGACCCTGGACGACGGGCAGGCGCTCCTGGACTCGCTGGACGCCCTGGGTACCGGGGAGACCCGCCGGGCGGTCGTGGTCGGCGCGGGGTACATCGGCGTCGAGATGGCCGAGGCGATGCTCAAGCGAGGCTTCGAGGTGACCGTCCTCAACCGCGGCGAGCAGCCGATGGCGACGCTCGACCCGGACATGGGGCGGCTCGTCCACGAGGCGATGGACGGGCTGGGCATCACCACGGTCAACGGGGCGGCCGTGACCGAGATCCTCACCGGTCCGGACGGCCGGGTGAGCGAGGTGGCGACGGACGCGGGGACGTATCCGGCGGACGTGGTGGTCCTCGGCATCGGCGTGGAGCCGGAGACGGCGCTCGCGCGCGACGCGGGGCTGCCGGTGGGCCCGCACGGCGGACTGCTCACGGACCTGGCCATGCGGGTGGTGGGCCAGGAGAACATCTGGGCGGGCGGCGACTGCGTGGAGGTCCTGGACCTGGTGGCGTGCCGCACCCGGCACATCGCGCTGGGCACCCACGCCAACAAGCACGGCCAGGTGATCGGTTCCAACGTCGGGGGCGGCTACGGCACGTTCCCGGGCGTGGTCGGTACGGCGGTGAGCAAGGTCTGCGACCTGGAGATCGCCCGGACCGGGCTGCGGGAGAAGGACGCCCGCGCGGTCGGGCTGCGCTATGTCACGGCGACGATCGAGTCGACGCAGCGGGCGGGGTACTACCCGGGGGCGAAGCCGATGACGGTGAAGATGATCGCGGAGCTGCGCACGGGCCGGCTGCTCGGGGTGCAGATCGTCGGCCGCGAGGGGTCGGCGAAGCGGGTGGACGTGGCGGCGGTGGCACTGACGGCCGGGATGACGGTGGAGCAGATGACGGCGCTCGACCTCGGCTACGCGCCGCCGTTCTCGCCGGTCTGGGACCCGGTGCTGGTGGCCGCGCGCAAGACGGTCGCGGCGGTGCGGGGGGCAGGGAGCTGAGCGCCGGGGGCCGGCTTTCCCGGCCGGCCCCCGTGGTTGCGGTGCTTCAGCGCGCGGTCTGCTCGTGGACGTGACTCACGAGGCGGGTGAGCGCGTCCGGGTCCATGGTCGGCATGACGCCGTGGCCCAGGTTGAAGACGTGGCCCTCAAGCCCTGCGGCGGCGTCCAGCACCTCGCGGGTCTTCTCCTCGACGGCCGGGGTAGGCGCGTACAGCACGGCCGGGTCGAGGTTGCCCTGGAGCGCCTTGCCGGGGCCGACGCGGCGGGCGGCCTCGTCCAGCGGGACCCGCCAGTCGACGCCGACGACGTCCGCGCCGGCCTCGCCCATCAGGCCGAGCAGTTCGCCGGTGCCGACGCCGAAGTGGATGCGGGGGACGCCGTAGGGGGCGACGGCGTCGAAGACCTTCGCGGAGGCGGGGAGCACCGCGCGGCGGTAGTCGGCGGGAGCCAGCGCGCCGACCCAGGAGTCGAAGAGCTGGACGGCGGAGGCGCCGGCCTCGATCTGGACCTTGAGGAACGCGCCGGTGATCTCCGCGAGTCGGTCCACGAGGTCGGCCCAGAGCTGCGGGTCGCCGTACATCATGGCCTTGGTGCGCTCGTGGTTGCGCGAGGGGCCGCCCTCGACGAGGTAGCTGGCCAGCGTGAAGGGGGCCCCGGCGAAGCCGATGAGCGGGGTGGCGCCCAGCTCGGCGGTGAGCATCCCGATGGCCTCGGTGACGTACGGGACGTCCTCGGGGGTGAGGTCGCGCAGCCGGGCGAGGTCGGCGCGGGTGCGGATCGGTTCGGCGATGACGGGGCCGACGCCGGGCTTGATGTCGAGGTCGATGCCGATGGCCTTCAGGGGCACGACGATGTCGCTGAAGTAGATCGCGGCGTCGACCTTGTGGCGGCGTACGGGCTGCAGGGTGATCTCGGTGACCAGCTCCGGCATCATGCAGGAGTCGAGCATCGCGATGCCCTCGCGGACCTTCAGGTACTCGGGCAGCGAGCGCCCCGCCTGGCGCATGAACCAGACCGGCGTGTGCGGCACCGGTTCGCGCCGGCAGGCCTTCAGGAACGCCGAGTCGTGGGTGGCGTGGCGGACCGCGTCGAGGCTGGCGGAGGTCGTCGTCTGCTGGCCCGAAGGGCTGTCGTTGGCACTCACGCACAGAATCTTCGCACGCATGCCGAAGGAGCCCGGCCCCGCACGGGTGTCTCTCCCTGCGCGAGGCCCGCCTTCCGCCTACTCTTCCCCGCATGGCTCCGGCTCAGGGACAGTTTTCCGATCATTCCGACGGCGTTGACAGCAAGGACCGTGCGGAGGGTCCTTCCGTGCCGCCCGCGTTCCTGGCGGCGGTCGACGCGCTGCGCTCCGCGCGGCTGCGCCCGGAGTTGGAGGTGGAGGCGACCAGGCCGCCCCAGCGCCTCGCTCCGCACGCGTTCGCCCTGGAGGCGGCGGTGGTGGACGGCGAGGACGATCTCGCGGACGGCAGACTGGTCCTGCTGCACGACCCTGCGGGGCACGACGCCTGGCAGGGCACGTTCCGGCTGGTGACGCTGGTCCGGGCGGAGCTGGAGCCGGAGATGGCGGCGGACCCGCTGCTCCCGGAGGTGTGCTGGTCCTGGCTGACGGGTGCGCTGGACGCGCGGGGCCTGTCGTACGGAGAGGCCGGGGGGACGGTGACACGCGCCGGATCGCACTACTTCGGTGCGCTGTCCGCGCGCCGCCCGGCGACGCAGATCGAGATCCGCGCCTCGTGGACGCCGCGCGAGGGGCGGGGCGGAGCGCCGGACGCGGCGTCGCACCTGATGGCCTGGGGCGATCTGCTGTGCCAGATCGCGGGACTGCCGCCGTCGGATCCGGCGGACGCGGCAGTGGTGACGCTGCCGCAGAGGCGCGGGCCGCAGGTTTCGTAACACTCCGTCACCCGTATCGCACAAGCGCCGACTCTCTTTTCGTACAATCGATCGCACGTCCTATTTGCCCGAATTGTTACTCACCAAATCGTGATCTTCCCCTAAAGGAGGACGGGTCCGCTGCCGAAGAGGTCAATGACCCTTCAAGCACGGTTCGCCCCCCGGCTTCATCCCCCGAGCCGGCCCGTCCCGCCACTCCCCCCAGGAGGCCTGGTGTCCGTTCTCCTTGAGCAGCCCGCAAGCCTGGTCGCCTACCGCCCGAACAAGCCGACGGCCATGGTCGTCGTGGCCGACCCGCGCGTCCGTTCCACCGTCACCCGCCATCTGTGGGCCCTCGGAGTACGTGACGTCATCGAGGCGTCGTCCATCGCGGAGGCACGTCCCCGCGTCGGCAACCCGCGCGACATCTGCATTGCCGACGTCCACCTGCCCGACGGTTCCGGGCTGACCCTGCTGTCCGAGACCCGCGCCGCAGGCTGGCCCAACGGTCTCGCCCTCTCCGCCGCCGACGACATCGGCGCCGTTCGCAACGCCCTCGCGGGCGGCGTGAAGGGCTACGTCGTCACCGGCACCCGAACCAACATCGGTCACCCCACCCGCCCCGGCGTCGCCCCCATCGGCGCCAACGCGGCCCGCATGCACCGCAGGCCTCCCGGTTCCCCGAGCCACCCGGGCGGCTACCGCGAACTGTCCGGACGTGAGGTGGAGGTGCTCCGCCTGGTCGCCGAAGGCCAGTCCAACAAGGCCATCGGCGTCTCGATGGGCCTCTCCGCCCTGACCGTCAAGTCCCACCTCGCCCGCATCGCCCGCAAGCTCGGCACCGGAGACCGTGCCGGCATGGTCGCGGTCGCCCTGCGGACGGGCATCATCCACTGACCGCACCCCACCGGGACGTGCACCGATGCGTCTCCGGCTGGAATACGTGCATGGCCGCCCGTCGACGGAACGTTCCGTCGACGGGCTCCGTGCATACACAGATACCCTTGACACGTGACCGACGCCCAAGAGACCGCAGCAGACACTTCACTGCGAACCACCGGGGGCGCTCCCCCGGACGACGTCGCCCCGGCGCCGATCCCCTTGCTGGAGCCGCGCGAGGGCATTCCCCCGGTGGTGACGTCCGACGACGCCCTCGCCCGGGTGATCGCGGCCTTCGCCGCGGGCACCGGCCCGGTGGCCGTCGACGCCGAGCGCGCCTCGGGGTACCGCTACGGCCAGCGCGCCTACCTCGTGCAGCTGCGCCGCGAGGGCGCGGGCAGCGCCCTGGTCGACCCGGTCGGCTGCCCCGACCTCTCCGGCCTCGGCTCCGCCCTGGGCGGCACGGAGTGGATCCTGCACGCGGCGACCCAGGACCTGCCGTGCCTGCGCGACATAGGCATGACCCCCACCTCGCTCTTCGACACCGAGCTGGCCGGACGGCTCGCGGGCTTCCCGCGCGTCGGCCTCGGCGCGATGGTGGAGAACGTCCTCGGGTACGCCCTGGAGAAGGGCCACTCCGCGGTCGACTGGTCCACCCGCCCGCTGCCCGAGCCCTGGCTGCGCTACGCCGCACTCGACGTCGAGCTCCTGATCGACCTGCGCGACGCGCTGGAGGAGGAGCTGGAGCGGCAGGGCAAGCTGGAGTGGGCCCGGGAGGAGTTCGACGCCATCGCCTCCGCGCCGCCGGCCCCGCCCCGCAAGGACCCCTGGCGCCGCACCTCGGGCATGCACAAGGTGCGCCGCCGTCGTCAGATGGCCGTCGTCCGGGAGCTGTGGACCACCCGTGACCAGGTCGCCCAGCGCCGCGACGTCTCACCGGGCAAGGTGCTCGGCGACGCCGCGATCGTCGAGGCCGCGCTCGCGCTGCCGGTCGATGTGCAGGCCCTGACCGCACTGCCGGGATTCGGCCACCGCATGGGCCGGCGTCAGCTGGAGCAGTGGCAGGCGGCCGTGGAGCGGGCCAAGGCGCTGCCCGAGTCGGCGCTCCCGCAGCCCGGCCAGCAGCCGGCCGGACCGCCTCCCCCGCGCGCCTGGGCCGACAAGGACCCGGCCGCCGCCGCCCGGCTCTCGGCCGCCCGCACCGCCGTCTCCGAGCTGGCCGAGCGCCTCCACATGCCCCAGGAGAACCTGATCACCCCGGACACCGTGCGCCGGGTCTGCTGGGAGCCGCCGAAGAACCCGACCCCGGGCGCCGTCGAGGACACCCTCGCCGGATACGGGGCACGGAACTGGCAGATCCAGCAGGTCGCCCCACTCCTGGTCCGGGCGCTGGACGCCACCGTCTGACCCCACGCCCGCACTGTCGAACCACCCCTCGGCCGACGGCCGGGGGGTGTTTCACTTCCCGGCAGGAATCGCGGGTACCACGGGAACCACAAGAGCCATCGGAGCCACAGGATTCATCGGAGTCACGGGGGACGGACATGGACACCACGGCGTACGGCGACTGGACACGCGTCTTCGAGGAAGCGCGTCTTGACCGGGCGGAGCGAGGCGATCCGGACTGGGAGACCGGCGTCCCGCCGCACCCCGCGATCCGGCGCAGTCTGCAGCGTTTCCAGGTCGGCGAGGACGGCGACGGGGCCGAGCTGATCACCGAAGCGGAGGCAGTCGGTGACACGGAGTACGCGTCGGCGGTGCGTATGTTCGTCGCGGAGGAGCGAAATCACGCCAGGTTGCTGGCGCTCCTGCTGGCCTCGGGCGGCGCGCCGGTGATCACCTCGCACTGGAGCGACCGGGTCTTCGTGGCGCTGCGCCGGGTCCTGGGACTCCGCCTCGAACTGCTGGTCCTCATGATCGCGGAGGTGGTCGCGCTGCGGTACTACCGGGCCCTGCGGGACGGCGGCGAGGACGCGCTGACCCGGGAGGTGGCGGGGCGGATCCTGGCCGACGAGGAGCGGCACGTGCCCTTCCACTGCCACCGCCTGCGCCGGGGCCTGCGCCCGCTGCCGCTGCCGGTACGGGTCCTGGCGACCTCCGGGTGGCGTGCCGCGCTGGCCGCGGCCTCGATGGTGGTGGCCGTGGACCACGGTCCGGCGTTGCGGCGGCTGGGTGTCGGGCGGGGCCGGTTCGTCGCGGAGGTGGTGCGGTCCTCCGGGCCGATCGCGGCGAGCATGCGGTGAGGGGCACGGTCGAGAACGTAAGGCCGGGGCGTCCGGGAAGCCCTGTGCCGCCCGCCGGACCGGTGTGACCTTCGACGCTCCGGCCGTGGGGGGTGGGCAGTCTGGTTACCCGCAAGTAGCATGATGGGCAGGCGGCGCACCCCCGTGGCGCGCCCCGCAGCAGTGCCATCCCGCACCCTGGAGGAGAGCCACCGTGCCTCGTACCATCCGGGACGTCGTCTTCGTCGACGGCGTCCGCACCCCGTTCGGCAAAGCGGGCCCGAAGGGCATTTACCACGAGACCCGCGCCGACGACCTCGTCGTGAAGGCCATCCGGGAGCTGCTGCGCCGCAACCCGGATCTGGACCCCAAGAAGATCGACGAGGTCGCCATCGCCGCGACCACGCAGATCGGGGACCAGGGCCTCACGCTGGGCCGCACCGCCGGAATCCTGGCCGGTCTGCCGCAGTCCGTCCCCGGCTACTCGATCGACCGCATGTGCGCGGGCGCGCTGACCGCCGTCACCTCGACGGCCGGTTCCATCGCCTTCGGCGCGTACGACGTCGTCGTGGCCGGTGGCGTCGAGCACATGGGCCGCCACCCGATGGGCGAGGGCGTCGACCCGAACCCGCGCTTCGTGTCGGAGAAGCTGGTCGACGAGTCCGCCCTGTTCATGGGCATGACGGCGGAGAACCTGCACGACCGCTACCCCACGATCACCAAGCAGCGCGCCGACGAGTACGCGGTGCGTTCGCAGGAGAAGGCCGCCAAGGCGTACGCCAACGGCAAGATCCAGCAGGACCTCGTACCGGTCTCGGTGCGCCGCACCAACGCCGAGGCGGGCGAGACGGGCTGGGGCCTGGTCACCGCCGACGAGCCGATGCGCCCCGGCACCACGCTGGAGTCCCTGGCCGGTCTGAAGACTCCCTTCCGCGCCCACGGCCGGGTCACGGCCGGTAACGCCGCGGGTCTCAACGACGGCGCCACCGCATCCCTGCTCGCCGCCGAGGACGTCGCCCGCGAGCTGGGCCTCCCGGTCAAGATGCGCCTGGTCTCCTACGCCTTCGCGGGCGTCGAGCCGGAGGTCATGGGCTACGGCCCGATCCCGGCGACCGAGAAGGCACTGGCCCAGGCCGGCCTCTCCATCTCCGACATCGGTCTCTTCGAGATCAACGAGGCGTTCGCCGTGCAGGTGCTCGCCTTCCTGGAGCACTACGGCATCGCCGACGACGACGCCCGCGTCAACCAGTACGGCGGCGCGATCGCCTACGGCCACCCGCTGGCCTCCTCCGGTGTCCGGCTCATGACGCAGCTGGCCCGGCAGTTCGAGGAGCAGCCCGAGGTCCGCTACGGCCTGACGACGATGTGCGTCGGCTTCGGCATGGGCGCCACGGTCATCTGGGAGAACCCGAATTTCGACGGAGGCAACAAGTGAGCTCCACCACTGAGCTTCTGAAGGGTGCGGCCGAGCTGTTCCCCGGCGAGGTCGTCACGCAGGCGCACGTACGCCACCTGGACCTGCCGTCCGGCGCCGGGCGGTTCGCGCTCATCACGCTGGACAACGGCCTGGACCACACCAAGCCGACCACCTTCGGACCGCAGTCGCTGGCGAACCTGGACGCCGCGATCGACCAGGTCGAGAAGGAGGCGTCGGACGGCACCATCACCGGCGTCGGCATCACCGGCAAGCCGTTCATCTTCGCCGTCGGCGCCGACCTCAAGGGCGTCGAGCTGCTCGGCCGCCACGAGGACGCGCTCGCCATCGGCAAGGGCGGCCACGACGTCTTCCGCCGCCTCTCCGGCCTCGCGGTACCGACGTTCGCGTACTACAACGGCGCGGCGATGGGCGGCGGTGTCGAGGTCGGTCTGCACTGCGCCTACCGCACCGTCTCCACCGCCATCCCGGCGTTCTCGCTGCCCGAGGTCTTCCTCGGACTGGTCCCCGGCTGGGGCGGCTGCGCGCTGCTCCCGAACCTGATCGGCGCGGACCGCGCGGTCTCGGTGATCATCGAGAACTCGCTCAACCAGAACCGTCAGCTCAAGGGCAAGCAGGTCTTCGAGCTCGGGATCGCCGACGCGATCTTCGAGGGCGCGGACTTCCTGGAGCAGTCGCTGATCTGGACCGCGGCCGTCCTCAAGGGCGAGCTCGCCGTCGAGCGGCCCGCGATCGACCGCGGCGAAGGCTGGGACGCGGCCGTCGCCCGCGGCCGGGCCATCGCGGACTCCAAGGTGCACGGTGCGGCCCCGGCCGCGTACCGCGCGCTGGACATCATCGCGGCGGCGAAGGACGGCGACCTGTCCGCCGGCTTCGACGCCGAGGACCAGGCGCTCGCGGACCTGATCATGGGCGGCGAGCTGCGCAGCGGCATCTACGCCTTCAATCTGGTCCAGAAGCGCGCCAAGCGCCCGGCCGGCGCCCCGGACAAGAACCTGGCCCGCCCGGTCACCAAGGTCGGCGTCGTCGGCGCGGGCCTGATGGCCAGCCAGCTGGCGCTGCTGTTCCTGCGCCGCCTGGAGGTCCCGGTCGTCCTCACGGACATCGACCAGGAGCGCGTGACCAAGGGTGTGGGCTACGTCCACGCCGAGATCGAGAAGCTGCTCGGCAAGGGCCGCATCAACCAGGACAAGGCCAACCGCCTCAAGGGCCTGGTCTCCGGTGTCCTCGACAAGGCCGAGGGCTTCGCGGACGCGGACTTCATCATCGAGGCCGTCTTCGAGGAGATCGGCGTCAAGCAGCAGGTGTTCGCGGAGGTCGAGGCGGTCGCCCCGGCGCACGCGATCCTCGCCACCAACACCTCCTCGCTGTCGGTGACCGAGATGGCGTCGAAGCTGAAGAACCCCGAGCGAGTCGTCGGCTTCCACTTCTTCAACCCGGTCGCGATCCTCCCGCTCCTGGAGATCGTGCGCGGCGAGCAGACGGACGACGCCTCGCTGGCCACCGCGTTCGGTGTGGCCCGCAAGCTGAAGAAGACCGCGGTCCTGGTGAAGGACGCCCCGGCGTTCGTCGTCAACCGCATCCTCACCCGCTTCATGGGCGAGATCCAGAACGTCATCGACGAGGGCACCCCGGTCGAGGTCGCGGAGAAGGCCGTCGAGCCGCTCGGCCTGCCGATGTCCCCGCTGGTGCTCCTGGAGCTGGTCGGCCCGGCCATCGGCCTGCACGTCTCCGAGACCCTGAACCGCTCCTTCCCGGAGCGCTTCACCGTCTCGCAGAACCTCGCGGCCGTCGTCAAGGCGGGCAAGCGCGGCTTCTACGTCTACGACTCCGGTGCGCCGGTCCTCGACCCCGAGGTCGCCGCCCTCCTCAAGCAGGGCGACACCGTCCTCACCGAGGAGCAGACCCGCGACCGCGTGCTCGACGCGGTGGCGCAGGAGATCGGCCTGATGCTGGACGAGGGCGTCGTCGCCGAGGCCCAGGACATCGACCTGTGCCTGATCACCGGTGCGGGCTGGCCCTTCCACCTGGGCGGCATCACGCCGTACCTGGACCGCGAGGGCGTCTCGCAGCGGGTGAACGGGAAGCCGTTCCTCGCGCAGGGTGTGGCGAGCGTGCCCGCCTAGTCCTGGGGTAGGAAGAGGTCCGGAGCGGGCCGCACGGCCGGGAGGCCGTGCGGCCCGCTCCGTCATGCCGAGGAAAGGCCGGGAACATGCCGGGACGACGTGCGCGTAAACGCCACCGCCGCGGCGGCGGATCGCTGTGGGTGGTGGCGGCGGTGGTGCTCGCGTCGCTGGCGGGCCTGGCCATCGGCTTCCGCCTGTTCGACCACGACGGCGGCTCCGGGACCCGGGACGCCCCGGAGGCCACGCACGCACCGGGCACCCTGTCCGTCGCCACCTGGAATGTCTGCGGCGTACGTCAGTGGAACTGCGAGGACACCGGGTCGGCCGAGGAGAAGCGGGCGCGCATCGAGGCGCTGGTACGGGAGTCGGGGGCGCGTGTGGTCCTGCTCCAGGAGATGTGCTCGGCCGACCTCGACTCCGTACGGGCGTCGCTCGGTGGCGAGTGGCGCAGCCTGTTCCGGCCGTACACAGCGGTCCGGGAGGGGCGTCGGTCCACCGTGCGCTGTACGGGAGACGGGCGGGGCACCGCGGGGTACGCGATGCTGTCGGGGCTTTTGCTGACCGGGGTCACCGACGTCCCGCTGCCCCAGCCCGCCGCCGGCTTGCGCCGGAACATCCTCTGCGCCACGGCGGCGGCGGAGGACGTCCGGATCTGCACCACGCACCTCCACCCTCAGCAGGGCGGGGCGCGTGCGGTGGACGCGGGGCTGCGCGAGCGGCAGTTGCGCGCTCTGGTGGGCGCCGCCGCGGGGCCGCGCACGGTGTTCGGCGGCGATCTCAACACCGCGCCGCCCGGGTCGGCCGACGCGGCCGCGTGGTCCCGGGTGGAGGGCCTGTTCGGCGCCTACCGCGAGTGCGACCGGCCGGGGCCGTCCGGCGGGCCGCGGGACACCCACCGCAGCGGCTACAAGATCGACTACCTGTTCACCGGTCTGGAGCGCGGGGAGTGCTCGGTGCTGCGCTCACCGGCGTCGGACCACTGGGCATTGGTGCTGCGGTTCACCACTGGCTGAGCATCAGAGGCGGGGCGCGGCGTACGCGTTCTCCACCCGGAAGGCGACATCGGTCGTCGGGGAGGCGAACCCGGAGGCGTCGACCGCGAAGATCCGCACCAGGTGGTCGCCGGGCGACAGGGGCTTCGGGGGCTCCCAGGACCAGCTGCCGTCGCCGGCCACGTGGGGAGAGCCCAGGAACTTGCCCCGTTCCCAGACGCTGACCCGTACCGCGCCCTGGGCGAAGCCGGCGAAGCGGACGGACGGCTGGACCTGCTGTCCGGGGAACGGGGCGTGCACCAGGGGCGCGGAGAACGTGTCCCGCACCTGTGAGGTGGCCTTGAGGAAGGCGTCGATGGCCGAGCGGTCGGTGTCCGGGCGCTCCCGCCCGTTGACGACCTGGCCCAGTCTCGGGGGCATCCCGTCGATCAGGAAGTTCACCAGCCCCATCAGCATCGGCACATTGCGCCGGGTCACTTCGGTGTGGCCGGTGATGTACGGGGAGTCGCTGAAGATGAAGTTGAAGTTCTCGTAGCCCTGGAAGAGGGGGAGGAACGGCTCCACCTGAACCGGGTACTGCTCGTCCTGCGGGGAGGAGAGCAGATAGATGTTGGCCCCGCGGTTCGCCCCGGACGCCGCCAGGTCGGGGATCGCCCGGTCCAGGACCTGGATGTTCGCCTCGGTGACCTGGCCCATCATGAAGCGACCGATGGCGGGGTGCTTGTGCTGCAGATAGGTGCCGATCAGGAACTGCGGCACGAGCGCGACGATGTTGCGGAAGCCGTACTTGAGCCCGAAGTAGAGCGCCGCGCTGCCACCCTTGGAGCCGCCCCACAGGGTGCACTGGTCGAGAGTGAGCCCGAGGGAGTTCATGACGTTGGCGATCAGCGTGACGACGGACCGCTCCAGGGTGAAGTCCATCCCCTTGCACAGGTAGTAGCTGTTGTTGCCGTCGAAGTCGTCACGGATCCACAGGACGTTGGCGCGCAGCTTGTCGAAGATGCCGTTCGACCAGCCGTAGTCGTCGGGTGCCGCGATGTTCGCGAAGACGACGACGAGGTGCTGGTTGCCCTTCGTGGCCGGGCTGAAGCGGTAGTGCACGGGGTACGCGTCGGAGGTGTCGATGCCGGTGTGCAGGCCGGACGGTGATGCGGACATGGTGGCGAACTCCGGTTCTGGAGGGGCTTCGGCGTCGGCCGACGCGGCCCGTGCTCTCGTACGGTGTCAGTACCGTGGCTGGGCGTAGGGAGCGTGGGCCGGGGCGAAGCCCCCGGGCGGCCCGGCGACCGTGAAGGCGGCCGGGGTCGCCGCCGACTCCAGCCCCGCACGGTCCACGGCGAGGCATTCGAGGGCGTGGGGTCCCTCCGGCCAGGTCCAGTCGGGCTCCCAGAACCAGCTGCCGTCCGGTCCGGTCATCGTGGTGCCCAGGACGGAGCCCTCCATGCGGAGGACGATCTGGGTGCCGTGGTCCGCGAAGCCGGTGAACAGGACGGACGGGCCCTGGAGCTGCTGGTGCGGGACCGGTGCCGTGAGGATCGGCGCCGCCGGGGGCCGAGGCGCCCGGGCGGTGGCCGGCGGCAGGGCGGTGAAGACGATCTCGGTGCGCTCGCTGTGGAACTTCCGCGCGTCCACCGCGAAGAGCCGGATGACGTGACGCCCCGGGGACCAGGTCTTCTCGGGCTCCCAGGACCAGCTGCCGTCCGGCTGGACGGGCGGCGACGCGAGGTACTTGCCGTTCTCCCACATGCTGACGCGTACGGCGCCCGGGGCACGGCCCGCGAAACGCACCTGGTTGCCGGGGATCTCCTGTTGTCCGCCGGGCAGGGTGACCACCGGTGCGGCGAAGGCCTCGGCCTGGATCTGCGAGGTGGCCTTGAGGTAGGCGTCGATGGCGGACGTGTCGCGACCGGGCTGCTCGCCGCCGTTGCTGACCACGCCGATCCGCGGGGTGATGCCGTCCACCAGGAGGTTCAACAGCCCGATCATGGTGGGCAGGTTGCGCAGGGTCACCTTGCCGTGCCCGGCGATCAGCGGTGAGTCGTTGTAGACGAAGTTGAAGTTCGCATAGCCCTGGAACAGCCCCAGGTACGGCTCGACGTGCCGGGCGTACTGCTCGTCCTGGGGCGAGGAGATCAGGTAGATGTTGGCGTCGCGGTTGGTGCTGGTGCGCACGACGTCGGCGAGGACGGAGTCGAGGAGCTGGACCTTCTCCTCGGTCACCTCGCCCATCATCAGGCGGGCGGCGCCCGGCATGGACTCCCGGACGAAGGTCCCGATACGGAACTGGGGCACGCTGGCCACGATGTTCCGGAATCCGTACCTCAGACCGAAGTGCAGGGCGGCCGTTCCGCCCTTGGAACTGCCGTACATGGTGCACTGGTCCGGCGTCAGCTCCAGGGCGTTCATCACCCGCGAGATGAGGCCGATGACGGACTGCTCCAGGGAGAAGTCCATCTCCTTGCAGAGGTAGTAGCTGTTGTGGCCGTCGAACTGGTCCCGGATCCACAGGATGTTGGCGCGGGTCTTGTCGAGGACGCCGTTCGCCCAGCCCCACTCCCCCGGGGCGTTGAGGTTGGCGAACACCACCACGAGGTGGCGGTTGCCGTTCTTGGCGTGGGCGAAGCGGTACTCCAGGGGGTGGGCGCCGGAGGCCTCGACCCCGCTGAACACGCGGCGCGCGTTCGGGTCCGCGTCAGACATGGACGACCTCCACTTGTTGGCGGAACGGGTCCGCGGTCGGGGTGTGCACCTGCTGCGGAGCCGCGGCGGCCGGGGCTGCGGTCCACCGGGGTCGTGGCTGCGAGAGCGGCCGGACGGGCCCGGCGGGCGGCGGCACCGAGCCCACGGCGGGCGCGGTCGCCCGCGCCGGGTCGAGGTCGCCCCCGGCGATCAGGATGCGGTCGGTGAGCCGGGCCGCGGCGTAGCCGTCGTCGAGATCGCAGAACTCGCGCTGGAACCAGCGGTAGCGCTCCCCGTACTCCGCCTGGATCCGGTCGACGTTGCGGATGGCTGTGATGAGCTGGGCGGATTCGAAGAGCAGCGGGCCCGGGGCGCTCCGCTCGAAGTCGAAGTAGAAGCCGCGCAGGGTGTCCCGGTAGTGGTCGAGGTCGTAGGTGAAGAACAGGATGGGACGCCCGGTGTTGACGTAGTCGAACATCAGCGACGAGTAGTCCGTGATCATCACGTCGGCGATCAGCGAGAGGTCCGCCATGTCCGGGTAGTCGGACACGTCGAAGACGAAACCGTCGCCGGCGCCGGGGACGGGGTCCACGACGTTCGGGTGGCGCCGGACCAGCAGGACGTGGTCGTCGCCGAGCCGGGCCCGGGCGTCGTCGAGGTCGATACGGAAGTCGAACTTGTACTTCCCCGGGGCGTAGAACTGGTCGTCCCGCCAGGTGGGCGCGTACATGATGACGCGCTTGCCGCGCGGGAGGCCGATGCGTCGGCGGATCTCCCGCTCCCGGTCCCCCGTGTCCGGGCGGCGCAGGATGTCGTTGCGCGGATAGCCGCACTCGACCATCTCGCCGGGGAACTTGAAGGCGCGTTGGAGGATCGGGGTGGAGAAGCTGTTGGGCGACACGAGCATGTCCCAGTTCTGCACCTCCTTCTCGACCCGCTCCAGATACCGCTGGTCGGCGAAGTGCACGGACTCGATGTCGTGGCCGATCTTCTTCAGCGGGGTGCCGTGCCAGGTCTGCACCACGGTCTGCTCGGGGCGCTTGCGGAACCAGTCGGGGAGGTGGTTGTTGGCGACCACGTAGCGGGAGGTGGCGAGGGCCTCGTACCACTGCGGCGACCACATCCGTACCGCGCGGGCCGTCTCGGGCACGTCGACCTGGTCGTCCCGGACGACCCAGAGGTGTTCGAGGTCGGCCCCCCGCCGGATCAGTTCCTCGTGGACGGCGCGGGGGCTGTCCGAATACTGCGTGCCCTTGAACGCGTCGAAGAGCACGGCGGGCCGGACGGGGGCGCGCCGGTCCTGCGGGTAGGCCTTGGTCCGCAGGAGCTTCTGCCGGTAGGGGCCGCGCGCCTCTTCGGGCATGGCGGAGTTCACCAGGAGCGACAGCCGGTCGTACGCCTCGGCCTGGAGCTCGTAACCGCGCTCCCCCACCTGGTGGTGCTGCGGCATCGAAGGGACGATGTCCTGCTCGATCTTGACCATGAGGTCCGGGGAGCGCTCCTCCGGGGACACCGCTGAGGGGTCCTGCCGGCGGAGGAAGAAGTCCCAGCGCCCGGCGGCGAGCGGGATGTCTCCGGCGAGGGTGCGCATGGCGGCCGGGGTGAGAACGCAGCGGAACCGGTGCCCCTCCCACTGGATGGGCACCGCCCGCTCGGCGCCGTGGGCGCGGGAGCGCACGACGAGGTGGGCGCTGGTCCGCTCGGCGGCGGTGAGCAGGCCGGCCCAGGCGTAGTCGCAGACCAGCTCCAGGGAGCCGTCGGCGTGCCATTCTCCGTCGCTGAGGAGGGGCAGGGCGGCGCGCTCGAACAGCACGACGTAGCCGGAGCCGTTGCGGTGGACGACGACCTCGCGGTCCCGCTCCTCGGTCTGGAGGGCGTCGGGCATCCGGTAGTGGCCGTCCTCGGTCTCCTGCGCCATCACGGGGTACAGCGGGGCCTTGCGGCCCGGCAGGTGAACGGTGGCCTTCCAGCCGTTGCTGCCCATCGTCCACGCCTGCGGGACGGTGTCTCCCACGGCCCGGGAACCCGGTACGAGGCCGGCGAGGGGAACCCGGGTGGTGAACGTGCACCAGCCCTCCCCGCCGGGCCGGAAGGAGAGCCAGGAGTCGTGCCGGCCGGCGCCGTTCATGCTCGTGACGCGGAACTTGCCCCACTCGGGAACGGCCGGGGCCAGCAGCACCCCGCCGATCTCCAGGTGGTCCCCGACGACCCGGTGCCGGGTGATGCGGCACCGGACGATCTCGACCCGGAGCTTGAGGCTGCCCTGGACGAAGAGCGGGAGTATGCGGGTGTTCTTGTCGACATAGCGGTACGCCGGGTTGGCGGCCGATCCGGCGCCGCCCCGGCTGATCCCCTTGTACCGGAACAGTCCTCGGCTGAACACGCCCGCGGCCACGTCCCACGTTCCCTCGACCCACTGCCCCTTGCGCTGGAGCCGGGTGACGTCGAAGCGGCTCTCGAAGCCCGACCAGTCGTAGCAGTAGCGGTTCTGGTTGGAGTGTTCGGTCGCCTGCGGGAAGTACGTGGTGCGGGCGCGGCTGACGAGCTTGCTGCCGGTCTTCTTGTTCCGGAGCGCCAGCGCCTTGGTGGACATATGCCGCTTGTGCACATTGATGAACCGGATGTAGGCGGAGCCCTTGAGCACGAGCGAGTCGCCGTCCCAGGTCGCCTCGGAGAGCGAACTGTACGGAGAGAGCTCCTTGTCGAGGCGGTAGTCGCTCTTGTAGAGCCCGGTCTCGCGGTTCTCCAGGTGCGGGTAGTTGAGGTAGCGGCGCAGCCGCCGGCGGACCGGCAGCGGGCCGCCCTTGCGCTCGAACTCCAGGACGTCGAGGAGCTCGGCGAGCCGCCCCTGGTGGACGAGCAGCCACTTGATCCGGGCGTCGGCGGGGAGTTCCTCGATGATGTCGAAGTCGGCCTCGGCGAGAAACTCCTGGGCCCAGTGCATGAACGCGTCGCGGTACGCGTCGTCGGCGTCGGGGAGGACCTTCAGGTGCAGCATGAGGTCGGACTTGAGGCAGGCGAGGTCGTACTTGCGCTTGTGGTCACGGAACGGGCGGGACCGGTGCTGCCCCAGGAAACGGCTGACCGACTGCACTGCGGCAACCCGGTCCCGGAGGTTGGACACCTCGGTGTGGCGCTGGGTGATGGAGGGGGCGGCGCCGCCGTCACGGCGACGCCAGAGGTAGACGATGTCGGTGATGACATCGACTTTGGCCGCGCGGAAATGCGCGAACATGTTCACCCAGGAATCCTCGTAGAGGACGCCTTCGGGGAACTCGATGAAGTGGTGGTCCCAGAAGGACCGACGGAACACCTTGTTCCACACGGTGCGGTCGTAGATCAGGGCTTCGAAACGCGTGATGTGCGTGCCCCTGCGGTCCCGCTGCATGGGCCCTTTGTGGAGCGGGGACTGCCACTTCTTGGTGGAGTTCATCATCTGCACGTTGCCCGAGACGAAATCCGACCCGGATTCCGTCAGGGTGCGCACGAGCAACTCGTAGGCGTACTCGGGAATGACGTCGTCGCCGTCCGCGAAGACAAGGAACTCGCCCTCGGGGTGCATCGCCCGAAGCCCGGTGTTGCGCGCGTGCCCGGGGCCGTGCGACTCCTGGCGCATCAGCCGGAAACGGGGGTCCTCGGCGCAGAACCTCTCGGCGATCGAGGGGGAGGTGTCGGTCGACCCGTCGTCGACCATGATCACTTCGAAATCGCGGAAGGTCTGACGGGCGATGGACTCCAGGCACTCCGTGAGGTAGGTCTCCACGTCCTGAAACGGGACAATGACACTCAGACGGGGCCCACCAGGCATACTTCACACTCCAGTTCGAGGCAGGGGTCAATCACCTGCGTCACGTCCGCTTCCGACACCGCACACCGCCCGCCACGAGTCCCCGTCGACTCGAAGTCGGGCTCACCCCCGCCGATCGCCTGCGGCTCAGCTCTCGAACTGTTGCGTCAGTCGAAAATCTTAAGTGAACATGAAAAGTTGTCAATGTGCAGATTCAGCACACATTCCGAACCGGCACTCGACATGGGCACGTGACATGCGCCATACTGCGCGGCGCACAACCTTTGGGAGTCTCTGACGATCTGTAAGGCCGGGATTTCCGCGCGGTGGGTACTCGACGAGGGCCGTGCGGGGCGTACGGCCCCCCTTACCGCACTCCGGCTCAGAGTCTTCGCCACTCCGAGAGCGTCAGGCCCGGGGCGTCCGTCTGCCGGGCCACTTCGACGGTTCCGTCCTGGCCGACCACCGCGACCACGACCCGGCCGAAAGCATCCAGAGCCAGGGCGGGCGGCGCGAGACACGTCACACCCGTGTCGGACCACCAGACCCCGTTGCCCTCGTCCTCCGTGACACCCACTCCGACCACCGCGGTGCCGTCGGCCCCCCGGTGGGCGAGCACCGTGCAGTCGTATCCGTCCAGGAGCGCCCGGAGCGCGGTGTGCGGGCCCTCTCCCGGAATGCCCCCGAGCGCCACCGGCCACGCACCCGCCCGATAGGCCACCACGCCGTGGCCCTCGGGGTCGGTCCAGTAGAAGGTGGGCCGGTCGGGCCCCGTCTCCAGCACCGCCACCGTCCCGGGCAGCGCCGCGACCCGGGCCGGCCGCCCTTGGCCGAGCGCCCCTCCCGCCGCCTGCTGGGACCAGTGCAGGACGCCCTCCACCGTGGTCGCGAACAACTCGATACGGCCCGATCCGAGAGCGATCGCCGCGAGGACGGACTCGATCCCGGCACCCCCGCGGTCGTCCCACCCGCGCCACTTGCCGTCGCTCTGCTCACGCCGCAACGCCAGACCGCCGTCGGCGTTCCGCACGAAGATGTGGACCATCCCGGAGGCCGTCACCACGACCTCGGGCTCCCCCAGCAGCGCGGCGGCCTCGGTGCCCTTGTGGGGATTGCCGAGCGAACGCCAGCCCGAGACGGGACGCCCGGGCTGGTACTGGATGGCGTACACGATGTCGACGACGGTTCGCCCGCCGGACCCCCGCACCTCGCGGCGGCCGACGAAATGGACGTAGGCGTTGGCGTCCTGCGTCACGGACAGGTGAGTGAGGCCCCGGACCGGCACCAGGACGGGCCGGCCCCAGTCCTGGGATCCGGGCCGCGTCTCGGTCCAGCGACTCAGTCCGCCCTCGCACGGGGCGTAGACGGCGAGCCTGCCGTCCCGGCCCCTGGCGAACCAGATGCCGGTCGGCCCCGGGGCGGCGGGGGCGGACGCGGAGTCCGGGCGGACGGTCCGTTCGAGCACAGCTCCCCACCCCCTTCCAGACGTTCGACACATTGCACGTTATTTCGAATGGGAGTCATCCTAGACCCTCACAGCGAGCGAACAGCGGGTGCTCAGGCGATGAAGATCACCCGCCATTCACACGGTGACACGGCACCCCTGCGGCCGTACGGACCCACACAGGAATCGCACGAACGCTCGACGCATTGTCTATAGTTCGATCAACCACGACTTTCGGACCGGCTCCTCCCCCCACCCGAGTCCACCCGCCACAGCCCCACGGGGCCGCGAGACCAAGGGACTCGAAGCAGGATGAGCGACGACGTCACAGCCCCGGGCCCCCGCGCCTCCCGACGTGCGGCCAAGCCGCGCAAACGCCGCCGCGGTCTCAAGATCACGCTCGGTGTCCTGCTCGTCCTGCTGCTCGCCACCGGTGGCACCGTCTACTGGCTCTACAGCCAGCTCGACGGGAACATCAAGGGCGTCGACATCGACAAGGCGCTGGGTGAGGACCGCCCGGAGAAGCTCCCCACCAGCGGGCAGAACCTGCTGGTCCTCGGCTCGGACTCGCGCGCCGGGGCGGAGAACAAGGAGCTGGGCGGCGGCGGGGACGTCGGCGGCGCGCGCTCCGACACGGCGATGGTGGTGCACATACCCGAGGGCCGGTCGAAGGCGGTCGCCGTCTCCATACCGCGCGACACGCTGGTGACCCGGCCCGAGTGCGTCGGGGACAACGGCTCCGCGGTCTCGTCCAAGGACCGCGTCATGTTCAACTCCGTCTACGCGCAGGTCGGTCCGGCCTGCGTGGTGAAGACGGTGGAGAAGATGTCGGGCGTCCGCATCGACCACTACCTGGAGATCAACTTCGCCGGGTTCAAGGACCTGGTCGACGCCATCGGCGGAGTGACCGTCGACGTACCGCAGGACATCGACGACAAGGCGTCGGGGCTGAACCTCACCGCCGGCCCGCAGAAGCTGGACGGCACCGAGTCCCTGGCGTACGTCCGGACCCGGCACGGCATCGGCGACGGCAGCGACCTCGGCCGCATCGGGCTCCAGCAGCAGTTCCTGCTGGCGCTCCTGAGCGAGGTCAAGTCGCAGGACCTGCTGGGCAGTCCGGCGAACTCGTACAAGATCGCCAAGTCGGCCACCCAGTCGCTCACCACCGACTCGGAGCTGGCCTCGCTCACCTCGCTGGCGGAGTTCGCCCGCTCCATGAACGGCGTCGACCCGGCCTCGATGGAGACCATCATGCTGCCGGTGGCGTACGACAGGATCGACCCGGCCCGGGTCGTCGCGGCCGAACCGCAGGCCGGTCAGCTGTGGGAGGCGATCCGCGCGGACACCACGATCCCCGAGGAAGCCAAGAAGTCCCCCGCCACCGGGGGCTGACGGGCCGTCGTACCGCGCCCCCGTGACACCCTGCCGGGATGAGCGAGGACGAAACGGTACTGGTGATCGTGGACGCCGCCAATGTGGTCGGCTCCGTGCCGGACGGGTGGTGGCGGGACCGGCGTGGGGCGGCCGAGCGGCTGCGGGACTCGCTGGTCCCGTATGCCGAGGACGGACTGCCGGATGTGCCCGGCCCTCTTGAGCTGGTCCTCGTCGTGGAAGGGGCCGCCCGGGGCGTCGCGTCCGTGGCCGGGGTCCGGGTCGACTCGGCGCCCGCCGGCGGCGACGACCTGATCGCCGAGCTGGCGGCGGCCGCCGCCCCGGACCGTGACTGCGTCGTCGTCACCGCCGACCGCGGACTGCGGCAGCGGGTCGAGGTATACGGGGTCCGGTGCGTGGGGCCCCGTACGGTACGACCGCTGCGCCGGCGTGGGAACGAGGGCATGGGCTGATGAAGATTTAGGTGAAGGCTGTTCTTTTCGGGATCGAAGAGGCAGGCGCGGCCCCTGCGACACGGTGGGTTCCTGTACCGTCGTCCCGGACCCCGGGCCGTCAAGGCGTGCCACGAGCCCCCGCACGCCGGCCCGCGCCCGGTGCTGTGCCCCGTCGGCGCACGCGAAGTCGTCTGCCGTGTCCGGCACTTCACTCACTCGACCTGCCGGATCGGTCGGGGTGAGTTCCTGGGCGAGGTGCACTCGGCGCCGGTTCTCGACATCGCTCCTGATCCAGACGTGAGTAAGGAAAGCGCATGGCACAAGAGCACGATCCTGGCAGTCACATACCACCGCGGCAGGCTACGTCCGGGACGAGCGGTGGATCCGCGACCGGAGCGTCCGCGACTCCACCGGTCTCCGTCCGTCGGGCCGTCACCATGCGAGGCACTGCGGGGGACCCCGGCGACGCTCTGACGCCGGGCGCTCAGCACGGCCGCAGCGGCATCCCGTCCTCGTCGGCCGATCCGGATGCGAGCGCTCACAGCCCGACGAGCGACCCTGAGCAGGACAACGGGGCCGAGCAGCCAACCTCGCGGAAGGCGGCCCCGCAGAAGCAAGGGGCGGAGGCCGCTGTCGGCGCCGCAGCCCCGCGCAGTACCGGTACTCCGAAGCCGTCGGAGAAGAAGCCCTCGGCAAAGACATCAGCCGCTGCCGAAGGAACGGGCGCGGCTTCGGCGGCGGAGCCCTCCTCGGAACCGACCGCGGCAGCCGCCTCCGGCGGATCCCCGGAAGCCGCGACGGCAGTGGCGTCTCCGGGTGGTGGGGCGGGGACGCACACGGACGAGGAGCCGCCCGGCAACAGGCCCAAGAAGCCGATGCTGGCCGCTGCGGCGATCGTCGGCGCGGTCCTGATCTCGGTGCCGTTCCTCGTAGCGGGGCAGGACGACGACCGCAAGCCCGAGAAGGACCAGACCCAGAACGCGGCGGGCACGGTTCTGGACGCTCAACGCCCTCCGGCCCCGGAGACCTACACCAGTGAGTCGCCGAAACCCTCCGTGAAACCCAGCAAGAAGAAGACGGTGAAGCCCTCCGTCCCGCCGGCGCCCAAGCCGGTGGTCGTGCCTCCGTCCCCGAGCCCTTCGGCGAGCAAACCGGCGGAGAAGAAGCCGGAGAAGAGGGCGGCGACGGGCGCACCACGGGGGACGGCGGCCGCCGCGCTGGACAGCCTCGCCAAGAGCGACCCCCAGGGGCGGCACATCTGCTATCGGGCCTTCGTCTCCGGTCAGGGGTGGCAACCGGCCGTGTGCGACGGGACGATGACCGGGACAGCGGGGCAGGGCAAGAAGATCACGGCGCTCAACATCGCGGTCTGGAACGTCGAAGGCTCCTCGGCCAACGCTCTGCTGCACGAGGGGGGTTCGTCGAGCGGCCAGGCGAAGTGGGCTCCGAGCTGGACAGCCGTCGTCGGTGACGGCAAGAACAACTACATCGGCAGTTCGAAGCCGGGCGCTCCGTTCCTGACGGGCTTCGCCATGAACGTCGGCAAGGGCAACGTCTGCCACACCGCGAAGATGCAGAACGGCGGCTGGGGACAGCAGTTCTGCAAGAACGGCCGACCCGAGTACATGTTCGTCGGCACCACCGACAACAACAACTGGTTCGAGGCCGTCAAGCTGACGGTATGACGGCCACGGCCGATCGCTCTCCGGCCCACGGAGGAGCCCCCCGGGTCCGCACCCGGGGGGCTCCTCCGTACGGCAGCGGCACATCGTCGGCTCCCACGCCGGCGCCGGTCCTTCTCACGACCGACTCCGGTGTCACTCCTTGGCCATGCGGCTGTGGGAGCGCCCGTAGACGAAGTAGATGATCACGCCGAGCACCATCCAGGCGCCGAAGCGCACCCAGGTCTCCACGGGCAGGTTCAGCATCAGCCAGACCGACGCCGCCACGGAGACGATCGGGAGCAGCGGGACCAGCGGTGTGCGGAAGGCGCGGGGCAGGTTCGGCTGGGTGCGGCGCAGGACCAGGACGCCCAGGGCGACGACGACGAACGCGAAGAGCGTGCCGATGTTCACCAGGGTGGCCAGCTCCTCGATGCTGGTGAATCCGGCGATGATCGCGATCAGCACGCCGAGCAGGATCGTCGGGCGGTACGGGGTGTGGAAGCGGGGGTGCGTCTTGGAGAAGAAGCGCGGCAGCAGGCCGTCGCGGCTCATCGCGAAGAAGACGCGGGTCTGGCCCAACAGCAGGATCATGCAGACCGTGGTGAGACCGACCGCCGCGCCGAAGCTGATCAGCCCGGCGTAGAAGGGGTGCCCGGTGGCCTTGAACGCGTCGGCGAGCGGGGCGCTGACGGACAGTTCGCGGTAGTTCTGCATGCCGGTGACCACGAGGGAGACCGCCACGTAGAGCACCGTGCAGATGATGAGCGAGCCGAGGATGCCGCGCGGCATGTCGCGCTGGGGCAGCTTGGTCTCCTCGGCGGCGGTGGCGACCACGTCGAAGCCGATGAAGGCGAAGAAGACGATGGAGGCGGCGGTGAAGATGCCCATCACGCCGAAGTTGGTGGGTTCGTAACCGAACATCAGCTGAACCAGCGGGGCGTCCCAGCCGCCGCCCGTCTCCTGCTTCTCGGCCGTCGGGATGAAGGGCTTGTAGTTCTCGGCCTTGATGAAGAAGAGGCCCGCGATGATCACCATGAGGACCACGGCGACCTTGATCGCCACCACGACCGAGGTGACCCGGGCGGACAGCTTCATGCCGATGACCAGGATGACGGTGAGCACCAGGACCAGGGCGAAAGCCAGGATGTCGAAGCCGAAACCTTCCGCCACGTCCGGCCCCGACAGCACCTCGGGCATCGTCCAGTCGACGTTGTCCATCAGTGAACGGACGTAGCCGGACCAGCCGACCGCGACCACCGCGGTGCCCAGGGCGAATTCCAGCACCAGGTCCCAGCCGATGATCCAGGCCACCAGTTCGCCCAGCGAGGCGTACGCGAAGGTGTACGCGGATCCGGCCACCGGGACGGTGGAGGCGAACTCGGCGTAGCAGAGCGCGGCCAGCGCGCATACGACGCCCGCCGCGACGAACGCGATGGCGGTGGCGGGGCCCGCCGTCTCCTTGGCGACCTGGCCGGTGAGGACGAAGATGCCGGTGCCGATGATGACGCCGACGCCGAAGACCGTCAGGTCCAGGGCGGAGAGGGACTTCTTGAGTCCGTGTTCCGGCTCCTCGGTGTCACGGATCGACTGTTCGACGGACTTGGTGCGGAACATGCCGTTTCCGCGGGGTGGTGTGACCTGCGCGCTCACCTGCGTACCTCCACGCATTCGTTGTGAACGCCATGATTCGGACCGGTCATGCGTGGGAACGCGCCATCCGGCCCGTTTCACGCGAATGGGCCGGGAGAACCACCCGTACAGGGGCGGTTCTCCCGGCCCGTCGGCCGTACGGAGGGGGCGGATCAGTCGCGGGCGGGCTGCACCGCGCGGCTCTCGAAGCGGCCGTCGAGCTTGGCGACCAGGCCCGTGACCTGCCGGGCGATGTCCGGCGCGGTCAGACCGATCTCGGTCATGACCTCGCCGCGGGAGGCGTGGTCGAGGAAGACCGGCGGGATGCCGAAGTCGCGCAGCGGTACGTCGACGCCGGCGTCGCGCAGGGCCTGGGCGACCGCGGAGCCGACGCCTCCGGCGCGGCTGTTGTCCTCGACGGTGACGACGACGCGGTGGTGCTCGGCGAGCGGGGCGAGGGCCTCGTCGACGGGCTTGACCCAGCGGGGGTCGACGACGGTGCTGGAGATGCCCTGGGCGTCCAGCAGGTCGGCGATCTCCAGGCACATCGGGGCGAGCGCGCCGACGGAGACGATGAGGACGTCCGGGCGGTCCGCCTTCGGCTCGCGCAGGATGTCCATGCCGCCGGCCTTGCCGACCGCCTTGACGGCGGGGCCGACCGCACCCTTGGAGAAGCGGACGACGGTGGGCGCGTCGTCGACGGCGACGGCCTCGCGCAGCTGGGCGCGGACCTGGTCGGCGTCGCGCGGGGCGGCGATCCGGAGCGTGGGCACGCACTGGAGGATCGACATGTCCCACATGCCGTTGTGCGAGGCGCCGTCCGTGCCGGTGATGCCGGCCCGGTCCAGGACGAAGGTGACGCCGCACTTGTGCAGGGCGACGTCCATCAGGACCTGGTCGAAGGCGCGGTTGAGGAAGGTGGCGTAGACCGCGAAGACCGGGTGGAGGCCGCCGGTGGCGAGGCCCGCAGCGGAGACCGCGCCGTGCTGCTCGGCGATGCCGACGTCGTAGATCCGGTCCGGGAAGGCCTCCTCGAACTTGCCGAGGCCGACGGGCTGGAGCATGGCCGCGGTGATCGCGACGATGTCCTCGCGCTCCTGGCCGAGCTTGACCATCTCCTCGCCGAAGACGGAGGTCCAGTCGAGGCCGGAGGTGGAGATCGGCAGGCCGGTGTCCGGGTGGATCTTGCCCACCGCGTGGAAGCGGTCGGCCTCGTCCTCCAGAGCCGGGGTGTAGCCGCGGCCCTTCTGGGTGAGGCAGTGCACGATGACCGGGCCGCCGAAGCGTTTGGCGCGCTGGAGCGCGGATTCCAGGGCCTCGACGTCGTGGCCGTCGATCGGGCCGACGTACTTCAGGCCGAGGTCCTCGAACATGCCCTGCGGGGCGATGAAGTCCTTGAGGCCCTTCTTGGCGCCGTGCAGGGTGTCGTACAGCGGGCGGCCGACGACGGGCGTGCGCTCCAGGAAGTCCTTGCCACGGGCCAGGAACCGTTCGTAACCGTCGGTCGTACGGAGCGTGGCGAGGTGGTTGGCGAGGCCGCCGATGGTCGGGGCGTAGGAGCGCTCGTTGTCGTTGACGACGATGACGAGGGGGCGGTCCTTGGCGGCGGCGATGTTGTTCAGCGCCTCCCAGGCCATACCGCCGGTGAGCGCGCCGTCACCGATGACCGCGACGACGTGGTCGTCCTTCTTCAGGACCTCGTTCGCCTTGGCGAGGCCGTCGGCCCAGCCGAGGACCCCGGACGCGTGGCTGTTCTCGATGACGTCGTGGTCGGACTCGGCGCGGGAGGGGTAGCCGGAGAGGCCGCCCTTGCTCTTGAGCCGGGAGAAGTCCTGGCGGCCGGTGAGCAGCTTGTGGACGTAGGCCTGGTGGCCGGTGTCCCACAGGACCTTGTCCTTGGGCGACTCGAAGACGCGGTGCAGGGCGATGGTGAGCTCGACGACGCCCAGGTTGGGTCCGAGGTGGCCGCCGGTCTTGGACACCGCGTCCACCAGGAAGGTACGGATCTCCTCCGCGAGCTGGTCCAGCTCACCGAGGCTGAGCCGGTCCAGGTCGCGCGGTCCCTTGATGCGGGTCAGCAGATCCACCCGTGCCTCCTTGCGTTTGAGCTGATCGAGCGTGCCGATCCGATGAGTCTAATGTTCCGCTACCGGACGTGAGCAGCGGGCGGCCCTGTTCGTAGCCATACCCGGACACGCGCAGGTGCCCGGCGGCCCCCCTCGGGCCGCCGGGCACCTGCGCGAACGTGCGGTCAGGCGCGACCCGCGGTCTTCTGGGTCTTACGGGTGACGGAGTCGATGACGACCGTGGCGAGGAGCACGGCGCCGGTGACCATGTACTGGATCGGCGTGGCGATGCCTTCCAGCGACAGCCCGTACTGGATCGAGACGATCACCATGACGCCCAGCAGGGCGTTCCAGGTGCGGCCGCGGCCGCCGAAGAGGCTGGTGCCGCCGATGACGGCCGCCGCGATGACGTTCATCAGGAGGTCGCCGGTGCCGGAGCCCTGGTTGGCCGCCGCGATCTTGGAGGCCCAGAACAGGCCGCCGATCGCCGCGAAGGTGCCCGCGATGGAGAAGACGGAGATCCGGATCGCGGTGACGTTGATACCGGCGCGCCGGGAGGCCTCGACGCTGCCGCCGAGCGCGAAGATCTTCCGCCCGTAGGCCGTCCGGCGGAGCAGGAAGTCCGTGGCGACCAGGACGATCAGGAAGAGGACCAGCGCGAGCGGCAGGCCGCGGTACTGGTTGAACATGTACGCGGCGGCGAAGGCGAACACCGCGAGCACGGCCGTGCGCACGGCGATGTCGGCGATCGGCCGGGCCGGGATGCCCGCGGCCTCGCGGCGGCGGGTGTCCAGGAAGGCGGCGGCGAAGTAGCCGATCACCGCGACGGCGGCGAGCCCGTAGGCGGCGGCGACGTCGGTGAAGTAGTACGTGGTCAGCTTGCCGACCACCCCGTCGCCGTCCAGGTTGATGGTGCCGGAGTCGCCGAGCAGCTGGAGCATGAAGCCGAGCCAGAACAGCAGGCCGGCCAGGGTGACGGCGAAGGCGGGCGCCCCGATCCGGGCGAAGAAGAAGCCGTGGATCGCGCCCATCACCGCGCCGCTGACGATGGCGACGACGATCGCCAGCCATTCGTTCATGCCCTGGGTGACGCTGAGCACCGCGACCAGGGCGCCGGAGACGCCGGAGACGGAGCCGACCGAGAGGTCGATCTCGCCGAGCAGCAGGACGAAGATGATGCCGACGGCCATCATGCCGGTGGCGACCATGGTGACGGCGATGTCGCTGATGTTCTTCGCGGAGAGGAACTCGGAGTTCATGCTCTGGAAGACGATGGCGATGATCGCCAGGCCGACGACGACCGGGATGGAGCCCAGGTCACCGCCGCTGATCTTGCGCTTGAACTCGGTGAGGTATCCGGCGAAGCCCTGCTCGCGGATGAGCAGGCGGGGGTCGACGACCGTGGCGGCGCCCTCGGCGGCGTCCGGGTTGCCGACCGGCGGGGCGTCGGCGGGGGCGGCGTCGGCCTTGTCCAGCGAGGTTGCGGACTTGTCGGTGGTCACTTGGAAACCTCCGCGTTGCGCGCCGCACGTCGGGTCACGGCGTTGTCCGTGGCGCCCGTGATGGCGGAGATGATCTCTTCCTGGGAGGTGGTCTTCACATCGAAGACACCGTTGTTCCGGCCCAGCCGGAGCACGGCGACCTTGTCGGCCACGGCCTTCACGTCGGCCATGTTGTGGCTGATGAGGATGACCGCGTGACCGCGCTCGCGCAGCCGCTCGACGAGGTCGAGGACCTGGGCGGTCTGCTCGACGCCGAGGGCGGCGGTCGGCTCGTCGAGGATGACGAGCTTGGGCTCACCGAGCATCGACCGGGCGATGGCCACGGTCTGGCGCTGGCCGCCGGAGAGCGAGGCGATCGGGATGCGGACGCTCGGGATCCGGATGGACAGCGTGGACAGCAGCTCGCGGGAGCGGCGCTCCATCTCCACCTCGTCCAGGATGCCGAACTTGCGCAGCTCCCGGCCCAGGTAGAGGTTGCCGACGACATCGATGTTGTCGCACAGCGCGAGGTCCTGATAGACGGTCGCGACGCCGAGGTTCTGGGCGTCGTGCGGCTTGTCGATCTGCACCGCCCGGCCCTCCCACTCGATGACTCCCTCATCGATGGGGTGGACTCCGGCGATCGTCTTGACCAGCGTTGATTTACCGGCGCCGTTGTCGCCGACCAGGGCGACCACCTCGCCGGCGTGGACCTCAAGCTCTACATCGGTGAGTACCTGGACGGCACCGAAGCGCTTGGAGACCCCTCGCAACGCCAACACGGGCGTAGCGGACACATGAACCATCTCCTTCGCCGCCTGACCGGCGGGGATGCCGCACCCGGGGGAAGGCGCGGCGGTGTCGAGCAAAGAGAACAGATGAGGTGTGAGCGTTCCGTCCGGCGCCCCGCCCGGTAGCGGGACGGTTGGTGTGCGGGACGCCGGACAGGCTTCGTGGCGCGTACGGGCCGGTGGGACCGGCGCTCGCGTGCGCGGGCGGTGGGCCGCTTCGCCCCCGCGGGGGCGAAGCGGGCGTCACGGCCGGTGGTAGGGCGGACGGGACCCGGCCGCTCGGGGGCAGGCCGGGGTCCTTGGGGCCCGTCGTGCGACGACAGGCCCCCGGGGGCCTACTTCAGGCCGATCTTGTCGCAGTCGGCCTTGTACTTGGCCGTGCAGATCTCGTCCAGCGTCCAGATGCCGTCCTTGAGGACGGTGTCCTGGATGTTGTCCTTGGTCAGCGAGACGACCGGGACGAGGACCGTCGGGATGCCCTTGGTGGTGGCGCTGTCGACCTTCGAGGTGGCGATGGAGTCGAGCTTCTCGCCCTTGGCGAGGGCGACGGCCATCTCCGCGGCGACGATGCCCTCGGCGGGGTAGGACTTGTAGACGCTCATGAACTGCTCACCGCTGACGATGCGCTGCACACCCGCGAGCTCGGCGTCCTGGCCCGTGACCGGCGGGAGCGGCGAGAGGCCGGCGCCCTTGAGGGCGGTGATGATGCCGCCCGCCATGCCGTCGTTGGCCGAGTAGACGCCGTCGATCTTGTCCTTGCCGAGCGCGGTGATCGCCGCTTCCATGTTGGCGTTGGCGTTCTCCGGCTTCCACTCCTTGGTGTCGTACTCCTTGCCGTACTTCACCTTGCCGTCGAGGACGGACTTGGCGCCCTTCTTGAAGAGCGCGGCGTTCGGGTCGGTGATCGCGCCGTTCATCATCACGATCGTGCCGCCGTCGGCCTTGTCGCCCAGGGCCTCCAGCAGGGCGGTGCCCTGGGCCCGGCCGACCTCTTCGTTGTCGAAGGAGGTGTAGGCGTCGATGGGGCCCTCGGCGAGGCGGTCGAAGGCGACGACCGGGATGCCGGCGTCCTTGGCCTTCTTGACGCTGTTGGCGATCGCCTTGGAGTCGACCGAGCCCAGGATGAGGGCGTCGACCTTGTTGGTGATCATGGTGTCGACCTGCTGCGCCTGCGTGTTCGCATCCTGCTTGGCGTTGGCGTAGGTGACCTTCGCCTTGCCGTCGGTGAGCTCGCTGATCTTCTTCTCGATGATCGGCCGGTCGAACTTCTCGTAACGGGCCGTCTGGTTCTCGGGGAGGAGCAGACCTATTTTGAGGTCGTCGCCCTTCTTCTCCGAGCTCCCTTCGGCCTTGTCGCCGGACTCCTTGGCGCTCCCGCAAGCGGCCAGCGAGATCGCCATCGTGGTGGCGGCAACGGCAACGGCGGCACGACGCATACGCGTGTTCATTCTCGAACCTCCCTGACGAGGCCGCGACGTTGCGGCCGAGGTGGCTGGAAGTCAACTCGGCCCCAGCGCCAGCGTCAAGGAGTAAATCCTTAACGAGATGACAACGGTGCCATTCGTTATCTAAGTGAAGGCAGGAGTGGCCGCAGGGAGGGTGCTCTCCAAAAGGGTTGAATCCCCCATCTCGCTGAGCACCAGGGCGAGGGCGCCGAGCACTTCGGCACGGCCGCCGAGCGCCCCGGGAAGGACCGAGAGCTGCCGGGCGGCGCTGGGGATCGCGTAGCGCGAAACGGAGTCCCGTATGGGCCCCAGGACCAGCTCCCCGGCCTCCGCCAGCGAGCCGCCGAGCACGACGCGGCTGGGGTTGAGCAGATTGCACAGGTTGGCCACGCCGCTGCCTATGTGGCGTCCGACGTCGCCGATCACCCGGCGGCAGCCCGGATCGCCCTCCCGGGCCAGCTGGACCACCCGTTCCATGGTGAGCCCGGGGCCGTGGCTGGGCTGGAGCAGCGGCAGGACGTAGCGGGCTGCGGTGAAGGTCTCCAGGCAGCCGCGGTTGCCGCAGCGGCAGACCGGGCCCGACTCGTCCAGTGTGATGTGCCCGATCTCGCCGGCCGTGCCGCCGGGGCCCCGGTAGATGGTCCCGTCGATCACCAGGCCGGCGCCGACGCCGCTGGCCACCTTGATGTACGCGAGGTCCTTGACGCCCCTGCCGCTGCCCCAGACCAGCTCGCCCAGTGCGCCGAGGTTGGCGTCGTTGTCGACGTACACGGGCACGCCGAGGCGGCCGGAGAGCTCCTCGCTGGGGTTGATGCCCGTCCAGCCCGGCAGGATCGAGGTGGAGCCCAGCGTGCCGGACTCGACGTCGATGGGGCCCGGCACACCGAGACCGACGCCGATCACCTTGTCCGGGCCGATCCCGGTGGCCTCGATCAGCCGCTTGACCAGTACTTCCGCCCGGTCGAACCCCTCCGCGGACGAGGCGTCGACGTCCAGCGGCTCGGACTCCTCGGCGAGCACCTGGTGGGCCAGGTTGCCGACGGCGACGCGCAGGTGCGTATGGCCGAAGTCGACGCCGATGACGATGCCCGCGTCGCCGCTGAGCGAGACGCTGCGGGCCCGCCGGCCGCCCGCCGAGGTGGGGGTGACCTCGACCGTCCCGCCGTCCTTCAGCTCCCGGACGATATTGGAGACGGTGGCCGCGGAGAGGCCGGTGCTCCGGGCGATCTCCGCCTGGGTGAGCGATCCTGCCATCCGTACGGCGCGTACGACCCGCTCCAGATTGGCCCTGTGCAGCGATGTCTGCGACCCGGGAGTCTCCATCGACTCATCCACTCCTGCCCTTGGCGGGCGGTCGGTTAAGGACCGCCCCGGCCGGGGCCGCAGCGATGAGACCCCGGCTTCCTCCAACATGTGAACTCTAAGCTGACCGTTCGGGGGTGCCTCCCGTCAAGACCTGAGCACCGGCGCACCCGCACAACAACCCGGTGCCCCGGCGGAGTCTCCGCCGGGGCACCGGGTTGTTGTCGATACGTGACCTACTTCAGCGCGCCCGCCGTCAGACCGGAGACGACCTGGCGCTGGAAGACGATGTACGCGGCCAGCACGGGCAGCATCGCGATCACCAGACCGGCGAAGAGGCCGGAGTAGTCGCCCTTGTAGCCCTGGCTGGAGGCCAGCTCCACCAGGCCCTGGGCCAGCACGCGCTTCTCCGGGTCGGTGTTCAGCACCGTGGGCAGCATGTACTGGTTCCACTGCCCCAGGAAGTTGAAGATCCCGACGCTGATCAGGCCGGGCTTGGCCATCGGCAGCATGACCTGGAAGAACGTGCGGGTGTGCGAGGCCCCGTCGATGATCGACGCCTCCGCCACCGAGGTCGGCAGCGTACGGAAGAACGAGGTCAGGAAGAACACGGTGAACGGCAGCGAGTACGCGATGTACACGAGGATCAGGCCGTGGATCGTGTTCAGCAGCCCCATGTTGTCCATGACGTAGAACAGCGGGACCAGCGCCAGCATGATCGGGAAGCTCATGCCGCCGACGAACAAGAAGTAGATGAAGCGGTTGCCCGGGAACTCGAAGCGGGCGAGCACATAAGCGGCCATGGACCCGAGGACCAGGGTGCCGGTGAGCGAACCGCCCACCACCAGGATGGTGTTCAGGAAGTACTCACTCATGTGGGCCTGGCTCCAGGCCCGGCCCCAGGCGTCGAAGCTCAGCGAGCTGGGCAGCGACCACGGGGTGTTGAAGATGTCCGAGTCGGTCTTGAACGAGGACATCACCGCCCAGAACAGCGGCAGGACGACCATGATCGCCCACAGGATCAGCATCCCGTGCGAGAAGACGTTGAGGACCTGGCCCTCGCTGCTCTTGGCGGGGGCCGAGGAGCCCTTGGAGACCGTCCCGGCGCGCTGCGCCGGGACCTTGGCCGCGTCGGCGTCGGAGGGGGAACCGGAGGGCCCGGAGGGAGGGGTGTCAGTGGTCTTCATCAGAACTCCAGCCGCTCGCGCCGGCCCACCCGCATGACGATGGCGGCGAACGCCAGGGTCACGATGAGCAGGGCGACACCGATCGTGGTCGCGTAGCCCGCCTGTCCGTCACGGAACGCCGACTGGTAGACGTACAGCGGCAGGACGGTGGTCGAGTAGTCGGGCCCACCGGGACCGACGCTCATGATGTGGACGATCGCGAAGCCCTCGGCGCCGAGCGCCAGGATGCCCATGTAGACCCAGCCGGACTGGACCGTGTCCCACAGCAGGGGCAGCGTGATCCGGAAGAAGGTCGTGAACCGGCTCGCACCGTCCAGCAGGGCGGCTTCGTAGAAGTCCTTGGGGATGGAGGCCATGCCCGCGGAGAACAGCACCACGAAGAAGCCGGTGGTGCACCAGACGAGGACCGCCATGATGACCCACAGGGCCAGCTGCGGATCGCCCAGCCAGTTCGGCACGTCGTCGAAGCCGACCGCCTTGAGCGTTCCGTTGATCATGCCCTGGGCCGGGTCGAAGGCGAACTGGAACAGGATGGCCACGATCGCGATCGAGAGCACCTGCGGGAAGAAGTACGCGATCTTGTAGAACCCCGAGCCCCGGACGCCGGTGACGGCGGCGCCCTTACGGCGCCGGCCGCCCACGTTGAGCATGAAGGCGAAGAAGAGCGCGAGGCCGAGCGTCACCAGCGGCAGCAGAATGGCCAGCAGCACACTGTGCTGCAGCGATTTCCAGAAGATGTCGTCGTCGAGCATCTTGGTGTAGTTGTCGAACCCGACCATCTTGAAGTCGGGGCTCAGACCCGTCCAGTCCGTGAACGAGTAGTAGATGGACTGGATGAAGGGCCAGATGACGAAGATGACGTACAACGTCATCGGGACCACCAAGAACCCGACTATGAACCGGTATTTACCGTGTTGCATCGCTACCGACTCCGACCTTCCCGTGCTGCCCGCCGCTGGTGACGCGTGGTCACTGGTGCTTGAAGTGCTTGATGGACTGGTCCTTGGCGGTCGCGTCGGCGAAGGCCTGGATCTTCTTGATGGTCTCGGCCGGCTTGGCGCGGCCCGCCATCATCTCGCCGAGCGCGGCGACGCCGATCTGCTCCTTCTGGAGCTTCACGTACCAGTCCTGGAGGCGCGGGTTGACCACGTTGGTGCCGGCCTTCTCCAGCGCGGCGACACCGGACTTGAGGCCGTCGGAGAGCTCGATGCCGTCCGTGCCGCCGTTGAAGGCGGAGAGCGACTTCGTGCTGGTGGTGAAGGACTTGGAGGAGGCCTCGCTGAGCATGATGCGCAGCTGCTCCATGCCGCCCTCGACGTTCTTCGCCTTGCTCGGGACGATGAACGGCTCGCCGCCGGACGCCCAGAGGGTGCCGAAGGGCATCTTGTCCGAGGAGTCGAGGCTGGAGGGGGCGCCCACGGACAGCTTGAAGTCCTTGGGGATGATCGCCGCCTCCTCGTTCTCCACCCAGGAGCCGTTCGGGATGAACAGCGCCTTGCCGCGGGCCCACGCGCCCTGCGAACCGCGGTGGTCGAGGCCCGGGGTGCCCTTGAGGATGTAGTCCTTGGCGACGAGCTCGTAGTACGCCTCGAAGGCCGCCTTGACCGCGGGGTGCTCCCAGGCCTTCGGCTCCAGGTTGTCGATCGCGTCGAGGACCTCGACACCGCCGATCTTGGCGATGAAGGGGTACAGCGAGAAGGGGAGGTAGTAGGGGTGCTTGCCGGGGTAGGTCCAGCCGGCGATGCCCTGCTTCTTCGCCTTCGCGCAGAGCGCGAGCATGTCGTCCCAGTTCTCCGGGTACGTGGCGTCGAGCTTCTCCAGCGCGGTCTGGGAGTACCAGACGCCGTAGACCGTGTACGCGTAGTACATGATCCAGACCGGGTCGCCGTCGAACTGGCCCATCTCGACGATGCCGGGCCGCAGCGTGTCGCGGACCTTCTTGGCCGGGTCGTCGATGGAGGGGGCGTCGAGCAGCGGGGTCAGGTCGGTGAGCTGCTTCTTGCCGACCAGGACGCCCATGTCCATCTGCTGGGCGCCGGAGTTGTCGATCAGGTCCGGCGGGGTACCACCGTTGAACCGCGGCTGAAGAACCGACTGGATCTTCTGCGTCGCCGAGAACTTGACCTTGGCCTCGGGGTAGGTCTTCTCGTAGACGGCCTTGGCGTCCTCGGCGTACTTGGTGCCGAAGCCACCGTCGAAGATGACGATCTCCAGCGGTGCGCTGCCGTTCACGGCCAGCGGGTTCTTGTCGCTCTTTTCGCCCTTTTCGACCTTGTCGTCGCTGCTGCTGTCGCCGCTCGCGCAGGCGGACAGGAAGCTCATCGTCGGAACAGCGATCAGGCCGAGTGCGGCAGAACGCTTGATCAGATCGCGACGGCCAAGGCCCTCATTGTTGTGGGCGGAGGTGGATCCCATGCTCAAGTCCTCGCCTTCTCCAGGACTCAGGCGGTGTACCGGTCACCCGTCGAAACTCGCCTCAGGCGAAGGGTCCCGCCACCGCGGTCAGTTGCGCTTGGGTCATGCGGATATGCAGATGTACCGGACAGGCCGGTGCAGTGGGGATGCCGGGAGACCGTACAGCGAGGACGCCCCCGGCGTCCTCGCGACGTTCCTGTTTCCCCCGCGCACACCCGCGTGAAACGGCTGTGCAGATGCCGACAGGTATAGTCCACTTGTCGCCAACTGAGCAAGATCGAAAGCAGGTTTGGGCGGCAGTCTTTCCCGAGTTGAGACCTCACGGATACCTCGGCGTCCCGCGCCCTCCTCCCGCGGCGGCTATTTCCCCATTCCGGCCGATTCGCCGACGGACCACGCGACAACACCCTTGACACGTCCTGTCACTTGGCTCCCTACTGGACCTTGCATCCCGCTATGACAACGTTGTCCAGGCATTTTCCCGGGGAGGAACGGCTCGGCATGCAGCCACCACGCGGCCTCAACCACGGCTCCGACACAGCCCCTCACGCGGTCCCCCGCCCGGCCCCCCGCCGGAGACGGACCCCCACAGCAGCAGCCCTCGCGGCATCCCTCGCCCTGGTGGTGATCGCCCCCGCGGTCGCCACCGCGCAACCCTCCTCGCCGGACCGGAAGCCGTCCGGCGACCGGACCTTCGCCTCCTCCTTCGAGGCGGACGAGCGGCAGCCGGACTGGCGCAACACCGTCGAGGAGGGCCCCGACGGCGAGAAGCGGTCCTCCGGCGTCGACGGGGGCTTCTCCTCCGGCATACCGGGCAATGTCACCGACCGGGTGACGGAGGTCCGTGCGAGCGCCGAGAACACCGCCGGCGGCGAGGTCAAGGAGAACCTCGTCGACGTCGAGCCGGGCTCCAAGTGGCTGACGTTCGCGAAGACCGGCTGGGCCGAGTTCGACCTCGACGAACCCGTCAAGGTCGTGACATACGCGCTCACTTCGGCCAACGACCACGCCGAGCGCGACCCGAAGGACTGGACGCTCCAGGGCTCGGCGGACGGCAAGGAGTGGACCGGCCTCGACACCCGCACCGGCGAGAGCTTCACCAAGCGGCACGAGACGAAGAGCTACGACTTCGCGGGCGACACGGCCTACAAGCACTTCCGGCTGGAGATCACGAAGAACAACGGCGCGGACGCACTCCAGCTCGCCGACGTTCAGTTCTCGAACGGTGACACCTCCACGCCGGTGCCCGACGAGATGCGCAGCCAGCCCGACCGCGGCCCCTCCGGCTCCCCCACGGCGAAGTCGGGCGCGGGATTCACCGGAAAGAAGGCACTGCGCTACGCGGGTACGCACACGCCCGACGGACGCGCCTACTCGTACAACAAGATCTTCGACGTGAACACGGCCGTCACCAAGGACACCGAGCTGTCCTACCTCGTCTATCCGCAGATGGGCGAGACAGACCTGAACTATCCGGCCACCCACGTCGCGGTGGACCTCGCCTTCACCGACGGCACGTACCTGAGCGACCTGAAGGCCACCGACAGCCACGGCGGGCTGCTGACCCCGCAGGGCCAGTCGGACGCCAAGCGCCTCTACGTCAACCAGTGGAACAAGGTCGCCGCCCGCCTCGGCACGGTCGCCGCGGGCAAGACGGTCGACCGGATCCTGGTGGCGTACGACTCCCCCAAGGGGAAGGCGAAGTTCCAGGGCTGGATCGACGACATCACGATCGCCCCGAAGAAGCCCGAGAAGCGCAAGGCGCACCTGTCGGACTACGCGCTGACCACCCGCGGCACGAACTCCAGCGGCGGCTTCTCGCGCGGCAACAACATTCCGGCCACGGCGGTCCCGCACGGCTTCAACTTCTGGACGCCGGTGACCAACGCCGGTTCGCTGAGCTGGCTGTACGACTACCACCGGGGCAACAACGCGGACAACCTCCCCACGCTCCAGGCGTTCGGCGCGAGCCATGAGCCGAGCCCGTGGATGGGCGACCGGCAGACCTTCCAGCTGATGCCCTCGGCCGCGAGCGGCACGCCGGACGCGTCCCGTACGGCCCGCGCGCTGCCGTTCCGGCACGAGAACGAGACCGCGAAGCCGCACTACTACGGCGTCACGTTCGAGAACGGCCTCAAGGCCGAGATGACGCCGACCGACCACGCGGCCCGGATGCGGTTCACCTACCCGGGCAAGGACGCCAGCCTGATCTTCGACAACGTCTCGAACGACGGCGGCATCACCCTCGACCCGAAGACCGGCTCCTTCTCCGGCTACACGGACGTCAAGAGCGGCCTGTCCACCGGCGCGACCCGGATGTTCGTGTACGGCGTCTTCGACGCGCCGGTCACCGACAGCGGCAAGCTGAAGGGCGGCGGGGGCGCCGACGTCACCGGGTTCTTCCGCTTCGACGCGGGCAAGGACCGCACGGTCAACCTGCGCCTGGCCACCTCGCTGATCGGCGTCGACCAGGCGAAGCAGAACCTGGCCATGGAGATCCCGGAGTCCACCTCGTTCGACCGGGTGCAGCGCAAGGCGCAGGGCGCCTGGGACGACATCCTGGGGACGGTCGAGGTCGAAGGGGCCGACGCCGACCAGCTGACGACGCTCTACTCCAGCCTGTACCGGCTCTACCTCTACCCGAACTCCGGCCACGAGAAGGTGAAGGGCAAGAACAAATACGCCAGCCCCTTCTCCAAGGCGACCGGTGAGAACACCCCGACGCAGACCGGCGCGAAGATCGTCGACGGCGAGGTGTACGTCAACAACGGCTTCTGGGACACCTACCGCACGACGTGGCCCGCCTACTCCTTCTTCTCCCCGAAGAAGGCCGGCGAGCTGGTGGACGGATTCGTCCAGCACTACAAGGACGGCGGCTGGACCTCCCGCTGGTCCTCCCCCGGCTACGCGGACCTGATGACCGGCACCAGCTCGGACGTGGCGTTCGCCGACGCGTACGTCAAGGGAGTGAAGTTCGACGCGGAGGCGGCCTACGACGCCGCGCTCAAGAACGCCACCGTGGCCCCGCCCTCCTCGGGTGTCGGCCGCAAGGGCCTGGAGACCTCGGTCTTCACCGGCTACGCGAACACCGCGACCCACGAGGGCCTGTCCTGGTCCCTGGAGGGTTACGTCAACGACTACGGCATCGCCCGTATGGGCCAGGAGCTGTACAAGAAGACGAAGAAGGCGCGGTACAAGGAAGAGTCCGAGTACTTCATGAACCGGGCGCAGAAGTACGTCAAGCTCTTCGACGACAAGGCCGGGTTCTTCCAGGGCAAGAAGCCCAACGGCGACTGGCGGCTGCCCTCGGGCGAATACGACCCGCGCGTCTGGGGCTACGACTACACCGAGACCAACGGCTGGGGCTACGCCTTCACCGCCCCGCAGGACAGCCGGGGCCTGGCCAACCTGTACGGCGGCCGCGCGGGTCTGGGCAAGAAGCTGGACACGTACTTCTCGACGCCGGAGACGGCGGGCCCGGAGTTCGTCGGCAGCTACGGCGGGGTCATCCACGAGATGACCGAGGCGCGGGACGTGCGGATGGGACAGTACGGACACAGCAACCAGGTCGCCCACCACGCCACGTACATGTACAACGCGGCCTCGCAGCCGTACAAGACGCAGGAGAAGGTCCGCGAGGTGCTGGGCCGGCTCTACGTCGGCAGCGAGATCGGGCAGGGCATCCACGGCGACGAGGACAACGGCGAGCAGTCGGCCTGGTTCCTCTTCTCCTCGCTCGGCTTCTACCCGCTGGTGATGGGAAGCGGCGAGTACGCGATCGGCTCGCCGCTCTTCAAGAAGGTCACCGTCCGCATGGACAACGGCCGCAAGCTGGTCGTGAAGGCCCCGAAGAACAGCGACAAGAACATCTACGTGCAGGGCGTGAAGGTCAACGGCAAGAAGTGGACCTCCACGGCGCTCCCGCACGACGTGCTGGCCAAGGGCGGCACGCTGGAGTTCGACATGGGCCCGAAGCCGTCGGCCTGGGGCACGGGCAAGGACGCGGCCCCGGTCTCGGTGCAGAAGGACGACAAGGTCCCGACGCCCAAGGGTGACGCGCTGAAGGGTGCCGGGGAGCTGTTCGACGACACCTCCGCCACCTCGGCGACGGTCGAGTCGGTGGAGCTGCCGGTGTCCTCGGCGACGAAGGGGATCCAGTACACGCTGACCTCGGCGGCGGCGGACAAGGCCCCGAAGGGCTGGACGCTCCAGGGCTCGGCCGACGGCAAGAAGTGGAAGGACATCGACCGCCGCTCCGGCCAGTCGTTCGCCTGGGACAAGCAGACCCGGGTGTTCTCGGTGGCGAAGCCCGGCTCGTACGCGAAGTACCGGCTGGTGCTGACGGGTTCGGCGACGCTCGCGGAGGTGGAGCTGCTCTCCTGATCCTCACGCGGTGAGCGCCGGCGGCCGGTACCCCCCAAGGGCGGGTGCCGGCCGTCGGCGTTCCTGCCCGTCGGAGGCCTGCGGGGAGATCGAGGTCCACCCCGGCCGGGGGCGTTCTGAAGGGGTGAAGCTCACTTTGGCTGGAGGCTTTCGGGCAGGGCGAGGTTGAGTGCGGCGACGACCGGCCGGCCGTGCTCGGTGCCGAGCCGGGAGACGGCGCCGGTGGCGAGCTGGAAGAGCCGGCCCTCGGCCGGGGTCAGGCCGAGGTAGCGGGCGGTGAGGACGCGCAGGAAGTGCGAGTGCGCGACGAGCGCGATGTCCTCGTCCCCGACCTGCTCGGCTGCCGACCGGACGCCCGCGAGCACCTGGTCGGCCCGCTGCCCGATCTGGGCGGGGCTCTCCCCCGGGTGCTCCGGGGAGCCGGGGTCGACGCCGTCGGTCCACAGGTTCCAGAAGGGCCGGGTGCGGCGGATCTCGCGGGTGGTGATGCCCTCGTACCCGCCGTAGTCCCACTCCCGCAGCTCGGGGGTGACCCGGGGTGCGGGGAGCCCGGCCAGTTCGGCGGTGCGGCGGGCCCGGATCAGCGGGCTGACGAGCGTGAGCCCGATGTGCCGGTCGGCCAGCAGCGGGACGAGCGCGCGGGCCTGGCGCTCGCCGACGTCGGTGAGGGGGAGATCGGTGTAGCTCGTGTGCTGTCCGGAACGGGACCACTCGGTCTCGCCGTGCCGGATGAGGATCAGCTCGCCCATGGTGGTCCGTTCGCTTTCTGTACAGGTGGTGCCGGTGGTGCGGGTGGGGCCACGTACCGTAAGCCCCGCACCTGAACGACTTCCCGTGGGGGGACCACATGTCCGACAACTTTCCGCCTCCGCCGCCCGAACAGCCGCAGCCGGAGCGCCAGGTTCCGGTAGGGGCTGTTCCGGCGGCGGAGCCTTCGCCGTGGGCCGCGCCCGCGGCTCCGCCGCACACGCAGCGTACGGGGCTGATCGTGACACTCGCCGTGGGCGGCGGGCTCATCGTGGCGGGAGCGGTGGTGGCGCTCGTCTACTCGATGATGTCCTCGGTCCAGGACTCCATCGCACTGCCGCCGGAGCGGTCGGACGCGCCCTACTCCGAACCGTACGACGGAGAGCCGTACGAGGAGGAGCCGTACGGGGAAGAGCCCTACGCCGATGAGCCGGCGGTGCCCACGCCGGAGGCCACCGCGACCGAGCCGGACGTGGAGGAGGACGTCACGATCACGGCGTGCACGCGCGATCCGCAGATCGGATGGCAGTCGGCGAAGGTGAAGGTCGTGAACGGCTCGTCCACAACGGCGAGTTACAACGTCGGGGTCGAGTTCCTCGACAAGGACGGTACGAAGGTCGCCGACGGCGTCACCGGAGTGGTCGACCTGGCGCCCGGCAAGAGCGTCGTCGACGAGGTCCACGGCCTCGGCGAGGTGCCGCACGGCACGACCTGCCGACTTGTCGACCTCATGCGGGTGCCGACGGGAGGCTGAGGCGGCCCTCCGTCGGCGGAGACGGAAGCGGAACGGCGCGAGGGCCGCACCCCGAGGAGAACCCGGGGTGCGGCCCTTGCGCTGTGCCGGCCGCTGATCAGCCGCGGATCGGACTGATCAGCTGCGGATCAGGCTGCGGAGCACGTACTGCAGGATGCCGCCGTTGCGGTAGTAGTCGGCCTCACCGGGGGTGTCGATGCGGACGACCGCGTCGAACTCCACACCGGTGTCGGTGGTGACCTTGACCGTACGGGGGGTGGTGCCGTTGTTCAGCTCGGTGACGCCGGTGAAGGAGAAGGCCTCCTCGCCGGTGAGACCGAGGGTCTCGGCGGTCTGGCCCTCGGGGAACTGGAGCGGGAGGACGCCCATGCCGATGAGGTTCGAGCGGTGGATGCGCTCGTAGGACTCGGCGATGACGGCCTTGACGCCGAGGAGGGCGGTGCCCTTGGCGGCCCAGTCGCGGGACGAGCCGGAGCCGTACTCCTTGCCCGCGAGGATCGCCAGCGGGGTGCCGGCGGCCTGGTAGTTCTGCGAGGCGTCGTAGATGAACGACACCGGGCCGTCAGCCCGGGTGAAGTCGCGGGTGTAGCCGCCCTCGGTGCCCGGCGCGATCTGGTTGCGCAGGCGGATGTTGGCGAACGTGCCGCGGATCATGACCTCGTGGTTGCCACGGCGAGAGCCGTAGGAGTTGAAGTCGCGGCGCTCGATGCCGTGCTCCGTGAGGTACTTGCCGGCCGGGGTGTCGGCCTTGATGGCACCGGCCGGGGAGATGTGGTCGGTGGTGACCGAGTCGCCGAGCTTCGCGAGCACCCGGGCGCCGGAGATGTCCTCGACCGGGGTCGTCTCCATCGTCATGCCCTCGAAGTACGGGGGCTTGCGCACGTAGGTGGACTCGGAGTCCCACTCGAAGGTGTTGCCGGTCGGGATCGGCAGCGCCTGCCACTGGGCGTCGCCCGCGAAGACGTCCTGGTAGGACTTGTTGAACATGTCCTCGCCGATGGCGTTCGCCACGACGTCGTTGACCTCGGCCTCGGAGGGCCAGATGTCGGTCAGGTAGACGGGCTTGCCGTCCTGGTCGACGCCGAGGGCGTCCTTGGTGATGTCGACCTTCATCGAACCGGCGATGGCGTACGCGACGACCAGCGGCGGCGACGCCAGGTAGTTCATCTTGACGTCGGGGTTGATCCGGCCTTCGAAGTTACGGTTGCCGGAGAGCACCGACGTGACCGCGAGGTCGGCCTCGTTGACCGCCTTGGAGACCTCCTCCGGCAGCGGGCCGGAGTTGCCGATGCAGGTGGTGCAGCCGTAGCCGACGAGGTTGAAGCCGACCTTGTCGAGGTACGGGGTCAGACCCGCCTTGTCGAAGTAGTCGGTGACGACCTTCGAGCCCGGGGCGAGGGTGGTCTTGACCCACGGCTTGCGGGTCAGGCCCTTCTCGACCGCCTTCTTCGCCACGAGCGCGGCGGCGACCATGACGTAGGGGTTCGAGGTGTTGGTGCAGGAGGTGATCGCGGCGACGGTGACGGCGCCGTGGTCGATCTCGTACGTCGAGCCGTCGGGGGCCGTGACGGTGGTCGGCTTCGACGGGACACCGTTGGAGGTGGCCGGGGAGTCGGAGGCCGGGAAGGACTCCTTGCCCGCCTCCTCGTCGTCGGAGACGTAGTTGCGGACGTCGCGGGCGAACTGCTCCTTGGCGTTCGCGAGGACGATGCGGTCCTGCGGGCGCTTCGGGCCGGCGATGGAGGGGACGACCGTGGCGAGGTCGAGCTCCAGCTTCTCGGAGAAGTCCGGCTCGGCGGCCGGGTCCAGCCAGAGCCCCTGCTCCTTGGCGTACGCCTCGACGAGGGCGACCTGCTGCTCGTCGCGGCCGGTCAGGCGCAGGTACTTCAGCGTCTCGTCGTCGATCGGGAAGATCGCGGCGGTGGAGCCGAACTCCGGCGACATGTTGCCGATGGTGGCGCGGTTGGCGAGCGAGGTGGCGGCGACGCCCTCACCGTAGAACTCGACGAACTTGCCGACGACGCCGTGCTTGCGGAGCATCTCGGTGATGGTCAGCACGAGGTCGGTGGCGGTGGTGCCGGCCGGGAGCTCGCCGGTCAGCTTGAAGCCGACGACGCGCGGGATGAGCATGGAGACCGGCTGGCCGAGCATCGCGGCCTCGGCCTCGATGCCGCCGACGCCCCAGCCCAGCACGCCGAGGCCGTTGACCATGGTGGTGTGCGAGTCGGTGCCGACGAGGGTGTCGGGGTACGCCTGGCCGCCCCGGACCATGACCGTACGCGCCAGGTGCTCGATGTTCACCTGGTGGACGATGCCGGTGCCCGGGGGGACGACCTTGAACTCGTCGAAGGCGGTCTGGCCCCAGCGCAGGAACTGGTAGCGCTCCTTGTTGCGGCCGTACTCCAGCTCGACGTTCTGGGCGAACGCGTCGCTGGTGCCGAACTTGTCGGCGATGACGGAGTGGTCGATGACCAGCTCGGCCGGGGCCAGCGGGTTGATCTTCGCCGGGTCGCCGCCGAGCTCCTTGACGGCCTCACGCATGGTGGCGAGGTCCACGACACAGGGCACGCCGGTGAAGTCCTGCATGATCACGCGGGCCGGCGTGAACTGGATCTCCTGGCTGGGCTGCGCCTGGGAGTCCCAGCCACCGATGGCCCGGATGTGGTCGGCGGTGATGTTCGCGCCGTCCTCGGTACGGAGCAGGTTCTCCAGCAGGACCTTCAGGCTGTACGGGAGGCGCGCGGAGCCCTCTACCTTGTCCAGCTTGAAGATCTCGTACGACTCGTCGCCCACGCGCAGCGTGCTGCGGGCGTCGAAGCTGTTCGCCGACACGACAGTCTCCTTCTTCAATGTGCGCGTATCTCCGCGCCGCGCCTCATTGGCAGTCGGCGCCGCGTTTGCCGTACACGGCCCCGACCATCCGCTAAGGTAAGGATTAGTTAGGTAACCCTTACCGGGCGGCGGCTGTGGTGCGCCTCGGCAGATATCTCGATGTCGAGATAACTCTAGTACATCGCCGCCGCCCGGTCATGCCCAGGTGCCCTGTGACCGCCGTCATCCGGAGACCACACCCCCATCCACTGCTCGGCTCCCCACTCCTCGAACCGTTCGGCCTCGGTGAACCCGAGCTTCGCCGCGAGGCGGACGGAGCGGACGTTGGCGGTCCGGGTGGCGAGGACCACCGGTTCCCCGGGCAGCGCGCCGGCGAACCAGCCGAGTGCCGCTTCGCACGCCTCGGCGGCGTAGCCGTGCCCCCACGCCTGCGGCAGGAACAAGTACCCGAGCTCGACCCGCCCGGCAGCCCGGCGGAGGTGTCCCGTGTCCTTGGTGAGCGTGACCTGGCCGATCATCGCTCCGTCGAGATCGACGGCGAAGAGCCCGGAACGCCGGCGGGGCTCCTCGGGTATCGCGCGTTCGAGCTCCGCACGCGGCTGGGGGCCGCCGACGAAGGCGCCCACCTCCAGAGAGGCCAGCAGCTCGATGAGCGCCGCACGGTCCCGGGCCTCGGGCTCACGGAGCACGAGCCGCTCGGTCTTGATGGGGGCGGGTGGCCAGGTCACGGATCCGAGTTCAGGCATGGCGGGCAATCTGTCGCGGGCCCGTGGAGGGGTCCGGCTACGGAGGCTCACCCGGGGGCCCCGTCCCTTCGCGGAGCACCGGCGCGGAGTGATGACGCCTTGACCTTCCAGTCAGGTGGAAGGTTTACGGTCGGTGGCATGACCTCCATGCGGATCTCCCAGCCCGCCGAGCGCAGTGGGGTGCCGGCCACGACGCTGCGGTTCCACGAGAGCGCGGGGCCGCTCTCCGCCGACCGGACCCCGCCGGGTACCGGGTGTACGGCGAGGACGCGGTCGAGCGGCTGGCGTTCATCGGCGCGGCGAAGCACCTGGGGCTGGCGTTGGAGGAGATCGGCGCGTTGGTCGGGGTGTGGGAGGCCGACGCCTCCCGCGACATGAAGGCCGATCTACGGCCCCGGATCGCCGCCCGGCTGGCCGAGGCCGAGCTCCGCGCCGCCGAGCTCGCGGCCTTCACCGCCTCACTCCGCGGCGCCCTGGGACACCTGGACGCGCTGCCCGACCGAGCCGGCCGGTGAGACCCCGAGTGCAGCTTCCTCACCGGGACCCCGACTCTGGGCCCGATACCGGCCAGAGACCCGGGAGGGGGCCGGGAGGGGGCCCGGCGCCAGCTCCGGCCCCGGGAAGGGCCGCGGCCACGGCCCCGGGAAGGGCTGCGGCCACGGCCCCGGCCTCCGGCCGGGCCCGTGGCGGACAGCCCGTCGATGTCGTCCTCACGCCCGGCCGGCCGGGCGCCGAACAGGAGGCGGAGCGGTGGCGCGCCGCGCCGGTGGCCTGCTCACTGACCGGCGAGGGACTCCACGAGCGCACCGCCCGGTGGCGCGAGGCCGTCGACGGCGCCACCCGGGCCGCCGTACCCGAGGGTCTGCGGCTGACCCTGCCCGTCGGCCGGGCAGCGCGCATCGCCGAGCTGGCAGCCGCGGAGCAGCGGTACTGCCCGTTCTTCGACTTCCGCCTCCACCTCGACGGCCCGCAGCCGCACCTGGAGGTCCGGGCGCCCGCCGACGGCGGCGCGCTGCTCACGGACCTCTTCGGCTCCGCCCGCTGACTCCCGCCCCACCCGAAACTCCGCTCACCGCCCCGACCTTTACCGCCCGCCCCTCACCAGGAAGTCTTCGCCGTGCTCGTCGCCCGTTCCATCGCCCTGTTCGTCGTCGCCGCGCTGTTCGAGATCGGGGGAGCCTGGCTGGTCTGGCAGGGCATCCGCGAGCACAAGGGCTGGGCGTGGATCGGCGCCGGCGTCATCGCGCTCGGTCTGTACGGTGTGGTCGCCACCTTCCAGAGCGACGACAACTTCGGCCGCATCCTCGCCGCGTACGGCGGCATCTTCGTCGCCGGATCGATCGCCTGGGGCATGCTCGCCGACGGCTACCGCCCCGACCGCTTCGACGTCATCGGCGCCCTGGTCTGCCTCGCCGGCATGGCCGTCATCATGTACGCCCCGCGTGGCCACTGAACCTCGCCTCCGGCGTGCGCCGTTCAGCCTTCCCCACGCTTCTTCCGCGGGGCCGGGGAGGACTCGCCCGCCGGTAGGGTCGGAGGAGGAATGGCATCACCTGGGGGGCCGATGACAACAGCCGATGCACCGCCCATCGTCTTCGTGCACGGGACACGTTTCAGCGCCGGGCAGTGGAGCACTCAACTCGCCGCGCTCCGCCAGGAGTTCCCGGTGACCGCCATCGATCTCCCCGGCCACGGAGCGCGCTCGGAGCAGCCCTGGAGTCTCAGCGCCGCGACCGAGGTCATCGCCTCCGCGGTCGACTCACTCGGCCGCGGTCCGGCCCTGGTCGTCGGGCACTCGCTGGGCGGATACGTGTCGCTGGAGTTCGCGCGGAGCCGTCCGGAGCAGTTGCGCGGGCTGGTCCTCGCGGGCGCCAGCGCCTCCACCCGCGGCCCGTGGGCCACGCCCTACCGGTGGGTCGCCGGCCTGGTCCCCCGTATACCGGCGGACCGGCTGGCCCGGTGGAACGACCGGCTCCTGCTGCGGCAGTATCCGCGGCAAGTGGTGGAGGCGACCATCCGCTCCGGCTACGCCTTCCACACCCTGCCCGCCGCGTGGGGGGAGGTACTGGGGCGCTTCGACACGGGGGCGCTGCGTCAGGTGGCCGCACCGGTACTGATCCTGAACGGCGAGAAGGACTCCGTCTTCCGGTCCGGCGAGGCCGACTTCGCCCGAGCGCATCCGGATGCTCGTGTCGAACTGATCCCGCGGGCAGGACATCTCGCGAACTTCGACGCCCCGGACGCCTTCACAGACGCGGTCCGGCGCTTCGCCCGGCAGCTTCCTGCCGCCGGCTGAGCACCCCGCTCGCACCACAGCGGTACGCAGCGCACGATCACCCCACGTCGTCACGGAGAACGCGGTCGAGTGCGGCCCGGCCCGCGGGTCCCCAGGCCGGCTTGCCGCCGGGCAGCCCCCGGTCTCCGTTGTGGCCCATGAGCAGGAGGAACAGGCTCTTCAGCGCGGCAAGCCCGCGGGCGCGCCGGATCGTCGCCCCGTCCGCGCGCGCGTACGCGTCGAAGAACCGTGCGGCGGCGCCCCGGGGAAGGATGACCCACGCGGCCGCGAGGTCCCACGCCGGGTCCCCGGCGAACAGGTCGCCGAAGTCGATCACGCCCGAGAGCGTCCCGTCCGACACGACGACGTTCGCGGGGTGGAGGTCGCCGTGCACCCAGACCGGCGGGCCCTCCCACGCGGGGGCGGCGACCGCGTCGTCCCAGACGGCCCGGACCTCATCGGCCCTGCCGTCGAGGGCGACGGACCGGAAGAAGTGGTCGAAGCCCTCGGTGTACTCGCCGGGGTGAGCGCCCCGGTCCGAAACGCCCGGCGCCTCGGCGGGCGCCGCCACGTGGAGTGCCTTGAGGAAGCGGGCCAAGGTGTCGGCCGCATGGTCGCCGCGGCTGATCGAGGTACGGTCCAGCGGCTCGCCGGGGACCCACGTCATGATTGTCCAGCGCTTGGGGAAGCGTGCGGACGGTTCCCCGACCCGCACCGGGTGCGGGACGGGGAGCGGCAGCCGAGGAGCCAGGAGGGGCAGCCACCGGCGCTCCTTGCGCTGGAGCTCAGGGGCGCGTTCCGTACGGGGCATGCGTACGGCCAACTCGTCCCCGAGGCGCCACTGCTGGTTGTCCCAGCCGCCCGCGACCTCGCTGACGGCCAGCCCTGCGAGGTCCGGATGCTGCTCCCGGAGCAGGTCACGGACCAGGTCCGCCGTGATCTCGATCTCGGAGTCGGTCATGCCGAGCCACGGTACCGGGGCGAGCCCGGCCGGTCAGTCGAGACAGAACTCGTTGCCCTCGATGTCCTGCATCACGAGACAGGACTCGTTCTCCTCGTCGGCGAGGAGCAGTCGTACGCGGGCCGCGCCGAGCGGCAGCAGTCGCGCGCACTCGGCCTCCAGCGCGGCGAGGCGCTCCTCCCCCACGAGCCCGGTGCCGACCCGCACGCAGAGATGCACGCGGTTCTTGACGACCTTGGCCTCGGGAACGCGCTGGAAGTACATCCGCGGGCCCACCCCCGTGGGGTCCTGGCAGACGAACCCCGCGTCCCGCTTCTCAGGCGGCAAGGAGAGGTCGTAATCGCCCCACGTGGCGAACCCCTCCGGAGGCGGCGGTACGACGTACCCCAGCACCTCGCACCAGAAGTGAGCGACGCGCGAGGGCGACGCGCAGTCGAAGGTGACCTGAACCTGCCGGATCGATGTCATCGGGCCACCGTAGAGGCGCGCCGTTCGACAAACATCCGAATTTCCGCCCCGCACAGGCCGCCCCACCTTCGACCTGCCCCTGCGGCTCCGCTCTCCGGCCTTCCGGTCACGTCGCCGGAGCCGATGTCCGCCGCTCCGGTCCGGATCACGCTCACCGCGGCCGCGTCCCTCCAGTCCGTCCGGGCGGCGGGCCGCTGGGCGACGGACTTTCTGCGCGGCGGCGCCGGACGGGCCGCCCACGAGGGTCCGGCTCCCGCCTCGGCGCGCGCCACCAAAAGGCGGCGCGGAGCGGCGCGTTGACCGGGGAGGGTCCGGCCGGAAAAAGAAGGAGCGGAACGCGGAGCGCGCTGCGAGGATGGCGCGCTCCGGCACCGGGACGCCCGGCACGCGCCCCAGCCCCGAGCAACGAGCAACGAGCAACGAGCAACGAGCAACGAGCCCCAAGCGCCCAGCCCCCAGCCCTCAGCCCTCAGCCCCAGGAGACGCACCCACCGTGACCCGCACCGGCGCCGTTTCGCTGATCCGTTCCCGCACCCTCTCCGACGTGGCCGAGTACGCCTATGCGGCCACGGCGCCCGCCGGGTCCCGGCTGATCTTCCTCGCCGGTTCGTGTCCACTCGACGAGCACGGCACCACCGTCGCCGTCGGGGACTACGCCGGCCAGGCGGCGAAGGCCGTGGAGAACCTGCGGACCGCGCTCGCCGACGCGGGCGCTTCGGTCGAGGACGTCATCAGCACCCGGGTGCTCGTGGCATCGACCCGGCAGGAGGATCTCGTGGCCGCCTGGCAGGTCGTCCGGGACTCCTTCGGCGCCCACGACGTCCCCAGCACCCTCATGGGCGTCACCGTGCTCGGGTACGCCGATCAGCTCGTCGAGATCGAAGCCGTGGCCGCCGTGCTCGACGAGCCGGAGCCCGACGGTCCGGCTTGCCCGCCGTCGGCGTAATGACGGTGTGAACCTCCTCGCCCCCTCACCCTGAGGCGGGTGAGCGATGCCCGAGCCGCCGCCGAGAAGGCCGACGAGAAGAACGCGGACCGTCTGACGACCCTGGCCGACGGGATCTTCGCCATCGCGATGACCCTGCTGGTCCTCGACCTCCACGTCGAACCGGGCCTGGACAGGGTCGCGTTCACCGATGCGGTGCGCCAGGCACTGCCGGATCTCGGCGCGTACGCGCTGAGCTTCACGATCCTGGCCGGGTTCTGGCGCGACCACCGGCTGATCGTACGGCTGGTCCCGCGCTTCGAGGGGGTGGCGCTGCGTTTCGCGCTGCTGTGGCTCGGTGCCATCGCCCTCGTCCCGTTCCCGACCGCCCTGCTGTCCGAGTACGCCAGGCACCCGCTGGCGGTGGCCGCGTACGCGGGCATGGTCGCCGTCACGAACCTGCTGGAGCTGGCGATGTTCCTGGCCGGCCGGAGGATGACGGAGCACGCGACGGACGCCGCCCGCGGGGACGTCGGCCGGGCGGTCACCGCCGACCTGGCCTCGACCGCGGCGCTCTTCGCCGCGACGATGCCGGTCGCCTTCGTCGTCTCCCCCCTCGCGGCCATGTGGTGCTGGCTGGCACTGGTCCCGGTCAAGCTCGCCCTCGCTCACCGGAAGCGCGCCAGGGCCCGCCGACACGGCCGAGCAGGCTGAGGGCCCGGCCGAGGGGCGTGAGGCCCCGCCCCTACCGATGCCCGGCCGACGGGCGTGAGGCCCCGCCCCTACCGATGCCCGGCCGACGGGCGTGAGGCCGTGCCCCGTACGGACGCGCAGACCGCGCCCCTCACTCCCGCGCGGGCGACGATGGGGAGACCCGGAGCCGGTACACACCCGTCACCCGAACGGCACACCCCCACAGCATCCTCATCTCATATCTGAGATAGCCTGCCGCCATGTCAGACGACTACCTCGTACGCATCGGCAAGCTCATCCGTGACGCCCGTCAGCACCGGGGCTGGACACAGACGCAGTTGGCCGAGGCGCTCGCCACCAGCCAGAGCGCCGTCAACCGCATCGAGCGCGGCAACCAGAACATCAGCCTTGAGATGATCGCCCGTATCGGTGAAGCCCTCGACAGCGAGATCGTGTCGCTCGGTTACGCCGGGCCCATGCATCTGCGGGTCGTCGGCGGCCGCCGGCTCTCCGGGGCCATCGACGTCAAGACCAGCAAGAACGCCTGCGTCGCGCTGCTGTGCGCCTCGCTCCTCAACAAGGGCCGCACGGTCCTGCGCCGGGTGGCCAGGATCGAGGAGGTGTTCCGGCTCCTGGAGGTGCTGAACTCCATCGGGGTGCGCACCCGCTGGGTCAACGACGGCGTGGACCTGGAGATCGTGCCGCCCGCACAGCTGGACCTGGAGGCGATCGACGCCGACGCCGCGCGCCGCACCCGCTCGATCATCATGTTCCTGGGCCCGCTGCTGCACCGGACGGATCAGTTCACCCTGCCGTACGCGGGCGGCTGCGACCTCGGCACCCGCACGATCGAGCCGCACATGATCGCGCTGCGCCGCTTCGGCCTGGAAATCGCCGCCACGGAGGGCCTGTACCACGCGCAGGTCGACCGCACCGTCGCGCCGGACCGCCCCATCGTGCTGACCGAGCGCGGCGACACGGTGACCGAGAACGCCCTGCTGGCCGCCGCCCGCCACGACGGGACGACCGTCATCCGCAACGCCTCGTCCAACTACATGGTCCAGGACCTGTGCTTCTTCCTGGAGGCCCTGGGCGTACGGGTCGACGGGGTCGGTACGACGACGCTCACCGTGCACGGGGTCCCGCAGATCGACGTGGACGTGGACTACTCCCCCTCCGAGGACCCGGTCGAGGCGATGAGCCTGCTGGCAGCCGCCGTGGTGACCGAGTCCGAACTGACCATCCGCCGGGTGCCGATCGAGTTCCTGGAGATCGAGCTCGCGGTCCTGGAGGAGATGGGCGTCGACTGCGACCGCACCCCGGAGTACGCCGCCGACAACGCGCGCACCCGCCTGGTGGACCTGACGGTGCGGCCCTCCAAGCTGGAGGCGCCGATCGACAAGATCCACCCGATGCCGTTCCCCGGCCTCAACATCGACAACGTGCCGTTCTTCGCGGCGATCGCCGCCGCCGCGCACGGCCAGACCCTGATCCACGACTGGGTCTACGACAACCGCGCGATCTACCTTACCGACCTCAACCGCCTCGGCGGCCGCCTCCAACTCCTCGACCCCCACCGGGTCCTGGTCGAGGGCCCGACCCGCTGGCGCGCCGCCGAGATGATGTGCCCGCCCGCCCTGCGGCCCGCCGTGGTGGTGCTGCTGGCGATGATGGCGGCGGAAGGCACCTCCGTACTCCGCAACGTCTATGTGATCAACCGCGGTTACGAGGAGCTGGCCGAGCGGCTCAACTCGGTGGGCGCGCAGATCGAGATCTTCCGGGACATCTGACGGGCGGGGTGTCGTGCCCCTTGGGGACACGGGGCACGACATCCCTAAACACGCGACGACCTGTGGCTATACCCTTTCTCGGCCTTCCATTGATCACCGCTGTTCTTCATCACCTTGTGCAACGCGTGTGCAAGATGATCTTCAATGGGTGACGATGCATCAGGAATACCTGATAGCCCGTCACTTTTCACGGAGAGTGCTCGCCGGAGGGGCCTCGCAATGCCCGCACCGACGCTGCCACTGGCGTTCCTGCAAGTCGGAGTCGACTACGACCAGTTTCGGCCCGGACCTCTACACGTACCGGGCGAACATTCGCCCAGCCGCCTCGGAACCCGGGGTGATACGCCTCGGTCCCCGGCTCGTTGATCAGTGCCATGGCCAGGGTGTTCTACACGGTCAGGACGAGTGCGGTGCGGGCACGGCGCGTGGCGCGATCGAGTCGACGCACGGGGCGTACCAGCGGGAGGGGATGGCGGGCGCGTACATCGACGCCAGCAAGGTCATCAAGACCACGAAGGGGCCGGCGAAGCCGCCGTCCGGCATAACGTTCAAAGCCCTCTCCTACGCTCCACGCAGCGGTGGAGACGAACGCAGGACGTAAGCTGACGTGAGCAGTCAGACGAGGGATCTCGGGAATCGCCGAACGTCATCGGAGACTGGCAGGACTATCAGTCCGATGAGTGGGCCGGCCTGCGTGTACGGGTTGCACATCCTCACGAGGGGAGTGCCTCCACAGGGTCGTGGGGCGAGGCGAAGGGGCTGACGTACGTCTCGTCCCAGGTGACGTTCGAGCACCGCCGTTCCACACAGCTCTCCATCGATTTGTGCGGCCATCCCCGCCACTCAGACGTCCGTGTGGGACGAGACGGCCACGGCGCCTTCGAATGAGTACGGCTCCAGCGACATCCGAGGCTTCAACCTCTATCCACAACGGCGGGCGACGGCCACCGTCTACGCCGCCTCATCCCCCGCACAGTTGCGGCAACTGGACATGCAATTCAGTCCGCAGGTCGACGGTGAGCAAGCGTTCGCACACCTCTGGGTCGGCGGACTCGGCATCCACGAGGGCTCAACGGGAAGGAACTCTCTCGCGTCAGGAGCTGATTCCGGCATGGCCCGCGAGGTGGAACGTTTCCTGGAGGAGACGGCTCCCGGTTCCTGAAACCACCATGTGCGACCCCGGGCGCCTGCAGCTCTGACCCTCAACCGGGCCGGCGCTGTCTTCAGGTTGCGAACCCAAGACCTGCGCATGACGAGAGCGATCGCGCCTGGTGGTGCCGCACCCTGCTTCCTGATGACGTTTTCCCAGATCGCCGTGTGAGGCAGTCTCCCCTGTGCGGCCGCGTGCTGGCTCGTCCAAAGGCGTCTGTCCACCGGCTGTCCACCGCTGCGCCCCTCCGGGCGGCGTCCAGCGACGCGCCACCACTGGAGGACCATCCCGACGCGCATCACGATGTGTCCGAGGACACGGGCCTGCGAGCTTCGGACCACCCCGAGCCCCCCAGGGCGTGTCCGGCAGTCGTAGAAGTCGGCCCTGAACCGGAGCAGCACGGTCAGGGGGCAGAGGCCCGTTTCGGTCCGTCCGGAAGAGCCCTCCCTCGTGTCCTCGGGGGAGGCTCCGACGAGCGGGGACCCGACCGCTCTGGCCTGGCGGTGCGATACGACCGTACGGATACGGTCGGGCGGATCCGCGTGTCTCGGCCCACCGGGCCGGAAGGGGCCCGTACGGACTCCGCGCCCCTGTACAGACGTCAGGCCGTCCGGAAGTGACGCTCCGTCCGGTCAGTGCCCGCCCGGCTGAAGTCCCCCCGGCTGGAGCCCGGCGTCGCGGGCGAGAAGGGCGGCCTGGACGCGGTTGTCGCAGTCGAGCTTGGTGAGGATGCGGCTGACATACGTCTTCACCGTGGCCTCGCTCATATGCAGCCGCCGCCCCGCGTCCGCGTTGGAGAGCCCCTCCCCGAGCAGCGCCAGCACCTCGCGCTCCCGGGTGGTGAGCCCGTCGAGCCGGCGCCGCACGGCCTCCCCGCGCGTGGTGGCCCCGGTGGCGGAGAGCACGTCCGCCACATGCCGGGTGGCCGCGGGTGAGAGATACGCGTTGCCCGCCGCCGCGGCCCGCACCGCCTGGATCAGCTCGTCGGGCGCGGAGTCCTTCAGCAGGAACCCCGCACCGCCGTGGCCGAGCGTCCGCAGCACGTTGTCCCGCTCGCCGAAGGTGGTGAGGATCAGGACCCGTACCTTCGGCGCGGCGCGGCCGAGCTCGACCAGCGCCGTCAGCCCGTCCATCACCGGCATCTGGATGTCCAGCAGCGCCACGTCGACCCCGCCCCCCCGGGCCTTCTCCACCGCCTCGCGGCCGTCCCCGGCCTCGGCGACCACGTCGATGTCGTCGGCCGAGGTGAGGATCATTCTGATGCCGGCCCTGATGAGCGGCTCGTCGTCGGCGACGAGGACCCGGATCACACAACCTCCTGCGCGGTGTCGATCATGACGTTGTCAAGGAGAACGGACGGAGTGGCCCCGCCATCATGCCCTGTACGGGCCGACCCGCCGCACGGAGCCCGGCATCACGTCGCCTTGTACGTCTCCTTGGAGACCAACTTCCCGTCCCGGAAGCAGAACCGGAAGACGGTGAGGAAGTCGACCCCTTGGTCGTCCTCGGAGGTGAAGTGTCGGCACGTCGCTCCGTCGGGCAGCTTGGGCCCCTGGTCCGCCAGGTCCGAGGTGAGCCACGAGTCCTCTTCGGGGAGCCTGGCCCGGATGTCCGCCTCGGCGTCCCCGACCTTCGCCTCCTCGTAGACGCTCGGCGAGATCTCCGCCTTCTTCACCTCTTCCGTCATGGCGCCGATCCCCCAGACGCCCAGGCCGATGACGCCCGCGACGAGGACGACGGCGGTGACGGCGCAGCCGATGGCGACGTTCTTCCTGGTACTCATAATGGCGGTGAACTCCCTCTGTGGATCGGCCCCGTTGATGACCGTTCCACCGTCGTCCACCGCCCCCGGACGCAGCTGCCCCCGAACGTCGCGAGCCGGTACGACGGAGGTCGCGCCGTACGGCCCCGCGCCCCGGGCACCGTTCCCCGCCCCGTGTCCCCCGAGGTGCCCCGCCCGGCCCTCCGCCCCGCTTCCCGCCTTGCTCTCCTCCCCGTACGGCAGCATCCCCGCGATCCGGAAGCCGCCCTCCTCGGTGGGCCCGGTGTGCACCATGCCGCCGACCCGGCCGACCCGCTCGTGCAGCCCTTTCAGCCCTTGGCCGCCGCTGATCTCCGGCGGCACCTCGGGCGCTCCGCCCGGCACGGGCCCGTTGGTGACCTCCACGACCAGGCTGTCCGGTTCGTACCGCAGGGCAAGGCGTATCGGGGCGCCCGGCGCGTGCTTGTGAGCGTTGGTCAGCCCCTCCTGGACGATGCGGTACGCCTCGTGGTCGGCGGCGGGCGCCAACGGCCGCCGGACACCGCTCCGGTCCAGCGACACCGCCGTGCCCGCGCCCCGGGACGACTCGACCAGGCCGTCGATGGCGGCGGTGGTACGGGGCGCGTACGGCACCGAGGCGCCGTCGCCCACCGGCTGCCGCTGATGCCCCTGGTGTTCCCGGTGCTCCCCGTACTCCCGGTAGGAAATCTCCCCCTGGTTCCCCTGGTGAGGCTGATGCCCCTGGTCCTGCTGCTCGTTCTGTTGCTCCCGATACTCCGCCTCGTCGTGAAGCACCCCCACCGCCGCCCGCAACTCCGCCATCGCGGTGACGGAGGCGCCCCGGAGGATCCGCACGGCCTCTCGCTGGCTCCCGGTCAGCTCCGGGTCGACCTGGAGGGCGCCCGCGTGCACGGAGATCAGGGCGAGCTGATGGCCGAGGCTGTCGTGCATGTCATGGGCGATGCGGTTGCGCTCCAGCAACCGCGCCTCACGGGCCACCATCGCCTGCTCGCGCCTGAGTTGCTGATTGTTCTGCCACAACGCGCCGAGCAGTCGCCGCCGTTGATCCCGGTAGCGGCCGACGAGGGCCGGCACCACGGCCAGGGTCAGGAATGCCACGACGTTCCACCCAAGGGTGACGGGCAGCACGGACGCGGCCCCCGAGGTGATGTCGCGGTACAGGCCCGGGACGGTGTGGAGCACACACGCGGCCCCGAACGCGACGGCCACCCGCCAGGGTTCCGTGATCCGCCGCCCCGCCGACCAGGCGGCGCAGACCAGCAGCACGGAGGCCATGACGCTCCACCCCCCGGCCAGCGGGGCGGAGAGGATGAGGACGGTCGCGGGCAGCGCGTGGCGCGCGGGCGCCAGCAGGGCCATCGCCCCTGCGAGGAGAACGGTCCGCGCGTCGAGCGTGTCCCCCCACGCGCCGATGCCCGTGGCGAACCCGGCGAGGGTGACGGCGAGCACCGCCTCCCCGACGATACGGGCGGGGCTCCAGAGCACACCGCCGCTCAACCGCCGCCGGAGGCCCCGAACAACGAGCCCGGCGGAACGTACCCGTCGATCCCCCACATCCGTACCCGCCCTCACATCCACATCCACTTCCCTGTCCGCCTACACCGGACCGACGGTAGGACCCCCGGAAGAACGCGTGCATCGGCCGAGCGTCGTGCCACCGTACGACGAAAGTCGACACCTTTCGTCGCCCGGGATCGCGACTTCCGGAGACTGCGCCGGGCCGGTCGTGCGGCCGACGATGGACGGACCGAATCGGGGCCACAGGGACAACGGGAGATGCCACATGGACAGCACGGGCACCGAGTCGACCGCAGGAACGGGCGCGGAGAAGGACAGGGCCGCCGTCAGCCTCACCAAGGCTGCCCCCGCCCCGGCCCCGGCCCCCACCATTGCTGAAGCACCGGACATCCAGTCCCACGACACCTTCGTCATCAAGAAGACACTGAGCCTCACGGCCGGCGAGTACGTGGTGAGCGTGGCCCGGCCGGACGGCTCCGAGGGCCAGCCCGTCGCATACGCACGCGAGAAGCGGCTGTCTCTCAGGGGGCAGGTGACCGTCTATACGGACGCGTCCAGGAAGTCCGTTCTCGCCGCCTTCAAGGGCCGCGACCACGCAGTGGGCCACATGTACGACGTGCGGGACGCTTCGGGCCAGTCCTTCGGGTCGTTCTACGAGGACGCGGGCGCGTCTCTCCTCCGCAGGACATGGCAGGTGCGCCAGCCGGGGACGATGAAACTGACCGGCCGCGAGCACAGCCGGGTGGTGGCCTTCGTCCGGTTCATCTGGGAGTTCGTGCCGTATCTCGAATACGTACCGTTCATCTGGCCGTACCGCTTCGAGTACACCGAGAGCGGCAAGCCGCTGATGACCGTCACCAAGAAGCTGGGGCTGCACACCCGGTACGTACTTGAGATCCTCGCGCCCGACATCGACCGCCGCCTCGCCATAGCCCACACGCTGGCTCTGGACGCCCTGGAAGTGGACTGACACGTACATCACTCCCGCTACGGCGATACAAGTCAGGTACGCCACGGACAGCCGTTGCGCGTCGTGTTGCCGACACGCCACAGGCTCGGCGGTCTTGTCGTAGCGGGTCGCGATGCCGCGCCACTGCTTGAGCCGGTTGAAGCACCGTTCCACGACGTCGCGCCGCTTGTAGAGCTGCTTGTCGAAGCTTGGCGGGCGTCCGCCCCGGCTGCCGCGCCGGAGCCGGTTGCGGACCTGGTCGGCCCGCTCGGGGATGGTATGGCCGATGCAGCGACGCCTGAGCCAGGTTCGTATCGCACGGGAGCTGTAGCCCTTGACGCCCAGCACGTGAGCCGGCCGCACCCGGGGCCGCCCCGGCCCGGGGCGGGGCACCCGGATCGCTTCCATCACGGCGGTGAACCGGGACATCTGACGGGCGGGGTGTCGTGCCCCTTCGAGCAAGGGGCACGACACCCCAACATGCCAGTTGCCCAGCGAATATCTGTCACGCCCGCTCCTCCAGCACCACGACGACCATCACCGGAAGATCGGTGTCATGCTGGATCGCACCGGCGGTCAGAATCCGGCCGCCGAGGGTCCACTTCTTCAACCTGATGAACTCGTCCGTGTCCGCCTCCGTCGGCTCGGCCTCGATGAGGTGGCCGGCAAGCGGGGACTCCTCGATCTTCGGGAGGAAGTCGGCCAGCACCTGCTCCCCCTGCTCGTAGACGGCATCCAGGTCGTCGAAGTAGCCCGACTCGTCGACGTCGCGGATCCAGACGAAGAACGAGACGCTGACCGCCCCACCGCCGAACGTCTGGATCCAGCCCCCGACGCTGCCCTTGTCCCACGACGTCTCCACGCCGTCACGGACCTTGCTCCCGGGCGTCCACTCCCGAGCCGAGAACCGCGCCGCCACAGCCTCGGCGGTCAGCGGGGTGATGTCCCTGAGCTCTTCCAGCACGGCAATCACTTCAGCCATGAACTCATTCCACCCATACCGTTGCCCGGGCACGTGATACGCCTTCAGCTGCCCGCTGACGTTGGCCTCGGGGAAGGCCTTGGACAGGATCCGCTGCTGGCTCGTAGCTCTGGTCGGTGACGAGCCCGCTGGTACTGGTACGACGGGCGCGCTCGAGCAGTTTGTCCGTCAGCCAGACCTCTGAACCGCGAGTGCGACGACAGCCCGAGGAGATCGCAGACGGTGAACGCGATGAGCTTCTACGGCGGCCCGCACCGCAGTCGAGGCGGGCGAGGAGAAGTAACGCGCAGGCCCATGCGGGGAGTCACGTGCACCGTACGGTACAGCGCTGCCGGTTTCCCGCGTAGGGGCCTCACGCGGTGCGTGTGGCTGCTCATCGGTTCGTTCCTTCGCCGCGTGAGGTGGCCGAGGCGACTGCTGCGGTGACCTTTCCGCCGCCGGCGCCGCGACATGCCGCCCGGGCGGACCCGGTGCCGCGGCGCCTTCGTGGCGTGCCTTCAGGAATCCTCGCCCGTTCGCTCTTCCTCGGCTCCCGCCAGGGCCGATGCGACCAGGGCCACCGCGCGGTCCTGGTCGTGCGCCAGGTGCCGCAGGATTCCGTGCGCGGTGGTTCCCTCCAGCTCCACCAGCGCCTGGGTCAGACGGATCCGGGTCGCCGAGTCCGCGGTGGGCGCGGCGAGTTCGTCGGCCACGGCGGTCGCGATCGCGGCCGCGCACTCGGGGTCCCGGGACAGCGTTCCCAGCGCCTCCGCCGCGTCGACGTCGTTGGAACCCTCGACCACCATGCCGACGAGCGTCGGCACGGCCGCGGCCACACCGTGTCCGCCCAGGACGACGGCGGCCCGCCCGCGCACGGTCGGGTCCGGGTCCCCGAGGGCGTCCGCGAGTACCGGGATCGCTCCCGGAGCATCGGGCATCTCGGCGATCGCCAGCACCGCGCGGCGCCGGATGTCCACGTCCTGCGAGCGCGCGACGGCGGCCAGTGCCGCCACGCCCTCGCCGCCCGATCGGGCGAGGGCCCAGCGCAGCGCGCCCGCGACATGGGGGTCGGACTCGGCCAGGACCGCCCCGACCAGCAGCTCGGCGGGAACCGACACGTCCTCCGGCCCGCCCAGGACGGCCTGCTGCCGACGTGCGGCGCTGGACGAGTTGAGCTCCCGCATGAGTTCGACGACGCGGAGCACGTCCTGCCAGCCGGTGGGCGCCGACGCGTCGATCACGCGGAGCCGCTCCAGCAGCTCCTGCTCTCGCGCCAGGCGATCCTCCGTCCACTGGATGAGGTCGCTGACCAGAGCGGACGGCGTGAAGGCCGGGTCCTCCAGCGCACGCCCGATCTGTTGGAGCGACAGCCCGAGGGACCGCAGGCTCTCCACATGGAAGATCCTGCGAACGTCCCCGGCCGAGTACTCGCGGTAGCCTCCGACGGTGCGGCCGGTCGGCCGGACCAGCCCCAGGGCGTCGTAGTGCCGGAGCATCCGGCTGCTCACCCCGGAACGACGGGCCACATCGCCGATCAGCAACTACGGTCTCCTAGCCTTCCGCGGCCTGGGCGGCCTGGTTCGGGTCGGTCTGCCCGGCCGGCTCGGCTGCCGCCTCGGGCGCGGTCGTCGATCCGCCCTTGGCCGCCGCCTCGGCCGCAGCCTTGGCCGCCGCCTCGGCCTCGGCCGCCCGCTCCGGGCCGAGCCTGACCGTGCGCTTCGCCTCTTCGATCGCCGCGTCGAACCCCGTCTCCGGGTCCTTCCGGAGCATCTCCGTGGCACGGGCGTGCGCCGCCACATCCGGGTCCGGGTGGTTCGCGGCCTTCTCCAGGGCGGGCTTGATCACGTCGCCCAGGTCGACGAACGCCCGGCTCAGGCTCAGCTGCACGCTGCGGTCGCCGCGGCCGAGTTGCAGGACCAGCTCGTCGACCAGGTCCTTCTCATCCTCCTCGGGCACGAGGACGACCGCCACCCGCCACGCGGTCCGCGCCACCTCGTCGTCGGCGTCGCGCAGGTGGTCCCGGGTGATCCAGGGCCACGTGCTCTTGTCCTTGATCTTGGAGAGCGTGTGCAATGCCTGGCTGCGGGCCTGGTTGCGCTCGGAGTCGAGCTCCTTGCGGACGCGCGGGAGGGTGATCTCCGGCGAGAGGCGGATCAGCGCCCAGGACAGCATGTCCCGCACGAAGAAGTCGGGCTCGACCGCGCACCGCTCGATGAGGGTCTCCACGAGCACGGGGTCGGGGTTCGAGCCCGCCGCCAGGGCTGCCTGGAGCCGGATCGAAGAGTCCTCGGCGCCCAGGGCGTTGATCATGCGGGTTTGCAGCGCGGTCACGTCGGTTGTGTTAATCGGGACCACCTCCTGGACACCAGTGGAAACCTTGTCATCGTGTCAAGGTCAAGCCCATGATCGACCGATCGGGAAAACCGCAGGTCACGGCCTGGGAATCGGCACGCCGGACCCCGGCGGGCGTACAGGCGCGGGCGCGGCGGCTCGCAGGCGTCAGGATGTCTTGCGGGCGAGCACCCGGTAGGTGTTCGAGAGGCCGCGCCCGCCACCGACCGACGCGGAGACGCGGTCCACCAGGTAGGCCAGCGCCAGGACCGGCACGCTCGCGGTGAAGGCGACCTTGCGCAGCAGCGCGCGGGCGCGGGTCGGTGGGGCGGGCCGCCACGCCAGGTCCTCCCCGCCGATCAGCCCGGCGTTGATCGCCAGAACGGCGGCGCTGACGAGGTCCTGCCCGTTGTGCGGTTCGGCACGCTGCTCGGAGACGACGGTCAGTCCCAGCGAGCTCAGCTCGGAGCGCAGGTTCGCGATCGGGATCATGTGCAGGTGCTGGGGCTGCAGCCAGGAGATCCACCACTTGCCGAGGGGCTTGGCCCAGGCGCACTCCGGGTCGGGCAGTTCGATGGCCAGGTGCCCGCCCTCCGGCAGGGCCGCAGCGGCGGCGGCCATCTCCGCCTTGGGGTCCGCGGTGTGTTCCAGGTAGTGGTACATGCTGATCACGTCGTACTGGCCGGCGAACCCGGGGGCGAGGTCGACGAAGCTGCCCTGGTACGCCTTGCGGACCCGCCCCTTCTCCTCGGCTATCAGCACTCCGTCGGTCCGGTCGAGCCCGTCGAACTCGGTGTCCGGCAGCACCCTCTTCGCGTCGACCAGGAAGTGCCCGTGCCCCGTGCCGACGTCGAGCCACTGCTTCGGCCTGCCCTGCGCGGCGACCATGTTGGTCCGCCCGTCGTGGCCGGCGCTCTTGGTCCCGAAGATCTTGTTCATGTTCTCTTCGCCGAGACCGTCGTAGAAGTCCCGGTAGTAGAACTCGAGTCCGTCGTCGTTCAGCCGTGGGTTCTGGAAGACGTGCCCGCAGTCCTCGCAGGATTCCAGGACGAAGACGCCCGGCTTGTGCTGCATCACGTCCGTCGTGCGCAGCAGAACACCGAGCTGCCGGGAATCGCACCACGGGCAGGTATCCCTGCGCTCGTCGAAGAACCGCTCGGTTCCGGCGGCGAGGTCCGACTGGTAGGCCGGCCGGCACTCGGCGACCGCTTCGCTTCTCGTGGTCATGCGCGTGATGTTAGTCGTCGAGGGTCCGACTCAGCACGGACTTGACCGAATTTGGACGGTGATCGACCAGCGGATGGCTGCTCGCCGCCCACGGAGGTTCACCGAGGTCCGCACGGCTCTGCGGTGGCCGCCCCCGTCCGACGGTTGCCGGAACATGCCCGCTGCAACCGGCTTGCTGGTACGGTGCGTTGACGGTGATCACGGCACCGGCGGGCAGCACCGCGCGCTCCGCTGCTCCGCATCGACCCCGTGCCGTGGCGACGAACAGCAGGTCGCCGCATGGACGACGACGTCTCTCCGACCGCGACACCGTTGCCCCAGGGCTGTGTTCGCCCAGGGCAGGGAGGCGGGAGACCGTAGACCGCACCGTACGCGACAGCACGCACGTGACCGCTCAGCCCTGACCGCACCTTCCGTGACCAGAGTTGTCGATTTCCAGCGCCGTCCGTTCTGTCTCACGATCCGGCAAGTCCCCGAACGGACGGCCTGGTTACACCTTCCTGACCGGTGATCAGGTGGCCGGTTCTTCATTGGGGGAAAAGGATGCCCGCAGCACGCTTGCCACATGTCGGCCCTCACCGACCCGCGCCCGTCGTGGCCGTCGTCGGCGCCGGTGGCTTCCTCGGCGGAAGCCTCATGCGCACACTGTCCAGGTCCGGAGTCGAGGCCCTCGCGTTCACCAGCGCGGCGCCTGCCGTCCGCGATACGTGGCACGACCCCGCGCTAGACAGCTGTGACGTGGTCTTCTACCTGGCGAGCCGGATCAGTCCGGCGATCGCCCAACGTGAACCGGAGCGCGCCGCCCAGGAGGTCGCCTCCTTCGAGACGTTCCTCGACGCACTGCGCGAGAACCCGCGGCGGCCGGTCGTGGTGCTCGTGGCATCGGGCGGCACCGTGTACGACCAGCGGTGCGAGCCGCCGTACGACGAGCAGTCGCCCGTGGGGCCGAGCAACGCCTACGGAAAGGCCAAACTGGCGCAGGAGGCGGCGCTGGCCGCCGCGTCCGACCGGCTCGCCCCCGTCGTGCTGCGCGTGTCCAACGCGTACGGCCCCGGACAGGGCACCACCGCGGGGTACGGAGTCATCGGCCACTGGATGCAGGCGCTGCTGGCCGGCGAACCCTTGCGCATACTCGGCAACGGCGGTTCGAGCAGGGACTACGTACACGTCGACGACGTGGCGACGGCGATGTACGCCACGTTGGACAGGGTGGACGCGCTGCGGGCGGCGGCCGGGCCGACCGTGCTGAACATCGGTGCCGGAGAGGCGACTTCACTGGACGACCTGCACAAGCACCTGCAAACGACGGTGGGGCGTCCGGTTCCCGTGGAACGCGAACCGGCGCGCCCCTTCGACCGCAGCGACGTGTGGCTGGACATCCGTCGGGCGGCGGAAGTCCTCGGCTGGCGGCCGGAGATCAGCCTGGCCGAGGGACTCGCCGACACCTGGCGGGATCACCTGGGCGCGGAGCGCCGGCCCACCCGCTCGGCCCGGAGGCCCGACGCCAGGTAGTCGCCTCAGTCCCGCGAGGGGCGGCGCAGCACCGCGGTGATCACACCCACGGCCGGGTCGTCCTCGACCAGCCAGTGCAGCCGCTTCTCGCCGGGACCCGCGGCAAGGATCTTCTTGATCTCCGGCGGGACTTCGTTGTGCTTGGCGTACGCGTAGACCGCCCCGTAGAACCGCTGCGCGGTGTACTTGGTGTGCTGGCTGATGTCGGTGACCTCGACGACCTCCAGGCCCGCGGCGGAGGCGAACGACGGGTAGTCCTCCGCCCGGACCAGCGGGGCGGTGTGCCACGACTCGATGACCTTGGCCAGCGCCGCCTTCTGCACCTTGTCGACCACGCCGCCCTGGATCCGCTTCAGCAGCGAGGGCTTGGGCAGGTCGGCGGCGGCGGGCCTGCGCTCGACGAAGTCGGTGAGGGCCAGCAGTCCTCCGGGCCGCAGCACCCGCGCGATCTGCTGGAGGGCCTGTACCCGGTCCGGCATGTGCACGATGGACTCAAGTGCCAGGGCGTGGTCGAAGGAGCCCTCCTCGAACGGCATGTCCAGCGCGTTGGCATGCTGGAAGCGGGCCCGGTCCGCGCATCCCTCGCGCTCCGCCCGGGCGTTGGCCAGCTCCACGTCGCGCGCGCTGATCGAGATGCCGACCAGCTCCGCACCGGTCCTGGTGGCCAGCCGCACGCCGGGCGTGCCCACGCCGCAGCCGACGTCGATCACCCGGTCGTCCGGGCCGGGCCCCAGCTTGTCGATCAGGATGTCGGACAGCCGGTCGGACGCCTCCTCGAACGTGCTGTCGTCCTCGGGGCCGTTCCAGTAGCCGTAGTGCATGCTGCCGCCCTGGAATTGGGCGATCAGGCTGTTCGCCGCATCATAGAACGCACCTACTTCTTCAGGCTTGGGAAGCGATATACCAGTGCTCATCTGAACTCCTCAGTAGATCAGTAGACACGGCTCAACCCGCCGAAACATCTCGAACGCTACAAGCAGGCCCGCCCGTTGGACAGCGGTTCAATGCCCGAACTCCTCACGAGCCGTGAGGGATAAGGAACTTCCACGATCTTTCCATGGCCGGAGGCATCCCGCGTATTGTGTGGCTCACGAGTCTGGGGGGCGATCTCGTCACACACCGGGTACGGATGCCTGAGCGCCGGAGACGGGTCCACCAGACCGCGTAGCCAATGCTTCCGCCGAACCGAACCGAGGAAGTCTTCATCATGCGTGTGCTTTTCACCGTAAACCCCGAGAAGAACATATTCATGTACCTCGTGCCGATGGCGTGGGCTCTGCGCACGGCCGGCCACGAGGTACTGATCGCCAGCCAGCCGCGCTTCGCCCCCACCATCACCCAGGCCGGGCTGACCGCCGTGCCCGTCGGGAACGACTTCGACAAGTGGCAGTTCGGCCGCGAGTACCCGGAGCTGCTGGAGTCGATCCGGCCCGGCCTCACCCCGCCCTGGGACGTCGCGGAGGACCCGGAGGGCACGACCTGGGAGCACACCTCGCAGAGCCACAAGGCCGCCGTGGAAGGCGCGCACGGCGGCGAGGCCGCCGCGGTGATCGATGACCTGGTGGCGTTCGCCCGCCACTGGAAGCCGGACCTGGTGGTCTGGGACTCCTTCAGCTACATCGGCTCCATCACGGCGAAGGCGTGCGGGGCGGCACACGCCCGCGTGGTCTTCGGCGCGGATGTGTTCGGTGCGACCCGCGACATCTACCTGCGGCTGAAGGCGCAGCAGCCCGAGGCGGAGCAGCTGGACCCGCTGGCCGACTGGCTGGGCGGTCAGGCGCGCGCGTTCGGCGGCGAGTTCAGCGAGGACATGACGACCGGCCACGTGACGATCGACCAGTTCCCGCGCAGCCTGCAGCTCGACACCAGCCTCAACGTCCTGCAGACCCAGTTCATCGGGTACGGCGGTCCGGCCGTCGTACCCGACTGGCTGAAGACGGCCCCGGAGCGCCCTCGGGTGGGCATGACCCTGGGACTGACCGCCACCGAGGTCTTCAACGGCTACAACATCCCCCTCGCCGAGATCCTCGAGTCGGTGGCCGAGCTGGACATCGAGCTGGTCGCGACCATCGCCGAGCGCGAGCAGGAGAAGCTGGGGAAGGTCCCGGACAACGTCCGTCTGGTCCCCTTCGTGCCCTGGCACGCCATCGCCCCCACGTGCTCGGCCGTGATCCACCACGCGGGCGCCGCGACCCTGGCGACCACCGCGCGCCACCCGGTGCCGCAGCTGTCCCTGCACTACCACTTCGACCAGCCGATCCTGGCGCGCAAGCTGGCCGAGCAGGGCGCCGGGTTGGAGATCCACACCACGGAGGCGACCGGGCAGAACATCAAGGAGAGCGTCAACCGCCTCCTGACCGAACCCCGGTTCGCCGAGCGTGCGGCCGCACTGCGCGACGAGATCCTGGCCGCCCCCTCGCTCAACGCGCTGGTGTCGCAGCTCGAAGAGGTCGCGGTCAAGCACCGCGCCGGCTGATCCGCCGTCGCAGGGGCCGCCGTGTCCGCGCCGGGGCGTGGGCCCGGCGGCCCCTGTGACGTATCCGTGCCGGACTACCGTGCGCCGACGCGCACCGGCAGGGCCTTCAGCGCCCGCAGCACCGTGCCGGGCTTCCAGCGCACGTCGTCCTCGTCGACGTCCAGCTGGATGTCGGGGAACCGGTCGAGCAGGCGGCCGAACGCGATCTCGGCCTCCAGTCGTGCCAGCGGTGCGCCCACGCAGTAGTGGATGCCGTGGCCGAATGCCAGGTGGCCGCCGGTCTCCCGGGTGATGTCCAGCTTGTCACCGCCGGGGAACTGGCCCTCGTCGCGGTTGGCGGACGCGATGGCGACCACCACCAGCTGGTTCTCGGGTATGACGACCCCGCCGATCTCGACCGGCTCCGTGGTGAAGCGCAGCGAGGCGGTGTTGACCGGTCCCTCGTACCGCAGGAACTCCTCGATGGCGCCGGGCAGCAGCGAGCGGTCGGCCCGCAGCGCGGCGAGCTGGTCCGGGTGGCGCAGCAGCGCGAGCACCCCGTTGCCGATGAGGTTCACCGTCGTCTCGTGGCCCGCGACCAGCAGCAGGAAGGCCATGGAGACCAGTTCCTGGCCGCTGAGCTTGTCGTCCCCGTCGCTGGCGTGGACCAGGTCGGTGAGCAGGTCGTCGGACGGGTTGGTGCGTTTGCTCTCGACCAGCTCGTTGAGGTAGCCGAGCAGGGCGGGCGCGGCTTCGGCGAGCCGCTCCGGGTCGCCGGAGAGCTGTGCGTCGACCCAGCCGCGGAACTTGCCCTGGTCGAGCAGCGGGACGCCGAGGAGCTCGCAGATCACCGCGATCGGCAGCGGGGCGGCGAACGCGGTCATCAGGTCCACCCGGCCCTCGCGCTCCATCGCGTCGAGCAGCTCCGTCGTGACCTCCTCGATCCGGGGGCGGAGCCGTTCCACGGCCCGCGGGGTGAACACCTTGTTGACCAGCTTGCGCAGGCGGGTGTGGACCGGCGGATCGGAGTTGAGCATGTGCGCCGACAACTCGCCCGCGAACATCAGCCGCAGTTCCTCGTTGTCGGTGTTCTGCTCGATCACCTTCTGTCCGACCTCGACGTTCTTGGACAGTTTGGTGCTGCTCAGGGCGGGACGGGCGTCCTCGTGGCGGGTCACCATCCACACGCCGAGCCCGCCGGGGGCGGTCACCTTGCTGACCGGGGCCTCCGCCCGCAGTGCGCTGTACAGCAGGTGGGGGTTCTGCTCGAACGCCTCGTGCTCGGCCTCGCTCGGCCTGGGGCTGCCGTCGCTCATCGGTACAACTCCTCCATCATGCTCTGCCGGCATCGGAAGTCCGTGCCGAGCGGGTGGTGTGGGGGCGTCACAGCGCCGCCATGAACGCCTGGAAGTCGTTCATCGACTTCACGTCGTTGCCGAACCGGTTGACGGCGCTCACGTGCGAGGAGCCGCCGCCCGGTTTCGCGATGTACTTCACGAAGGTGGCCAGCGTGGCGCTGGGACCGAGGTCGACGAATGTCGCGCCGCCCGCGGCGGTCACCTTCTCGATGGTCCGGGAGAACTCGACGGGCTGTCGCACGGCCGCCCAGACGCCGTCGGCCGACACCGCGTCGACCCTGCCCTCGGTGGCGCAGGAGATGACCGGGAGCTGCGCGGGAGCGAAGCTCAGGGAGTCCATGAGACGCCGGGCCCGGTCCTCGACGGGGTCGATCAGCTCGGTGTGCACGCCGTAGTCGACGGGCAGTCGCTGGCACAGGACCGACTCCGCCTCCAGTCCGCGTTCGAGCGCGTCGATGTCGGCGGCGTGCCCGCTCACGACGAAGTTCCCCTCGAAGTTGCGCCCGGTGACCCAGCAGCCCGCGAACAGCGACTCGTGCGTCCGCAGAAGCTCCGACGGGCCGACCACGGCCAGCATGCCGCAGCGGGGAGTACGTCGCTCCAGCAGGCGCGCGAACTCCACCGCGAAGCCGATACCGTCCTCCAGGGGCAGCGCCTCCGCGACGACGGCCGCCGTGATCTCTCCCAGGCTGTAGCCGAGGAGGGCGTCGCACTGGTGGCCCATTTCCTGGACGACGCGCGTCAGGCTGTACTCGACGCAGATCAGCGCGGCGCTGGAGTGGGGCAGCGAGTCGAACGGGTCGCTCCTGTCCCGCCGGGGGTCGAACACCGTCTCCAGCAGCGACGTGCCCATCAGGGGCGAGGCGATCTCGTCGCAGTGGTCCAGCCAGAGCCGGTAGCGCGCGTTGTGCTCGTACAGCTCACGTGTCATGTGGAAGTACTGGGACCCTTGTCCCGAGTACATGAAGACCGTGCTCGTCATCGCCACTTCCCCAGGCAGATCGCCGAACTCAGGCCGCCGAAGCCCATGCTGAGGCTGATGGCGGTGTCGAACTCGTAGGGGAGCGACTTCTCCCGCACCCAGCCGAAGGAGGGGTCCACCGGGTCCAGCAGGTTGCGTGTGGGGTGCAGCCGTCGCTCCCGCATCTGCAGCAGCGTCGCCACGACCTCCACCGCGCCCGCGGCGGTCAGTCCGTGCCCGGTGATCGACTTGGTGGCGTTGATCCGCGCGTGGCCCAGACCGCACGTGGCGAGGGCCCGCAGCTCGGTGTCGTCGCCGATCATCGAGCCGGTCCCGTGCGGATTGACGTACTCGACGTCGTCCGGCCCCAGGCCCGCCTCCGCCAGCGCTCCCTCGATGACGCTGATCTCGCCCGCCAGCGAGGGATCGGGGTTCCGGTTGCCGTCCACGGCGGTGGCCGTGCCGAGCACCCGGGCGTACGGCTCGGGGTGGTGGCGGGCGCCTTCCCGCTCCACGACGACCGCACCGCACGCCTCACCGAAGACGAACCCGTCCCGCTGCCGGTCGAACGGCCGGCACGCCGAGCCCGGGTCGTCGGCGAAGCGGTCGGACCCCATGGCGCCCATGGACCGGAACGCCAGGAGCTCCCAGTACGAGAGGTCCATCAGCGCCCCCAGCGCGATGCACACGTCGACCTGGCCCGACCTGACGGCCCGCACGGCCTGCAGTACGGCGAGCAGGCCGCTGGCCGAGGCCCCGCCCAGCGTGTGGGCGAATCCCCGGACGGGGAACAGCTCGGTGCACAGCCCGCACAGGTCGCTGTCCATGAAGGCGATGCCGTACGTCGGGCGGATGAACTCCGGCTGCTCGGCATGTCTGGCATGCGCCTGTGTCAGCTCCCGCTGCTGGACGTTGGACCCTCCGACGATCAGGCCGATACGGGTCGGGTCGACGTCGTCGAGACCTGCCTCGTGCCAGGCCTCGGACAGCGTCGTCAGGGCGGCGCGGGCGGACAGGGACGCGGTGCGCAGCACCCGGGCGGGCAACGCCTCGGGGACCGACAGCTCCGCGATCTCGGCGCCCAGGAAGGGCGCCGCCGGCCGGTCGCCCGGTAATGACCGTCCCGGCCTGCCCATCGGAGCGAAGGCGTGGCGGCCTTCGAAGATCGCTGCGGTGAAGTCGTCCTTGCCCTGACCCACCGCTGTGGTGACCCCGAGGCCGGTGATCACCACATCGCTGCGGTCAGGAGGTCGACTTGTCATGGATGAGCTTCGCCAGTTCGCCTATGTTGTTCGCGCCCGCCAGCTCGACCAGCGGGATGGGCGCCGACAACTCCTCCAGCGTCATCATGATGATCTCCGCCCGGTCCATGGAGTTGGCTCCCAGTTCCCGCAGCGAGTCGGTGAGCACGAAGGTGTGGCCGTCGAGTTCGGGCATGACCTCGCACGTGTGCTTCACGATCAGGTCGAACACTTCTTGCATGGGCATGTCGTCAACCGCCTAGGTACCGGGAGTGGATGAGGTCGCGGACCTCGGGCTGGTGGAAGGTCTTGTCGTGCATCGCCACCTCGCGCTCGATGTACGAGGGGAGTTCGGCCCGCAGGTCCGACACGAGGTGGTCCTTGAGGGTGATGAGGGAGACTCTCGGCTTCTCGGCGAGGTTCTCCGCCAGTTCCAGCGCGTAGGGCAGGACCTCGGCGCGCCGCAGGACGGGGAAGGGGACCCCCCGCTCCTTGAGGTCGCGTCCGTAGAAGGTCCTCGCCGACATCAGCATGTCGTGCCCCAGGCTGAAGCCGAGCTTCCTGGGCAGGATCAGCGTCGCCCCCATGCCGGGGGTGAACCCGTACTGCATGAAGTTCGTCGTGTAGACGCTCTCCTGGCTGAGGACGACGAAGTCGGCGAACAGCCCCATCGCGAACCCGCCGCCTATGCCGTGGCCCTGCATCGCGGAGATGACGGGGACGGGGCAGTCGAGGGCCAGCCCGTAGAGGTTGGAGTCGGTGAAGCTGATCCGGCGGTCCTGGATCGCGAGCAGGCTCTCCTTCGTGCCGCCGCTGGCGAAGTAGTTGTCGTAGCCGGTGAGGACGACGGCCTTGCACCGACCGTCGGCCGACACCCGCTCGAACGCCTCGCTCAGGCCGTTGATGAGCGGGCCGGAGAAGGTGTTCTTGTTCTCCCTGTCCTGCATGGTGATCTGCACCACGCAGTCTCCGATGTTGCTGTAGCCCACCGGATCGTCCTGCATGCGCTACTCCTCCTCCCAGGGGAACTGTCCCGTGCGCACGTACCGTGCGATCTTGGCCAGGTTCTCCGGGTCGGAGAACACCTCGCGGTTCGCCTCGATCGCCTTCTCCCGGGACGTGACCAGCGTGTCGTCGAGTGCCCCGAGGTACTTCTTGAAGCGGGCGACGCCGGTCTTCGGCAGGTAGCGCAGCCGCAGCAGGTGTCTGCGGAGCAGATTGGCGCTGTTGTCCTCGCAGGCGTCCACCAGTTGCCAGTCGAGCGCCTGCCTCGCGCTGACCGGCTGGGTCATCAGGGTGAGGTAGTTGGCCTTCGAGACACCCACCTTCCTGATGAGGAAGGGCATCACGCACGCGGGCATCAGGCCGAAGAGCAGCTCCGACAGACTGAAGACCGTCTTCTCCTCGCACAGGACGATGTCGCAGGCGGCCACGAAGCCCACTCCCCCGGCGTTGACCCGGCCGCGCACGTGCGCGATGGAGACGAACGACCCGTGGGCGATCGACAGCCAGAGGTCGTACAGCGCCTCGGCGTGCGACCGCTGGTAGCCGTCGCCCTGCGGCGCCGAGCTGATCTCCTGGAAGTCGGCCCCCGTGCAGAAGACTTCGGGCAGGCCTTCCAGTACGAGCACCTTCGCGTGCTCCTCGCAGAAGGCGACGACCCTCGCGCACTCCTCGACCAGACGGCTGTTGATCCGGTTCTCGGCCTCGGGCCGGTTGATCCGCAGGAAGCAGATCCCGTTGTCGAAGCGGACCTCGACCGTCTCGTAGGCGACGCCGGTCAGGAGATCCACTCGTACTCCCGGTGGAACTCGTCTATGCGCTTCAGGAACAGCCGCTCGCGGCCGAGCGCGGACCGGGCCTCGGGGACGGTGGAGTGGGCGAGTTCGACGTTGCGCGTGCCGAACCTGACCGCGTCGTTGTTCTTGAGCAGCAGGTCGTACTGCGCCATGTCCAGCTCGTACCGGTCGTCCAGGGACTGGGCGATGCCCATCCGGCGCAGGTGCTGCTGGCTCTCCGGCCGTACGACGCCGCTGAAGAACTCCGAGCAGCATCCGGAGCCGTAGGAGAAACACCCCACGCGATGGGCTCCGCCGGAGAGGTCCGCGTTGTCGATGGTGCCGGCCAGCGCCAGCATCGTGGTGGCGCCCATGACGTTGCCGACCCGCCGGCAGTACGTCAGACCCGGCCCCATGCGGCGGGTGAAGTCCTCCTCGATGGCCGCGGGGCGCGCCTTGTTCATCTTGCGCATCAGGTTGCGGTGCGCTCCCTTGACCATCCCGCCGAAGGGCGTGTGGAACGCGAGGGAGCCGAAGGTCTCGACGAAGTCGACGTCGCCCACCCGCCGTTGGTACTCCAGGAAGGCGTTCTCGCAGCAGTCGAGGTAGGACAGCAGCGACAGCTCCGCGTTGCCCGCCTCGCTGTCGGGCAGCGGCCTGCAGGTGTCCATGACCTCGTGGCCGTAGTAGCCACTGGCCCCGACGTCGATCTGGAAGACCTTCGGGGTGTCGCTGACGAGCATGGCGACCGCGCCGGCCCCGCCGCTGGGCTCGGCGAAGGACCAGTCCTCGGAGAGGGCGTCACCCCCCTCGGCCACCATGAACCGTGTGAGGTCGGTGGCGATCACCAGCGCCTTCGCGCCGGGCGACGTCTGCGACAGCACGAAGTTCACCGCGGTCTGCAGGGCGGCCACGCCCGAGTAGCAGGCGACCTTGATCTCGAAGAGGCGGCAGTTGCGCCCCAGTCCGAGCAGACTGTGGAAGTACGTGCTCATCGACTTACCGAAGTCGAAGGCCGACTCGGTCGCGGTGATCACCATCTCGATCCGGTCGCGCTCCTCCTCGCTGAGCGCGTCGATGATGGGCTTCGCCGCGTTGACACCGAACGTCACCGGGTCCTCGTTCGGCAGCGCGACGGTCTTCTCCTTCATCAGGAGATTCTCGAACCGGGCGGTGTCGAGTCCACGGTGGACGGCGAGCTTGCCGACGTCCACGTAGCTCGTACCCGCGAAGACGTTCATGGCCTCAATGCCCACGGGCATCATGAGATTCCTCCCCCTGGCCGGCAGCGGCTCAGCGGCCCGCTGCCAACCCTTCTGTCGCGCAACACTAGTTGGCCGACTCGATCTCAGTAAGGTCAAAGTAACCGCGATAACCGATCATGTACACCGCAGCCCGATGGCCGAAAAGCACCGTCGCCGGGGTGGCGGTCTCCAGGTCCCGGTACTCCCCGCTCAAGGACCGGACCCGGGTTCCGACCGGATGGCGTTCGTTCCACTGGCGCACCAACTCCGGTGCGGACAAGGTGACTTCGGTGACGACCGGTTCGGGTTGCCGCTGCGGCGCCTCACGGCGGATCTTGTTGATCAGCTTGGTCAGGACATTGCCGTGCCCCAGCTCCTCGAACTCCATCTCGCCCAGCCCCAGGAGGTGCTCCACACTGTCCGACCAGCGCACCGCGCTGGTCAGCTGCTCGGCCAGCAGCTCCTTGGCCCGGTGGTCCTCGTAGGGGCGGCCGGTCACGTTCGAGATGACCGGCACCTTCTGCGGGGAGAAGGTCACGGTCTCCAGGAAGCGGGCGAACTCCTGGCGGGCCGGCTCCATGTAGCGGGAGTGGAAGGCGCCACTGGTGTTCAGCGGGGCGAACAGATGATTTCCGGACTGGAAGAGCGGCTTGGCCGCCTTGATGTCCTCCGGCGGCCCCGATATCACTATCTGTGACGCGGAGTTGAAGTTCGCCAGGTCGATCGAGGTGAGCCCGTTGTCATCGAGGATGGTACGGACCTCCCGCTCCGAGGCGTTGAGCACGGCCGCCATCGCGCCCTCCTGCGCCCGGGCCATCAGCTCGCCCCGCTTGCGCACCAACCGCAGCCCCGTCTCGAAGCTGAAGCACTCGGCCGCCAGCAGGGCGTTGAATTCCCCGAGACTGTGCCCTGCGCAGAAGTCGGGCCTCGACGACTCCTGCAATTTCTTGTAGTACGACAGCGCGTTCACCACATAGAGGGCGGGCTGGGTGAACTCGGTCTTGTTCAGCCGGTTCTGCGGGTCATCCAGGCACAGTTCCTTGATGGAATAGCCCAGGACCGAGTCGGCCGCCCGGGTGTGCGACTCGAACTCGTCGAACAGGGTGCCTCCCATCGTCTTCTTCTGTGATCCCTGACCGGGAAATACGAATGTCCTCACGACAACTCCTCTCTGTTCTCGCCACCATCGCGGTGTGCGGGCGTGTTCACCGGATGCGGGGCCGGCCGCCGGAGCGGCGGCCCACCCACTTCTTGGCATTGGTGATCCGGGTCCTCTCCCGGTCACTGGAATAGAACACCTTGCAGAAGGCGCGGATCGCGGAGAGCGAGGCCTCGTCGCTGAGCATCACGAAGTGATTGGACGAGTCCACATCGGTCCGGTGGAAGTCGGGGATACGCTGCTCCCATTCCGCCCAGTACACGACGTGGTCCAGCGCCTTGGCGTCGTCCTGGGTGGACAGCACCGGTTCCAGGTCTCCGTAGAAGAGGCCGCTGCCGTTGCGGAAGTAGAAACAGGTGACCGACTCCGGGCGGGGCAGCGGCAGCACCTCGTACTCCAGGGCCTCGTACGCCTCCAGGACACCGATGTTCCGCTCGATGCGTGCGCGCACCGCCTCCGTCCCGCCGACCAGCCCCCGCTGCCGGGCGAGCGGGAGCAGCTCGTCCAGCAGCTCGTCGGCGTCGCGGCTCAGGTCGACCTCGTACCCCGCGATGAACGCCGGGGGCGCGTCGGGACCCGTGGGCCGGGCTCCCGCCTGCAGCAGCGCGTTCACCTGCTGCAGGACCATGTCCTTGCGCGACATCGTCCTGGCCTTGACCTCGTCCGCGTACATCGTGTCCAGCATGGTGATCGTCTCGACGACGCAGTCCGCTTCCTGCAGCTGCCGCGCGACCTCGTAGGCCACCATGCCGCCGAGCGAGTACCCGCCCAGGTCGTACGGGCCCTCCGGCTGGACGGCCCGGATGACGGCGGCGTAGTGGGCCGCCATCGCGACGATGCCCGTCAGGGGCTCGCTGTCGGTCATCCAGCCCTTGGCCTGGATGCCGTAGAAGGGCCGCTCGACGCTGTCGGCGACGGCGGCGTACGCCTCGACGCCGCCGAGCCCGCCGTGGAACCAGAAGACCGGCCTGCCCCGGCCGCTCCCGTTGAGGTGCACGACCTCCGGGCTGTCCGCCAGGTCTCCGGAGGCCGCCGCGGAGTCCGGACCGCCCGATCGGGGCACGGCCTCGAACCGGCGTATCAGGTCCCGTGCCGTACGGCAGTCGGCCAGCTCGCCCAGGCTCGCGCCGGGGGCGAACCGCTGTATCTGTCCCAGCAGTTGGGTCGACAGGATGGAGCTGAAACCGAGGTCCACCAGCGGGGTGTCGAGGTCGAGATCGGCCACGGGCAGGCCGAGCAGGGCCGCGACGGCGGCGCCGATCCCCTCCGGTGTCGTCTCCTGGACGTCCGCGCGCTCCGCCGGCTCGACGGCCTTGGCGTGCGGCGCCCCGGTCCCGGCGGCGGGGGTGACCCAGTGCCGCTGCCGGTCGAAGGGGTAGGTGGGCAGCGCCGACAGCACCCTCCCCGCCCCCTGGACGCGGTCCCAGGGCACCGAGCCCCCCCGCGCCCAGAACAGGGCGACGTCCTCCGGCCGCTTCTCGGCGAGGAGTTGCCGGACGAGCGCCTCGCCGGCCGTCCCGGTCAGCAGCGCGCCGAGGTCCGCGCCGTCGCGCGCGGTGTCGCCGGCGAAGACCGGGACCGGGACCGGGGCCGTGTCCACTGCCTCGTCCCGCAGGAAGTGCGCCAGTCCCCCGGCGAGTTGCTCCACGTCCTCGGCGACCAGGGCGAGCCGGTGTTCCATGGCCTCCCGCCCTCTCTGGAGGGTGTACGCGAGGTCGGCGAGGGACACCTCGTCCTCGGCCCTGACGAAGTCCAGCATCCGGCGGGCGTGGGCCCGCAGCCGGTCCGCGGTGCGGGCCGAGAGGACCACGATCCGCCGCCCCCCGGAGTCGTCCGCGGGCGTGGGGCCGTCCGCGGCGGGGAGGTACTCCTCGACGACCAGGTGCGCGTTGGACCCGCCCGCCCCGAAGGCGCTGACGGTCGCGCGCCTCGGGTACTCCCGGCGTACGCCGTCGATCTCGGCCACCGGCCGCTCCCACCGCGTCGTCTGTTCCGGCAGGTAGAACGCGGTCCCGTCCAGTTCGAGGCCCGGGTTCAGTGCGCCGAGCCGCAGCGGCGGGACGAGCCGGCCGTGGCGCATCTGCAGGGCGACCTTGCTCAGCTGGGCGACGCCGGAGGCGGCTTCGAGGTTGCCGAGCGTGGACTTGACCGTGCCCAGGGCGCAGAACCCCTCGTCGGGCGTGTGCCTGCCGAAGACGTTCCGGAGCGCCGCGAACTCGATGGCGTCGCCCAGTTGCGAGCCGTTGGCCGACGCCTCGACATAGCTGACGGTGCGCGGGTGGACCCCTGCCCTGTGCAGGTTCTCCTCCACCAGCGCTTCCTGCTGCTCGACACTGGGCATCATGGGGCCGTTCGTACGGCCCTTGTGGTTCACCGCGCTCGACCTGATCACCGCCAGGACCTCGTCGCCGTCGCCGAGAGCCCGGGACAGGGGCTTGAGCAGCACCGCGCCGACGCCTTCGGCCGGGACGAACCCGTCGCCGTCGAGGAACGCCCGGCTGTCGGGGCCGCTGCCCATCAGCCCCGTCATGCGCAGCCCCTGGTACTTCTTGGGGTGGAGCGAGAGGTTGACCCCGCCCACGATCATCATCTCGCTGCCGCCCCGGCGCAGTTCCTCGCACGCCATGTGGATGGCCACCAGCGACGAGGAGCACGTGGTGTCGACCGCCATGCTCGGCCCGCGCAGGTCGAAGAAGTGCGAGACGCGGTTCGCGACGGAGCCGGCGGACACCACCGACGTGATCGACTCGTGGACGGCGTCGGACGCCAGCAGCTGGTACTGCTGGTACATGGTGCCGACGTAGACGCCGACCCGGCCGCCGTGCCGGGTCCGCAGCCTCTCGCGGGTGTAGCCGGAGCTCTCCAGCAGGGTCCAGACGCATTCGAGGAACAGTCTGGTCTGCGGGTCCATGAGGGCCGCCTCGCTGGGCGCGATGTTGAACAGCCGCGCGTCGAAGTCGGCGACGGAGTCGAGGAACCCTCCCCACCGGGGGACTTCGTCCGGCTCGCCGGAGGTCCGCTCCCCCTCCCAGCGGTCCGCCGGCACCTGGGTGACGCCGTCGCGGGCGGCGACCAGGTTCTCCCACAGCTCGTCCAGGTCCGCGGCTCCGGGGTAGCGGCCCGCCAGTCCGACGACCGCGATCGCCTCGTCCTCGCGGGGGGCCTCGGCCCCGCGCACGGGGGCTTCGGCCGGTCCTGCGAGGGGCGCGGCGGGTCGTACGGAGGGCTCGGGCGCGGTGCGCACCGGCGCGGGCGGCCCGGCGACCGGCGGCTCGGGGGCGGCGGTCGTCGGCTCGGGAGCGGTACCAGAGCCGGTGCCGAGGACCGGCGCCAGCGCGTCCGCGTGGGCGCCGAGGAAGTACCGGCCGAGGTCGTTGACGCACTGGTGCTCGAACAGCAAGGTCTTGGACAGCGAGCCGAAGTCGGCCTCCAGCCGGTCGGTGATGGTCAGCGCCATCACCGAGTCGATGCCGTAACGCTCGAAGGGCTCGGCCGGGTCGAGGCGGTGCGCCGGGACCTGGATGGCCTCCGAGATGAGGGTGCGCAGGTACCCGACGACCTTCGAGTGATCACCCCCGTGGCCGACGGCCCCACGGCCCGCGGTGGCCTGCGGGCGGCGCTCCGCCGGAAGGGCGGGGGTCCGATCCGGCCCCGGCTCCCGGCGCAGCACCGTACGCCTGATCCTCGTGGCGTCGCCCGCGATCACCAGGACCTGGGGATGGGCGGCGTCGAGGGCCGCGTGGAGCGCCTGGACGCCCATCGCGGCCGGCATGGGCGCCATGCCCAGGCGTTCGCGCATCGCCCTCTCGGTCTGCTCGTCGACGCGCATCCCGCCGTCGGCCCACAGCGGCCAGTCGACGGACACGCTCGCGCCGGACCGCAGGCCCTGTTCCACGAGGGCCCGCCTGTGGTGTGCGTGGGCGTCGAGGAAGGCGTTGGCGGCGGCGTAGTCGGCCTGCCCGATGTTGCCGAACACTCCGGCCGCGGCGGCGAAGGTGACGAAGAAGTCCAGCGGCAGGTCCTTGGTCGCCTCGTCGAGGTTCACCACGCCCGCCACCTTCGGCGCGAGGACCTCGCGGCACTCCTGCGGCGTCTTGCGCCCGACGAAGCTGTCCCGGACGATCCCGGCGCCGTGGACCACGCCGTGCAGGGCGCCGTGGTCCCTGACGATTTTGTCGACCAGATCCCTGACTGCCGCGGCGTCGCTGACGTCGACGCGGGCGTGGCGCACGTCCGCGCCCTGGTCGCGCCAGCCCGTGAGGAGCGCTTCCTGCTCGGGGCCGAGGGGCGAGCGGCCCGCCAGGACGACGGTGGTGTTCCCGGCCCCGGCGGCCATGTCGGCGGCGACGAGGGTGCCGATGCCGCCGAGTCCGCCCGTGACCAGGTAGACGCCGCCGTTCCGCCACGGGACCGGGGGCTCGGCGGGCGGCCGGTGCTCGGCCCAGGTCAGCGTCTCGGCCTCGCCGCCCCGGAAACGTACGCGGTCGCCCGCGATGTCCCGGGCCGCGATCACCTGGCCGGCCAGGCGCTCCGCGCTGTCGCCCGCGTCGACGGACACGGCCTGCACCAGCAGGGCGGGGTCCTCGGCCTGCGCGGACTTCAGCAGCCCGAGCAGGCCGAGCGCCCGTGCCGGGTCGCCGTCCTCCGGGACGACGAGCTGCACCAGGACGGGCTGCCCCGCCGAGCCGGGCAGGACGCGACGGACGTGGTCCAGGGCCGCGACGACGTGTTCGGTGAAGCGCTCGGCCTCTCCGGCCGCGGCGGAGGTCAGGCGCAGTACTTCGGCGGACGGGTGGCGAGCCTCGATCGCGTCGGCCGGCCCGGGCAGGTCGCACAGCAGCACGACGTGGCGCGGGGGCGGCGTCGCTGCGGCGTTCCGCGCCGCCTTCTCCCATACGGGCAGGAAGGTGACGCACGTGTCGCCGGGCGCTTCGTCCAGGACCCGGTAGGAGATGCCCTTCACCCGGGCGCGCACCGAACCCCGCTCGTCGCAGAGGTCGATGTCGAGCTTGAAGACCTTGCCGTCCTTCGCCGTGCCCGGGCTGTAGCGGATCCACGCCCACATGGCCTCCGTGCACGGGCCGAGGACCTCCAGCTCGTCCAGGGCGAACGGCAGCGACGGCTTCATCCCCGAGACGTCCAGGGCGGACTCCCCCACCGAGGCCGGCCCCATGCCCAGGGAACCCTGCAGCATCGAGTCGAGCAGGCTGGGGTGCAGCACGTACGCGTCCAGGGTGTCGCGCACCGATCGGGGCGGCACGAGACGCACCAGGACCTCGTCCCGGCCGATGTGCAGCCGCTCGACGCCCCGGTGGGCGGGGCCGTAGTCGAAGCCGATGCGCTCGTACAGCGGGTACAGCCGCTCGGCCTCCAGCTCGGCGCGGTCGCACGCCGCCCTGATCCGCTCGATGTCGAGCACGGCCGGGGCGCCGGGCCCGCGGACCACCTGTCCCCGGCTGTGCACGACGGCGTCCGCGCCGGTGACGGCGAAGGCGGTCTCGTCCCGGCCACCGGGGGTGAGCTCCGTGGTGAGCGTCACCGGGCTCCCGTCGACCGTCACGGGGCGCGCCCACACGACGTTGCGCAGCGTGATCCCCGTGGGGTCCCGGTCCGGCTCGGCCAGTTGGGCGGCCGCCCTGGCCATCTCCAGGCAGGCGACGCCCGGCAGGACCTGACGGCCCTTCACCACGTGGTCGGTGAGGAAGGACTCGCGGCCCGTGAACGTGGACTCGTAGCGCTGCGAGCGGAACGTCGAGGTGTTGACGTGCAGCATCGGGTGCGGCGCCGACGAGGCGGGCTCCGCCGCCGGGCGCGGGGCGTCGGGCACCCAGTAGCGGTCGCGCGCGAACGGGTAGGTCGGCAGCGGCACGCGGCGCGGCCGCTGCCCGGCGAACAGGCCCGCGTAGTCGAGGTCGTACCCCTGCGCGTACAGGTCCGCGACCGTCGACAGCAGCTCGGTACGGGTCGCGGCGTCGGTGGCCGAGACCGACCGGCGGACGCAGTCGTTGCCGTAGCCCTTCAGCGAGGCCCGCTCGCCCTGCCCGCGCTCGGCGGGCCCCCCGGCGTGGACCTGCGGGCTCGCTCCGGTGGCCAGCCACTGCCGCAGCGCGCGGACGAGGTCGTCGCGACCGCTCGCCACGCAGGCCAGGCGGTGCGCGAGGTGCCTGCGGCCGAGCAGCAGGGTGAAGCTCACGTCGCCCGGGTCGAGCCCGGGGTCGGCGTCGCAGTGCGCCGCCAGCCGTTCGGCCTGCTCGGCGAGTTGCTCCGCGCTGTCCGCCGACAGCGTGACGAGGTGGGCCGGGTGGCTGCTCTCGCGGCGGGCGCGGTGGGGTCCCTCCTCGATCACCAGGTGGGCGTTGGTGCCGCTGACGCCGAACGAGCTGACGGCGGCGCGGCGCTTGCCGTCCGCGCCCGCCTCCCAGGGGCGGTCCCGCGTGTTGACGTAGAAGGGGCTGTCGGTGAAGTCGATGTGGGAGTTGCCCACTTCGAAGTTGATCGAGGGCGGGATCCGCCGGTGCCGCAGCGAGAGCAGGATCTTGATGACACCGGCGACGCCCGCGGCCGTGGTGGTGTGCCCCAGGTTGGACTTGACGGAGCCCAGCGCGCAGAACTCCCGCCGGTCGGTGTAGCGCTTGAAGGCCCGCTTCAGCGCGTGGTACTCGATGGGGTCGCCGAGCTTGGTGCCCGTGCCGTGCGCCTCGACCAGCTGGATGCCCTCGGGGTGGATCCCGAACGCGTCGTAGACGGAAGTCTCCAGTCGTTCCTGGGACTTGGCGCTCGGAGCGGTGATGCCGTTGGAGGCACCGTCCTGGTTGATCCCGGAACCGCTGATGACGCCGTGGATGTGGTCGCCGTCCGCGAGGGCGTCGGCGAGCCGCTTGAGGACGACGACCCCGGCGCCCTCGCCCGGCACGAACCCGTCGGCGCGGTCGTCGAAGGTGTGGCAGCGGCCGGTCGGGGAGAGCATCCCGGCCCGGCCGGCGAGCCGGTAGAACTGGGGGGTGCACTGGAGGGAGACGCCGCCCGCCAGCGCCATCTCCGTCTCGCCGCCCCAGAGCCCCTGGCAGGCCAGGTGGATGGCGACCAGCGAGCTGGAGCACGCGGTGTCGACGGCGACGGCGGGGCCCTGGAGGTCGAGGTGGTACGAGATGCGGGCGGGCAGCGCCGAGAGGGCGTTGCCCCACATGGCCGGCGCCGGGACCTCGTCGCCGAAGAGCGCGGTGTACCCGCTCTCCTGGCAGCCGACGTACACCCCGCAGCGCCTGCCGCGGGCGGCGTTCCCGGCGTAGCCCGCGTCCTCCAGCGCCTTCCACGCCTCTTCGAGGAAGACCCGCTGCTGGGGGTCCATGTAGGTGGCCTCGACCCCGGAGAGGTTGAAGAACCCCGGGTCGAACCGGTCGTGGTCGTCGATGAAGCTGCCGTGCCTGCACTCCGGGGCGTCCGGGGGCGGTTCCGGCAGGTTCCAGCGGGTGACCGGCTCGACGAGGTCGTCGCCGCGCACGAGGTGCTCCCACAGCTCCTCGACGCTCGACGAGCCGCCGTACCTGCCGCTCATGCCGACGATCGCGATCGGTCCCCGGTCGGGGGCGGACGGCTGCGCGGCGGTCTCGGGCAGGGCGTCGTCCGCGACGGCGGCGGCCTCGTGCCCGGCGAGCGGTTCGTTGCGCGGCAGGAGCGCTTGGGGACCGGGGGCGGCGGCCGCCGGCGCTGAGGGAAGCGAGGCGGCGGCCCGCTCGCGGTGCTCGTCGAGTACGTACGCGGAGAGCTGCCGGACCGATGGGTGGTCGAACAGGTCGGTGGTGGCGAGGTCGACGCCGAGCACGTCGTTGATCTCGTGGATCAGCCGGACTCCGAGGATGGAGTCGACGCCGTAGTCCATGAAGGCGTCGTCGACGTCGATCCGGGCCCGGTCGACCTTGAGCGCGCGGGCGAGCTGGTCGAGGACGACGTCCCTGACGTGCTGCTCCAGCGCGTCCCCGGTGGCCGCCGCACCGCCTTGGGCGCTGTCGCCGGAGACCGGGGCTCCCGGTGCGGGACGCTCCGCCACGGCGGCCCGCGGGTTTCGCTCGTCCCGCCGGGCTCCCGTGTCGGGCTCGGCATCCTGCCGGATCACGCCGTCGCTCTGCGCGGCGACGATCTGGTAGCCCAGGCCGTGCAGGGCGTCCGCCGGGAACGAGACGGCGTCGAATCCCTCGTCCTCCAGCGCCTCCGACCAGGACTCGGGCGACAGGCCGGGGCAGCCGGGGATGCGCAGTTCGGCGTCCTCGTACAGCCACCATCCGGCCAGCAGGCCGAACGTGAGGTGGGTGAAGAGTGAGTTCGCCGATATCTCGTTGGCGAGCAGGACGCCGTTCTCCTTGAGCGCCGCCTTGGCGTTGCGCAGGGTCCTGCGGATGTCCCGCGTGGCGTGCAGGACGTTCGTGGCCAGCACGAGGTCGAAGCTGCCGATCTCGATGCCCTGGGCCGCCAGCGGCTGCTCGACGTCGAGCAGCCGGTAGTCGAGGTAGGCGTGGGTCGGCCCGTACTCCTGCTCGGCGTGCATGAGGAAGGACCGCGACAGGTCGGTGTAGCAGTAGGTCTCCACAAGGGACGCGAACGGCTCCAGCCGCTGGAAGACCTTCTGACTGCCACCGCCCGTACCCGCGCCGATCTCCAGGATCCTGACGCGGGCCCGTCGGTCGCCCTCGGCGATGGCGCGCACGACCGCGGCCGCCGTGTCGGCCAGCACTCCGTTGAAGAGGTCGGTGACGGCGTTGCCCTTGTAGATCCCCTGGACCAGTTCCAGGGAGGAGTTGGGGAACATGACATCGGTGGCGGGGACGACGCCGGTGAGGATGCGGGGCAGGGCCCGCAGCGTGGCGTCGAGGAGGACGACCTGGGCGCGCAGGTCGGGGTCCACGGCCCAGCGCTCGCTCCTCTCCTCCCACTCCGCCCACGGGTCGCGGACGTCGTCGGAGCCGCCCGGGCTCACGTGGGGGTCGTCTCCTCGAAGATGACCGCGGATGCGGAGTTGCCGGACCGACTCGGCGGCCCAGCGGCGCAGTTCGTCGCCGACGGGGAGCGCGGCGATCGCCTGGTCGACCGCGTGGGTCCCCCCGTCCGCGAACAGGCCGGCGACGCGCAGTTGGCCGAGCAGGATCCTGCTGAGCAGGTCCTCGTCGATGACCGCGTCCGGGTCACCGGGGACCGCGGCGGGGGGAACGTCCGCACCGGCCGCGATGTCCCGGCACAGCCGGTCAAGCCGCACCGGGGAGCCCGTCCGGGCCGTGGTGATGATCTCCCTACGGGTTATGCCCCACATCTACGCGTTACCCCCCATGTCCTTGACCAAGCCGAGTTGGTCGAATGCCGTGCCGAGAAGAACGTCGAGAGCCGACATACCGTCCGCGGGCGCTATGGAACCCGCGCCCGCCCGGGTCATGCGCTCTTGGTGCTCGGGGGTGGCGACGACGCCGACACTGCCCCAGTAGCCCCAGTTCATGATTTTCACGGGGAACGACGCTCTCCCCGCGAGGTGTTGGGCGTAGGAGTCCTCGAATACCGACCCCGAGACGTAGTTGGACTGTCCGGGCGCTTTCATGAACGAGTTCATCGAGGAGAAGAACAGCAGGAAGTCCAGCGGCTCGTCCCCGAACACCTGCGCCATCCGCACGCTGACGTCGACCTTGGCGGTGACGGCCGCGCGGAAGCGTTCCTCGTCCATCCGCTCGACGCTCCGGTCCAGGAGGACGATCGCGGAGTGGACCACACCGTGGACGACCGGGTGGTCCCGCTTGATCCGCTCGTACGCGCTCCGCAGCGACCCCGGGTCGGCGGCGTCGGCCCGTACGTAGGTGGGAGCGGGGCCGAACTCCGCCAGCCTGCGCAGCTTCTCGCGGATCCCGGCGTCCTCCTCCCGCCTGCCGATCCAGACGACGTGGGCGCCGTGGGTGCGGATCAGGTGCTCCGTCCACGCCTCGCCGATGCCGCCGGCGCCGCCGATCACGACGTAGGTGCCGCCCCGCCGGTACACCGGACGGCCCGGGGACTGCTCCGGGACGGCCCCCAGCGGTACGAGCGTCTGCGCGTACCACCGGTTCCCGCGATGGGCCCGGACGCCGCCGTGCCCGGCCGGGGGCAGTGCGAGGGCCTCCAGCAGCGGCAGGTCCCTCCCGTCGCCCAGGTCGACCAGCCGCACGTTCCAGCCGGGGTATTCCTGGGCCGCCGAGCCCATCAGGCCGTGCACACCGGAGTGGGTCGGGTCCACCTGGTCGCCGCGGCGCACCCGCTGACTGCGCTCCGTCAGGACGGTCACCTCCAGTGGGCGCTTGCCGTAGCCCGTGGACAGCAGCGCCTTCAGCGTACGGAAGCACGCGTAGAGGCCGCCTTCCTGCGCGGCCACCAGCGCCTCGTCGGCTGCGGCCGCGGCGGTCTCCGCTGCCGGGGCCGGCGCCCAGACGAGGTGGTCGATCGGCCCGTCCAGCGCCCGGAGCCCCTCCGCGAGCCTCTCCACGGTGTCGGCGGCGTCGACCGGGAACCGCTCGGCGGCGGGCAGGACCGCGCGTATCCGCTCCCACTGTTCGGTCCCGCCGATCACGACGACCCGGCCGGCCGGTCCGGCCGTGCCCGACGGCTCGGGCCGGGGCACCGCGTCCCACACGGGCTTGAGCAGAACGTTCGTGCCCGAGGACGCCTCGACGTCCCCGGGCCGCTCCCCGGCCGGGGCGTCGGACGCGGGCGCTTCCACGGATACGCCGACGGGGGCGGGAGCGGGGGTGGCGTCGGAGGCCGGGACAGGGGCAGGGGCTTCGGCGGGCAGGCCGAGCCAGTAGTGCTCACGGGCGAACGGGTAGACGGGCAGCGGAACACGGCGCGGCTCGCCCAGCGGGTGGAGCAGGGCCCAGTCGACGCCCGCGCCCCGGACCCAGCGGTCCGCGAACTCCTCGGCCCCCGCGGTGGACAGAACGCCGTCCGCGGGGACGGCCGGCTGTTGCGCGGCCGCGGAGGCGGCCTTGCCCCGCCGGGCCCTGACCCGCCCGGTGAACAGCCCCTCGCCCCGATCGCCCGCGAGATACCGCGTGACCTTCTCCACGAACTCCGCGCGGGTGGCGGCGGCGAAGGCCAGCCGCCATGTCATCGCCTCGCGCCCCGTCTGGAGCGAGTACGCCAGGTTCCGCAGGCCCACGGACGGGTGTGCCTCGACGTGGTCCCTGATCCGCTCGGCGACGGCCGTGAGCTGCTCCTCGCCCTTCGCCGACAGGACGAAGACCGACGCCCCGCCGGTCGCCGCCGGCTCGTCGTCCGCCTCCGCGCCGTCGTACTCCTCCAGCACGAGGTGGGCGTTCGTGCCGCTGAAGCCGAAGGAGCTCACGGCCGCCCGTCGGGTCTCGCCTGCGCCCACCTTCCACGGCGCCAGCTCGGTGTTGACGTAGAACGGCGAGTTCTCGAAGTCGAAGTGCTCGTTGGGGGTGGTGAAGTGCAGCGTCGGCACCAGCTGCTTGTTCTTCATGCTGAGCAGCGTCTTCTGGACGGCGGCCACGCCCGCGGCGGCCGACGTGTGGCCCACGTTGCTCTTGACCGAACCGATCGCGCAGTAGCCGACCTTGTCCGTGCTGTCCCGGTACACGGAGGCCAGGGCCTCCAGTTCGATCGGGTCGCCGAGCTTGGTGCCCGTGCCGTGCATCTCGACGTAGCTGATGGAGCCGGGGTCCACGCCGTACCGCTCGTAGACGTCGTGCTGGAGCTCCCGCTGGCTGGCGGCGTTCGGCGCGGTGATGCCGTTGGTCCGCCCGTCCTGGTTGATGCCGGAGCCGCTGATGACGCCGTGGATGGTGTCGCCGTCGCGCTCGGCGTCGGCCAGACGCTTGAGAACCAGCGCGCCCACGCCCTCGCCGGGCACGAACCCGTCGGCGGCGTTGTCGAAGGTCTTGCACCTGCCGTCCGGCGCGAGCATCCCCGCTCCGCACATGCTGATGTAGGACTCCGCGGTCAGATAGAGGGTGACGCCGCCCACCAGCGCCATGTCGATCTCCCCGCCGCGCAGCGCCTGGGTGGCGAGGTGGGTGCCGACCAGCGAGGACGAGCAGGCGGTGTCGAGGGCGATCGCCGGGCCCCGGAGATTGAGGATGTAGGCGATGCGGGCGGCCGTGATGGCGTTGCTGTTGCTGGTCGCCGAGCTCGCGTCGCCGCCCTGCTCCCGCACGAGCGCGCTGTACTCGTTGCTCATGATGCCCAGGTAGACGCCGCACTTGCGGCCGCTCAGCGCCTGGACGTCGTACCCCGCGTCCTCGAACGCGTGGTACGCCTCCTGGAGGAAGAGACGCTGCTGCGGGTCCATCGCCTCGGCCTCGGCCGGCGGGATGCCGAAGAACAGCGGGTCGAAGACGTCGACGTCGTCGAGCAGCCCCATCCACTTGCAGTAGACCTTGCCGGGCTGGTTGGGCCGCGGGTCGTAGTACCGGGAGACGTCCCACCGGGACGCCGGGATCTCCCGGACGCAGTCGCGCCCGCTCGCCAGGTTGTCCCAGTACGCGTCCAGGTTGTCGGCGAGCGGGTACTTGCCCGCCATCCCCACGACGGCGATCGCGTCGGCGGGGGCCGTTGACCGGGCCCGCGCCGGGGCGGGGGCCGGGGCGGGGGTGGGGACCACGGCAAGGGCCGGGGCGAAGGCCGGTGCGGGTTCCCGGGCAGGGGCCGGTGCGGGTTCCCGGGCAGGGGCCGGGGCGGGTTCCCGCACCGGTGCCGGCTCGGGCGCGAGTGCCGGGCCGGCTACGGGGGCCCGAGGCGGGGCGGGTGCGGCGACCGGGGCCGCGGATCCGCGGGGCCGGCCGGACCCGCCCGTCCTCGCGACCTCCTCGACGACACGCGCGGCGAGTTCGTGGACGGACGGATGGTCGTAGAGCTTGGTGGCCTGCAGCGCGATGCCGTACCGCTTGTTGATCGCCTTGATCCACTCCACGCCGACGATCGAGTCCAGACCGAACTCGGTGAAGTTGCGGTCCAGGTCCAACTCGTCCTCGGAGAGGTACAGGGCTTCGGCGAGGCTGCCCAGCAGTTCGGCCCGCACCTGGTCCTCGTCGGGCACGGATCCGGCGTCGACGAGAACCTCGGCAACAGCGGCGACCGGCTCCTGCGCAGGCGCAGGCGCAGGCATGGGCGCAGATGCGGGCGCAGGCGCGGGCATGGGCTCCGATGCGGGCGCGGGCGCGGTGGGCAGCAGGGACTTGAGGTGGGCGGCGAGTCCGGTGACGGTGGGCGTGTCGTAGAGCCTGGTGGCCGCCAGCTCCAGCCCGTACCGCTTGTTGATCGCCTTGATCCACTCCACGCCGACGATCGAGTCCAGACCGAGGTCGGTGAAGTTCGCGTCCGGGTCGATCTCGTCCTCGGCCAGGTACAGGGCCTGGGCGAGAAGCGCGGTCAGCTCGACGGCGAGGGTCTCCTCGTCCGGGCCCGCGACCACGGCAGGGGCCGGAGCCGGAGCCGGAGCCGTGGCCGGGGTGGGTTCGGGGGCCCTCCCGGGGGCCGTCTCCGTGGCGGTGAGGGTCACGGACGGCGCGGAATGCCGCGCGGGCGGCCGCGGTTCGGCCGTCGCGGAGGGCCGCACCGCGCCCCCGAGCGGTACGAGGCCGATGCCCCGCGGCTTCGACGTCACGGGGGAGGCGGTCGGCACCGCTGTGGGGACCGGCCGGGCCGCCCTCGTCTCCGGTGCCACCGCCGCCACCGGGGCCGGCTTCGCCGGCGCGACGGGCGCGGTGGCGGGCTCGGCCTCCAGGTGCGCCGGGGCGTCCCCCGCGCTCTCCGGATGGGTGCTCCCCGGAATCCAGGACCGCCGGCGCGCGAAGGGGTACGTCGGCAGCTCGACGCGGCGCGGCGCGGTCGCGTAGGAGCCGCGCCAGTCGAGGCTCAGCCCGTTGACCCACAGCTCCAGGAGCTTGCCGAGCTTCCGCTTGCGCAGCCAGGCGTCGACGACACCGGTCATGTCCTCGTCCTCGAACAGCGACGAGACGGCGGCCGTCGAGCGCTGGGCCCTGCCCCGGTAGAGCCCGGCCGCCTCGCCCGACTCGACGTGGGCACGCAGCCCGGCGGTGAACTCCGCCACGGACCCGGCGATGAACGCCAGCCGCTCGTCCATCTGTTCGCGCCCCACCTGCAGCGTGTACGCGATGTCGGGCAGGTCGGCGTCGGTGATCCGCTCCTCCTCGGCCCAGTCGAGCAGCCGCCGCGCGGACTCCCGCAGTTGGTCGGCGGTCCGCGCGGACACGACCACGACGGACGACAGCGGGTCGGTCACCGGATCCGGGGCCGGCGCCTCGGCCGGCACGTACTCCGAGACGATGACGTGCGCGTTCGAGCCGCCCGCGCCGAACGAGGAGATGCCCGCGATGCGCGGGTACTCCCGCGTCCCGCCGTCGGCCGTCGTGAGGGTCGGCCGCTTCCACTCGGCGGCTTCGCGCTGCACCCGGAAGGGCGTCTCGGCGAAGTCGATGTAGGGGTTGAGCACGTCGGCGTGCAGCGAGGGCACCAGCTTGCGGTGGCGGAGCTGCAGCAGGACCTTGGTCAGTGCGGAGATTCCCGCCGCGCTCTCGCAGTGCCCGATGTTGCTCTTCACCGAGCCGATCGCGCAGAACTGGCGGTCGTCGGTGTCCCGGGAGAACGCCTTGGTCAGGCCCGCGATCTCGATGGGGTCACCGAGTTCCGTGCCGGTGCCGTGCGCCTCGACGTAGCTGACCGTACGGGCGTCGACGCCCGCCCTTTCCAGCGCGGACGCGATCGTGGCGGCCTGGGCGTTGGGGTTGGGGACCGTGTAACCGTTGGTCCTGCCGCCGTGGTTGACGGCGGTGGACTTGATGACGCCGTAGATCCGGTCGTTGTCGGCCACCGCGCGGTCGAGCGGCTTGAGCAGGACGGCGCCCACGCCCTCGCCCGGCACATAGCCGTCGCCGCCGCTGCCGAAGCTCGCGCACATCCCCCGGCTCGACGAGAACCCGGTCTGCCCGAGCAGCAGGTACTTGGCGGGGTGCAGCGACAGGTTGACACCGCCTGCGACGGCCACCTCGCAGTCGCCGGTCCGCAGGCTCTGGCACGCCAGGTGCAGGGCCGTCAGCGACGAGGAGCACATCGTCTTGACCGTGACGCTGGGTCCGTGCCAGTCGCAGAAGTACGAGACGCGGTTGGCGATCGAGGCCGAGTTGCTCGGTATGACCTGGGTGGTCCGGGAACCCTGCCCGCCGAGGCCGTGGAGCTGGTACTCGTCGTACATCACGCCCACGAACAGGCCGACGTTGCCGTCGACGCCGTTCGAGCGGTACTCGCGCAGGGCCTGCCGCGTGTACCCGGCGTCCTGCAGCGTCTCGTAGACGCACTCCAGGAACAGCCGCTCCTGGGGGTCGACCACCTCGGCCTCACGGGGCGAGATGTTGAAGAACTGCGGGTCGAACCGGTCGATGTCGTCGAGGAACCCGCCCCACTTGCAGTGCGTCCCGCCCGGCTGCGAACCGTCCGTGTCCTGGTAGAGGTTGTGGTCCCAGCGGTCGCGGGGCACCTCGACGATGCTGTCCCTCCCGTCGGACAGGTTGCGCCAGAACTCGCGCAGGTTCCGGGCCTGCGGATAGCGCCCGCCGAGACCGATGATCGCGATGTCGGCGGTGGCCGGCACGCCCGCCGCCGGGACGGGCGGCGGGGCCGGCACGCGGGCCGCCGGGGAGTTGGTGCCGGCGGCGCGCGGTACGGCCACGGGCTCGGGCACCGGAGTCCCGGCCGCGGCCGTGGTGGCTTCGGCGCCCAGCAGCTCCGCCAGACGGGCCTCGTGCACGGCGAGGAAGTACCCGGCCAGGGCGGTGATGTTCTGGTACTCGAAGAAGAGCGTCTTCGGCAGGCGGCCGAAGACCTCCTCCAGTTTGGCGGTCATGGTCAGCGCCATGACCGAGTCGATGCCGTAGCGCTCCATCGGGAGGTCGGCCTCGATGCGCTGCGACGGCACCTTCAGGGCCGTCGCGAGCAGCGACTTGATGTAGTTGACCGCCGCCGGGGCCAGGGCGTTCTCCTGCGGAGCGGGTGTCGGCGTCCTGTTCTCGGCGTTCATGGGTCGTATGTCCTCGCTCGGGTGCTGTGCCTTGAGGGCGCTTCGGAAGGCCGCCACGTGTCCCGCGACGACGAGCACCTGGTGGTGGCTCGTGCGCAGGCATCGCGCGAAGGCTTCGAGCCCCGCCTCGCGGCGCAAAGGGGTGATGCCGAAGCGCTCGCGGAGGATCTCCTCGCTGGTGGGGTCGGGGCGCATGCCGCCCTCGGCCCACAGCGACCAGTTGATGGAGAGGCTGCGGCCGCGGCGCTCGCCGCGGGCCGCCAGGCGCTGCCGGTATGCGGCGTAGGCGTCCATGAAGGCGTTGGCCGTCGCGTAGTCGGCCTGGCCCATGTTGCCGGTGACCGCCGCGCCGGAGGAGAACATCACGAAGAAGTCGAGGTCCACGTCCCGGGTAGCCTCGTCCAGGTTGACCGTGCCGTTCACCTTGGGCGGCAGGACGCGGGCGAACTCCTCGCCGGACTTCTTGAGGATGAAGTTGTCCTCCCGTACCCCGGCGCTGTGGATCACCCCGTCGATGCGGCCCGCGTCGCGCAGCGTCCCGGCGACGAGGGCGTCGACGCCTGCCCTGTCGCTGACGTCGAGCCGCGTGTACGACACCCTGGCTCCCGCCGCACGCAGTTCGCCGAGGAACCGGCGCGACCGCTCGGTCTCGGGAGAGCGGCCGGTCAGGACGAGGGTGACGTCCTCGGCCTGTCCGGCGATCTCCTCGGCGAAGATGCGCCCGAGGCCGCCGAGGCCGCCGGTGATGACGTAGACGCCTCCGGCCCGCCACGGCGAGCGGAGCCTGTCGGCGGCGCGGTCCTCGTCCCACACGACGACTTCGCGGCGTCCGCCCCGGTAGCGGACGGTCGCGTCCCTGGTGTGCAGCCGCTCGGCCGCGAGGCGGGCCCGCAGGGCGGGCGCGTCCTCGCAGTCGTCCACGACGACGACCTGGCCCAGGATTCCCGGGTTCTCCTGGCGTGCGCTCCACACCAGCGCGCCCAGGCCGGACATGGACGCGGTCTCCGGCCGGTCGCGCACCACGACCTGTACGAGCGTCTCGTCCCGCGGGCTGTCGCGCAGGTGTGCCTTCATCTTCTCGAAGACCTGGAGCGCGTAGTCGGCGTAGCGGCCGTCGGCGGTGGTCGCCCGCGAGGTGAGGGCGAGGACCTCGCACGTCGGGTCCGAGGCCAGGGCGTCGGCGACGGCCCCCTGCTCCGCGCAGACCAGCGCGCGCAGCGGACCGGCCGTTCCCGACGCGGGGTTCGGCAGTTCGTGCCGCTGCCAGCGCGGGAACAGCAGAATCCCGGGGTCCTCCGGCGCGCCGCTTCCGGCCGCCCGTACCGAGAAGCCCCTGATCCGGACGCGGACCCGGCCCGTGTCGTCGCAGAGGTCGAGGTCCAGGCGGCGGACGGAGCCGTCGGACGGCCCGTCCGCGCGCTCGCGGACCCAGGCCCACATGCCGTCCTCCAGGGCCCCGAGCACCTCGACGCGTTCCACGGCGAACGGCAGCAGGGGGCGCGAGGCGTCCGCGGTGTTCCACAGCACCCCCAGCGCGGCCTGGAGGGCCGCGTCCATGAGCCCCGGGGGCAGCACGTAGCCGTCCGGGACCGGCCGCGAGGCGGCGGGCGTTACGAGGCGGGCCAGTGCCTGGCCCTCGCCGACGAGGACCCGTTCGACGCAGCGGAACGACTCCCCGTAGTCGATGCCCGCGGCTCCGAACGCCGCGTAGACCTGCGCGGCGTCCAGCTCCCGGGCGACGCACTCGCCACGGAGCCGGGTGATGTCGATCCGGTCCGCGTGGTCCGCGTGGTTCCCCTGGTCCGCTTGATCCGCGTGTTCCGGCGCGGCCTCGGTGAGCGGGACGGCCGAGCCCTCACTGTGGACGACCGGAGCCGCGTCCCGGTCTCCGTCCGAGGGCGTCGAGAGCACCTCGAAGCGCGTGGTGAGCGCGTCGTCGCGGCGCAGGGTGACGTGCAGATCGCGCGGGCCTTCGCCCAGCTGGAAGGGGCGGGACCAGACCACGTCGGTCAGCGCCAGCCCCGTGGGCGCCGCCGCTCCGGAGGCGTCGGCCACGGCGGCCCGCACCAGCTCCAGGTACGCCGCGCCCGGCAGGACCTTCTGGCCCCGCACGCGGTGGTCGGCGAGGAAGTCCTCGTCGCCGGTGAACGTCGAGGTGTAGCGCTGGGACCCGAACCCGGACGTGTTGCGGTGCAGCAGCGGATGCAGGGCCGCGGCCGGCGCGCCCGCAGGGCTCGGCTTCGCTTCGACCCAGTACCGCTCCTTGGCGAAGGGGTAGGCCGGCAGCGGCAGGCGCCGGGGGGCGGGGCCGGTCCGGAGCGCGCTCCAGTCGACGGCGCAGCCCTCGGTCCACGCCTCCGCGAGCCGCCGGAGGTCCTTGGCCGCGGTCCACGTCCGTACGAGCTCCCGCTGACGCTCGTCGTCCTCCTGGCGGGCCGTCAGGTCCGGCGTCACCCGGCCGCGCAGGGGTGCGCCGTGGTCCGCCCGGTCCAGATGCGCCCTGAGCCCGCTGACGACCTCCGTGAGCGAGCCCGCCACGAACGCCAGCCGCTCCTCCATCGCCTCCCGGCCCACCTGGAGCGTGTACGCCAGGCGCGCCAGGCCGGGCCGGGGCTCGTCGTCGAGGAACGCGAGCAGGTTCCGCGCCAGGTCGTCCAGTTGTTCCCCGGTCCTGGCGGACAGGGCGACGACGACGGGCTCCGGCCCGGCCGGGGCCTCGTCCTCCGGGGCGCGGTACTCCTCCAGCACGACGTGCGCGTTGGTGCCGCTGAAGCCGAACGAACTGACGGCGGCTCGCCGCGGCCGGTCGCCGGACGGCGGCTCCCACGGCTCGGGGGCCGTGACGACGCGGAAGGGCGAGGTCTCGAAGTCGAAGTGCTCGTTGGGCGAGGTGAAGTTGAGGGACGGCGCCAGCGCACCGTGCCGCATGCTCAGCAGCACCTTGTGCACGCCGGCGACCCCGGCGGCCTCGGAGGTGTGCCCGATGTTGCTCTTGACCGCTCCGATGGCGCAGGACCGGGCGGGGACCCCCGACTCCCCGTACACGGCGCCCAGCGCGGAGAGTTCGATCGGGTCGCCCAGCTTCGTGCCCGTGCCGTGCATCTCGACGTAGCCGATGGTCGCCGGGTCGATGCCGTGGCGGTCGTAGACCGTGCGGACGAGGTCCCTCTGGCTGGCGGCGCTCGGCGCGGTGATCCCGTTCGTCCTGCCGTCCTGGTTGATGCCGGACGCCGCGACGACGCCGTGGACGTGGTCGCGGTCGGCCTCGGCGTCACCGAGGCGCTTGAGCACCAGGGCTCCCACGCCCTCGCCCGGCACGAAGCCGTCGGCGCTGTTGTCGAACGTCTTGCACCGGCCGTCCGGGGAGAGCATCCCGGCCTGGCACATGCCGACGTAGGTGTCGGGGAGCAGGTACAGCGAGACGCCGCCGACGAGCGCCATGTCGATCTCACCGCTCAGCAGCGCCTGACGGGCGAGGTGCAGCGCGACCAGGGAGGACGAGCAGGCCGTGTCGACGGCGACGGCCGGGCCCTTGAGGTTGAGGTAGTAGGCGATGCGCGAGGCGGCGATGGCGTTGCTGCTGCTCGTCGCGGACGCGGACGTGCCCTCTCCCCCGAACACCAGGAAGCTGTACTCGCTGCCGCTGATGCCCAGGTAGACCCCGCACTTGCGGGAGGCGAGGGACTGCGGGTCGTACCCCGCGTCCTCGAACGCGCGGTACGCCTCCTGGAGGAACAGCCGGTGCTGCGGGTCGATGCCCTCGGCCTCCAGCGGGGAGATGTTGAAGAACAGCGGATCGAAGTGGTCGGCGTCCGCGAGGTGTCCGAGCCACTTGGAGTACGTCTTCGCCTGCTGCCCGGGCCTGGGGTCGTAGTGCCGCGAGACGTCCCAGCGCGACGGCGGGACCTCGCTCACGCAGTCACGGCCGCCGATGAGGTTGTCCCAGTAGGCGTCGAGGTCCGCCGCTTCGGGATAGCGCCCGGACATCCCGACGACGGCCACCTTGTCGGCCGCGCGGGAGGCGGGCTCGGGCTCGACCGGCGCCACCGGGGCGGGCGCGACCGCGACCGGTACGGGCTGGACCGGCACCACTGGCGCAGGCTCGACCACCGTCGGCGCGAGCTCGACCGCCGCGGCCGGTGCGGGTCCGTCCGCCACCGCGGCGGCCGGTGCGGGCGCCGGGGCCGACTCCACCTGGGTCAGCAGGAACTCGGTGAGTCTGCGCACCGTGGGGTGGTCGTAGAGCTCGGTGGCCGCGAGCGAGGTCCCGTAGTTCTTGTTGAGGACCTTCACCCACTCCACGCCGACGATGGAGTCCATGCCGAGGGCGACGAAGTCGCGGTCGGCGGCGATGTCCTCGGGGGCGAGGAACAGCACGTCGGAGAGGCTGTTGCGCACCCCTTCCAGCAGCGCCGCCCGCGCGATCCGGGGACGGCCGGGGGCCGGCGACGCGACGGGCTCCGCGGCGCCGGCGGACGCCTCCGCCACGGGCGTCCGCTGCGCGGGCACGGCAGGCACGGGCGCGGACGCCGCCAGTCGGCCCCGGACGTGGTCCGCGAGTTCGCGCACCGACGGGTGGTCGTAGAGGTTCGTGGCGGCGAGGTCGGTCCCGAACTTCTTGTTGATGGCCTTGACCCACTCCACGCCGAGGATGGAGTCCAGGCCCAGGTCCATGAAGTTGCGGCCGGGGTCGATGTCGTCCTCCGGCATCTGCAGGACGTCGGCGAGGCCGCTGCGCAGCTCCCGGCGCAGCTCGCCCACGGCCTTCACCGGGACCGGGGTCACCGGTGCGGCGGCGGGCACGGCAGCCGCCGCCGGCTCGGCGGGCGGCAGGGCAGGGGCCGCCGGTGCGGCGGACCGCTCCCCCAGGGCGGCCAGCCGGACGTTCCTCGGCTTGGCGGTCGCCGACGGCGCGGCGGCCGGCGGTTCGGCCGGGTCGGCCAGCGCGACCCGGCGGCTCCCGGCGACGGGCCCCCGGGGGGCGTCGGCCGCCGGCAGCGGCATGGCGGGCACCTGGGGGGCTGTCTCTTATAC